>NZ_WEKL01000006.1 GCF_019295435.1 Aquimarina litoralis
TATACAGAAGCAGATAATGCTGAAAATAGATTTACTTTTTCTACACTTTTCAATTCAAAACTTAGTAGTAGAAGTACCATTAGAACAGGAGTTTTAGTAGAAAATATAAGAGTAGAATCCTTATTACGTGATAGAACAGAACAACCGGATCTAGATAATGATGGTGATCCGGATATTTTTACATTTAGAGATATTGATGAAAACCTTACCATTTTCCAACCATTTATTCAAGGGCAGTTTAGGCTTACTGAAAAGCTCACATTAAATACAGGAGTGCATGGTCAGTATAGTTCATTAAATGAACAGTTTGTGTTAGAACCAAGAGCAGGACTTAATTATAAAATCTCACAAAGTCATCGTCTAAGTTTTGGATATGGTTTACATCACCAACCAGTATCATTACCACTTTTGTTTCTTAACGAAGAAGTAAACGGAGCTTTAGAACAAACGAATAGAGATTTAGATTTTGTTAGAAGTAACCATTATGTCTTGGGATATGACGTAAAGCTAGGAAGTAGTTGGAGAGCCAAATTAGAAGTATACTATCAAGATATTGATAATGCAGCGGTAGAGCCTTTTACATCTAGTTATTCTTCTTTGACGGAAGGAGCTGATTTTGGTTTTGATAATGATAGAGTTTCTCTTGTGAACGAAGGAACAGGATTTAATCAAGGAATTGAACTTACTGTTGAGCGATTTTTTAAGAATGGATATTATGGTCTGTTAACGACCTCATTATTTGAGAGCAAGTATGAAGGAAGCGATGGTATAGAAAGAAATACACCATTTAATAATGGATATGTAGTGAATTTATTAGCTGGAAAAGAATTCGCAATGGGAAAAACTAAAAAAGATGTATTGTTTTTTGACACAAGAGTTACTTTTTCTGGAGGAAGATATTTTACACCTGTTGATTTAGCAGCCTCGCAAGCAGCCGGTTTTGAGGTTTTACAAGAAGATTTAGCATTTAGCGAACAGAATGATGGTTATTTTCGTTGGGATGTTAAGTTTGGGTATAAAATCAACAGTAAGAAAAAGAAAACTTCTCATCAATTTTATGTGGATCTTCAGAACGTGACTGCTAATGAAAATCTTTTTGCTAGGCGGTATAATCGATTAACAAATAATGTTGATGAGGTGAATCAGATAGGTTTTTTCCCCGATTTTGGATATCGATTTGAATTTTAACATAAATAAACGAGATGAAACACAATGAGATGCATGAAATTTGCGTTTTGGGATATCTGTAACTTGGTTTTTATGGGAGATGACGAGGTAGCAGTTTGGACGTAAAAAAGGTTGCATGGAGAACCAATTACAAGATATAGCTTATTTGATTCAGTTTAGAGACCACTTTAATAGTAGCGTCTCTAAAGCACCTATTGCCTGGCATTTAGATCATATGCTCAAGGTAATTAATAAGATTAATACTATTCTGGGAAATTCTGATCCAACAGTATACGAGAATCGTTTTAATTTCTGGCGAACCATCTCTTTCACCTTTAGATATATACCTAGAGGAAAAGGAAAATCTCCTGCCTCTGTATTACCACCAAACGAAATAAAAACAGAAAGTATATTATCTCAACTTGAAGAAGCGAGAACAAACCTTTCCAATTTTGAAAGTTTGGATCAAAATGCAAATTTTATGCATCCCGTTTTTGGGCAACTCAATAAGAGTCAATCAAAATGTTTTTTGAAGATTCATACAAAACATCACTTGAAAATAATTCGTGATATTTTAGGGAAGGAGTAAATGTGGTTTTGCTCTTTTAAAATATGCTCAAAAATCTTTAGATATTTCTCCTTTCTATCTCAAGAGCTCGGCGATAAAAATCTCTAAATTTTTCTTTGGTATATAAAGCTTTCATTGTAGACAAAACATCAGGTAAGGATAAGCTACACCATTCCCATAGCATGGTGCTGAAGTTATAATGGAACATTTGTTTTCCAACTTCTTTTCTAATGGTTTCAATTTCAGTTTTACTAAAACCATTTTCCAGAAGTCTAGATTCAATTTGCTGCTTATTTTCTTCGGTTAGTTCTGTATCTAAATAAGGTTCCAAAATCCAATCCCAGTTCCAACTGTAAGGTGATAATGGAATGTTGTTGCGGTTTGCGAATGATGTTAGCGCTTCCTTTTTCTCTGCTGAAATAAAAACAATATCATCTTTTAGAATGATTCTGGCCATACCAAATTCTATACAAATCGATATAATTTCTTTGGCATCAATTTGTCTTTCAGGATATACTGAAGAGGGCTCAAAAGGATATTTAGAAATCCATATACCATGTTCGTTAATTTTAGACTCACCGATTCCAGAAAATAGGTGAGTAGGTATTATTTTTTTAGTACGCTTTTGAAATATGTTTTTTAAAAATTTCAATATACATTCGTTTTACTATATCTATAAAAATAAAAATTGCCCTCTCATTTTTTTAATAAATACTTCGCTACTGCATGATAGGCAGGTAATGAGGTTGGATCTATTTTAGCATTTTTTGCTTCTGGATGCGAAGCAAATCTAACTAATACCATTTCTGCTTTGGGATCTATATAGATTGTCTGACCATGTACTCCTCGTGCTGCAAAGGCATTATGTTCATTATGAGTAATCCACCACATATCTCGATAACTCCAATTGTTCAAAGTACTATAAGCAGATTTTTTAAAAGCTTCTTGGCTTCCTCCATTCATAATATTTTCAATAGTTTGAGAAGGAATGATTTGTTTATTATTAAAATACCCTTTGTTTCGTATCATTTCTCCGAACATCGCCATATCTCGTAAATTGGCACTAAAACCTCCACCAGCAAACGCAATTCCAGCTCCATCAACCTGAAAATAACCATCAACATGAGTACCAAGAGGTTTCCAAATTTTTTCTGATAATAACTGAGGAATACTTTGTTTAGTTACTCTAGAAATAATCCATCCCATAGCATCGGTATTAATCGTTTTATAACCAAATTCATTTCCATGATCACCACTTTTTTGTACGGTTTGTAGATATTCATAATAATTGGTTGGACCGTTGTAAGATTTTGGTTTTGGCAACGGATTACCAGCAGCCGAAAAAGACCAAACTTCAGCCTTAGGATCTGAATAATCTTCACTGTATTTCAAATTGGTGGTCATATCTAATATTTGCCGTATGGTAGCATCCCCAAATGCCGAATTTTTTAGTTCTGGAATATATTGACTTGCTTTTGTTTCTTCCTTTAATAACCCTTCAGTAACTAAGATTGCTCCTAGGGTACCAGTAAATGTTTTACTCACAGACATCGCTGCATGAACACCATCTTGTGCTAACTCTCCAAAATACTTTTCATATACAATAATACCTTTATGCAAGATGATAATTCCGTCAGTATAATTTTTATCAAGAGAAGCTTTCCAGCTTATCTTTTCATTACTACCTAATGGAGTAAATTCAACCGCATCTATAGAAGAATCTAATCGTATTTCGAACTCATACCGATCTGAAGTTGCAGAACGCACTTCAGTAGTGGGTAAAAATTCGCGCATATGACATACACTATATCGTAAGGCTGGGAATGTAAAAAAACTACCATCTGATGCAGAAACTACTTTTTCTTTGGTAGGAGGATATCCTTGCATCCATTTTAGTTTTTTAGGATCTGAATCTTCAGCGTTTAAATATTGCTGAGCATGTATTTGGTAACTTATAAGTATAAATAGCGTTAAAGAGAAAGCCTTTTTCATAAGATAATAGTTGGTTAATCTTGAAAATAAATTCCAAGGTGTGAGTGTAAACTTTTTTCTCTTAAAGATACTTAATTTACAGGGTTTTATGAAAAGGATTTTTGATCAGATAAATATCATTTAAATCTAAAATTGACGAAAGAATGTGCATTATCTTGGTTTAATTTTGTAAACCTTATTTCTATAAAATCTAACTCCCGATATTCTGGATATCTATTCAGGAAAAACTGCTTTACTTCAATTGCTTCTATTTCCAATTGGGAGTACAACTTATTTGAAAGATCATAATTATAAAAGCTAATTAAAAAGTAATTGCTTTCATCATCGTCATCAATTCCAAAATTAAAGCCGCATAAGATGTCTTCATGTTTAAATTCTTTTTGTAGCTCATCATTTATAGTTCCTATTTTTTGAATTCGCTCTTTAAAATTACAAGAGGTAAATACAATTAATAGGGATAGAAAAATATAAGTCTTTTTCATTTCAATAATTATGATATAAAATATTTAAAAGTATTAGTACTTATGCACGAATTTATTCATCTGTGTCTCTTATGTTTGGAAATATTTCTTTGCCATTCCATTCTAGGACTCTTCGAATCATTTTAGTTTCAGTCCATTCCGTTTCATACTCCTTTGTTTCGCCACTCTCTCGTTTATAAACAATTTTTCCTTTGATACCATTTTTTTCTTCTGGGAAAATATATTCTTCATCAAACCAATATAAATCGGCATCAGCGATTCGAGAGTAATCCATTGCTTTTACTAGCTTTATGCCATCATAGAATAAATAAATTCCACCACCATTTATACCACAAGCTTCTGCTAGATACTTGATTTCTAAAATACTTTTTACATTATCAAGACCTTTATTTCCTGATGCTTTTATAGAGAATTCCTCTGTCATAAGTTGTGATTCATTTTCCACATAATCACTACCATTTTTTATAATTCTGGTTTTTAGAAATACTCGTGAATCATCTTTTTTAAGTGCAATTAAGTAGGTGAGATTGTTAACTGTTTTTTTATCAAGAGAAATGAAGCTACCCAAAACATAACCAACTTTATTATTTGCTTTTACCTTATACCAAGGAGCATCCATACCATCAAACTCCATCGTTGTATTGGATTTTTCCAAGATTTCTACTTGCTCACCGATTTTCAGAAGTGATAGTACGTTAGAGTTTGTTGTAGGTTGATCTCTGAGCTTTACATCATTACCAAACATATATGCAATTTCTCCATTTTTGAATTCATAGTTTGTAGCGATGTATTTTGTCTCTTGACTAAATACAACTTGTAAAATAAAAAAAGCAAATAGTACTATTCTCATAATTTTAAGGTTTATGTGCACTTAATATTAGGTGTCAAAAAAGTATAAAATGTTACCCCGATATTTGTTTCTATAAAATTAAAAGTTAAAATGATAAGATCGACCCCTATATTCAGTGCTTTTTCTTTCCTTAATTATCCTAGTTTTCTAGAATCTCACAATATATCATGGGATTTATATATGTGTAGAAAGTTTAATCGCGGGAAAAATGCAACACTTGATTAAAATGATAGTTCATATATTTGATTCATAAATTCATCACATCAATCAAAAAACATGAAAAAACTCATTGCATTATGTACGCTACTTCTTATTTGTTTATTTGCTAATGGTCAAGAAATAAAGGAGGTTTCTCAAAATTGGAGCTCATTTAGTCAATCCGTTAAAGTTGAAACGGATTCTGTACGAAAATTTAAAGTCATTGCACATGTAAAGGTCGAAACAGAAGATCCTAAAGCTCAGGCTGGTGTTTGGGCTAGAGTTGATAATAAACCAGATCAAGGAAGAGGATTCTTTGATAATATGAGGAATCGTCCCATTAAATCAAATACTTGGAATTCGTATACAATTCAGGGAATACTTAATGATAAATCTGAAAAACTTGTTTTCGGCGGAATATTCTATAACAACGGAACATTTTTCTATGATAAATTCGAACTTTACATAGAAGATGATGAAGGAGTATTTCAACCTGTAGAGATCAAGAATCCTGGATTTGAAACTGAAATAACGGATCGCACAATTCCGGAATGGACACCTGGTATTGGAAGAAATGAAATAACTTTGGTACAAGAGTTCACTTTTACGTCTAGTAAGGATAGTGTAGATGGTACATATTCCTTGGCTATCGACGGGAAAGGAATTTCTAAAAATACTGGAAGTATAGAAGGTTTTTTTCCAAATATCGGAATTGTTATAACTATCGTTCTTATCATGCTTCTGATCATACCTTTGCTAACCTATGCATCTTCTACAGATGATGAGAAATGGTCGCTATGGTCCCGTATTGGATTTAGATTTTCATTTATCTATTTCCTACTCCTTATTTTTTTCCAAAATAACGGGGCGTACCCTTTCTTCTATTATTTAGCGCAAAAACCAGTGGAACTTATGGAGAAGTTTGTGCCTTGGTTGGGAGAACACATCCTGGGAATTCCATTTAAAATCAAAACCGGTCCTAATGGAAGTGGTGATACTAGCTTCGATTATTTAGTGGTGTTTTTCATTTTTCTTATTGCCATAGTAGGTACCTTAATCTGGTCTGCTATTGACAGAAAACGTACTAATTACAAGACTTTATATTATTGGTTAACAACAGCACTACGTTATTACGTAGGGCTTATGCTAATTAGTTATGGATTGGTGAAAGTTATTCAATTACAATTTTCTGCACCAAGTTTTTACAGACTTTTAGAGACATATGGAGAATCCTCACCAATGGGTCTTGCATGGACTTTTTTAGGTTTTTCTAAAGGGTATAACTTGTTTATGGGAATTGCTGAGGTACTAGCAGGACTATTACTCTTTAGACGTACTACAACTTTTGGCGCTATTATCACATTAATGACTGCTATGAATGTGATGGCAGTAAATTACTTCTTTGATGTGCCAGTTAAAATATTGTCTACGCATTTAGTGATTATGACTTTGTTTATACTATCTAGGGATTTAAGAAAAGTGATGGAATTTTTGGTTACCAATAAGCAAGTTGAAAAACTAACCATTATCCAACAACCAACATTACACAAAGGAGTTCGTATCGGCCTCAATGTTACAAAAGGGTTGATAGTAGCATATGCTCTTGGTTATGGATTTTATAGTACATTGGCTCAAAAAGAATCATATGGTTTAAATAAACCTAAACCACCGTTATATGGAGTCTATGAAGTAACGAACTATGTAGTTAATGGAGATACCCTAACAAATTATAAGAGTGACAAGCGCTGGAAAAATATACGATTTGAAAGAGAGGGTAGTGTTCAGATAGAAAAAATGAATAAACAAAGGGCTAATTTTTCAATTGAAATCGATTCTACAGCTAATGGAAAGATTAAATTTATTCCTTCTTCAGGAGGTTCGGATTCTTTTGATTTTCGTTATACAAAAACAGAAACCACTTTAGATTTTAATTTTATCCATAAAAACGATACCATTTCAGGGCAAACTACAAAAATGGGAGAAGATAAGTTTTTACTGGTCAATAGAGGTTTTCACTGGATAAGTGAGCGACCTTATAATCGATAGGTATTTTTATCTAATAAAATTATATTGATATTTCGAAATTCATAAGATCATGCTGTTATATGGAAAAGCTATTTCTTACTGTTTAAGTATTGAATAGCTTTTTCTAAAACAGGATCTTTGTTTTCTATATAATCAGAAAGCATTTTTTCTACTTTAATATCCGGTTGAATTCCAAATCCTACAAATTCTCTTCCATCAGGATAGGTATCTTTCTTGGTACATACTCTTGCTATTCCACCATTGGGTAAATCAAAGAATAAAGGCTGCCCCGTACTTCCATTGGTAGGTGCTCCAATTTTAATCATATGTTTTTGCTTGTCAGCATAGATTAAAAAATCTTCAGCAGCAGAAGCAGTTCGATGACCGATTAATATGGCTGTAGGTACCACGATTCTGCTAGTTTTAAGTAGATTTCTATCACCTATTCCTAGTGTATCTGGTTTATAAGGGAAATCATGATAATAGGTATCTTGCTTCCAGGCTTTCAGCGTAGGAATGTGTAAGCGACTTTGTGTTTTTGATCCATAAAAAATAGTGTCATTGGTTAAGTGGTGTAAGATGACTTTTCCTATTCTGGAGTGTCCACCACCATTTTTTCTTAAATCAATGATCAACTTTTTTGCTTTTTTAAGCTCTGGTATTTTTTCAACAAAACTTGAAGAAATCTCCCATTTCATAAAGGAGTTCAACGAAACATGAGCAATATCGTTCTCTAGCCATTTTATGCTTAATAATTCTTTCTTTTCAACAGGAGGATATACTTCCTTTTCTTTTGTTTTTGAAGTATATACAGTGAGTGATTTTTGAGAACCATCAGGAAGTTTTAATTTCAAATCATACTTAGTACCTGCGTAGCCTTCAAGCATTTTAAATACTCCCAGATCTTGTCTTACATAGTCTGTAGAAGAAGAAATATAAGGAATCACACAATCCTTAATGTACTCTTGAGTATTGATTCCATTTACTGAAATGATTTCTGTTCCAATAGGAATTTCATCTTTCTTACTTAGATTGACTCTTGTGATGATAGCCTTGTCTTCAATGTTTTTAAGAAATAATCGATAAGAACCAAAACTTCCATTAAAAACGCTATCCTGAATTTTTTCAGGGAACCAAACATTGGTATGTCCATCTTTTAAATACGCACAAAACTTTTGCAAAAGACGATAATATTCATAATCATTTTTTGTCTCCTGAACTTGTATGATGTATTCTTTATATAATGTATCCCACTCAGCTTGATTAATTTTATTAAAGTAGATATAATTGTAATTTATTTCTTGCCAAAATTTAGAAAGCCCAAAAATTTTCTCCTCTTTAGATAACTCATTCGGAATTTGTCCAAAAGTTATATTTGGAAGAATCATAAATAAAGAAATTATTACTGTTTTCATTTGCAAGAGTTTATCAGTTTTATATAAAACGCTTTCAAAGTAAAGATCTTACTCACTAATGTATTTAAATAAACTTTTGAACAATCAGATTTTCTCCATTTCTAGTTGTTCGAGATCATTTTTGAGACCTATACTTTCGAAAAAACTATTTGTGTTTTTAGCGTTCTTATCTACATTAATTATCAAAAAACTATCTCCGTAGGTTTCTTTCAATTTTGAAATTAATGTACATGCTATTTTTTTATTTCTGTGATCTTTGCTTACAGCTATTTGATGTGTTCTATTGCTAGTTGTGTTATGAATAACATAGCCAACCAATTTATTATCTAGATAGGCACCTAAGGATATTGTATTCTCTTTTATGGTATCGAGCACGTTCTTTGAATTTTGCCAGGTGGGTTTAATATCCCAAAAAGACTCCATAAGTTTCCAGTTATATTCCTGAAACTCCTTGATCTCTATAGTATTGTTAATTTCTAATTTCTCTACCTTTCCTTTATAGCATACAAGGTTTCTTTTT
This sequence comes from Aquimarina litoralis, assembly GCF_019295435.1. Taxonomy (GTDB): domain Bacteria; phylum Bacteroidota; class Bacteroidia; order Flavobacteriales; family Flavobacteriaceae; genus Aquimarina; species Aquimarina litoralis_A. Next base: position 9,218 of record NZ_WEKL01000006.1, read on the forward strand.
GTTATAAATCCTGATTTTTCATAAGATGTGATAGCTTGCTTATTTTTAGAAATAACTTCAAGAACTACCTTTTCAATTCCCCTTTTTGCCAAAATAGGTTCAACAAAACGATACATTTGTTTGGTGAGTCCAGCACCTCTTTTTTCGGGAATCACTCCAGTACCACCATTATAGGCCACCTTTTTTTTGTTTACAATATCAAAACCATGCAAAATAAAGGCTACTAGTTTATCATTATCAAAAACACCAACGGATAGCTGAAGATCTGTTTTGTCAGCAAACATTTTTAATGTTAACTGTTCTTCGGTTAATTGAAATGGAATAAAATAGTCTGAAAAAGACTCGTTAAAAACCGTTAGTATTCTTTCTGTTGTTACTCCTTCTAAAGTTTTGATTTCCATTTCTATTCCTTTTCGATCGTAATTTTACCTTCTACCCAATCTGGTAAATAAAAATTTATTCCTGTTTTATGTGAAATATCGATTAATTTATTTCTCAATTCCACAGAACGTAATCCAATTGCTTTTCTGGTTTTATTTATTTGGGAAATGTTAGCGGTATTAGGTGGATTAAGATATCCATAAAGAGATTCGCCCTCATCCGTTATAATAACTTCTTTCCAATCTTCAATCAATGCAATTTCATAAGGTGAAATATAACCTTCATCTAGTGCCTGGAACAATTTTGGGCGTATATATGGATATAAGGTGTCATTTCTTACATAGTTAGGTTCGATAGAATTGTGATGACTTAAAATTGTGGATCCCCAAAAGTTATTACCAATAAGAAACTCACCAGGATAACCTTTGGTATGTATAATTTTGAATAAATCTTTTAATTGTACTTCACTATGTTTTGGGAAGTTTTTTAGTATATATGCTTCCTGTTTTTCCTCATCTTCAATAAGATAGGCTTTGAGTGCCATTTTTTGATCTTTTTCAATCATGAGTTTTACCTTATTCATCACAATTGTATCTATTCTATTTAGGTAAACACTCCTAAGATCATCGTACTGTTTTTCTATATTCCGCCAATCTGCATCGGTTAGATGTTGTTGGATAACCTTTTGACTTTTAATATTTTCTAATTCCCATCCATTGGCAATACCTTTCTTGATATATGTTAATCCTTTTTCTTTTTTATTAGTTATTAATAACAGCTGGGAAGCAATTTGATAATCTCGAAGAAAACAAAAATCATAAGTTGTAAATATTTTTTCATATTGCTTTAGAGCATCTTCATAGTTTTCATTGCCAATGTATTCTTCAGCAGTGATGATGGCCTGATGATAATCTTTGTAACTAACTTTACTTTTTGTATCGTTACTACAGGAAGTAAAAAGAGCAATTAAGCCAAGAAATGTAAAAAATCGAATCTTCATTTTTTCCTTTTAAAAGACACTAATTTAATATAGTGAACATGATGTTGTTGACTTAAAAGTTGATTAGTTCAACAGTTTTTGTTTCATTTTCATTGATAGTAATTTTTTTCATGATTCCGCCTCCTGTTTTATCCCATAACATAAAGGCAATTAAATAATAGTCACCAGAAGGAAGGTTGCGATATTCAAATTCACCATTTTGATTACACATCGTCTTTTTAGTATCGTGATAAGCTTCTGGATCAGGAGTAAATTTAGGAATACCATCTTCTACAAAAACAGCTCCTGAACTCGTATTGCTATATATATTATTTAGCCTTTCTTCTGTATAGCTACATGAAGGCATTAATTCTATTCGGAATTCTTCTCCAAAACGGACTTCTCCTTGCTTAGATTTAAATTTAGCAGTACCCTTAATTTTCCCTTTTCCTGAATTCTTAAACCATTTAACTTCTTCATAATCAAACTTGTTTTTTATCGTTATGATCTTTTCCTGTCCGTAAGAGTAAGAAATGGCAATTAAAGCAACTAATAATGATTTGTATTTCATATACTATGGTGTATCTTTTATTGAAGCTAATTTTTCTTTTTGAAATCGAAGGTTATCTCCATTTCTCCTCCTGAAATTTTTGCTTGTAGTTTTTTTCCATTTTTTAGATATTCAATCTTTTTAGGGAACTCATTTTCTGGATTTTCGCTTACAAATTTTCCACTTTCTATTTCTGTAAGCTTAAATTTGGTAGGTTCGTTTTCACCTTCTCCAGTAATATTAAGACTCCAATAATCATTTTCTTTAACCAACCTCACGTTTTCCTGCCAGATCGTGTCATTCTCTTTTAAGGTATAGCTAAACCCAATGTACTCATTTTCTACATGTTGTTTCCAACTTTCATATGTTGTGTGATTTTCTTTGTCATTTAACCGTACCCAATCGCCCAAAATCCATTCAAAGCTAGAAGCTGATGTTGAGGTGTCATTTTTACAGGAAATAGCTAGTATCATAAATACTAGAAGAAGTATTTTAGTTGTTGTTTTCATAATTAAGTAGTTAAGATATCAAATCACTATTTTAAGCCTTTTGAAATTTCTTCTTTTCTAAATAATACCATTTGTTTAATCAATTCAATGGGTAGTGGTCGATTAAACGGAAATTTAACAGTGCCTTTTCCCAACTCAAAATTTTTTAATTCGTCTGTAAAATGTTCGATAGTATTTTGATAAGGGTAGAAGCTGACAAATTTGGAATAGGCAACTATCATTAATTGTTGTTTTGGATTGGTATCCGGGACAAGCGTAAATGATGGAACTTTGTAATCTTGTAGTTCAACAGCCTCTGGAACAGTTTCATTGATAAGACGTCGAAGTTCTTTTAAAATTATTTGTGCTTTTTCAGATTGACTGTTGATATAATCATCAATAGTCTTAAAAATAGGCATGCCTCCTTTTTTTCCCATTGTAGTTAAAATTTATAGATTCACTTCCCAAAGATGTTTAACACTTTCTGTATGATATTGACAGCGTTTTCCAAATACAAATTCCAAGGAGTTACTAAGGTACTAAATATGGCGACAATATTTGTAATCTAATAAACACCTCTAATATGATCATGCACATTTTCGCGATAGTATGTTTCCAGATCGTTCATAAGTGTATTTGATAGTGAGGGGAGAAGACTTGCTTTAGCATTACCAGAAACATGTTTTGATGAACTTGCACCTGGAATGATGGTAGTGACTTCTTTGTGATCTAGAATCCATCGAAGCGAAAACTCTACCATGGATAAATCATCAGGACAAAATGTTTTTAATTCRTTAGCTAATTTCACACCTGTTTCAAATGGGAGACCGGCAAAAGTTTCCCCTACATTAAACGCTTCACCGTCTTTATTAAAATTTCGGTGATCATTTTCATGAAACTGTGTATTCTCACTAAATTTACCAGTAAGCAGACCGCTTGCTAGAGGTAATCGAACTATAATTCCAACGCCTTTCTCATAAGCTTGAGGCAATAATTCTTTAGTTAATTTTTGTCTGAAAATATTAAAAATTACCTGCAGTGATTGCATGCCTTCTTGTTCTAGGCAAATAAGTCCTTGCTCTACACTTTCTACACTTGCGCCAAAATGAGCAATTTTTCCTTCTCCTTTCAGCATGCGCAACCAATCAAAAATGGCTCCTTTTTGTAATTCTTCAATTGGAATACAGTGCAATTGTAATAGGTCAATACAATCTATATTTAAACGTTCTCTAGAAGCATCAACATGTTTTCTAAGTGCTTCTTCAGTATAGTTATCAGGAAAAACTTCGGATCTTCTTCCGAATTTCGTGGCTACTCTAACCTTTGCTTTTGTTGTTTTTAGAAACTCTCCAATCAATTTCTCGCTTTTGCCATCTCCATATACATCCGCAGTATCGAAAAAATCAATTCCATTGTTTATCGCTTCTTCAAGAATTTCAAATGCTTGCTTTTTTTCAATTCCATTACCCCAATTTCCTCCAATTTGCCAACAGCCTAATCCAACTTCACTGATGTCAAAACCGTTATCTCCTAAATGTCTTTTTTTCAATTTTTTTGAGTATTAAATTTTAGTTTCATTTGATGAAAAGCCCCATTACACCTTCTTTTGTTATAGGATCTACCAATCCTTTTTCTAGCCCGGATTTTCTATCATCATTTTTATGAATTTCCAGTGTTTTATCTGTATCAAACTTTAAAATTAAAACTTCTGTATTTAATTCTGTATTAAAATAAACCCAATTACTTTGAATGTTAGACCAAGGTTTCCCAAAATAGGTGATTGAAAACCCTTTATTCAATAGATAATAGCAAATTTCTTTAATCTTAATCGATTCTAGAGATGCGATGTTTTCCATTTTGAATGGCTTTTTTGTCTAAAAGTATGATGAGTAGAATAACCTAGTATTTTGGATTTTATCCTTGTCGTAGAATCTTTTCCATCTTTCGACCTTTAGCCAATTCATCAATTAATTTATCCAAATATCTTGCTTGTTTGGTCAATGGAGTTTCAATTTCTTCTATTCTATAACCGCAAATTACTCCTTTGATTAGATGCGCATTTGGATGTAATTGTGCCTTTGCAAAAAAATCTTGAAACGTTACTTTTTCATCGATCAATTCTTGTATTTTTTTATCATCAAAACCGGTTAGCCATTCTATAACTTGATGTAGCTCTTCCTTGGTTCTACCTTTCTTTTCAACTTTAGTTACATAATGAGGATACACGGATGCAAAAGTTAAATTTGCCACACGTGCATCGTGTTCTGGAGTTGTAGCCATAATTTTAAATGAAAATTTTTAGTTCTTATAAAGATATTAAAAAAGGAACATCTTATTAATCCGAGTTCATTGTCCCATTTATAGGGGTAGTTCTTAAAATATCTCTTTTGATCTCGCCAGGATACACTAGAAAAACTGGAATTTGAATTTTATACTCCTTAATCAATTTTAGAACAGCACTGTCAATTTCTTCTTTAGAATATCGACTTGAGAAATGATTAAGAATTAACGTGCCTATATTTATTTCTTTGACCATTTGCAGAACTTCATCAATTCTACTGTGTTTATTTCCTTTGGATTCAACTTGAGAATCTCCTTCGTTTTTCAGAAATGTAGATTCATGAATTAATATTTCTGAACCATCCCATTTCGAATAGTCGTCAACAGGCGTATCTCCGGAAAAAGATAAAATGTTAGTCTCTATCTTTTCTGTTATAAATTCTCTTCCGTGGATGTTTACAATATCTTTTATTTCTGAGCTTGATTTTGATTGAAATTCAGTTTTTAATTTATGCTTGACTTCATATACTTTATAACCAAAACTTTTATGAACACCTTGCGGAGCCTTTATATGTTTATTGCGCAAGGCTTCAACGAGAATATTGTTTTTTATTTCTACTCTTGAGCTATCTTCAATACCAACCCAAGAAGATGAAGTTACGTGCGGATCGAATTTTTTAAGAAAACTACTCATTGCTGGGAATGAACCAGAATCTTTTGGATAGTGAATTCTTGGGAAACCATCTCTAGCATTTAATTGTACAAACTGTGGTAATCCATTTAGATGATCTCTGTCAGGATGTGTAATGAATACATTTTTAATTTTTCGAGACTTCTGAAGCAAGCCTGCAGAGAGTCCATCTCCTGCATCAATTAATAAATTCAGTTCTTCTACATTAATCCATGTAGAAAATAACGCTGTCGAATATGATGTGATATTATATTTCACTATTGTACTTTATCGCTTTTATAAATCTTTTAGAAAATAAGCTAATGTTTCTAATGATAGCTAAAGGTAATTAACCCAAATATTTTTATTAGATATCATTATTAACTTCTATCCAATATCCATTAGGATCTTGAAAATACACTTGCTTGATTCCATCGTTTCGAACATAATCTTTGTTAGGTGTGTTGCGCCAATCGGAATACTCAATTTTTAATTTATCTAAATGTGTAATAAAAGAATCTAAATCAGGAGTAGACAAGGCAAAATGCACTGCTTTAGTAGTTTTAATCTCCTCATCTGGTCGAGGAATTAGATGTAACTGTTTTCCATTACTAATAGCTAACCACCTAGTTTTTGAATTTGATGCTGTGTTCTCAATTTCCTWTAAATAAAGCGTTTCTTGATAAAATGTAACCGACTCATCTACGTCTTTAACTGAAAGTGCAATATGATTGAATACAAATAGCATATATGATGATTTATAATTAAAGCACAATATATGTTAATCCGGTTTATTATTCTAAAGGGTTTCTACAATTTGAATGTTATTACCACAGGTATCATTAAAAACGGCAAATTTTACAGTTCCCATTTCCGTGGGCTTTACACTAAAATCAACATCGAGTTTTGTAAGTCTTTCGTATTCTTCCTCAACACTATCTACATCAAATTGAGTATATGGGAAACCAGCTTCCATCAAAGCATCTTGGAAAACTTTACATGGTTCAAAATGGTTAGGTGCAGGTTCTAGTAATAGTTCTGGCCCATCTTGCCATTCAGGAGAAACAAGAGTAATCCATCTATTTCCTCCTTCTAACGGGGCATCTTTTTTTATCAAGAAACCTAACTTTTCTGTATAAAATTTTAAGGCTTTTTCTTGATCTCTTACAGGAATACTAATTAATGTTACTTTCATCTTTTCAATATTTTAGTTTAGTTTCCAAAGTTTAAAAGTCTGTATGTAAATTACTTCTCGAAACTTGCTCTTTTTGAAATTTACTAGGAGATTTTCCTGTTTTTGTTTTAAATAATTTACTGAAAGACCCTAAACTTTCAAAACCCACAGCAAAACACGTTTCTGTAACGGTCATTCCGTTTTTTAAATTTTCTTTGGATTTTTCAATACGTTTATCAATTAGATATTGTCTTGGTGTCAGTCCATAATATCTTTTGAAAAGTCTTTGTAAATGATATTTTGAAGTGAATTTTATATGAGATAAAAAGTCTAGGTTTAAGTCTTGATCAAAATTAGTATCTATGAAATGACGGGTTTCTATAACAGTCTGAATCTGCTTATCATTAGAATAACAGCTGTTTTTTACCTGATTTACTTTTTTTTCGTAGAATGTCATTTCTAATTAGTTCGGGATTTATAGTAATGCTATATCTATAATTATAGTATCTAAGGAAACCCTGATATTCTAATTATAGACTTACTATTAGCTTATACTTCTACAATATCGAAAATAAATTTAAAAAAAGAAATTGAGTCAATACATGTTTCAACATGCTTTATATAGGTTTCTGTTGTTTTGAATATAATTTTCTAGAAATGATGGACTTTCATAAATACAATAGCGATTTAGTTGAATGTCTAAACCGCTATTCTAATATTAATCCCCTATGGGGTTTACGCTTCTAAAAATTGAATCAAGAACGTTTTACAATACTTTTAATTCTGGACTTGCTCATGTTGTGGAATTTTAAAATTACCAGGTGTAAACTTGAATGTTTTCATTAATCTAGTCCATGTATTAATTTGTGATATAGCTAGTGTTAGATAGCTTATTTCTTCCTTAGAAAAGAAGTTTGTTAAGGTATCAAATATTTCATCTGGAATTGGAGCTCTCTGAAGTTCGGTCAGTGTCTCTGTAAATTTTAATACTGCTCTTTCTTTATCAGTAAAATAAGGTGTTTCTTCCCAGACACATAAGGATGCTAATCTTAGTTCGGTTTCTCCTTCATGTTTTAATAATTTATGATGCATATCTACACAATAAGCACATCCGTTTTTTTGACTTACAAGTAGTCTTAGGAGTTCTAGTAACTTTGTATCTAGTGTTGATGTATTGATAAAATCTTCTATTCCCATTAAATGATCAAACATTCCTTTAGGAAGATCTTGATAACGTATTCTTTCCATTATTTTGTCTTTTGAGATTATTAATGAAACAAATTTAGTGTCCGAAAAATCGAATCTCATTAAGATATCTTAAGAAAGGAATTTTAAAGTGATTTTCTCAACTCACTTAGGTATTCTGGAGTTATATCAAGATAAGAGGCAATCATATATTGAGGAACTCTTTGTACAAAATTCGGAATAGATTCAACCAATGCTAAATATCGATCTTTACTAGAAGTTTTCATGTAAAAAAAACCTTTGCGCTGCTCGGCAATTAGCCAGTTTTCATAAATCAATCTAAAAAGCCTTTCAATTTTTGGGATTTTATTAAAAGCTAGATCAAGATCCTGTTTTTTGATTCGTAAAACGGTAGTTTTTTCCAAAGTTTGAATTTGGATTAATGATGGTTCTTGCTTTTTAAAGCTTTCCAGATTTGTAACCCACCAATTTTCGATCCCAAATTGCACAATACGTTCTGTACCTGAGTCATCTATATAGAAGCTTTTTACTAGACCTTCAATAATGAAATGATGATGTGTACAAATACTACCTGATTGTTGGATATATTCATGTTTTTGAAAAGTCTTTTCTTCTAAAAATGAATAAAAAAAATCAAATTCTGCATCTTCTAAAGCTACATAACGATCTATATATTTTCGTAAAGCATCCATTCTTCAAAGTTAGGTGAAGAAGTAATATAAAAAGTAATATAGCCAAGATTTTTTATACCATGTTGGTCTTTGTTTTATTGAGTTGAACCATTTGATTTATTCCCATGAATAAAACTATTAATGCAATAATACCAATGATCATTATCCCTGTTTTAGAAAGTTCAAAAGGATTGAATACCATCAGAATAATGCTTCCTAAAACCCAAACGTAATCTTGGATAATAATCCAGATAATAGCCTTTCTTCTTTGTTTTTTAATTTCATACCAGATGGTCGCTGAAAAATAGATTAATATCGAACCAGTAATCCAAAACACTGTGTTGTTAGTGGTGCCAAATAATGTAGCTATTTGTTTATTTAATAGAATTAGTATGATACCAGAAGTAATCGAGAATAGCGCATTAGTTTGTAAAGCTTTTTGTAGTTGATTCATTTTGTTTGAAATTTTATTACCGTAAATTTCTATAAACAATATAGAATCTCTCTTGACAAATGTTAATTAATGTATTCTTCGCAACCTACTTAGAGATTCTGGTGCGATTCCGATCATAGAAGCTATATATTGTAAAGGAACATGCTTAAAAAGTTCAGGTTCTTCGCTAATTAATTGATCATAACGTTGTTTGGCTGTAGTATGTAATTGAGAAAACATCTTATTCTCTAATAGTGCAAAAGAATTAGCTAATAAAATATTGTCAAATTCTAACCACTTAGGATTGGTTTTAGTTAGTTTAAAATGATCTTCTCTATTGATAACAAAAAGAGTGCAGTCTGTAATTGCTTGTATATTCCAATGATTAGTTGTCTCAAAAACGAAACTGCTTAAGGATGTTATGAACTTACCTTCACTGCCGATCCATAATGTGATTTCCTTTCCATCTGCGATATCATACATTCTCATATAACCGGAATCGATAAATGCCATTTTCCGACAAATTTTTCCAGCCTCGAGTAAAAACTCTCCTTTGCTTATTTTTAAGGGTTCAAAAGCTGAAAGAATAGCATCCATTGAATCTTTATCGATAGAAATTTGACTTGAAATACAGTTTTTTAATTTTTCCATTTATTTTGATGAATTCCAAATACGAATTAGATTAAAATTTCTTATAGATGTTCTAAAGTAGGAGAGAACTAACAAATTATTGAAGACTTTTTAATATATCAGTACTTACCCATCTTAATTTCCCATTGTTTGAAAAGAATATAAATTTTCCATCGGCAGAAAGTGAAGGAGCAAAATCTTGATTAGTTACATTAATTTTATCTCCTAAATTTTGCGGTTCACTCCAATTATCATCTTTGTTTTTATAACTAAAATATAGACTACTATTGCCTTTTTCATTTATTGAGAAGATAATGAAGTCTTCATTAGGAGAAATATATGGGTCAAATTCATATTTTTCAGTACTTATTGGTCTTCCAGCATTTTGTGGTGCTGAGAACTGATTATTATCTAATACTTTAGTTGTGTAGATGTCGAAGGAACCTTCACCACCTTTTCTGTTTGATGAGAAAAAGGCATTGCCATTATCTGAAATAGAGAAGAAGTACTCATCAAAATCATCTGAGTTAATAGGCTTTGGCAATGGTTTTGGTTTTGCCCATTGATCATCTTTTTTATCTGCATACCAAATATTATAATCTAGTTTTTTATCTGTGGTATGTGTTGGTCTTTTTGAAATAAAATACATTCTATTTCCATCTTTGGATAAAAATGGATCAGCGTCATTATAATTAGGATCAGAAAAGGAGGCAATGTTTGGTTTGCTCCATTTTTCATTTTGCTTTTTTGAAAAGAAAATGTTTTCGCTTGAGGTAATGGTAGTGAAATAAATTTCATCACATTTTTTAATCTCAACATTGAATTTGAAACTACCATTCAGATCTAATATTTCAGGATTAAAATCTTGTGGAATAGCTTTCGGTTTTGATAAATTATAATAATCACATTGATCTTCTTGCGCAGTGATTGTATGGCAAACTAAAATATAAGCGAAAACGAAAATGAGCTTTTTAAAAATAGATGAGATCATGATGAATTAAAGTGTTTTATTGATGATGAACTACGAATTTAAACAAAAAACGGTTGGAGTATAGACTCTAACCGTTTTTGTTATTATATGTTTAAAGAACGGGTACTTTAATTTCGGTTACAATTTTTAAGTTAGATTAGCTAATCTATTCTTTTTTAATTCATAAACCATGCAAGATGCGTCGTTAAATTTTCTTTCTTCTAAAAATTCAAATCCTAATCTTTTATAAAACCGTTGTGCTTTGATATTAGATTTTAATGGGTCAATCAAAATGCTATCAATAGATTGGTCACTAAAACATTTTTCAATGGCAATTTCCATCATTTTTGTTCCATATCCTTTGTTTAGATTTTTTTCTTCTCCAATCCATATATCAATGGCTTTTTTATGAGGGCCAACATCTCCCCAATAATGAGTTTCTTCTAAAAAAGGATCAATGATTTGAATAAAACCAATTGGTATCCCATCAAGTTCCGCAACGAATTGTTCTCTCCACTCAGGATTTCTGTTTAGTTCAAATTCCCAGTTCCATTCATCATCCGGATCACAATCTATTACGTGCTGTTTCGTGTCCCAATATTGTAATAGATCAAGATCATGAATGGTAGCTGTTCTTAATTTTATCATTTGGATACATTGGTTATTGCTAACTTCTTAGTTATAATTTATTGGGCAAATGGATAATGATTACTGGCTATAACCGAAAGATAATGAATTCTTATGAAGCGTTTAGTTTTAAGGAATGATTAGTGTATGCTTTTTATGTAAGAGACTTATTCTATTTGAGTTGCCCACATAATCACATCGCGAAAGTCGATTTTTGCACTTTTGGTTAATTCAATAACTTCTTTTAAATCACCTTTAGCTAACTTTAGAACTGATAGTCGAGTATTTTTTAAATTATATTCAGATTCAGCCATAACGTGATGTAAGCCAATTGAAGACAGTTCACTGATTACTAATTCGGTTTCTTCAACGTTAAAATCTCTATGTATAATATCCAGTATTGCTTTATCCATTTTTTACGTATTACAATATTTGATGAGATACTCTATTTGATTAACTTTTTTGTAGCTATAATAATTCCTGTTGACCAGTTCATTTTAGTTAAGCTTACATCCTCACGACTTTCTAAATACTCGATTAATTTAAGAGCTTTTTCTTGATGTCCTTCTGGCCAATTGGGTTGTGGTGTCATATCATCTATAACATAAAAACCACCAATAGTAACCAATTCCATGATTTCATCAATCTCGCTGTACTTTCCTGGCCATGCATCTGCAAAAATCAGGTCAAACTTATCTCCATTATAATTTTTAATCCATTCAGTTCCATCTGCACAAATAATTTCGATTTGTGGATTCTGTCCAAAGAAACCCTTTGCTATTTCAATTAGTTTAGGATCATTATCAACAGATATCAATTTGGAACCATCATCCATTCCATCTATCATCCAGGATAAAGATAGTCCTATTCCAGTGCCTAATTCAAGCAAGTTAGCATTTGGTTTAGAACTGATCAATGTTTTTAGTAAAGTTCCAATATATACATCAGATGGCATTGTAAAACCAATTTCAGTACATTTAGATTCGATTTCTGCATAAATTTTTGGTTTGTCAAGAATATGTAAATCATTCATTTTTTTAACTTATTGGTAAACTCTTTATTATTTCTACTATTGAAATATAATATAACCTCTAATTGTTTACTCTTCTGGCTGTGTATAAGTTACGATGTCTATCCCTATTCCATTTGGGTCAATGATTGCAAAATGCCTATCTCCCCAAGGTTCATCTACAATGTCAATTTCCATAGAAACTCCTTTGTCCTTAAGAGTTTTGTACATTTTATCTACTTCTTCAACTTCTATGGTTATATACATTCCTTTACCATTAAATTTGGATTGAAAAATAGGCTTTTGGCTAGGATGGTTTGGTTGTAAAAAACTAATTTCAGCCGACTTATCGGGAGTATGTAATAGAAGATAGAAGTCATTTTCAAAACTCACACCAAAGTCTAGTATGTTAGTATAAAATTCTTTTGTTTCAGCTAGTTTTTCTGTAATAATTCCTGCGTTTAATTTCATTTTAAGATGCGTTTGAGCATTTGTTCCACTAAGGATCAGTGAAAATGCGATTACTAATAAGATTCTCATTTTAATATTTTATAGCAGCAAATTTAGAAGAGGAGGTTTATAAGAAATTGTAAAAATTGGACAACATCTACTGAAAGGCTTTAGAAGGAGTTACACCATAGAAGTGCTTAAAACTTTTAATGAAATGAGCTTGATCAAAAAAACCAACATCATAGTAAAGTTTATTTTCTTTAAGACTTTGTGCAGAAGGTTTTGCGCTTAAAATGTATTGAAAACGTACAACATTGCTAAAGGTTTTGGCTGTTGTTCCTATATGAAAATTAAAAATCCTGCGAAGTTGTCTAGAGCTTAGCCCTGTATTTAGTTCTTCTTCAGTATTCAGGAAACCATTTTTTTCAAAGATGAGATTTAATGCATTGAAAAAACGTTTATCCAAGTCAAAATTTTGTTGTGTTACTAAGTAAGTTAATTTCTCATTTAAATGGAAGACTATTTTTTCAAAAGATTGTGATGGTTTTATAGTAGAAGAAATCCATGATGAAMGTGCTGGTAAAATTTGTCTTAATTCTATGGATTTATTACTTAAAGTTTTTGCGTTTACAGCAAATAAAAGAGGAAAGGCAGTAGGTAAGAAACGTATTCCTATGTAATCAAAGGATCTACCAATTGGAAATTCGGTATACTTTCTACAAAACCCCATTACAAAATTTTCTGAAGATTGATTATGATTGAAAAAAATGTCAATACATCCATCAGAAACCACTCTGTAGATAAATGGTTGATTGATTTTGTTTATTGTTTTCAGTTGCCAAAAGCAATAAACAAAATTCTGGATTTCTTTACTGGGTTGAACTTCTAGATATATAATAGCATCATTTCCAGTCTTTACAGTTGGCTGAATAGGTTTGTAATAGTTTTTTATAGGTGTCAGTTCTTTCAAAATTATAGTATTCTACATTATAAATAAGAGAGGTAAACTTCGAATAGCTTGGATTAGTTTTTTATTCTAAATATCCGATTTTCTGTAATACCTCACCTTTTTTAATACTAATTTCCTTCAATTATGATTATTTACGGTTCACTTATAATATTATAGATATATAGCAATAATAAGTGTTTTTGATTTCCTACTAAACTTATAAAAAAATAAAATACATAATATCATTTAGCTGCATTTAATGCAAGATTTAGTAATTGATTAGCAATAGGGTCTATCTTGCTTTGAGCTCTTGAAGTATTGGAAAGAATAACACTAACTGTCTTTTTACTAGGTACTATAAACAGAAAAGAAGTACATCCTATTTGTGCTCCAGGATGACCGATAATAGCACCTTCATTTGGTTTTTGACTATATAAAAACCATCCAAATCCGTAGGCGTTATTTTCTTTTTCCAAGCTATGATGTTCTCTCATGATCGTAAACGTACGTTCTTGTACAAAAATGTTATTGAGTACTGCATTTCCAAACTTTAACATATCACCGACAGTTGTGTAAAAACCTCCAGCGGGTATACGATTGCTTACATTGTTTTCTTTAGCAAGTTTTGCCTTACCTTTTCCTTTATTACGATTATATAATTGAGATTTATTAGCATAAGATTTTTTAAACTTTTCGACACCAGTATTCGTCATTTGTGCTTTATCCCAAATGTTTTTTTGCATGTAGTTTTCAAAAGATAATCCAGAAACATTTTCTATAATAACTCCTAATACAGTATACCCATAAGTTGTATAGCTATATTGAGTACCAGGTTCAAAAAGTAAGTCTCTATTTTTAAATATATCAAGAGCTCGACTAAGTGAAGTATATTCTTTAGTAGTATTAGATTCTGATGCGTTTTTGTAACCAGAGATCCCAGAAGTATGAGATAATAAATGTCGCGTTGTAATTTGAGTTGTTTTTTGCTTAGGATACTCTGGGATATACGTTTGAATAGGAACATCCAAATCTAATTTACCTTGTTCGACTAATTGCATTATTGCTAGTGCAGTCATTGGTTTTGCTATGGAGCCCATTCTCACCCTGGTGTCTAGATCAAACTTTATATTATCCTTTTTATTAGCATAACCTGAAGCAGCTTGGTCTATTATTTTTTCATTTACAGAGTATCCTGCAGATACACCCATTACTTGATTTTTTGATACAATGGTTTCTAATAATGATTTTACATCATCTTTTTCGGTTTGAGAAATTCCAAAATGCGAAAGCATTAGGAAGAAGAATACAATACAATAGTTTTTCATTTTTTGAATTTTTATGGAATCCAAAAATATAAATGGAATAGGTCAAAAAGGTTGATTTTAAACGCTTAGGGAGGAATGATTCGTTTTTAGGGGTGAATGATTCATAGCTCTTACATCATTTATATATTTTTTAGACACAGGTATTTCTTTGTAGGTTACTAGTATCGTATTTGAATTTTTCCATTCTTTAAAATGAATAGGATTTATAAGATGAGATCGGTGTGTTTTTAACAATTGTGGWAGTTGCGAATGAACGGTTTTTAAAGTTGTCCGTAATAACTTAGTGGAAAGTTCATTGTTTAATATATAAGAAACCTCTACATAATTATCAGCACTAGAAATACAAATTAAATCTTCTAATGTTAATTTTAGAATATCCAGTCTGTTTTCACCCTTTAAAATGATAGAATCAGGTTCTTTTTGAGTGTGTTTTTTGTTTAAATACCACCTAGATATTAAAAGAATCGGTAATAAAACTAGAAAAATCGGAGTATAGACTTCAAGTGAAAATTTGGTAAATGAGTATTCACCATTTACCAATTCTGTTTTATAGTATAAGAAACTTCCAGTCAGTACTAATATGTTAAATACAAGAATTAGAATAATTTCTAAATAAATAGACCAAGTATTCCATTTATGATACACCCAATTCTGTATGGGGATTAGGATTAAATAGCTTAGTAAAGATATAAATCCATAGAAGGGTAATATTTCTAAACGAATTAAAAAAGGCAGCTCTGCTATATCGAAAGGAGCAATGAGAACCAAAAAAGAGATAAGCCAAAGAGACATAATAAGTCCTACAACAGCATGATGTTTATATGAAGTATTTAATTTTAGGGAATTCAATATACCTTGAGACTTACAAATAGTAAACTAAAATTACAAATCTTTAGATAAAGATACTGAAAAAGAAATCATGGTCTTTGAGAAAAGATATTGAAGATAACTTCACTTCGTTATTAGTTGAAATAACAAGATGTCATTTTTAAATGTATTTAGGAGCTATGAGATATTAGCATATCGAACAGTCAGATTCTCCAATCAACTTTCCTTGTTTATCAAACTCGTATTTGCAGCAATCTTTGAATCTATTTTTTAGTATGTCTTTAGCTCTTTTAATTCTTACTTTCGTGTTTTCTAGGCTTATTTCTAATGTTTTTGCAACATCTTTTTGTTTGTATCCTTTGATATAAATCATCTCGATAACTTCTTTGTAGATTTCTGGTAGGTCATCTATAAATTTATCAAAACAGCATACAAATTGAGCTTCTTGTAAAGAAATTTCTTCACTATTATTTACTTTACTTCTATAGCTGGATTCCGCATTGAAGTAATTCGTTATTTCGTTACGGGCAATTTGAAAAACCCAGGCTTTTACTTTTTTATCTTCTTTAAGGGTAGAAATGTTTTTATGAATTTTCAAGAAGGTATTTTGAAACACATCGTTTGCTACATTGGTAGACTTCACTTTTTTAAGGATAAAAAAGTAAAGCTCATCATTAAAATTGTTCCAAATTTCTATGGTCTTCATATTCCTAAAATTATATAGGCTGGTATCTGAACCAACCTATATTTTTATTTAGCAACAGTCGCAATTATTGCATTCACATTTCGAGCAAGCGCAACTATTTTTTAGACAATTATTGCAATCGCAGTTGGGGCAAGAACAGTCAATACATTTACAGTTATTCATAATATCAAATTTAATAATTCAATAAGGAGACTAACAAGTATTAAAAAAGATACATTTTTTTTAATTTTTTTCTTGCTATCTAGTTCTAACTACTGAAATAAAGATAGATACTATTTT
Organism: Aquimarina litoralis; assembly: GCF_019295435.1. Taxonomy (GTDB): domain Bacteria; phylum Bacteroidota; class Bacteroidia; order Flavobacteriales; family Flavobacteriaceae; genus Aquimarina; species Aquimarina litoralis_A. The sequence goes on from NZ_WEKL01000006.1 coordinate 25,823, forward strand.
TATTTTATCATCTGTAATCAACTAGTTTTTACAAAGAATTCGATTTTGAGTTATATTTTTTTAATTGATAAATAGATAAAAATCCTATCATGATTTCAGCTATAACCCCAAAAATATAGCCATCAGTTGGTATCCCATCTACTATCATACTTAAAACTCGTCCAATCCCTAAGGTTAGCATAAACAAGATATTCAGTTCGGTAGCTTTTTTCCAAAATGTAGTTTTCCAAATTCCTAAAATACATACCCATGAAATTCCTAAATACAAACACATATTTGCTTTTAGCATATTTGAAAGATCAATGGTATGGACTTGAATATCCAGTTGTTTTGTGAGAAGTGATGGCGTACCATAGATAATTGCTGTTGGAATTACAATAATCAAAGAAATCATAAGATGGAAGTTCTTATAAATCCAATTCATTTTAAACAGTTTCTATATATTCTGATTTTCCGCCAGATAAATCTCCATTAAGCCAATTCCAGTTAAACGTTAATTTCAGTTTTCCATGTGGTGTTTTTGAGATTATTCCTTTGGATTCTCCTGCTTTTAGTTCTCCTTCAGTGGTGATGCATTGATATAGAAGTTCAATTTCTGAATCACTAGTTTGCTTACCGACAATGCTTCCTTTTTGTATAGATCCACCCATATAACTTCCCGTAATTATGGATCCATCTTGGAAGTAATGAAAAATGGTTTCATTCGATGATATTCCACTTTTATTTTCAGTGGTTACGAATTTTTTATCGTTTAAATTCAACTTCATATGTTTTGATTAGTGATTGTGAATGCTTGGTTTTTGAGCAATTATATATAGGTAGTCTCCTAAATCATTTTTATAGGATTTTATTATTTCCGAAATCTTACCACTGTCGATATCTTCTCTTAGACTTTTTAACCCTTGTTCGACCTCAGTTTTATTTGCTAAAGAGGAGAAAGATGAAATACCTTGTCTTATTTGTGGATCGAAGTATAATTCAGGATTTTGTTTACCACAATAAAGAAATTTATCTTCTAAATCAGGTTGAATAAAATATTTGTCAAATTCTTTGATTTCAAAGCCACTTTTTATCATTGCAGTTGTTTCACTTTCTAAACTTGGCATCTGAAAGATAGAATCAACTAACATTTTTGGGAAATAATGATTTAGCCAATACCCTTTCATTTGTTTTGGAGTAGAGGTGAAGATGACGATTTTTCCATTAGGTTGCAATACGTTATACAATTCTGAAAATCCAGTGTTTAGATCTTTCCAATGATGTATGGTCAGAGAACCTATAATTCCGTTAACATAATCATTCGGTAAACCTGTATTCTCTGCAGTACCAATTCTCCAATCTATTTCTGGATTCTTCAGCTTTGCTTTTTCTAACATTAGTTTAGATGGATCAATACCTATAAAATCAAATCCTTTTTTTTGAAACTCATTGGTATAATTACCAGTTCCGCAACCAATATCTAAGTATAAACCTTTTTCCTGTGGTTGCAGATGTGCTAAGAGCTTAACCGTTAAAAATGGATCCGCTTTTCTAGTTGCATTGTAGTCAATACCTATTTGATTATATTTTGCTTCCATCTTTTTATATATGCTTTTGAGTGATAATAAACCATAACTGAAAGATAGAAAAATGTAATGAATTTGGGTGATGTATTCAGTTTGAATTTAGTAGCTGTGTTTTTGTTTTTTAGATTTTTAAATTCTATAATGACTATGCTAAAGACAAATACATAAGACAGCCATTTTATAACTACTTTTTAAGATCATTATAGATGTAATAGGTTAAATCACTTAGTTTTTGATTTACCTTCATAGAAGATTGGTTGGTAAAAATTGAAATTCCTATTTTCTTTTCTGGAAAGATTGTCAATACGCTCTTTGCTCTAGAAATTCCACCGTCATGTCTAAAATGCAAATCATGATGTTGATTACTGATAATCCACCAGTAATATCCTATCCAATAATCAGTATCGATTTCGAAGATCTTTTTGTGAGATTCTCTAACAATCTCCTGATTCTTAAATTGATAATGAATATATTTTAACATGTCTGAGGTTGTAGATTTTAGTGCTCCTTCAGCACCCCAAAGTGTTTTGGAAAGGTTAGATTGGGGCATAGGCTTATCTAATAAATATCCATTTGCTAATCTATGTTGTTTATTACTTGGTACATGAAAATGAGTGTCATTCATTTTTGCTTTTGAAATAATTTCATCCATTACGAGCTCTTGAAAAGGCTTGTTGTATACCAATTCTAAAATATATCCCATTAAATTGGTTCCTGAATTTGAATATTTAAATAATTTTCCAGGTTCTTCAGTCATTTTATATGTAGATAATTGATTTAAGAATTTGGGTTTGGTTTGTTTGTCTTCAAGATTTGTATACGCTTTATTAAATTCAATTTCGTTAAGATCCGTTCGGATTTCACTCATCCCTAAAATTCCACTTGGCAATCCACTTGTATGTGTTAATAAGTGTTTTATTTTGATGGGTATTCCATGATACTCTAAATTAGGATACGGTTTTGGTAGATATTTTCTTATATCATCTTCCAGATTCAATTTCCCTTCTAAAACAGCTTGTGCAGCCAAAGTACCTGTAAATGTTTTTGTGATAGAAGCTATTTCATATATAGTCTTATTTGTTGGAATGTCTCTTTTTCCTTTTGTTAGTTCACCATAATTAAAATTAAAAGAAACATTGTCTATATAAAGTCCAATAGATAATGAATTTATTAAAGGATCTTTTAAAGTTTCTTTGGCGTTTTTGTCTATGATTTGCTTTATTTCTTTATGGATAGCATCACTATAAATTTCAACGGATTTATTATTATGAACGATTACTTTTCTTTCTTTTTTTTCTTGAGATATACAACTTGAATAGAGACATAAAATTGATAGGGTCGTTAAAAATGATTTTTTCATATTGTTCTGATTTTAATACAAGAACAAATCAAAACATATGGTTCTTAAAAAAGGTTCGACTTCATGTAATCGAACCTTTTTTAATTAAATTATGAAGTCATCCAAGAAATTAATGATTCTTTTTATATTCAGATGGAGTCATACCAGTTTTCTTTTTAAAGGCTGTATAAAAAGATGATTTAGAATTAAATCCTACATCATACATAATTTGTTGAATGGTCAAATTTTCTCCTTTGGAATTGGCCAACATTTTCTCAGCTTTTTTAATTCTATAATGATTTACAAAATCAAAAAAATGTTGATCTAGATTTAGATTAATTAGAATTGAGACTTCACGACTTGGCATTTCTAATCGGTTAGCAAGATCTTGTAATGTTAAGGATGCATCTAGATAAGGCTCTTTATCGTTCATAAACGCTAATATTTTATTCATGTTTTTATCAACGTTTTTCTTTAGATGTTCACTAGTATTATTCTTTATTAATAGGTGATTAGAATTGATATTTCGGAATAAATGTGGTTGATACATACTTTTTAAAACTATCCATGTTAAAAAGCCAACTAAAGCTAGTGTAAGAACTAATCTTAAAATATTTAAGGTTTCGATATCGGTTCCAACTAATTTATAGATCTGTTTAAAAAATGAGAAGCAGAAGATAATACCTAACAGTATAAATAATTGATAAAGCCATTTGAAGTTAAAGACGGATTTATTCGAATAATTTTCAAATAACAATCTTTTATATGTTCTTAATTCTAGTAATATTAGAATTAAATAAAAAAGAGAAACCGATAAACCGAAAGCAATTGATAATTTACCTTCGATAAGGTGATTCAAGTTTTCAACTAGAAAGTTTTTTGTTTTTGTATTTGCAAAATAAAACCTTGGAGAAAATATTAATATTTGGATAACAAATGGAATTATATGTAATAGATGTTTAGGTTTCAATTCAAAATCTGAATATATAGAAGATACAACATATAAAAACAACAAGGGGCTTGTGAAAAAGGCGATATGATCGCGAAGCATTTCTAAAACAGGCGGCAGAATAATATATTTTGAATAGAAGAAAACACTAATATGGATAGCAAAAACTAAAAAATACATTCCTAAAAATGTATTTGCTTTTTTATTGGAAGTTTTAACTGTGAATAAAAATAATGCCAATAAAAGGGAAATAAATAGTATGCATATTGTTGTTACGGCTAAAATCGAAAAATCCATCACAAATTAAATTAACACAAATATAGAAGAATAAAAAAAGCATAAACTGATAGCGTTCATGCTTTTAATTTTTTCGGGTAATTTTATAAATCTATTCTGGTTTTTTACTGTAATCAATATCTATTGGAGTAGGGCCTTTAACTGGTCCAATGAGATGTAACATTTGCATTCGGAATCTTTCTACGATGTCGCGTTTTAATAACCAACGATGAAAATCTGCTGGTGAAGTATTATGATGATGAACAGACTTATTTCCGGCAGGAGCATTTACATCTCTTCTTACGGGAAATTGAAGCCACTTTGTTTGAAATTCTTCAGAGAGCATCCAATTTAAATAAAGTTTAGCTGCAGCTTTGTGTTTAGCTTGTGTTGGAATTCCGGCGGCTTGAAACCAAGTCAAAAAGTAGTCTTTTTCTGGAAATTGAAATCGTGTATTCATACCAGGAATGGGTTCAAATGCCCAGAATGTTGTAAAACTCGCTCCATACCAACCATTGTTTATAGCAACATAGGGCATAGCAGTACCACGAACCCATACAGGTTTCGTAGCGACTAACTTTTCTAAATATTCCCAACCATACATTTCTTTTAGATTCCAAAATTGGTAAAGCACTGCATCGTCATCATGAGGGTATGTCAAAATAACTTTCCCTTTTAGATCAGGATCTAGATAATCCATTGCGTCTCTTGGAGCTTTTTCAGCAGGAATTATATCCGTATTAACATAATTACTAAAGGTAACTCCATAAAGACCAGTCCAATGTCCATGAGGATCTTTGTAATCAGGAAAAACTTTGTCCCAGTTTTTTGGTTTGTATGAATCTAAAAAACCTTGTTCTGTATAGTAAGTAAATCTATGTAAGGTTTGAAATTGTATGACATCTGGGATATTCTTTTGACCTCCAGTAGCTCTAGCATTGTCATAACGAGGCGCGTGATTTATACTTACATCTACAGAATGGGTAACTTTTAACTTTGGGAAACGTTTTTTAAACATATCCAAGTAGTAATCAATTTGATCAGATTTATCTCCACCAGCACGAAGAATGAATTCTCCTCCTTCTTCCAGAGCAGCTTTATATAATTCATCTAAAGTTCTTGTTTCGATCTCTACATATGCTGAACCTTTAGTGTTTTGTGCAAATGAGTTCCAAGAAAATGCAGCGATAACTATAACAATAATACTATTCTTTATGAGTTTCATTTTATTTTTATTTAGAGTGATTATTTAATTTTTCCTAAGGCAAAGTCGTAAGAACGTTTTACAATAAATTTGGCAACTTCTAGTTCATTTTGATTTCGAGGAGCGTACATCATAATTATATTTGGTGGCAGGTATCCTCTTTTTATCAATGGATGCCATTCTCCCCAACCATTGATAATAATTAATTCAGCATCTTTTTCAGAAACTCCTAAATGCATGCTATAGTCAGGATGCGGATGAAAATGCGCAAATTCAGATCCAACCATAAAAGCATTACAGTTTTTACATTTATGGTCTTCCTTCATATACATGGCGATTGATCCAGGAACAGAAATAGCACTTGGTTTTTGTTCAATATGGTTTAATGTAAAAGCCCAATCTTTTAACTCTTTAACAAAAGAGAGATCTTCAGGTTGTTGACTTAATTGCATATGAGGGTTTGTATCCGTTGTTTTCGGTCGAACACCATCTCTTACAGGAAGGTTTCCTAGGGTTATGTGAGTATCCATTTTTCTTTTTGTTTGATTTTTAACTATTTGCGACAAGGAAAAAATGAATATGAAGAGAAGAACAATTGTTCGAAAAGGCAGTTTTTTAATAGTCTTCATAGCATTTTACTTCATCCTAATTTCTAGAGACAAAGTTCAATCGTCAGACGGATAAAAAACTTAAGATAGTTTAAGAAATTACTTTCTTATCTTATTTCGTAACATGCTTAAAAATTCGGGTGTTATTCCAAGATAACTAGCCATGTGTTTTTGTGAAATTCTTTGGGCTAAATTTGGATACTTCTTTAGGAAAAATGAATAGCGCTCTTCTGCAGTGAAGGAAAGGTTTTGTAAGATTCTGTTTTCATGAGAAAACATAGTATTCCTGAATAAAACTCTTGTATACATAGCAAACTCAGGAATTTCTTTGACTAAATAATCCCAATTCCCTTTGCTTATTGATAGTGTAGTTGTGGGTTCTAATGCTTGTATATTAAATGAAGCAGGTGTTTCTTTGATAAAACTTTGTAAATCTCCAAACCACCAGTTTTCCATAGCAAAAGTAATATTATGTTCTACACCATTTAGATCGTATACATACGTTCTAGTACAACCTTTTACTATAAAATATACTTCTTTAGTGTATTGATTTATATTTAGTAGGTGCTCCTTTTTTGAAAACTCCTTTAATGTCAACTTATTCAATATAATTGATAGTTTTTGGTCAGAAATTGACACTATACTTTTGATATGATTTGTAATTTCTTGCATTTAATTTATCCTGGACAACTTCGAATTAAAGGTAATGATTGATATTCTAATTATCTTTTATTTATTTCTTGAATCTTTTGAATCATCCTTTGAGCATTGTCATTTTGGGGATTCAATTCTAAGGATTTTTTATAGTTTATCAAGGATAATTCGTATTGGTTATTTGTAAGATAACCTTCACCAAGGCTGTCAAAAGCATCTGCGGAGTTTGGAAATTCCAAAATCAACAATTGAAAAACTTCTATTGCTTTTTCAATTTCGTTTTTCTCCAGTAATTCATAACCCAAGTCATTTAGCAGAGAGAAATCTTCAAAATTATATGCTGAACCATTGTTTTCTTTCAATTCTTGGTACTTTTTTACCCAATTTTCAGGTTTTTTATTGATGTTATTTCTTATTAGGTAATAGGCATTTTTTTTAGGATGACTGATAAGATCATTAATTAGTAGAGAAGCTATTGTATTTATTAAGTCATTTGCATTATCACCATTGTAGTTAAATGAAACCGTAAATCCACTATTAATTTTAGGCAATAAAATCAACCAGTTAACATTTCCGCCTGTTCCACCATTATGCATTAATAAGTCTTCTCCTTGAACCATCCAAAAATATCCGTATTGATCCTCTTCTTCCTCATCATAAAATAAAGGCTTTCTCATTTCTTTAAGAATGGGATCACTATTTTCTAGTAGAAATTTAATATACCTTAGCATGTCAGGTACTGTTGATTTTAAACCTCCACCAGCACCAGTTAATGGCGTTTGTAATGGTTTTACTAATTGATTATTATTTGTATATCCATTTAGAAGATGTTTTTGGTCATGATCGCTTATTTGCATAGAAGTACGACTCATTTGTGCTTCATCTAGGATCTGTTCTTTTAAAAGTTGAGCATATGATTTTTCATAAATATTTTCAAGGATCATTCCTAATATTTCAGGTGCTACAAAACCAGAATAATCATATTTTTTTCCAGGCTTAATTTTCAATTCATATGTTGCTAAGTCTTTAATAAAGTCTTTTTTGCTATACCCAGAAATTGTTTTTCTTTCATTTTCTGTGATATCAATTGAAAACATTTTAGCCAAAGTTTTAGAAAAATGTTCTCGTTGAATTCCTGTAGTATGAGTCAATATATCTTTAATGAGAATTGGGCGATCATCAAATTTTAAGTTGTTATAAGAACCATCCAAGTATATTCTGATATCATCATCTAAATTTAATTTTCCTTCTAAGACAGCTTGTGCGGTTATATATGCAGTAAATGTTTTGGTTACAGATGCTATTTCAAAAATTGAATTATCATTTGCCTTATTATTTTTGCCTTTATCTATTTCTCCATAATAGTTCGTATAGGTTTCTCCATTTTTATAAATTCCAATTGAAATAGAATTAATCTCGGGATTTTCTAAAATTAATTTTGCGCTATTACTCATCGAGTATTCAATGGGATCTAAAACCTGTTCAGAAAGGTTATTCGAGTTTGTTTTACAACTAAATAGTAAGATAGAAATACTAGAGATTACTAAAAATTTGTGCATACTGTATTTTTGATTGATTTTGATTGATTTTGATTCAGTTTGGTTTTTATCCTTTTATATATCGTATTTCGTTATTAATTTTTGTGATAAGTTTTTCAGCAAAGTCCTTTTGTTCGCGATACCAAGCAATTTGCTTTTCGATTAAGTATACTTTATAGCGAACTGAATTTTCAAATTTATTGATGTAATTAGGATTTAGTGGAGCATTTGTATTGAATTCAAAAATTAAATTACTAAAATCATCTTTGTTATATTTATGTATAGATTCATCGATTCCCTTTGCCATATATTCTGCAGTTCGATAATAAAGAAAAATATCTTCAACGAGGTAATTGCTTCTCAATAATCCTATTTGGCCTGATGATACTAGATTGTCGATAGTTGTTCTATTGGAAGTAAATTTATATCCTATTATTAAAAAATTGAGATCCTCAATGGGGTTCTTTACAGTATTAATAAAACCAGATACATCTTTTTCAACTTCATTTAGTTTTGTAATAAGTATACTGTCCTCTTTGATAATGGATTCATAAAGTCTTTTATCGTAACCTAAATTGGTTGTAAGTCTAGTAAGATTTAATATTTCTTTTTTTTCATCTTGATACCTGCCATTCCAATTATTTATCTGAACAGCAATCAATATTCCAATTACTACTAGCAAAATCTCTCCAATGGCATATTTTGTATACTTTTTGAATTTCCCTTCTGAAAGTAAATTTTGTCGAATCTTTCTAAAGAATTTTATCATCTGTTATGAATTGTCATAAATGTGGTATAAACTTCGGTAGACCTAAAAACTATAAATTTTCAAGTTGGTAATTTGTCAAAGTTTATAGGTTCTTTTTATCTTTTGTAAAATACTAAATTTAATATATAGAGTGTTGTTCCATCATAAATGATCTTTCAATGTAACCAAAATACTTCATCATCTTATAGAATGTTTTAGCGAATAACATTTTAATATTCATATGTTAATTTATCTTTAATTTTTAGCAATTCTGTTTCTTTTTCTGGAAACAAAACAAAGAGGTTCTCTAGTAACTCTTTAGTATCATGGCAATTTTTGAATTCATTTTCGCATAGAAAACTATATGATCTAACAAGCCTATAATTGATATCATAGTTTTTTGCGAAAATTTCTTTCGCTTGTTTATAATAAAAGATAGAATTACTCCATTTCCCTTTTTCGAACCATTCATCTCCCTTACCTATGAGTATTAAGAAATCCTTTTCTTTTTCCTTGAATTTTAAAGTTTGTATATACTCTTTATCAATAGTGTTTTCTTGAATAAGATTAAAGGTGAAATAAGTCATAAAACTTGTTATAACGACAGCTATACAAATAAGTATTGCGTTTTCTTTTCGTTTTTGCTTTTTTATCTTTTTTCTTATTTGCTCTAATTCTTCTTTTGAAGCTTTTTTTACATTTAATTTTCCTTTGGAAGTTTTTAAGGAATCTTTTTTAATATTAAGGAAAGTGCGTTCTTTTTTGAATAGTTTTTTAGACCTAAGTAACTTTTTATTGTTACTTAAGCTTGTAATCATTCCTTGAATACTTCCTCCTCCTCCTAACATTTTAAACAGACTAACAAATTGCATGTATTCAATGGAATACATTTCTATTTATAGGTATTCTTAAAATGAAATTTGTTACAAGAGTATTATGAAAAACTTGTTAGGAGGCTACAATTTGGTCATTATTTCCATCTTTATAACTACTTATCAATAAAGTAGTCCCAGGCGGCTTTAGATATATCGGATATTATTTTCTCGTTTGTTTCTGAATCTTCAGATGATTCGGATACAAAAACACTTATGGTATAATATGCTCCATTGGGTAAGAAAACAATTCCGATGTCATTTGCAGCTGCCGTTATGCCGGTTTTTTTATGTTTACCTGACCAGCCAGTTTTGTGAGCAACTTTTGTATTTTTAGGTAATTGCCCTCTAAGTCTTTTTTTACCAGTTTTGGTGCCTTCCATTACCTTCCATATAAAATCATAACTTTCTTTGGAAAGTAAACTATTTTTGTTTTCGTAAAATGTTGCTAGTATTTTATTAGCTTCCTTGGGTGTTGTCCAATTTAGAAATTGTTGGTCCCAATCGTTTTGCATGGTTTCTTCATTTATTTTAACAGCAAAATCCTTAAAACCTAGACTCGCAAAATAATCTTCTACAACCTCTGGTTTTCCTAAAAGTCTCAGTAAAACATCACAACCAACATTGTCACTTAAGGCAACAGTGTATTCTATGATTTCGGCGATTGTTAATACTACACCGTTAGGATACTTTTTTCGTATTGGACTCCATAATCCAGGTAATAATTCACTTTTTTTAATATCAATTTTCTGATTTAGAGAAAGATTCCCTTTATCTACCTCCGATAAAATTGTGAGCGCAATAGGAAACTTGAATACACTTTGCATTGGATAATGCTTTTGACCATTTACACTTAAAGAATCCTTTGCATTAATACCGTCAATTGCTATTCCTACAACAGCTTTTTTGGTGTCTAAAATACTCTCAATTTTCTGTCGTAATTTTTCAATTTCTTGTGCATATCCTTTTGAGAAAACTATTAAAAAGAACAAGAATAAGGTTAATATTTTTCTGTGCATGGTTTTGTTTATTATTATGATAATTTACTTCTTAGATGTTTTTTAAAATAATTTGCACTGTCGATAGCACTTTTCATTGAATCAACTGCAAAATTACCACCTTGTTCTATATAAAAATAATCAAGTCCTGACTTCTTTGGGTCAGGTAATTCTTCTATATAATTAATCGAACCATTCCCTAATTCAGTATAATCTCGGGTTTGTTTATCCATATCCTTTATATGCCACATTACGATTCTGCCTTTTTGCTTCTCTACAATTTCCTTCGGTTTTAAATCTGAGGAGTGCATCACCCAATACATATCTAATTGAAGTTTTACAAGTTCAGGATCCGTTTCATTTAGTATAATCTGATATCCACTAGTTCCGTTATGTTTTTCAAATTCATAACCGTGATTATGATAAGCAAAACCAAGTCCAGATTTATTCACCTGTTCACCAATTCTGTTCAGTTTCGATGCTAATATTTTAAAATTTTCTATTGTTCGTAGAGATGGATCTAACCATGGCCAAGTAATGTATTTACTATTTAATTCTTTTGCTGCTATAATGCATTTGTCAACAAACTTTTCCAGTACGGCATCCGGTTTATTAAAGTAATCTGAAAAACCATAATGTCCACTTGAGACCGTTAGATCTAAATCATTTAATATCATTTTAAATTCTTGTGGACTAAACCCATAAATTTTATTTTTATCAGGATCATACCCATAGATTTCAAAATCTTCATATCCAACAGATTTCAATTCTTTTAGCGTATCTATTGGAGCTATTGCCATTCTATCTCTAATGGAAAACAATTGATATCCTAATTTATAGTGAAAGGAACTATCCAGGTTAAAACAAGAATTTGTCATCAAGGATAAGCTTCCAATCGCACTGGTTGTTATAAAATTTCTTCGATTCATATTCTTGTTTCGTTTTTTATTAGGAATTACTGATAGCTATCTGAACGTAATTGCCTTGAGTAGTTGTATTAGTGAGTTTTATGTTACATTTTAAGTTGACGCTGATATCCACTTATGACCTGTCAATTTGTTCGATAGAGTTTTAGTATTTTTTACGTGCCTAAAATATCTATTGAAATTAATATCAGTGAGCATTAAAGTAACCATATATTTGATAAACAAATAAACCTATTCCTGCTAATACTAAATACCAATTTACTGCCTTATAAAATGCAGGAAACTGCTTATGTTTCCTTGAGAGCGTTATTATAAAAACAATTGGTATTAATGCCAATACTTGTCCCGCTTCCACACCTAGGTTAAAACACAATATTTTTGCCAGAAATTGTTCTTGTCCGATATCAAAGGATTGCAATCGCGTGGAAAGCCCAAAACCGTGAATCAATCCAAATAAACCTACCATAAGTAGTAAATTAGGAGATTTTAGCTTTAATTTTTCAAAACCACTTAAATTTTCAAAGCCTTTATATAAAACGCTTAAAGCTATAATTGCATCTACAAGATGTTCATTTGCTGTGATTCCTAAATAGGTAGCACCAATTAGGGTTATACAATGTCCTATTGTAAATACAGTGATAAATTTGAGGATATCTTTAAAGTTTTGTAGATAAAATATAACTCCAGCAAGAAAAAGCAAGTGATCATAGCCTGTTAGCATATGTGTTGCTCCWACTTGAATATAAGCCCACAAACCACCGTTACGAAGAAGTTCTTGATCTGCATTCGTAACATCATGGGCGAATGCCAAAACGGGAACGCAAAACAATAGAAGTGATATCGTTTGTTTTGAATTTAGAAACTTCATTAGGCTCTTTTTCTAAAAATTAAAAATAACAGACCTATGATTAAAATACTACCAAGTATAAACATCCAAGTAGGTACTTCTTCTTCATGATTATGATCATCATGCATATGAGTACTCTCATCATGTTTGTGACTCACCTCGAATGTGAGTGTAGCCCATTTAGATTTATGGGTTAATTCATCACTATCCGTAATATTTACCATGTGGATGGTTCGTAAATAGTAGATACCATCTTCAGGTAGATCCACGAGAACGATTCCTTGATCGTTTGTTTTTAATTGTTGGCCACTAGCGTGTGTGTGAACTTGCTCTTTTTCTGTTTCTGTATTTGATGTATGTATATGACCATGTTTCTTACCATCATTTTCATGCTTGTGAGTGTGTTTTTTTTCATCACCTTCATGATTATGTTCCTTTTCGGTATGTGTAGGCGATTTACCTGTCTTTGATTTGTGACTATGACTATGCCTTTTTGTATCCTCATTATGGCTGTGAGAATGTTTTTTTTCATCGTGCTCATGACTATGTTCTTTTTTAGTATGAGTATGCTTTTCTTCGGGTTTTGATTTATGAGTATGGCTATTGCTATGGCTATGATCCATACGGTCATTTTTAAGTTCATGGGAGTGTTCCTTTTCATGAGGTCCATGACTATGACTCTTTTGATGATTATGCGCATTTTTAATATAATCGGCATAAACAAGTTGATTGGAAAGAGGTTTACCATCTAACAACAACTTTATTGCTATCTTATCACCGCTATATTTTTCGTAAGGATTTGCTTGTGGAACAAATTCAATAGGGTAGCCTAATATCGTTTTCCAATCCTCAGTTTTAATATCACCTACTTGATAGATAGCTTTTACATGTTTTTGATAACTTTCAACTGCATTTTGATCTAACAAATTATTGTTCGTGCGGTATTCTAACATATCTAAAACACCATCATGCTTTAGATAGTTATTAAATTTATCAGCAGTGAGTTCAATATTTCTCGCTTTGGTTGAAACACCAGCTACGTATGTCCCTGGTTCTCCCGTGTCGAATGTCAACTTTGTTATAGTACTGTCTTGATCTTTCCATTGATCAGCTTTAATTGCGACTCTTTTTCCTTTTGCGATAATTGATGCATCCTGTATGCGATCTCTAGTGATAATATTTTCACTTTTTTCAAAAGTTCCATTGTAGAGACTTAAGGTCGCCTGTTGATTTGGCTGTAAGAAATAGCCGTCAAATTTTATATATAAATTATGACTACATAATAGAATGAAAGCTGATACAAGTAAAATGGGGTTACAAAATTGATTATTGATTTTCTTGGTAAGTACTTTTATCTTTTGTTTCATACTTAACTGAAGGAGGTTTGTTAGTTAATGCACTTAAAATGAGAATGCAAGAAGCATAAAGTAGAATATAAGTGCAGTGTTTAATAGCTACTAAACCAAATATAGATATTTTGTTTGTATCATTTTTTGTAGATCCCTGGTTTTATATGGAAGGATTTAAAGTTTAACACAACCCTAACAAATCATTTTAAATACTCTACTTTTTTTGAACAGTTTATGATTCCATTTCACCATCGAGAGTACACCATTCGAGGAATTCAAAATTCAACAAATAAAATTATGATTTTTGTTTCTTTTTCATATTTCGCTTATCAATTTTTCAAATATTTCAAAATGATGTTCTTCAGTTCTCATTTCGATTTTGAGTCTGTTATTTAGATGACTAATTTTATAAATTTCTCCGTTAAGGAACAGGGTTTTTAATATTTCAGTCAATTTTGAAATCAGTTTCGGTTTTTGATTTTTTACTTCAATGATATATTTGTCAGATAAGTCGAAATCCCATATAGATTTATTAATGATTTTTTTTATGAAATCTATTCCTGTCTTTTTTCTGATTATAAACTCATAATTAGGTGTTACGAGCCTTTCAGTTTCCCATTCTGCGAGAACTAATAAACATTGTTTTTTCGATGAAATTAGTAAGTTTCCAGTTGAGGTAAATGTTGATTTTTTATATTTTAAAATCCAGTTTTTTGGCGAATATATTTTTCCAAAAACCAAATAAGACCAAGCATTATAATTACCTTTTACTTTTCCATTTTTGGTTGATATATAACTTTCAAAATCGGAACAGAATTTCTCATTTTTCTTAAAAAAAGGTGAACTCATTTCATCCGGTGATGCTTTTGGTTTTATTTTCATATGTAGATTACCATTTAATTGAACATAATAGCGTTCTACTATATGTGTCAAGATATGGCCAAATGTTACTTTGTTTTTGAATTTTGGCTAGGTTGATTATTAAATTACAAGTATCTTATTTAGAGATAGTGTGGTATTATAATGATTTCTTTAAATCGATTATTTGAACCTTATTGTCATTTACTTCAATAATAAAATTATCAATTATGAATGATTTTGATGACATATTCAACTCCGAAGTAATACTGTTATTCTTATCAATTAAATAGGTTTTAGCTCCTCTAGATAAAAGCCTTTTATCTTCATAATATCCATTATCTATTAATATCTGATTAATATCTAAACGTGTTCCTTTTGTCAGATCTATATTATTAATTGATAGTACGTATCTTTTAGAGCTTAAAAGATATGATCTTGTTTTATCTGTATTCTCAAAACTAATTTTTTCATTCAAATCCTTTAAGATTAGAATTTTATCTTCTTCGAAAAACTTCAACATACCATTTTGATCAGAATTGAATTTAATACTTTTCGTGATGCTTCCTGTGTTTTTATCAACTAGAAAAAGTTTACTATCACTTAATAATATTAAGTTACCCTCAATAATTTTATAATCCGTAATTATGCTTTTTTTACCTTCTAATGTAAATGTCTTTTGATAAAGTTTTTTTCCTGTTGATTTGTTATAGGCAGCAAGGAAAGGTTTTCCAAAACGTAGAGCACGTGTTCCTGTATTAGCAAGTCCAAAATTTAATAGGAATAAAGTTTCATTTTCAATAAAAATGTGAGATCTACTAGAAGTATTTTTATCAAAAGAACTTTTCCAAATGATTTCTCCTGTTTCCCCGTTAATTTTAGCTACTTGCTCTTCTGAAGAAAGATAGAAATCAGAATCTTCGATTAACATATTTGATACTAAATTTTTAACAAGATTAGGTCCACTGGAGGCTACAAAAGTACCAGTAAATATAGCAGCTATACCAGCAATAGTATTTGCAATAACAGGAGCAGTATAGTCTTTTTTTCCTGTTACTGTGTTATAATCCCAACCCTTTCCAGTTCTGAGGTTTATTTTGTGAAGTCCATTTGAAGAAATTATTATGGTAGAATCATTTAGATGAATGATTTCATTCCAACCAAATTCATTAGGTATTTTTCGTTGCCATTTTAAATCCCCATTTTTTAAATCTATAGCTCTTAGTTCATCTTTACTAACTCCAGAAGCTTTTATTCTATAGCCAAGAGCTAGATTTTTCTGATCAATTAAAGAATATATATAATTCTTTGTTTTTAATGTTTCTTTACCATTATCGGGATCAATCTTGATTGTTTTATTTTGCTTCGAAATCAATAAGGTTTGATTTTTTTGTTTCAAAGTACTTCGGTTATAAGAAAACTTTTTAGACCATAGCAAGTTATTGTTGTAAATATCGTATTTCATTAATTGGCCAATATTATTGAGTCTTTTACCATTCTTGCTTACACCACGAGTTTGTACGGTGATAGTACTGGTAATTGTGTCTAAGTAAAAATTTTCAATTCTTTCAGGAAATTCATACGCCGTTCCTATGATATCAGAATTATGAATTTTATTAACACCCATTTTAGAAGTAGTAACTTCTACTGTAGTTGGAGTATTTTGTGCGAAAGAAATTACTATTTTGAATAGAACGAGGGTAGAAATATTTTTTTTCATAGTTGTGTTATGAGTTTTAATATGTCGGTTGTTTTTATATAATTCGAGTTTGAATTGGAAATTGGTATACTAGTTTTTGAGATGTTAAGCTTGAATCTCTCTTTGATAGTTAAATAGTAGAATCTGACATTACTATTGAAAGAGTAGGGATTAAGTTCTATATTTTAATTTGTACTACATTGAATTTCAATAGAAGTTATTAGAAGAAATATTAGTTTGTTATTCATTAGTTGATCTTTTAGTTCTTCCAAACTTAATTTGAAGCAGTAATATGTGAAAGTCAAATTGAGTGAACTATACTTTTGGTTGAGGAAATGAGCTTTTTATTTTAAGTCCCAATAAATTTTACAAAATCTTGTATAGCGTGTTATTCTCTTTATAGTTTTTGTTCAGTATGAGCATCATAATACTTAAGAATAGTAGGGGAGGAAGTCCGAAGATAATAAATGTAAATGGGACTATATTATCAATTTTATAATAGAGGTTATAGTAATATTTTGATATATTACCCATATATATCAACATGTTATTTGTTATATATATGATGCTAGTTATGATTATAAATGAAGGTATTACTTTCCCAATAATAACCAGTAAATTTTTATAGGATAGCYTTTTATTCTTTTTTTGAAGAAGCTTTTGACTATACTGAAAAAAATTAGTTGCTTTAACATTAAAAATTTGGCTATTTCTTGAAGAAAATAAAAATAGTAGAACTAATATAATCGCTACTATCATTTCAAAACAATAAAAGAAAAGCTTACTATTTATATTAAATATTTGAACAATAAGATTGAATTCGTTTTCAAGATTTGTTTGGCCAAGCAGTGCAAAATGTGTGGAAAATAAATCAGCAACTCTAAAAATAATAATAAGGATTGCTATAATTATATTTTTTCTCAAAACGTTATTAAATATTAATGCTACTCAAACTTTAAGAAACGTTTTCATTATGATTTTGTTATAGTAAGATTGGCAAAATTATTTTATAAAAGTTCACTTATTCAGTTCAGTTTTCTACTTTTCAAGTCTATGTTTAATGATTTCTACTAACTCATCTTTGGTCATGAAAGTGTTCAAGTAGTCTTCTAAACTTCCTTCGTTGGAAATCTCGTAGAAAAACACTTCGTGATCTGTTCCGAAAAGTGTAGGATTTTCTGGATTGGGATCAGAAAGCGATATGTAAATATTGTCTGGATAGCCAYAATCATAGAACAAATGGATAAAATCGGGTTTAGGATCATTCGTAATTTTTGTGATTTCTTCTAAATTAGTCATTTCCTCATCCATAAAATCAACGTTCCATTCTTCAAAATCAGGGCTTCCTTCTTTAAAAGGTGTAAATGGTTTTCCTACCCAAAATGTCTGCCCATAACCTTCATCTGTATTACAAAAATACTTATTAAGAATCATGTTATAAAAAGCATTTTTATCGGTTTCAAACATGGTCATATTTTCATCGATAAACTCACCGATTCCATAAATAGGTTCTTCATCTTCTGCTTTGGACCAAGGCGTGTCGGTTGGTTTTTGATAAAGAACTGTATCGAAAGTAATTGAAAGTATATCATCTAATAAGGATGTTCCTTTTACATTTTCCACATTTCCTCCAAGTTGCTTTATCCGATCTAATATTGCTTGTTTCATTAATTAACTTTTGTTTTCACTATTGGAGTATGTTTATAATTTAATCAAGATTTTTTGAGTTGAACAGTATCTTGTATTTTCTTTTTCTGTTTAGAAGAGATCCAAAAGTGAGTTTTAGAGTTATCAGTATTGACTAGATGATCTTTATCATAATATTGTCCTACAACAGAAGCATGTTCATGGCGCCAGTACTGGCCAGTCGTATCCGTTAGAATAATTGACCCATCTTTCAGGTTTTGTATATACTTATCTCCTGTGAAAGTACTAGATTGTTGTTTTAGACCGTGTTTATTTATATATGCAGTGCGGTCAAGAGTACTCCAATTATTCCCAAAAGAATCTACTCTCTGATAGGCTCCATCGAGAGTTGTTCCTTTCTTTTTCATGAATTGAGTAGTACCTAGTTTTACTTGTGGACTATTATCTGCCATTTTTTGCATTTTTAGCTGTGCGATGGCCTCTACACGATTGTCTTTAAACTGAAAAGTTGATTTATTACTACTCATTTTTTGAGAAGCAACTCCGGTCATTTTTCGACTTTCATTTCGTTGTATTTTGTTTGTATGAGTGTTCATGTTTATTTCTTTTCAGTTTTGATCTTACTTTTTTTATCAAACCTTTTTTTAAATAGGTATTAGATATATAGTTTCAGACAGTTACTTTCGATGTAATACTAAGGTAGTAAATCTTCAATTAATTACTTTAATAGTACAACATTAATAGTCAATACGTTTTGTGGTTGTTATTTAGCTTTGTTTATTTTAAATTCAACTCTTCTGTTTTTACTTCTTGCTTCTTCAGTTTCATTGGTATCTATTGGTTTTGAACTTCCAAATCCAATGGAGCGTATTCTTTCTTCATTCAATCCTAATTCAATTAGATAGTCAGAAACACTTTGAGCTCTTTTTTCAGAAAGTTTTTTGTTAGCAGTCTCGTTTCCAATATTGTCTGTATGTCCAGAAATAATAATCTGTAAATCGTTGTTTTTAGTTAAAAAATCATACACAGTTGAGATTTCTAATTTTGCATGCTGATTTAATTTGAAATCATTGAAATCAAAGATTACTTTTTTGAAAATATAATCTTTATTAATTTCAATTGGAGATTCTTTTTTTTCTGTTTGCGATATTCTACTATTATTCTCATTTATAGCTTCAAGACTTAACATATCTAAGTAGTAGTAGGAAAGAATTTGTTTTCGTATTTTCATTTTCTTTTTAGAGACTTTTAGTTTATCTGCTTCAAAGTGTTTGGAGAAATCTCCAATGATTAAAAATTCTTCATTTCCTGAGGCTATAAATTCTGTTGAAATTTGTTGCCATACTATTTTGTTGTCATAAAATTTTTCTGATTGTATCTTATGAAAAGAATAGTTTTTAACTCCGATTTTATTTATGAATTTTTCAGAGAGCACTTCTAAACAACTACTCTTTATTTCTTGATCTGTAAGCAAAAAATCAAAACGATTAACGGCATAGTTGGATTCGTCTGCGAGATTTATATAAAAAGACATTTTGTATTTCTTTCCTTTGATTAGTTTTTCAGCAAGTCTACCTTGGATATATTCGTGAGATCGTGCTCTTTGTAGACCAAAACCAATATAGTTTTTTCCAAATTTCGCTTCTTGAAAACCTTGAAAGTTTTGAGGAACTCCTGTTTTGCCATCTGAGCACGAATTAAAAAAATCAGTGGTTCCAGATGTAGGTATTGACCAATGGGAAATTTTGTTTCCGAACTCTCCAATATGATGAATGCAAGTATCAGTCTGTTCGAAACTTGGATTCAGAATTAAATTTTGACATAAAACATTAGTTGATGTCAATATGAGTAATACTTTGATATAATTCACAAAGTTTTTATTATTGAAAACTACCGTCTTCATATGGTTTGATTTTCTAAAGAATACTTACTATGCTATTCTTTAGAGACTTGCGTTATTTGTAACTATCTTGATAATCAATTTTTACATCGTTCAAATAGTTCAATATTATGTTTCGGTTTTTTTTATCTTTTAAACCTTCTTTTAGTGTTGAGTAGTAGGTGTTGATAAATAGTAATTCATTATCTGAAAGGTAGTACGTTAGCGTTTGATATTTATTGATTTTACTCTTTTTATAGTCTCCAATAAATTTAAACGTATTCTCATTCCAATTGTACTGAACGAATGTCGAATCATTTACAATTTTTGAAGTACTTGCATTAGGGGCATATAATTCTTGATGATATACCATCTTCAGAGTCAGAGGTTTTGTGTTTGTTACATAAGTTTTTAACCAATAACTGCGTTTGCTTCCCCAACCGTTTAGATTACCATTCTCAAGTTCATTTAATACAGGAATCAGTTTGTCTTCATAAAACTTGTAGAAGTAATAATTAAACTGCCATATTCCTGTTCCCGAGCCGAAGTTTTCCTTGTAATAGATAATCGTTTTACCATCGTTGTCTATAAAGTGTTTAAGTTCAAGTCCGTAACGATGATAAATATCGTGTTTTGAAATTATTTTGTTTTTTTTGATGAAATATAAAAGAGAACTCCGAGTCAGATAGGGATTCCCTAAACAGATTGCATATTCATCAAAGTTGCTTTCTTTTTTGTCAAACGAATAAAACGCAATAGGAATTTTTCCATCCGACACGTAATCATTATCGACTTTAATTTTACCAAAAATTCTTTTGGCAGTTATAATGTCAATTGTTTTGAAATCTTCTTCTTCTTGAACTAGCTGTTTTAATGTGGTTAAGTCTATTGGAGAAATTATTTTGTTCATCTGTACTCGATTTTTAAATGTAGAATCAGCTACTGATGTTACCTTTTCAGAGAATAGAGTAGGAGATAAATTTCCAATACTGTCTAAGAACGATTCAAGCTGTTGATCCGTATGACTTCTTTCTTTCTTAGTAACTAAGGGTGTATTTGTATTTAGGCTTTGTCCATTACCATAGCTGGATACAAGTATAATTAACAGTAAGTAAAAAATTGGTTTCATTTTCTTTAAATGATATTTCTTGAGTACATAGTAATTGGCTCATTTTAGTATCAGTCGACATCTTGTTTTGTATAATTTTTACAATAAAGACAAAAGTGATTTCTAGTGGGTAAATCTAGTTGGAATTAATTAAATAGGTTATTGTTTATTGAATTTCCAATGAGATTACATTCTGATTGTACAAATATAAGTCCAAATAATAAAAAGAATTTGTAAAGGAATTCTGAACCACAAATATGAAAGTCCATTTCCATCAAATGTTCCTTTTTGATAATTAATATGATTGATTGCTCCATAAATATTCGCTGGTAGCATCAGCAGAAGAAAAATAATTAGCGTCCACCCAGAAATATAGGTAAATCTTGGAATCACTAGCCCTATTGCCATTAGGATTTCAAATACTCCTGTTAGGTAGACAAAACTTTCTTTGAACGGTATAAATTTGGGTATCATCATTGACATTCCTTGAGTAAATATAAAATGTCCAATTGCCGTAAAGCTTAACATTATTGACATTGCGATTCTTGCTGCTAAGGCAAAATCATATTCCTTGTAGACAATTTTTGTAACTAAAACTGCAATGATAAAGCTTGATAAAAGTACTCCTAATGGTTTCATATTGACTTTTTTTAATTCATTTACAAAGTTTGTAAATGATTTTAGAGTAGACAATGAACCCAAGTTAAGTAATTCGCTTGCGTATTCTACTTAAAGCTTGTGGAGTAACACCAATATAAGAGGCAATATATTTTAAAGGGATTTGTCTTAATAGTTTTGGTCTTTCTGAGAATAAGTCTAAATATCTTTCCTCTGCTGTTTTACTCAATAAGGAGAGTTCTCTTTTTGATTTTATGAGAAACATGTTTTCAGCCATTTTTCTCCCAATAATATTTCCACTGCTAGTTTTCTTGTAAACTTTTTCTAAGTCTTCATAAGAAATTTTCCATAAAATGGTATCTGTTAACGTTTCAATTTGGTATTCAGAAGGGGTTTGTGTTAAAAATGAATCATAGCCAGTAACAAATTCATTTTCGAATAGAAAACCAAAAGTTAAATCCGCTTCTTCATCTGGAATATAAAACCGAACTATTCCTTTTGTTATAAAAGCTAAATGGTTCTCAATCTCTCCAATTTTAAGAAGAACTGAATGTTTTTTGAGTTCTACTTGTTGCAATTTCGAAGAGAAAAACTGCCAATCAGAATCATTCATCGGAGATATCTTTTCAATAAAATTTCTGATTTCATTCATATGAACAATGTTTGTTATTTTCTGGAGGATAATTATTGATTTATAACAGAAACATTCTATCAAGACATTATAAACTAATCTATTAATACCTTTTTAAAATTAGGAATTAGAATTCGTTTAAACAATGGAGGGATACTTTTTTATGTGTGTTGTAGACTTTACATGCTTTTAAAAAATCGTTACACTGTTTTTATGTAAAAAAATGCTTCATTAGAATTATCTGTAACCAATAAACGATTATGTTCCTCACTGATAATACCGCCATTTTTTTCTAGTATCATTTTTTTAGCGGTAGTTACATCTTTAACTCCAAAAGTGCATACCCAATATTCATATTTGCCTTTATATTGGTTTTGAATTTCTAAAACATCGGCAACATGATTTCCTTCTTTATTTAAAACCTTGTATGAGTCACTTTGTTGTTGTACTAGTTTCCAGTTAAAAATGCCTTGATAAAAAGGAATAATTTTTTGTACATCTGAAACATGAAGCTCATTCCAAACAAGAGTGTTTTCTGTACTTTGCGTTCTGGTATTTTTGAGATTATTACCTTCATAGATGGTGAAACCTGCTCCTTGAGGATCTCTGATTAAAGCAACTTTCCCAAATCCATTCATTTCATATGACATTTCGATGATTCCTCCAAGTTGTTGAGCGCTATTGATGGTGTCTTTTACATTAGCTACTTTGATATAAGTCATCCAAAAATGTGGCATGCGCATTTGTTTGAATTTTTCGGGAGTTTCGTATAATCCAGAAACTTCATTATTACCAAGAAAGGCCATATAATAATCATTTTCTTTATAGTACTTCCAACCAAAAATATGCTCATAAAAGGGAATAGTATCAATAGGAGAATAGGTAGACAAATCTGCAAAGAAAGGAGTGTTGTTTTTCATAATTTCAGGGCTCATTTATAACATTATCATTACTATTTGCTGGCAACCAATCAGGAGGTTTGATAAAAACCAGTACTTTGTTTTTTAACCCTTTTACTTTTTTTAGTTTTATAAATAAGCGAGCAATACCATGAAGAAATACTTTTATCGGATTTGTACTATGTACAGGTTCTGAAATTCCATAACGAACTTTTTCAACTTCAGGTTCAAAAGTACCAAGCATCCTATCCCAAATGATTAAAATACCCGCATAGTTTTTATCCCAATATTTTCGATTTGAACCATGGTGCACACGATGATGAGAAGGTGTATTGAAAATGAATTCTACCGGTTTGGTAAGTTTACCAATAATTTCGGTATGTAATATGGTCTGAAATACTTGAACAAAAACTTCTGATAACAATACCAGAATGGGATCAAATCCAAGCATTACAATAGGTAAAGAAAATATTATCGGCATGATCGCATCTAGTGGCCCAAACCTATAAGCTACAGACATGTTAAAATGAGGTGAACTATGATGAACAGTATGTGTTGCCCAACCAATACCAGTTCTATGCATCATCCTATGTTCCCAGTAATAAGCAAAATCTGCTAGTAGGATGCAAGCTATTATTGTTATCCAATTGAGTTCTAGATGTGGTAGACTAAAGTTGTTATAAATCCAAAAATAGACTTTAGTTATTGCTAGAAGGCCTAGAATTATTTCTATTAAAAAGAATGCTCCAAAGGTTATAATATTAGCTATGCTATCAAAAATTAAATCTTTATTTAACCTTTTTAAATATGCATATCTAATTAACTCTAATAGAAAAAATGGAACGATAATATATAATAGGCTTAAGTCATTAAAGATATAAAACCAGTAATTTACATCTACCCAATCAAGTTTTTTTGATAAGAATTCAATCATAATTATTTTCTTTTCCAGATTTCCACATCGCCATAACCATAATAGTCATAGCTTAATTTAAAAGTATTTTTATCTATCATATCAATTTGGCAATCAACTTGATACTGCTGCCCTTCATATTCAACAGTATAACTGCCTTTGCCTTTAACACCATTAAACTTTTTAATAATTAAAGTTTTGATACCGTCAGCTTTTTCGGCATATCCATTTTCGTCTTGATACTCATATGTATACGCATTAAAAACCGTTCCTTCTTTTTTTAGATGATATATAATACTTCCTTTAAAATCCTCATTATTGTAGGTAACCTTCCATTTTCCAACTATGTCATCGATTTTGGAAATGTTGTTTGTGTTTTTCTCAGGGAGACTTCCTTCAAAAAGTGTTTGTTCTTTATGATCACTTTTTTCGGAAATCACCTGTTCTTGATCTGCATCGGTCAATGATTCATGATTATAAATTGAATTGTCTTTTTGAGATGCATAGCTTGTTAAATGTGCAATACCAGTAATAAAAATGATGACAGCTAAACTTCTAAATACTAATGTTGAATATTTCATGTGTTTAATATTTTTTACAAAAATGAGAAGGTTTGACATCATTTTTTTTTGACCTATGTCAAAATTTTCGAATAGTTTAAAATTAAATGAATAGTGAGAACCAAATGATAATTATAATGTACTAAAATTTTGAAGATTCATATTAGAAGACTTCTAGATACAATGGATATGTATGAATATACCAAATCTTCTTAATTGTATCAAAGTGATCAAACCATTTTCAATCAAAGTGGATTGACAAAGCCATAACAATGGGTATAGAAATAGTTTTCCATAATTTTATTTTAGGAAATACTATTTTCTTATTCTACTTAAGGTCTCTTGTGAAATCCCTAAGAAAGATGCAATGTAACCAAGTTTAACGCGTAATTCAATATTCGGSAAATAGGTGAGTAGTACATCGTACTTTTCTTTTGCAACAAGAAAAGACCAACCTTTAGAAAATTCGTCTATAAATGTTAGCATCTCTTCAGCAAGTAGTCTGGCAAAATTTCCAAAAGCAGGAAAGTCGGCTATTAATTTTTGATAGTTTTTATAGCTGATTCGATATAACACACAGTTTTCTAAACATTCAATTTCTTCGAAGCTTTGTTTTTGACCATAAAAGCTGTGCCAAGATGTTATGAATTGATTTTCTGAGTAAAACCAAGATGATATTTGTTTACCATCATGATAATAGTAGTTGTGTAAAACACCTTTTTGTACAAAGTATAGATAACTAGCTTTACTTCCTTGACTTAAGATTTTTTCACCTTTTTTAGCTTTCTTTTCTTCAAAATCTGTTAGGATTCTTTTTCGTAATTCTGGACTTAAAAAACATCTACTGCTGATTTCTTGAAGTAAATTTTGCATGTCGAGTTTATTATGTTCTTATTTCCTTTTGCCTTTTTCAAGGAGTTTTCCTCCTTCATATATATTCATGTCAATAATTGTCGATTCATTTTTTTGAAATTCATAAACCACATTTTCGTAGTTTAGATAAAAAGTGTTTTCTGTTTCAGGGAATAATTTTTTCGACCATATAGATTTCCCATTTTTGATATCTGTAACTCGAAGAAATTTACCCTCTATTTTGATGTTAACGATACGATCGGAAAAGATATAATCTCCTACATATCGATCTAAAATATCCTCCGATAATTCGGTTTCCGCAAGTGGTTGATGGTCGTAACTTATTACGCGAGTAAGTTTCCACTTTTTGTTAATCATTTTCCATACTGCGGTAAGTTTTCCTGAACCAATTACTTTTTCTGTTCCATCTGGTATCTGTAAATAGAACTTATGATCACAAAATTCTAATGCACCAAAATTCTGCATCGGATATACTTTTAAAGATCCCTTGATTAATTCTCTTCTTAGGGGTTGTCGGGATCGTTGTTCTTCTCCACAAAATACAGTCATATCTTTTATCTCATCATCTTTTGAGGCTGTATATCCTGCGACATCATGAAAAAACTCAAAATCCTCAGATAAAAAGGATGCATAAGTTTCTAAATCACATAAATTTTGAGCTGCAAAATACAAGCTGTCCATTTTGGCAATTGTTTTGTATAGGTTGCTTGTCCGTTCAACAGCTTTATATTTTGGTATTGTATTTTCTTTTTTCTGACTCCATGAAATTAATGTCATTAGGAAAATAAATGTGCAAATCTGTTTTTTCATATTTTCAACAATTGATCTTATTAACGTTTAGGAGCATATGATATAAATGGTTGTTTTAATTCCTAATCAAGTAATAAAGAAACATTCCATAAATCAAAATCACTACTATAATATTGGAGTGAATTACCACAGTGAACAATGACAGTTTCTTTATTAGGATTTATATAAATATTCTGTCCGAGATTTCCGTTTGCATAGAAATGAAAAGTGCCGTCTTTGTTTACATGACCCCACCATTGGTAATTATAATAAATTCTTTTATCACTCCTTCCGAACCATTTTGGATAAATATCTCGAGGAATTGATTTGTTTTCTTGGGTAGATTCTTGTACCCAGTTTTTTGAGATAATCTGATTACCATACCAATCTCCTTCATGAAGCATAAGTTGACCGAAACGCGCATAATCAATTGCTCTGGCAATCAAACGACTTGGCATATACTCAAAACCAGATTTTTTACTATCTAAAGAGAAGAGTGCATCGTATTCCATTATTTTTGACCATAACTTTTGCTCAAGATAATCGGATACAGTGAGATTAGTAGCTCTTTCAATAATCAATCCTAAATAACTGGTATTATAATTTGAATATTGAAAATCTTTTCCTGGTTCAGATGAAACCTCTACATCTTCAAGTAATAATTTTCGAACATTAGGATGGTAATATCCTACTGCTTCATCATGCCAAGGAGCGTGAATGTTTGTAAAGGGGATAAGATCTGTATTATATTCAAGCCCAGAGCGCATTTCAAGTAAATTTTTGATGGATATCTTTTGAAAGCGTTGATCACGTTTCAAAAGTTCAGGGATATAATTTGTGATAGGGTCCTCCACACTTTGGATGAGTCCATCATCAATGGCAGAACCAATTAAAAAAGAAATAAACGATTTTGCCATGGATTGAGAATGGAAATAGGAATCCCTGTTAAAACCATTGAAATATTTTTCATAAATAATTATATCTTTTTGTATGACAATAAGAGCGGTAGTTTGAGACTCGATAGCCCATTCTTCAAAACTTTTAAATCCAGTATTGGTTACCAGATCATCAAATAATGATTCCACATATTCCTCTTTAAACTGAGAGACAAATTTTTTAGTGTTTTTTGCTTCCCTAATCTTACGATTTTCAAAGTTTTTATAATCATAAACATCCGCTACATTCATTGTTATCAATCTATAAACGTAGGTTGGAGAAAATTTGATGGATAAAACAATTAAGGTAATCCCCAAAACTATAAAAGGTATATAAGCTATCGTTCTAAAAATACGTTTCTTAATTTTCATAAATGATATTGGCTACAGCATTTAATATTGTATTCCAATATTACAAAATGTTACCTTATTTTTTGATTTTACTGACTAAAATGATAGAAAGATCTGTGCATCGTTTGTTTCCCTCTTTGAATTTCTTTTATCATTTAGCTGCTATGAAACATATACTTTATTATCAACAGCTTTTATTTCATTATTTGTTTTAGATGATGTTCTAGATGATCCACATAATCTATCATTAAAAATCTTAGGTCAGCGAAACTATTTTTGTCCAGTTCGATTTTAAAATTCAATGTTTGTTCTGTTTGAACCTTTATGATGTTCAGAATTCTAATATTGATTGAATTCCAAAGTTTTACAATCTCTTCGGTATCTGAATTTTGATAGTCATTTGCCTTTACTAATTCATCTTGATTGTATTTTCTTATTGGATAAGGTTTGTTCTCAAATTGAATTTCCGTAAATCTCTGGAGATTGTTAATTGCAGAGTCAATTAAATGCCCCAAAATTTCTTTCTTTGACCACTTTTCAGTAGATTCTTTTTGGCTTAATTCCAATTCAGATGATTGGAGTATATATTCCGATCCTTTTCTTAGTAATTGTTCAAGTTTATTGGTTGTTTCGGTCATTTTTTAAATTATTGCTGACGTCTAGTTATATTTTAGTCGTATAACGTATCCCATAGTTTTTTATTCAATTTTAAATGCCCTCATAACAGGTAAAGCTTTATTATCAAAGTCAAATAATGCTTGATTTTCCCAAGGGGAAGCCTCTGTAGATTGATTTCCTTTCCAAGCGATTAATTCAGCTCCCCAATAACAAAAACCTATTCCGTTTTCTAATTCTTTTGTCAATGTTTTTATTTGTGTTATAAAATTTCTTTGACCTTCGGTAGTTGCTGGATATTCTGGCAGGATTAGTTGTTCGTCTAGTCCTACGATATTATTTGTCCAATCATTCCATTCAAGCGTAAAAGGATATGCTGTTTCAGCAATAACGATTTTTTTATCATAAGAACTGCTCAAATCCTGCATTGCAGTTGTAAGAGTGTTTAATGACTTTCCATGCCAGATGGGATAATAGGATAAACCAATAATATCATAGTCTAAAATACTTACTTGATCATAAAACCAATCAGCACCTTCAATGCCAGCAAAATGCAAGATGATTTCAGTATCATTAGAATTTGTTCTTACTGCGGCAATTGCCGTATCCATTAGCTCTTTAAATTGCTGAAAATTATCTGAAATATGACCATATGAGTGAAGAAAACCGTGATTTATTTCATTACCAATCTGTATATAATCAGGTTGTAATTCGGTAATAACTTGTTCTGTATAGTTATATACTATCTCTTTTAATTGTGAAAAATTAGTTCCTTCCCATTGTTTAGGTATTTCCTGATGAGCAGGGTCTGCCCAAGTATCCGAATAATGAAGCGTCAACCAAACTTTGAAACCATTGGTTTTTAATGTTTTGGAAAACTGTTTTACTTCATTAAATCCGGAGTGCTCATTACTTGGATTTACCCAAAGCCTTACTCTAATTGTATTTATTCCATTATCTTTTAGTATTGTTAAGAAATCGTTTTGATTTCCTTTCAAATCATAGAAGGTAGGATTTGAATTTGATATTTCTGGATAGCTTGAAATGTCAACAGCAGAAATGAATGTAGAACTTTCATCTTCAGAAGTTGGTACATTTACCTCCTCTTTATTACAAGAAATAAGAACCAAAAAAGCAATTAGTATTTGTAATGTTCTATTCATTTTTTAGATCACTGTAAAAAGTATTTTGTATGATTTCGTTGTATGTTCCCGTAACTAAATTAGTAAATACTAATCAAATTGAAAATTTAAAGGACTTTCTTAACTAAGTTACAACTACGTAAACAAGTATATATTGATGTGTCATCATACTCTTATTCCTTTTGGAACTTTATGTAATAAGGATATGCGTAATACTCTCTTTCTGAAGCAGCCAAGGCAACTACAATCCCAGATAAAATGTTCCCTTCTTTTATTAACTTTAAAGAAAGAAATTGACTGAATTCATGTCTTATATCTTCTGAAGGTAGATCACCTGGATACATACCCAAAAAGGAATTCTTATTTACCAGTCCCATTGCTAAAAATGTTTTATTGGGTATAGGATTATTTTGAGTAAAATAGGATTGATAGGTATAGTCTAAATAATCCATTATAATGTCTCCATTATCCTTAAACGTTAGGGTACAAGGGATACTTAGAGCATCTATTTTTATGTCACCTTTCCATTTTCCGAAATAAGATGGGTTAGAAGTATAACTGGTATAATCTGCTACAGGATTAATAGGTGCGGGATGATATTCAGGAAGCACAATTTTACTTAACATATTTGTGATTTTTTGACAAAAAGTTGGGTTATACACGTTTTGTATAACAGCAATGGCGATATCTTCATCTGGAATCAGTTTTAGCATTGAGCTTACTCCCATCATTCCACCTTCATGCCAAACAATGTTATAATTATGATCATTAGGTTTTATATTCCAACCAAAGCCATAAAATGATTCATCATAATTAGGGTATAGAACATTCTTATTTTTATAATTACGCATTAAGAGACGTTCGTTTGCGCTTAATATATTATGATCATTATTGTCTATGTGAAACATACCAAAAGAAATTAGATCATGAATACTGGAGTATACATCTCCAGCTCCTTTGGTATTGGTTTTTATTTCTGGTAATACATTTAGATTGGCATCATACTTTTTTGCTATCTGAATGTTGTTTTTATTTGATTGATGAACAAATGTGTTTTTTAAACGAAGTGGATTGAATAGTTCTTTTTCCACAAAGCTTGAAAAAGTAGTGCCACTTTGTACTTCTATTATGTAATCGAGTAAACCATAACCTAAATTCGAATATTCATATACCTGTCCTGCAGGATGAAACAAACTTCCGTATTTTTTGAATGCATTTTGAAAACTGTCTGATTTTGTAGATTCATCTCCATAATGTAACTGAAAATAGGTGCCCAATCCAGAAGTATGATTTAGTAAGTCTATCACTTTGACTTCTGAACTGATTCCATCAACTTCTTTAAATTTTAGGTCAGCCATATATTTCTCTGCAGGTGCATGAATATCAATCTTTTTTTGGTGCTGTAATAGCATCATACCAGTTGCAGTGAAAACTTTAGATACCGAAGCTAATTGATAAGAAGTAGTAACCGTAGCTTTTATTTTATGTTCCATATCAGAATAGCCAAACGCCTTCTCATAAATGATTTTGCCATTTTTTGAAACAGCTACTACTATAGAAGGAATCTCCTTAGTATTGAGTGCTGTCTGGATTTCCTTTTCAACTGGGCTAAAATCGAAATTGTTTGCGCTTTGACTAAAGCTAATGTTACAGAAAAGAATAAATAATAATAAGATTAGGTGAAAGGTTTTCATAATTTGATTTTTGAACAAACTTCGAGGAAAAAGAAGTCCAAATCGTCCAAAAACCCATTTCTGGACTTATTTATTAGCGTGTAAATTGGAAAAATAATCCTTTGGAGTCTTTTGAGTGTGTTTTTTAAAAACAGCATTAAAAGAAGATTTTGAAGCAAATCCACTATCATAGGCATGCGCCAGAAAAGTAAACTCTTTATTTTTATCCATTTCAATTCTTTTTATGAATTCTTCTACCCGATACCTATTAATGAATTCATGAAAATTTACTTTGAAATATTGATTGATTGTTCTGGATAAGAGATCTTTTTGAATTCCTGTTTTTTCTGAAAGCATTTTTAAGCTTAAATCTTGACTCAAGTAATACTTTTCTTCTGCCATTTTTTCTTTTAGATTTTCGGCAATTTGTTTGTGTTCAGATATAGTTTGTTTCGGTACTTTCTGCTGAGGTTTTAGCATTAGATTAAATCCAATTGCTTCGCTTGTAGAATTCACGTATCCTTTAAAGCCAATCCATAAGGCCATTATAGATAAAATGATATACATAGGATAGTAGTAAATGTCACTATATTTTCCTGAGAAAAGCAGCATGTCAGTGAGGCGAATCATAAACCATACAAACCAAAAAATAACAAAACTAACTATTGGTAGGTATATCCATTGCAATGATATATTCTTCGTGTAAGAAAAGCTATCGTAGATCCATTTTTTATATTTAGCTAGCACGTAAACTGATAAACACATAAAAAAAGTGGAATACATAACACCGATCCATTGTTGGATTGTAAATATAAGTTGTAGTGGGTTTTGAGAATCAAAACCTATAGCATTTGCTCCATTTCTGTAAAAGCTAGTACGATAATATATAAATTCGATCAATGCAGGAAGGAATATGAAAAGTTGTATTCTTTTAAGTTTAAATTCTGGATTTGTAACAGAAAGTGTATACAAATAGATTGCTGGACCGAGAGCATATAAGAGTTCTAATCGTAAATAAGGTATGTATTTGATGATCTGTTCATGAAGTAGGTAGTGAAAAAGAGAAAAGTTTATGGTGGCCAAGCTGAAAAAAAACAAAACTAAACCTAATAATGAATTTGCTAATCTATTTTTCTTTTTTAGGAAAAAGAGAATACTCAATATCAAAATCTGAATGGATAGTATGGTAATTAGGGTAGTTTTTATCATTAAAATTTCATTGTTTCTTCATTAATTTGAAACCATTTAAATAATTGCTCCGTATACTCGCTTTTTGACAATTCAATATTTTCTTGAATACTATTATTTTTTGTGATTTTTAGTGTATTTCCTGTTAGTGTCACTCGTCCATCGTTTATAGGCTTAGTTATCAATTTCTTTTGGGTAAAATGAGAGTTTGGATTTGTTTGATGGTAATTACACATGCCTTGAAACTCATTTAATTCTCTACTCTTTGTTGTGAATTTGTATTCAATACTTTTAATGTCTCCATTTATTTTAGAAACTGTGTACTCTCCATTTATTCCTTCGATGATGAAATTTCCTCTAGGATCTTTTTGAACTTTGTTCGGTGTAATGATTAAAGGATGAAATGTAAACTCGCCAAAACCAACATCTACTAAGTATTCATTTTGATCCAATTCGACGATTATTGCTAAATGGTCATATTCTTCACCAAAATCTTCTTTTTTACTATCATAAACTCTAGCTGATATTATTTTAGATTTAAACCCTAAGTTATTCAATAAAATTTGGAATAAACCATTCAGTTCATAGCAAAATCCTCCTCTGTTTTCAATTACTATTTTTTTATAAAATTTCGAAGCATCTAAATCAATTGATCTATTGTAATGAATATCCAGATTTTCAAAAGGAACATTCAAAAGATGTCCTTTTTGCAGTTCTTTTAGAACTTCAAGATTTGGTGTATGGTTGCCTTGATAATTAATTCGATTTAAGTATTCCTTGATGATCATTGCTTCTTTTTGAATTTCTCATTGATAATTTTCTTTTCCCATTCTTCTCCAAAAAAATCAAAATAATTTAGAGAGTAAATCCCGAGAATGATCACCCAAAAAATTAACATATAAAAAAATAAGAACCAACCTTCTGAATCTGAATCCGAATCGAGAATTGCAATAACAAAAAACATCACTAAGCTCAATATTGCTACGCCAAGGATTGTATAAAATCCCTTTACATTCTGCACATATTCTTTTTCTTTTTTGATTTGCTCTATTTCTTCTTTCTTATCAGAGTCGGTAATATTAATTTCAAAAACTGAAGCTAAGGATTTCAATGATTCTAGACCTGCATTTTCTCCATTTTCAATGCGTTGTATGGTCCTTATACTTAATCCACTCATTTCTGCTAATTGTTCTTGAGACCAATGACGCTCTAATCTCATTTTTTTTATATCTCTTAAATTAATCGTGTTAGTAGAATCCATATTATTTTGCTTTTACTGTTATTTATTATGCAAAACTAATTAGTAAGCTTTTATTGGTGTTGAAAGTTATATGACAAAGGTATGACAACAATGTGACAGGAATATGACACCATATTCTGAAAGAGATTGTTTACATTTTTAAACCCCAATTCGCGCTAAATTTTATGTTATTATTTTCTGAAGTGATAATACGAAAGAGAATATTTTAACTTAGTATAAACCTACATTTTAGCTCCATATCACACTTTGTTATCTACTTTTTACATTGTCATTTGGAATACAATATCTTGATAGACTTGTGCATTTCCTTTTTTCAAGTATTTTGTTTCCAAAGCGCCTCCCAATGCTAAAATAGGTGTAAAGGTAAATACTTCGTTTTTTTCTAAATCACCTTGTTCTGCGATTGCCTTTTTAAATAAAGTTTCTCTTAACCATTCTTCTCTATCTTCTTCATTGGTTAGAAAATCCTTAAAAAAGGACTCCAGACTCCAGACAATTGTTTCGATTTTACGATATTGAATATCTATCATACAAACATCTTCATCAGTTTCAGTTAGTTTTCGATAATAAAATAATTCGCCAAAACCACTAATTGCAAAAGGAACGTAATTTTCTACTTCTTTACCTAGCCATGTCCATAAGGAAGGTTCAAAATCTTTTGGGTTCACTAGTTCTATCAATCCATTGTTGTATTTTCCGAATCCATTTAATTTCCATAGGTCAATTAAATATTCAGGAACCTTAGCTTTGTATTCATCAATAATATTTTCTGAAACTGGTGATGTATTTTTATCTGGTTTAAAATCTGTATTAGTATTCTGCGTCGATTCACTCGTTTGAGTTGCTATGTTTTTTTTAAATATTTTTTTGAAAAAATTCATATTATATATTGTTTTTCATGATGGTAGATAGCACTTTAAAGGTCTATATCCCTTGACATGATTGGTTATTCCCCAATAAATTCTGATATAATAGCATTTAAAGATTCAATATCCTTTTTCTTATTCAAGTTCTTATCGATATTTTTATTTCCCATATTTTGGATTTTGTATTCAGGTAATTTTTCCAGAAACATTAGAAAAACAAAAGTGTCTACTAATCTTTCTTTTAGTCCGTGCGTAAGCTTATACTTCTGAACTAAGGAATACTCCATTCCCATATGAGAGATTTCGTGAATTATAGTGTAGGCGGGATTTTTATATTTCATAAATCCACCTTCTTTGTTGGTTAATAAAGTGATTGTTCCTTCATCTGGATCATAGCTTCCTCCAGTTCCATATAATGTAAAAAGAACTTTGTATTTGTCAAATGTTTTAAACGTCCAATCCCATTGACTTTTTTCAGAATCTATGGTATTAACAAAACCATTCAGTAGATCTATCTGATTTTCTACTTTTTGCTTTGCTTGTTCATAGTTTTGAAGGTTGAAAAACTTGGTTTCTAGAAGTGTATAGATAGCAGAAAAATCTTCGTTTCCAAAAGTGCCATTTTTTGATTTTGTTATCAATGAATCAATCAAAGAATCTTTTGGTAGATTTATGTTATATCCTTGTTTTTCAAAAAAGGTGATGTCATTTATAGTGCTCCAAACCGAAGAAGCTTCCTGTTGTATAGTGGGTTGAACTATTTCAATTCGGGAAATTTGTTTTTGTGATTTACAGTTTACACTGACGATCAAAAAACCAATAAGAAATAATTTGGTCAATYTCATTTTGCTATTATTTGCCATAATGTTAAATATATGGCAAGTAGCTCAAAAAACAAGTGATTATTTTGGATTCAGTTGTAATTCAAATGTTTTTCGTTTTTGTTTCTTAAAGATTTACTTGATTCGTAATATACCTGTCACTTTATTAATATCAAATCCTAAGCTGATATCCTTACCTTGTTCATTTGAAATAGTTAAAGGATTGTAGTAATCAAATTCTGCTCCCAATTCTAATTCTAACCCGTTATCGTCAATATCATTATTATTATCAAGAATTAGAATATCTCCAAAGTCATACAATAAATGAATCTTTTTATCGCTATAATATTCTTTACTATTGGCATTATGTAACCCTTTTTGTTTAACTTTTTTCAGAGATATTTTTTTAGATTTTTCGAAATCAGAAATCGACATTATTTTATTGATTTTAAAAGAGTCTATATTGATGGAGTAAAAATCATATTCATTCTTAAGAACACTGTTTTTTATTTCATCTAATTGTTTTTCATTCGTATCAGATTGAAACACTTCATCCCAAAACTTGATTTGTTCATAATAAGAATCCTCAGGACTTGGTTCTACTATTTTAGTTTTAAACTCTATAATCTGATCTTTAGTAAGAACGCAAAATCCATATTCTATTTTCATTGGACTGTAAGCGCCCATTTCATTTTTTGTAAAACGAGTTTTGCAAAGTATTTCACCTTTTTCGTTAATTGAAATTGGTTTAATTTCCGCATGGACATAGGAAGGACCTGTTGAACTGGCCATTGATACAAACAATACTAGTAATACTGTTAGGCATAAGATAATTGTCCCTCTAAATTTCATTTACATAAGATTTTAATCAAACAGAACATCTGTTTTCAAATTGAGTTTGCGGCTATAAATGTTATAAGGAATATACAACTTGTCGAGGGGAACTTTATTTCAATATATTTTCTTTGATCAAAACATCCGCGATATCGTTTGCCTTTTGTGATGCCTCTCCCGAACCTAGATTAGAGAGAACAATTATTGAAATATTTTGATCTGGAAATCTTAGAATTTGAGAACTTATTCCATAATCGCCGCCTTCCCAAGCTACGAATTTTCTGTTTTTGTAATTTCCAAAATATAATCCAAAAGCTTGGTTGTTTCTGCCATGTTTAAATTTTAATGTTWTATGCATTAATTCATAAAATTCTTCCCCTCCAAATTCCTTGGTTTCCATATTAGAAGTCCATTTAAGTAGGTCATCTATAGTAGAAACGACTCCACTACCACCGTAATGGGGCGAATTTCTTGGGTGCTGTATATATTTACCTTCATTTTTAAATTTGAAACCTTGTTCTGCATAGGCATCTAGATACAGTTTATTCCTTAGATTGTATGGAGTTACTCTATTTTTTATAACACTTGTAATATCATCATTTATCAAAGTATTGTTCATATGTAAGGGAGCAAATAGTCTTATCTTCATGAAGTCGCTAAATGATTGCCCGCTGATCTTTTCTACAATTTTGGTTAACAGCATAAAATTGACATTACTATAATCCCATTTCTCTCCAGGTTTGAATAGTAAATTGTCTTCTGAGATTGATGTTTTTATACATTCATCAATGTCAAAATAATTAAAAGTTACCCAGGATTTATCATTTTTTCTTTTCAATCTATGGTAATCCGTAAGTCCACTTGTATTGTACATAAGATGCTTAATTCGAAGCGTATCAGAAAATTTTTTAAGCTCTGGAATATAGTCGGATACTACAGTTTCTAAAGAAATTTTTTCTTCTAGAATTAGTAGCGCAATACTAGCTGCTGTAAACTGTTTAGAAACTGAAGCTATACTGAATGAAGAACTTGTATTAATTGGTAGGTTATAGTCTAAATTTGCTGCACCATACCCTTTCTTATATAGTGTAGTACCATTTTTTGAAATACCAATTGCATATCCTGGTGAATCCAAATTATCGAATTGGGAAAATATAGAATCAATTTGACTGTTTGGTGTGTCAGAGATACTTTGACTTAACTTTTTCTGTTTGCAACTTAATAGCATAAATACAGAAAGTGTTATTATAATTAGTTTTTTCATTTAGATTTTAATTGATGAACTTTTTGGTTTAACACAGACATTAAATATAAAAAAACATTTATTGCTGATCTATATAGATAGTTAGGCAATGTGTTTTTTAACATCAAGCTGGCATAATAACCACCAAATCCCGAGCTATTGCTTATGGCAGAGTAAATTTTCTTGTAAGTTTTGGTTGAGTAATGAATCCAATTCTTTGGGTATCTTTTGGTCCACTTCAGATGTATTTATTATTGATGGAATTAAATTTGTGTTTACCGATAGAGAAGTTGAAATAGCTTGAATGGTATCGGTTCCACCCGATAATTGTCCGGTCATTGATTTTGATGCGTTGATTTTTATTTTATCAAGATTTGATTTGAATAGCTTTTGTTTTCATATCTTCATCAACATCTCTTGTATATTGCATTTACCTGACCAAGGTGGTATATGCAATATACAGTTTGTTGCAAGATGTTTTATTTCTTGTTTTTAGTTAACATATTTGTACAGTTTTTTACTCTCTCCTTTATACTGTACTTATCTTATATGTTCAACAGAAAAACGGACACGCACATCTACTCCAGTAAATTCTGTAAGTCGAAAATCAAATACAACTGGATTATTTTCATTAGATACAGTACTAAACACCCTGACAAATTGTGATCTTAACTCATTTCCTAAATAATCGTCGATATTACCGTCTGGATCTCTATCATACATTTGCGTATAAAACCTAAATTCGGCTCCGTCTCTTAATTCATCCTCGGTTAGCGTGAATGTATGCTCAGAACCTTCTGAGTTTATTAAAAATTCTTGTGCGCCCACAGACTCAAAAAAGTCACGATTTCGATCCCATAAAATATGCTCTACAGTGTTGTCGCCAATAGCTAAAGTTGTACTTATTCGGCCATAGAGTTCTAAGGCTTCTCCTTCTGTATCAGGAAATTGTCTCGCGACGATTGAAACTGCTTTTACTTTAAAAGATTCCGTTTGAGGCTCTGGTGTACTATCATCAATACTACAAGAAATGGTTAGTGAGAATAGAGATAAAACGATAGTTGTGAATTTTAATTTTTTCATAATATTTGGTTTTTGGATTCAACGTCGTAAACCTATTTCAAAACGCGAGCTATGCCTAATTTTCACTATGGACAAACTATGGACAGCTAAGAAAATGATTAAAACTTATAGGATAGTTTTTGTTTTGAGCCACTGTTTTTTTTAGATACTTACATATAGTAGGATGATTTGGTTATTCCATTCATATGACAATTTGATGTTATTATATAACACTAGAAATAAGTTCAAGGTAAATGCCTAGTCGTCATTAATCAAAGTTTAGAAGAATCATTATTCCGAATACTTTATTACCAGTCTTTTTTGCGAATTCTATAGTTACATTTGGTTGGTGAAGACATAACTTAAGAGGTAGGAGAGTGCAAGCGATTACTTATGAACTGAGTTTTGGTTAGTACTGTTATAATTCTCAATTATTTTTAATCCAAAATCACTCACTTTTTTCCATTTAGTATATTCAATCGGTTCTTTTGATTTTGTTGGTCCTTTTGTAATCCACATAATCAATTTTATCATTATTCTATCTAAAAAAGAATAAGAATTGTAGTCCAATTTTCCGGCAAAGACTTCCAGAAAATCTGCTTTCCATTCAATTTCTTCTAAAAATTTAATCATATATGGATTTGTACTGGACGAATTCTTATCTTCTTTTCTTGCTACGAGGTTTACAGAAAAAAAGGCAGTTTGAATTTCATTAAGTTTATCCATGTTATTCAAAATAAACTCTGAAACCTTAGTATTATGTTTGCCATATCTAATGCTTGCTCCAATGATAAGTGTATGGTATTGTAATACATTACTATTAAACGTATCAATTGAGCACAGTTCTGTTTGTATTTGTTCTTTTTCGAAAATTGAATTCAATTTTTCGCAAATCTTTTTGGTCTGCCCATCAACAGAGGAATAAACTATTGCAATCTTTTTACTCATTCTTTCGAAATTACTACTTTTCTCTTTATTAAAGAGTCGTTCTCTAAACTTTCTAAAAGATAGGTTGCAACACTTTTTCTGCTAATTAGAATACTTGGTTTAGGCTTATTGTCAAAAGTTTCTTTGACTTGTTCTATTCGTTTAGAATTGGTTAATCCTACAGGTCTTACAATTGTCCAATTAGCATTGGAGTTGGATATTATTTTTTCTTGTTTTTCATGGTCTTTGTATGCAATTCCGATGTTACTGTTATCAATAAACCACTTAAACCATTTGGGGATGTCTTTTTTTGTTTCGGCAACGCCCCAAGCCGAACATATTGAAATTCGTTTTATATTATATTCTTTTGCAATTGGAACAAGTTTGGCCATTACCTCTGAAAGATAAGTTTTCGGTGTTCTTAAACTAGACCAAGGAAAGTCTGATTTTCTGGAAATATTTAAAACGCTTATCACACCATCGCAACCAGCCATCGCTCTATATAAATCCTCTTTGTTGTTTGGATCACCCTCAAAAATAGTTAATCCATCCTTTTGCGCAATCCGTTCTGATTTTCGTGCTAGGCAATGCACTTGATAACCTTTTTCTAATGCAATAGTAAGAACTAATTTTCCTGTTCTTCCTGTTGCTCCAAGTAATAGTATCTTCATTTTAAATAGTAAACATAATGCTAAAAACATGAATCAGATCTGAGAAAACATACTCGAACCAATTGATCTAATCGTATATTTTTATTTCTTGTTGAATTTACAAAAACGATGTTTGTTTCTACGTTTTGATCGCTATTTTTAATATACTTTACTGTAGTTCGTTTTATTTATATGAATTCTCAATATCTAACAAGAGTTTGTCGAGTTTTTTTCGATTCAACCATTGTCCCCTAATCATTACTCCTAATATAGTTTTAGTATTGCTAATGTCATTTAATGGATTTTTGTCTAGCAAAACCAAATCGGCTAGTTTTCCTTCAGTGATAGTTCCTGATTGAGAAATTGTGTTTAAATAGCGTGCTGGAATTACAGTTGCTGTTTTTAGTGTTTCATATGTTGAAAGCCCTGAACTGTTTATTAATTCTAATTCATGATGAATTGAAAAACCTGGAAGGAATAAACCATAAGTATCACTTCCAGCCATTAATGGTACCCCATTTTGGTGTAATAACAAAGTGAATTCTTTTTGCCATTCTAGTTCATTTTGTAGTCTAGTTAAAGATTTTTGAGTAGTAAACCATGGAAGAATTCTGTAGTTGATTCTATTGGATTTCCAATAATCTGAATAGTGTTTTGGAAGATACTTAATATTTTTATCTGCATTGAGTTTGATTGATTTTTCTTTATCCGCATAGCGTATAATCATCTCAAAGATTCCAAGGGTTGGTGATACGTAGATTCCACTTGTTTTTATTTCTTTTGCTGCTTTTTGTAAATATTTAATAGAGTTTTTTTCTTCTTTTGAAAAAATGTTCATGAACTCTTCTATATGAGCGATAGACTTAATTCTAAGGGAATACTCTAAAGGTAATTCTCTTTGGCCATGACCAACAATTTTTATATTTTCTTTTTGTGCTTTTTCTAAAAGTGTTAAATAGGTCTTTTTAGGTAAGTTGTCAGCAAGTTTTAAAAAATCATACCCTCTTTTTTTATGATATTGTATAATCGTATCAACAGACTTAATATGTTTAAAATGATCTCTTTTAAGGTATGGACCCGTTGTATAATAATGAGGTGAAAGAAATAAATTGTTTCGAGCTTTTTGTCTTATTTCTATATGATCTTGTCCTTGGTACTCTGCCATGTTTCTTGTAGACGTTATTCCATTTGCAATTAAAAGTTTGAACTCGTTTTCGACATTATTTTGCAAATGATAATGCGTTTCAACTAAACCTGGAATTAAGTATTTGCCAGAAGCGGATATTGAAATATCTATAGAATCAGTTCTAGGGTAAGAAGCTGATTCAATTTTTGATATTTTTCCATTGATTATAATTACCCTTTGATTTTTAATTATTGTATCAGTATGCATGGGAATTATATTGACATTCTCAAAAGAGAATGTTCTTGCTTGGGCAATACATGATGAGCTTATGAATGAAATTAATAGTATTAAATAACTTTTTAGTGTACGCATTTTAATTGATTTTGAAATTCTCAACAAACGTACATTTCAAATGGCTAGGAGTAGTTCAGTAATCTTTACTTTTGACAATATAGAACCTATTTATCCTTATATTCTTTAGGCGTTAGGCCTGTCTGCTTTTTAAAGTTTGTGTAGAAAGATGTTTTAGAGTTAAATCCACATTCTAGACCAATAGAAAGTAAATTGTAATTATCAAACTTAGGGTTCTTAAGCATTTTTTGTACATCTCTTATTCTGTAATGGTTGATAAGATCTGAAAAACTACCTGATGTATTTTCTTTTATAATTTGAGAAAGATATCCATTACTAATTTCTAATTTTTGCGCAGCATCATCCCTACTTAAATTTGGGTTATGATGGATTTTTTCTTCTTCAATTAAGAGGATGAGCTTTTTGAAATGTGAATTTTTAGAATTCGTATTAGCTGATGATTTGTTTTTCTCTGATTTAGCTATTGTCCTAATTTCATATCTGTCATTCGACAATTTAAATTGATACATTCCTTTATAAACCAGCCAATAAATAAAAATTGAACTGAACATCCATAAATAGGTTAGTGGCAATTTTTCTGAAAAAATAAATCGGTAAAATTCTAAACTTAGACCAAATAAAAGAATGATAGAAAGGTAAATCCAAAGCTGTTTTAACCATTTTTTAATGATGTTATCTTTGTGGGTAACAACAAATCTATGCGAGAGAATAATTGTATAAATTGGAAAAATAACGGATAATAAACTAACTCCTTTATAAAATTGGCTAATATTATTATTAATCAATTCGGGTAAACCGTATAAATTGAATATAGTACTCAATGATATGAAAATATTACAGGCACTAAGTACAAAGAAAGGTATATATAAGTATTTGTGGTTTGATGTTTTTTTAGATGAATTATTCGATGTTTTTTGGAAAAACTGTAGTAAAGTTACAGGGTATAGAAATTGCCAAAGAAATAAATCTAGAATACTAATTACCTTAGGATTTATACCTATGTCCCAAAACCAATTATTGATACCAACTATAGCAATAATAAATAAAGTAAGTCCTAAGAATCTATTATGGCTGCTTCTGAAAAACTTGGAAAAAAGAATTACAAAGCTTAATACAAAGCAATGAAAGACTGCTATAAGTGAAATAATTTCTAAGAAAGGGATTTGAATCGATGACAAAATTCTAGATGATATCTTAGTTAGTATTTAAGTAATAGTGATAACGTTTCATATATGTGTCCTGTATGGGCAAAATGTTATGCTATTTTCGATAAAGACTGCACATAGGAGTTTTTTTAATCGTCAGGATTCTTTTCTAAGCATTGATTGAACTTTCTTAAATATATAACAACCGTTCGATTGATCATATTGATATGATGTTACCTATATATAGTTTGTTAAAGTTGTTATTTTTTTAATGCAATTTTGAGTTTTTCAAATTCTTCCCATTTGTTTCCAAAACTTCTAAAACTAATATCGATTCTTTTAAAATTGTAATCAGTTTTTTCACTCCAATCTAGTTTCACTCCATATTCGTTATCTGCATGAGTAACCATTTCATATTTTAAACTGTTTTCTAAAACTTTATGTAGGTATTGAACAATAAATTGAACTTTTTGTTCACTTATTTCAAAAGAACTTTCTGAAACTATGTTATCACGATTTTTGTATCCTTGAGGGCTACAAGTAGTTTCAAAAATGGTTAAAAATCCCATTATTTTTTTATCAATTCTTTTAATATTTAGCTTTTCTTGATGCCCACCAAATTCTCCACAATCTGTCAAATAAGCACTAAGTGTCAATACATATTTGTTTTCAATTCCGCCAAGAGAATGCTTCTGCAAATAGTCAAAATAGTTTTCTTTTTTTTGAGCAAATAAGAAGAAAGGTGCTCCTAATATCAAAATAAAAAATAAATTTAATCTCATAGATTTTGTTGAATTATTGCCCATATTTCATTTTAAATCTTTTAGGACAGCAGGTTGATTTAAAATCTCTCTATCTTTTTTATTTACTACCAAGTTGAATGGAGGTGTTTCGTTAGCCCTCAAAACATTTACGTAAACTATATAGCTATACACTCCATTCTTAAATATGAAATGGTGATTTCCACCAGTTCCATCTGGAGTCCATTTTCCATTGTTAATGACTAAATCAGGTTTCTTTGATATATCAGATTTTTTTGACCAAGAAGCATATCGATACTTATGGTTTTCTAAAAGATCAATTCGCACGATAAACTTATCAGTTTCAATAGTATGAACCGGCTTTTTAAATTTTTTCAGATCAGGATAGAGTAATCCTTTTTCGTACTCAATCCATTTTTTTTCAATTGCTTTTTCTTTGTCTGTTGTATGATTTKAGGTTATAAATCTACCATCATAATCTAACCAAATAACGCCATGACGAAGCATAATTCCTCTCCATCCGGYATCAGACCAATCTTCTTTGATGTTGGAACTTGTTATTAATGAAATCAAACTATCATCAAATATTTCTGAATAACGATTCTTTAATTCTTGTTT
The DNA here is from genome assembly GCF_019295435.1 of Aquimarina litoralis. Classification (GTDB taxonomy): domain Bacteria; phylum Bacteroidota; class Bacteroidia; order Flavobacteriales; family Flavobacteriaceae; genus Aquimarina; species Aquimarina litoralis_A. The sequence goes on from NZ_WEKL01000006.1 coordinate 69,760, forward strand.
GTTGTTTATTGAAGGTATCGGATAAGGTCGTTGAATCGGATAGGATACAATTGAGTCAAGTTTATCGATATCTGTATTCTTTATACAGTCTACAAAATACTTTACCACAACTTCATATTCGGGTTTCGATAACTGCGAGTAACTATAGGTCAAACCAAAAGTAAAAAGCAACGTTGTTAATATTGTTTTAATCATTTTCTTATTATGTCAATAGTTTATATAAGGAACGTTTAATGTTTTTTACACTTTATTATGGCTAGTTATTTTTTCTATTGTTTTCATTCCCCATTCATTCATTTCCTTCAATATAGGTAAAAGTTCTTTACCAAATTCAGTTAATTTATATTCAACGCGTAGTGGGACTTCATCAAAAACCTCTTTTTGGATTATTCCATCTGTTTCCATTTCCCTTATCGTTGCGGATAACATTTTATCGCTTATCAAGGGTAATACTTGTTTTAATAATTTAAAGCGAATATACCCTTGATTGATCTTCCATAATACTGCAGGTTTCCATCTTTTGCCTATAAACCGCAATGTTGTGATAAACGGACAATCATATTCCAAGAATTTTTCATTTTCAAAATTTGTCGATGTTATTTTTCTCATACTTACTAAATTGTTAGTAGATTACCATTTGGTAGTTAAAAAGCAAATCTACAGTTTTGATAAAGAATTTAAAAATGAAGAATTATGAATATTAGTTTCGTTGGTGCTGGAAACGTAGCATCAAATCTTGGGAATTTATTTACTAATGCAGGTCATACCGTTAAATACGGCACGCAAAATCCTAAAGAAAGTCAATTGTCTATTGCCGATGCTTGTGCATTTGGTGACATTGTTTGTTTTGCAATACCTTATTCGGCAATGAATTCCGTTTTAACTGGTAATATGGAAGTACTAGAGAACAAAATTGTAGTTGATATTACTAATGCTATAAATATCGAAGATTGGTCTCCTTTGTTTTTAGGTGAAGATAGTGGTGGTGAACAAACTGCAAGGTTATTACCTAAAAGTAAAGTTGTGAAAGCATTTAATACCATTTTTGCTGATGTAATGAAAACAGATAAACAATTATTTAATGATCAAAAGTTAACAGCATTTATTGCTTCTGATCATAAAGATGCATCAATTATTATTAAAAGATTAGCGGATGAAGTTGGTTTTGATGGTTGTGTCGTTGGCGGAATTAAAAATGCTCGTCATTTAGAGTCAATAGCGCATTTGAACATAGCCATTGCAATGGGTGGAGGCGGAACAGACGCGGGTTTTACTTACTTTCAACGAAAAGCCTAAATGAAATCTTTAATTATTATAATATTTACAAATAGTTTTTTGATGGCACAACAACCCACTATGAAAGTATGGACAGATGCTTGGCAAGAAGCAAATCCTAAAACTTTTAAAAACGTATATGCTAAAAATGCTGTAATATTTCCCCCCAATAAGCCTGCGGTTCAAACCAATAGAAATATTCTTGATTTTATGAGAGGTGGTTTAGGAAAAGTAGATGTTATTTTCGAACGAGATAGTTTGATAATAAATGAAAAGTTAGCCTTTGAATATGGCACCTTTAAGGATGTAGAATTAAAAACTGTAAAAATACTTGGTAAAGGAAAATATTCCGTTACTTGGATTTTGGAAAATGAACAATGGAAGGTGTTATGTCATACTTGGTCAATGCCTTACAAGAACTGATGAGTTTATTAATTCATTGTTTAAAAAAAGAGAAACCGCTCGTTATTTTCTATGCGCGGTTTTTCTCCCTGATTCGATAAAAAAGCAATCCATTTACTATCTGGTGACCACTTTGGATTACTACTATTGCCTTTTAAGTTATTTGTAATTTGAAATGGAGTTTCTCTGTCTTTAGAAATCCACAATTCTCTATCATATCTATTTTCTTTCCAATCTACGGATTGTGATATGAATAATACATGTTTACCATTAGGAGAAATCAGTACATTAGATACAGATCTTAATGAAATTATATCTTCAAATGAGTTTTTTTTAAGTCTGTCCAAAAGAGTAATTTATAAAGAGAACAACGGAAATAATTAGAATTTTCCTTTTCATGATATTTTTTTACAAGTTATACGCTAAATAATTGAATCAAATTGTTTGTGTTTTTTCATATCATATTGTGCGATCGGCTTTTTATTTTAGTGGTTTCCATTTTCCTTTTTTTAAAAACATATTACTAAATTTTGGAGAATGGAAGACTACATAAAAGCTCCATGCACTTCTGTAGGTCGTAGGATTACTTGTTAGAACATGGGTTGTTGGTTGTTCCATATCAATAATAAGCCTTGCAGATTTATAAATATATGGGTTCGTAGTTTTTATCTTTCCTTTATATGTTTTTATAATATTCTGGTTTTCTGTTTCGTAAAAGTAAATAGAATCATTTTCTTTGATTTCAAATCTAAAATGATTGTATTGCCAATCAATTTGTCGTCCTTTAAAATATTCTCGGTTAATTACATATTCACCATAATAGTCATCTTTATCTAACTCAGTTTTTGAGGTTAACCATCTAATTGTACTAGAGAATAGAACCAACCCTAAAATCCCGAGCCAAATAAATCCAATCAACTTTCCAATCGATTTTTTTCGAAATAAAAGCCAAGCTATTAATAATATTCCGGTTAATGGTAATAGGATAAAAATAAAGAATAGGTTAAAACCAAAACCCATAGCGATTTCATGTTTTTATGGCTGACGAATAACGTTTAATATAAGTGTCATAGCAGAGCAAATTGTTACCTTGTTTTTCGAGTTTTCTACACAGTGATTACTAATTTTTATTAGAGTAATTAATATTCAATTCCAAAAATAAACAGATGATGACTTTAGTTATCTAACTGTTCTGAGATCATATATTATATTGGTACAGGTTTTTATTCTTTTATATTATCGATAAACTTTTTTTCTCCTGTTATTTTGTCAATCATAATATAAAAAGGTTTATTGCCAGAACCATCACCTCTAACTTCAAAAAGTACTTTTTCATTGAGATCTTTTTTGAATTCCATATATCCGGAAAAATCATCTAAATAGACAATACCAACAGTAAATATTTTGTTATCTGTTCCATTTAGATGGATACATCGGAATAAGGAATTATGAGAATAAATCAAAGAAGAATTTTGAGTCAACGCTTTCGTTGAGTCAATAATTTCAGCGTATTGATGCTCAAATTTTTTCGCTTTTTCGATATCCTTTTCACCAATCTGACAAAAGGTGATATTTACATAAAATGTTGTCAATATTATAAAACCAAATAATTTCATCTTCTAGTTTGTAGCGATATTTTGTTTAAATACGTATTAATATTTCTTATAGTGTGCTGTGCACATTTTTAAAATCTAATTACTTTTTTAAACCATACATTTCGAGTACGACCATTTGACATTCTTAAACCTATAACTTTTCCTTCTTTATTCTTTTTAATTTCAACTATACCTATTGGCCAATCACCAGAAAAAATGTTATTGTATAGTTGTTTTAATTTTATTATTCCGTGTCTTGCGTGTTCAAGATAGATATTAAATTTATCATCTATGGAAATCGAATAAATAGTTTTTAGTTCTGGGCTATAATAATTACCAGTAAACATATTAAGGTCATCTGTATTTTTGTCCAGATTACTTTGAAGAAAGTTAAAGACTCCAGGTAAATCGTTTCCAGTTTTTATTGTCATTTGGTGCTTTTTACTATCAAATTTTATGATTGGTTTTACAGATGAACGAATCATTAAAAATGTATGCTGGTCTATTGGCACTAAAGGCCATTCGTTTTTATCAGAACTCGAATATCGTAAGGTATCATTTTTTATATAAATCTTTCTTCCAATTTTCTCTTCATCACTCCAGTAAATACCTTCAAACTCACTAAGTTTTTTATTTGATAACTTGATAAAGTTAGCAGGTGCACGAGCTACTTTTGTTGTTGTGTTCGTTAGCATATCTTTACTTCTATCTAAAATGATATCAGAAATCATATTTGCTTTAGATCTAATATTACTTCTTGAATAATTAGTTAGAATTACAATATTGAATTGTTCTTCAGGAAAAGTTCTTGCTATGGACCTAAAACCACCAACGGATCCACCATGTTGAATTACCTTTTTTCCGGAGTAATCTTCAATACGAACCCCAAATCCATAATCGGTTTTAAAACCATTGTTTAGAGGTGTTGTTAATAGTAATTTACTAAATGCTGACTCCCAATTATTCTGAGGTTTGCTAAAATTTTGTAACCAGATGTTTAGATCTCCTACAGTCGAGTGTATATTTCCAGAACCAAAATAACCCCAATATTCCGAAGCTCTTTTAAACTCTTCTTGTAAATAGTATGAAGTAGCATTATTTGTAATAATATTATCTAATGAGGTTTCAACATAAGTATGTTTCATCCCTAATGGTTTAAAAATATTTTGCTTCATCCATTCATCAAATTTTGATTGACTGATGTTTTCAATAATTTTTGCTAAAAGAATATATCCAGTATTGCTATATAAAAATTCTTCGTTAGGTTTAAAATTGAGTTCTTTTTGATTTTTAATAATTCTATAAACATCATCATTGGTTTCTAGATCTCCACTTCTCCAGCCAGCTAATCCTAATAGACCATGTAAATCTCTTAATCCACTTGTATGGTGTAATAAATAGCGTATGGTGATAGCTTTGGTAAAATTGGGCAATTCGGGGATGTATTTTCTAATATTATCATCAAAGGAAAGTTTGTTTTTCTCTTCTAATAGTACAATCCCCATTGCGGTGAATTGCTTTGAAATAGAGCCAATATTAAAGAGAGTGTTTTTTGTATTCGGAATATTGTATTCTATGTTGGCTAAACCATAGGATTTTGAAAAAATATTTTTCCCATTCTTCGATACCAATACAGAACCACCTGGATGATTAGATACATTCCAGGGAATAAAAAGACTGTCTATTTTTTGGATTTGTTGTTGACTGACTTGACCGAAAGTATTATTTGCAAAAAAGAAAATAAAGCAAATAATTAAAATGTAATTTTTTGATTGCATGATTATTTTATTTATTAGATGCAAAAGTGAATTATACATCAAAAAAAATAAAAAAATAAGCCCGTCAAAAACACGACAAGAGCCGTCATTATTAGAGAGAAACTAGATAATACTAAACTTTAAGTCAATATGTAGTTTGTTTGTTTTATTAAGCTCAATACCATTTCTTAGGATAATAAAAACATTTGAAATAACTAAAAGAAGTAGAACTGCTATTCCAATATCACGACTTGACTCATCGATAAATATTAGACTTCCAAATAAGTATACAAATATCATTATAACAGTCCACAGTATTTGAATTGTAATGATCTGTTTCGTTATAGAGTTTAGTTGTTTTTTAACAATTGCGATTATTAGAGGTAATACAAAATTTACAACAGGAATAAAGACAGCAATCAAGGAAGAAAGATTAATTAACTTAATGATGTTAAAATTGTATTCTTTGTTTAAGTTTACATCGTCCTTTTGAATAAGATCTTTTTCTTTTATTTCCAGTGCTCTTGCCAACGTCTTCAAAGTAAATCCTTTAGGTTTTATTCCTGATTCTACTCGCTGAATAGTTCTTACAGAGATTCCTGACTTTTTCGAAAGCTCTTCTTGAGTTAAGTTTAGCTTCAATCTATATTCTGCTAATTTTGACATGTTTATTAGTCATATTCATTATACAATTCTTGAAATAAATCATCAATGTTAGGAGGGATTCCTTCAATAAATCCATCTGGTACAGATATTTTTTCTCCATCTAATTTTTTTAGCATTGCTTTAGGGATATTTCTATTATGAGAATCGGATAAAATTACGGTCCAATCCTCACCTAAATCATCTTTTGGATCAAATAAAAAATTAGATTGTTGATAAAAATCATTCAAATATTGTTGTTCTATTTTTTCGACAAATTCGAAGTCTTTGTCATACCTTGGTTCCGATTTCCAATAAATCATAAGAACCGTTGCTTTATCTGTTTTAGGGTTTTCTATTAACCAATTAAGAAAGGATGAATAAGAATCCCAATTCCATTCCATAACCATTTGATGCCAAATTTTTGGAGATAGATTAGGTATAAGCTTTAAAAGCACTTCTTCAAAAAAGTCATCTAATGTTTCGTCATCTTCTAACTTTCTATTCAGAATTTTTTCTGCTTTAGTTTTATAATCCATAATTACGTGCTTTTCTAATATGATATATAACGGTTAGGCTATAATTAGTACCGGATTTCTAATCAATAACTTTTTAGTTTTATACTAACCTTTATTTTATATTAATATTTTCATTTAACCATTGTTGAGCTTCATTGGTATACCAATTTTTAGAAAAATTCTTAGCATTTACAATATTCTCAAAGTGATATTTTGCTTTTTCTTTGTTATCTTTTCTAACGTAGAATGTTCCTAAATATGAATGCGCATAAGGATTATTCGGTTCTTGTGCTATTATCTTTTTCCCAATATTTTCTATTTGAGTGTCAAAATCATTAAACTCACCAAGCTCCATATAAAAGGCTACATCTTTTAAGAATGAAAGATTATGCAATAAATTTAAATCGGCATATTCCAAATAATCTGGGTATTCGGAGAAGATGTGATTTAATAACTTTTTACTTGTTTTTAATTTTTCAGGTTGAAATCTTGCCATATAGGATTCCGCAAGTGCTTGCCCCAATATTTTTTTTCTATAAAATTCTGTATTTGAAAGTGGTTTAGATATAGCATCTTGTTTTTCAAACAAGGGCATTTCGTTTAATTTTAGGACATAGTTTTTGAGAAAACTAAGGGCAAATAGGGATGAAGTTACATCTCCATTAATAAGTCTAGCAGGGTCACTTAATAAGCTATTATTGGCTAGTAGTGACAAAGTGATATTCTTAGAAGGAATTTTGAGCAAAAGGCTAGAGTAACAATCATATTGACCATAAGCCCAAACCATATTTAAATTCTCGAATTGCTGATTGAAAATCCCATATCCATATGGTAAATTGTTCCCAAAGGAAGTAAACATGATATTTTTTGATGTACTGCTTATGATTAGGTTATTGTCCAATGCATTATTAAAGATGGCTAAATCTTCAGAATTCGAAACAATTCCCGCCGAAGAAGAATAACCATAATCAATAAATCCAACTTCTATTCCATTATCTAAAATATATGGTTTTGCTATTCTACTAATTTGAGTGGAATCTTTGAGTAAAAAAGTGTTTTTAAGATTTAATGGTGTTATTATTTCCTTTTCCATCATTTCCGAAAAGGACGTTCCTGATGCTTTTTCGATTACCTTGGTTATTAGTCCAAATCTTGAACTATAATAAAAATGTTTCCCCACATTTCCTTGAGAAGTATGCGATAAAATGTGTTTCACTAGAATTGAATCACCCAGCATAGGTTTTGGTAAGAATTTATCAATGGGATCATCAAGTGAAAGCTTTTTTTGCTCAACAAGCTTCATTGTCAAAACTCCAGAAAATACCTTGGTAATAGAAGCAATAGGGAATAAAGTTGTAGCATCCAATTCAGTCGATTTTTCTATATCCGCTACTCCAAAATAATTCCGGTAAACATTTTCTCCATTCTTTTCAATAGAAACTGCAAGTCCAGGAATTTTAAAATACTGCTTTAACTCCGTAAGTTCAGAAGTGAATTGTGCTGCTTGTTTGTCAATCATCTCTTCTTTATCTTCTTTCTCCGTACAAGATGAAAGGAACCCAATAAGTATTAATAGTAATATGATGTTTTTCATTTCAATTTTAAGTTCTGTAATTATTTGTAACGTTGCGTGTATGAATTGTTATTGTGGAGCCACTATGATTTTATTCACCCTGTTGATATTAGTTTATTTTTAATTCAGACTCGATATCAATCCATTTTACTTTCCATTTTTTCTCTTTATACTCTTTAGTTGTGTAAAATAGGAATTTATTATCTGGAGTTACATATGGATTTCCTTGCCCTAAACTATTTATTTTATCACTTAACCTTTTTGTTTTTCCCCAATTACCTTTTCTATCATTAAAACTAACCCATAAATCAAGTTGATTTTCTATTGTCGCAAAAATAAGGAAGTCCTCATCTGGCGAAACGTATGGAGTACATTTTCCACTATTTAAGGGCAATGAAATTGAAATTTTTTCTGCATTTTTAAATTTACCATTGACCTGTGGTGAGTAGTAAATATCCATTTCGCTGTAATCCAAGTTACTAGAATGAAAATATAAAGTACCAGAATTTGTAATTATAGGATGAGATACTAATTTGTCTCTTAGATTTGGGATATCAACAAAAACAGGCTTAGTCCATTCTTCATTAATCTTATCTGATTTCCAAATATGCCAAGTTTGGTCAATATTGTCAATATCAATAGGTCTTGTTGAACTGAAATAGATAGAATTTCCATCTGGTGAAAAACTCATTCCATGTTCGTTGTATTTACTATTAAAAAAAGCTTTTTTAGGTTCAGACCAATTCCCATTTTGTTTACGAATTACGTAGACAGTGAAATTTTCAAAATTTTTATTAGAAATGGTATAGTAATATTCTCTTAAATCTGGACTAAATATTCCTTTATGGATTATTTTATTATTAGGAATTAAGTCTTGTTTAAAATCAAGTGGAATTTCGTCTGGTACCTTTTCAGTCAAAAACTCCAATTCGTAATTCTTCGTTTCAGTATTACAACCCGAAAAAATATTCATAAAAAGTAATATGACTGTTAGTTTTTTCATTTTTCTAATTACTGCCTAGCGGTCTTGGCTATTATTAGTGCGGTGCAAGAACTCGTAGACTTCGCACAGCGCACAAGAAAAACCTTTTGTTTTGCTTGTAAATTTAATTAATACAAGGAAATAAAAAAGGTTTTGCGACACTCAAATACAAAACCTCTATCGAAAATACCAGACCTTGAGCATTAATTATAGCTATTGTTAGCACGTCGTTACTCTTCGACCTCTTAATCTTCTCTTTTTATAATTTCAAGTTTTTAATTATTAAAAGCATTATTCCGTCTGGATATATTTAGCCGCAGCTGCTTTGAGTATATCTAGTTGCATACTCAGCATATCCATGTTTGCGTCGTGTCCTGAATTCTCTATTAGAATATACTCTTTGTATGGCGCTTTGATTTTATTAAAATATTCTTTCGTGACTTCCGGTACAGTTAATAAGTCTTTATCACCTTGCATGATATATATTGGTATGTTCAAATGAGAGCAACATTCATCTAGAGCAACCTCATTTATCATTCCATCGTCATTCAATCCTATATATTTTAGAAATGAAAATTCTTCTGAAAACATAGAATATTTAGAGTCCGAATATTTAGAATATTCCTTTGAAACCTTCCATTCAACAGGATTACTAGCTGTCTCGTTTTCATACCTGCTTATAATTTTACGCAATTTACCAAAGCTAGACGGATGATTCCAACTTGGTGGTCCCATATTATCTAAAATATCCAGAGCCGTTTTATCACCTCGTTCAGCTGCTATCGATTTAACTTTTTTATAACTCTCAGCATAATTTTTACTCCCACTAACGAGCTGAGATAACCCAACATAAAAATGAAACTTATTCGGCGCCTTGTGAACCATTTTTGTAGCTAAGAAGGATCCCCAAGACGAGCCCGAAATGATTATTTTTTTTTGACCTAATCTATTTCTAATGTAATCACTTAGTTCAAGGCCATCTTTTACAAGAAGATCTACAGTCAATTTATTGTTGGTCAACATATCTAAAGTGATTTCTTCTGTCTCAAATTGTGCTAGATATGTTCTTCCTGAACCTCTCTGATCCCAGTGAACAATGGTAAAATGCTCTTCGAAATCTTTGAAAAGACTTTCGTGATATTTGCTCAAAGGATTTCCAGGACCTCCATGTACAATCAAGACTATTGGGTTAGTACAATCTTCCCCTTTTATTGTAATCCACTGTTGTACGCCCCCAATAACCACATACTGAGATTCGTTTAATTCAGATTTTATATTGCTTTTAGGTTGGCAAGACTCGTGAAGAAAAACCTTTTCTTTTACCTGAGCATGATTTGAAAAACAAGAAAATAAGCTTATAAGCACAATAATGAATAATCTACCTTTTGAATTCATGAGTTACCTTAGTTAATACTGATTAATAATGGTTTTGTAGATGTTTGAACCTGTTAGATTCGTCCGTGTTTTTTGACAAAATAACTATGGAGAAAAGGAATAAATGCTCTAAAAGAAGATTTAGGACTTGAAATATTAAATAAAATGGTCTTAAAAAAGATTTAAGACTAAATGATAGCTAAAGTTTTCTATACTCAGAAGGAGATAATCCTGTAGCTTTTTTGAAAGCAAGATTAAAAGTTGATTTAGAGTTAAAACCGCAATCAAAGGCAATTGTTAGCATTTTGAATTTATCATATTCCTCATTGTTCAACCTTTTTTTTACTTCTTCGATTCTCCAATCATTAATATAATGGTTAAAATTCTTATGAAGATATTCATTGATTACAAAGGATAAGGCTTTTGGATTTACATTTAATGAACCAGCAAGAGTGGTTAGAGAAATAGCACCATCTAAATAGGGTTTTTCCTCATTCATAAAAAGGGTTAATTGATTTAATAAATTTTTACCATCCGTCTCATCTAAAGTAATTTTTTTTCTTTTCGTAATTGACTTAATGTCAAATAAAAAGCGATAGTTTGTAATAAATTGTAAACTCATATAATAAATAGTCACTGCCATTATTATCATAATGGGATAATAATATATGAGTTCCATAGTATAATCAAAGTATATTAATTCTGCCAAGACGTAGATTAACCAAATAATAAAAAAACAAAGAAAATTGTATACCAATTTATTCAATAGTTCGTAAAGTTCTTTACGATATGAGGACTTATACAGTCTAACAGTTTTATAAGTTAGATAAAGGTATATTGAAAAATAAATGATACTAAAACGATCGTTAAGTTTTATAATGTTAGTTAGATACGTCTTGTCATCAATAGGGTTTTTTAAAGAAAAATAATATACAATAAATACTAAATTTATAATTAGAAATGGGAGGAAATGCAGGGAGCTAAAATTCAAAGGATTCTTAATAGCTCCAGATGATTCTTTAGCATAAAGGTACAAAGCAGGAGAAATCAATAAAAAGAAGTTAAGATTATTAAAGAACCATGGTTGGTTATCATAGAGACCTATTGCAACAACTCTTCCTAATAAGGCTGCAAAACCGATTAGTATTAAGGCCAAATAAAAAAAATCTTGTTTTAGTTTTAATCCTTTTACTAAAAGAAAAACTCCAATAATAAGACCTTGCATGGCACCAAATGAAATAACGAAATTTATAATATTGTACACTTCTTTACTCCTTTAAATTTTTTACTCTTTTTCAGTTCAAATGCATGCCAACGTTCTGTGTGTGGTTCGTGCTTTGCATGCACTATACACCTTGTTAAGTGTGGTTTTATTTTTCTATTTTATTATAGTTTTTCAGCGTTTTTAAGACCCATAATGTCTGTATTCCTGCCCATTCTAATTTTGTTCCTTCGCTGATACCATACCAAGTATCCCAACGTCCGTCCTCTTTTTGTTTTTCAATTAATGTTTGTAAATCTGACTCGATAGTTTCTTTATTAAACATAGAATATAAAATACTTTCAGAAGAATTAGCATAGTTCAAACTATTAGGTTTACCATATAATCCCCATCCATCATCAGATTTATCATTACAAATAACACCATCCGCCGATATCCACTTTTTTAAGTTACTGATTTTTTTATTAGCCTTCTCTTTACTTCTGGTATTAGTTAAGAATGTTAACCATCTTGGTACACATAAATAGCAGAAGACGTGTTTATCTTGAATTCGTTCAAATTCACTCCAAACAAACTCTTCTGCTTTTTTCATCCAAGGGATATCTATCTCGTACTTTTCCAAAATCCCAAGTAAAGGTGCAGTAGTGCTTAAAGCCGCCCATTCTTTAACTGTTTTAAAATGACCTTCGCAGGGATAATCACTTTTTGGTCTGAGCATCCAAGGCACACCTCCTTTTTCTGTTGTTATGTTCTCAAAATATGGCATAAAATCTTTTAGAATGATTTCTTTGGTCAAACAACCAACTTCATCAAGTGTTTCAAGTGCCATAATACTAAACAGAGGTTGACTTTCCGGAGATGCCGTATCTGGTTCCAATCCGTGTCCAAATCCACCATCTGGATTCCGATAAGCATAAATAGCGTGAAAAACTCCATTTTTATCGCCGTTTGCAAAATGAAATTCAAATAAACGACGTTCAATCATTCTTGCATTTGTCAATATAAAATCCCTTGCGTTTAAATATTTATCTTTTGATAATTTCATTCTTTATTTTTGGTGTATTCAAATCACTCACAACGGTTGGGTTATGATTTCGGAGTGGAATCGTCCGTAGGACTATTCCGCAGAGAAATTAGCCATTGATTTATACTTTTGTTTTGGTGTAGCAAAAATGTAATGAATTATAGCCAATGCTGTGCATAGTTTTTTTATTCAGTTTTATATTCCTTTCTTAATTCAGCATAATGATTATACTCTGTATCAAGTAAGCTTTCCTCAAACTTATATTTAATATATTCTATATCCAATTCAGCCAAAGAAACTTTCCTTTTTCCGTTCAAAAAGTTATTTATTGCTTTTTTATGATATGCGCAAAAAATTCCCCAGACCATTAATCTTATAAAGTCAGATTCGCTTTCAGTTTCTAATTCCACCTTATTCCACAATTCCGACATTATTTTGAAATTTCCGCCATCCTTTCCAACTGATTTTCCATCAGAAATATCAATTTCGGAAGGATAATATTTAATTGTCTTATTATAAACTTCCTTAAAGGTCATTTTTTTGCGAGTTTTGGTAAATTATGCACAACGGTCTCGTGTATGAGCAGTAGCGGATTTAGTACAGCGAATCTGTCGGATAGCAAGATACTTAATTAAATGTAAAAACGGTTCAAGTTCTCACTTAAACCGCTATTGCTTATACACATTGTTAGCTATCGTTTTTTTATTTTTCCAATTGACTATTCATCATTTCAAAAAACTCGGAATCACTCATTTTCTTTCGGTTATCAAGTAAAAAGTTAGCGTCATCTCCTACTCGGTAACGCAGTTGGTCTGTTCCATCCGTTACGGCTTTGTAAATTACTTCAGCAACCAAACTTGGTGGTGAAACCGTATTATTCGGATTCTGCCATTGCTTCATTAAAGCGTTTATGATAGGCTGATAGTCTTCAATATTACCTGTCTGAAAGTCGAAAGAACGTCCACCAAAGTCGGTTGCAATAAATCCGGGTTCTACAATTTTGACCTTTACTCCGATTTCTTTCATTTCATAATGCAAAGATTCTGAAATTCCTTCTACAGCAAACTTGGTTCCGTGATAAAGCGAACCTAAAGCAAAAGTCATTTGTCCGCCAATTGAAGAAATGTTTACAATCGCTCCGCTTTTATTTTCTCTAAAATGAGGGATAATTGCTTTAGTTACATCCATTAAACCAATCACGTTCGTATTGAATTGTCTAATAATATTTTCTCTTGGGAACGTTTCTAATGGACCGTAAGCTCCATATCCTGCATTATTTATTAACGCATCAATTTTTCCAAATTTTGTAATTCCGTTTTTGAAGGCTTTTTCAATGGATTCTAAATCAAGTACATCTAATTTTTCAAGTTGTACGTTTTCTAACCTGTTTAATTCTGTTTCTTTTTCTGGTGAACGCATTGTAGCAATTACATTCCATCCTTGTTTTTGAAAATGTAGAGCAGTTGATTTTCCAATTCCGCTACTTGCTCCAGTAATTAATATTGTTTTTTTCATTTTGTTCTTTATTTGTGTGCTAAAAACTAAAAATTAGTTATTCTTTTTTTCCGATCAAAACTACTGGAGCTCCTCCAGAAGATATGCGCATTGCATCTTTTCCTGCTTCTTCCATTTCCTTTGAATTAATGGTTTCCTCAAGTTTCTCTCGTGTTTCGAACGTCATTGTGAACATCTGGTAAAATGTTGAAGGAATACCAAATACTTCTTTATCCATTTTAGTAATGTAATACGGTTTATCCTGATGCGAATAACCCATTAAGGAGTCTAAGAAGTTAAGATGTTTTAAATAATCCTTTTCAAATTGAATGGAATTGGTTGGCAGCGGATACAATACTTGAAACGTGTAATACTTGTCTTGATTTTTTGATTCCTGACTATTTTGCTCTGATGAAATAGGCTTACATGAGAATGCCAGTAGTGCTATCATCAAAGGCAATATCTTCAATAATTTCATAATAATTTTGACTTGAATCATTATATGTTACTCTTGTCCAGAGAACATTTTATAAAAATCTTCTTCGGACATCTCCTTCCTTAAACGCACTATTCCCTCAGCATTTGCAGTGATGTATGTAATCTTTGGATTCTCCAATTCAACAACTTTTACGATTGTTTCAGCTGTGTCCTCAGCTCCTGGCGCTGAAGCGAAATTATTTTCTAAAGACTTTACACTAGCATCTATCAAAGCCCTATAATCCTCTGGCACATTGGATTGTTCAAGCCGAGCAAAGGCAGTTGCGCCAAATCCAGTATTGGCCGCTCCTGGTTGTATCTTTATCACATCTATATTGAATTGTGCTACTTCCTGACGTAATGCATCTGCCATACCTTCTACAGCATGCTTGGTGGATGAGTACCAACCGAGCATAGGTAACGAGAATTTGCTTATCACCGAAGAGACTATGATTACCCTACCAGAACGCTGCTTACGCATATGTGGTAGAACAGCCTGTTGCAATCGAGCATAACCAAATACATTTACGTCAAACTGATGTTTAAGGTCTTCGATGCTAATGTTTTCAATGGTCGCAAATTCACCATAGCCAGCGTTATTTATCAGTACATCGATGCGTCCCTGTTCAGAAATGATGCGTTCGATACCAGCACGGACCTGTTCATCATTTGTCACATCCATTTCAAGGGGATACCCACCAATCTTATTTAAATAGGCGTTGCCTTTAACGTTGAGGTCACCACCGTAAACAATATGGCCTTTAGCTACCAATTTCTTCGCTGTGGCCTTTCCAAAACCAGAGGCTGTACCTGTTATGATTATTACCTGAGGACCTTCTTTTAGCGCATCTGTCGTTTCTGTTTCTACCTGAGCGACACTTTGATATAGGCCTCCCCAAAGCGTCAGGCTTACGATAAATACATAGTACTTAAGGTTTTTCATGACTTTAATATTTATAAGTGTTTATATTATTATTTGTTAAGAGCTAATAGATTGTCTACTCCATTTGCTATATAGATTGCTTTTGTGGTTTCATTCAAGACCTTGTTGTAGTCCTCTATGGGTTGTTTTAATCCTGAAAAATCAACTACAGTTCTAAAAGGCTTCTCGCCAAAAGGTCTCTTTACCAATTCTACAACTGCTTCTGCAACTCTTTCGGGTCTTTGTTCAGGAATAGATTCAACATATGCCACATAACCATTAAGCGAAGTCTCTGGAAGGCTTGCCATTTCTCCATATTGAGAAAGTCTTTGTGTATCGCTTGGTGTTATCATTCCGCTCATAAATCCAGTAGGAAATCCGCCTGGTTCTACAATGCAAGATTCAATTCCAAATCCTGAAAGTTCTGTTCGGTAACCTTCTGCCAATGATTCCAAAGCGTATTTTGAAGCCGAATATGACGCCAAAAATGGTGTCGTTACTCTACCAATACAGCTTGATGTATGAATGATGGTTCCCTTTCCTTGTTCTCGTAAATGTGGTAAAACTGCTCTCATAAGACGCTGAACACCAAACAAATTGACATCAAACATTTTTTGAATGTCATCGGCAGTAAAACATTCAAGGATTCCATTTGCTCCTATTCCTGCATTGTTAAAGACAGTGTCTAAACCATCCATTTGTTCAATGGCTGATTTTACTCCTGCATTTACACTTTCTTCATTAGTTACATCCATTTCAACTAATGCTACACCTTTGGATTTCAATTCATTGGCGATGACTTCATTTTTACCTGAAATAGAACGCATTGTTCCTACCACTTGATGACCGTTTTCGGCTAATTGAATACAAGTTAAACTACCGAAAGCTCCACTTGCTCCTGTTACTAAAATTTTATGTTTCATCTTTTTTAATTTTTAATGATTCGATGAAACAAATATCCGATTGTTAAAATGGGCATATTAACACTAAAAAGGGAAGGTTAAACACAAATCGCAGAAAAAAGAAAGCTATTAGTTTAGTTCAGTTGTCTGTATTCTTGTGGTGTTTTTCCTGTTTTTTGTTTGAATAACCTACCAAAATAATGAGGATAATTGAATCCGAGTGTGTAAGCTATTCCACTAATTGAATCGGTTGAGCCAAGTAATAGTTGTTTGGCTTTCTCAACTAAAAAGTCATTTATGTGGTCTTTGGTTGAACGTCCCGTTTCTTTAGTCAGAAGGTCGCTCAAATAACTTGGAGATAAATAACAATGGTCTGCCAAATATTGAATAGTTGGCTGTCCTTTTTCTATGAGTTGATTATCAGAATAATACTCTTTGAGTAATCTTTCTACTTTGGAAACGATGTCAATGTTACTTGCAGAACGAGTATTGAATTGTCTCTCATAAAAGCGTTTACTGTAATTGAGTAATAACTCAATATTAGATACTAAGACTTCTTGACTGTGATTGTCAATGCGCTCTTTGATTTCGTTTTGAATGAGMTGTACAATTAGATTTAGTGTGCTTTGTTCATTTTCGGAAAGATGTAGAGCTTCATTTACTTCATAGTTGAAGAAATTGTAAGAATCAATTTTTGAACCGAGTGCTGTATTTCTAATCAAGTCAGGATGAAAATAAAGCATCCAACCTTTTACTTCGTTTAGTGCTTGCGGTTTCTTAACAGTTATCACTTGTTTTGGGGCGGTGAAAATTAAAACACCATTATCAAAGTCATAAGAATTTCGTCCGTAATCTATTCCGCAATTAGAATCTTTCAATGCGATACAGTACAAATCGGATGAGAATCTTTTTCCAACGGTTTCTTCTCCATAAGCGAGTTTTTCCGTATCCAGTATCGTAATCAATGGATGTGTCGGTTTATCCAAGCCAAATACCACTCGAATTTCTGTAATTGATTTTGAATGTATTATAGGTTCGCCCATTTTGTTTTATTGCAAAATTATGCTGACATTTTATAACTCACTAACACAAATCGCTGAATGATTAGCATATTTTAGGTTTAAATGGTAGCTAACGTTTAGCTATGAATAGTACGGAGTAAAGAAGGAGTGATTTCTCGTTTTGGTACGAGCCATAAGCTTTTATTTTTACTTTTTTGTTTTTAAAGACTAAATCAAAAGATTTAGTGATTTTATGAATATACAATTCCTTTGTATTTAAGCCTCAAATCCGTATTATTTACAGGTGTTGTTAACCACTGTTTTTTCTTTTAGTTTTATACTTAATTCAAATAATAGGTTTGATATGTTATTAACGTCTTCATAGTTAAATTCTTCATTTTCATTTAATTTCCTTCTCAATTTAGTTACTTCAAACGGTAGAAGCCCAATGGTAGCATTTACCTTATGATTTTCTTCATAATGTTTATTTAATCTCCACTCATCCATGGGTATTTTATGATATGAACCTCGTTCGCCAAATGAAATTTCATTACTACCAAATTCATGTGAAAGTTTTAGCAGCAACTGTTTAATTATTTGTTCAATTTCGTTTATATTATAAGTATCTCGACTTAAATATTCATGAGATTTTCTAGCTTCAAAGTATTCGTTATTGCCGTAATAATAGTTATCTATAAAATTTATTGCGTCACACTCATTATCAAAAATTAAATGAAAATCTCCAGGACCAGGACCCGGGGCCCAATCCCAATGAATAGCAACAAACTTATTATCTTTAATAGTTAAATCTATGGCAGGGCATTCAATCTGTGCATTTTTATCATTTCTCCATTCAGGAATATAATTCCCCTTTGTATTTTTCTTCTTTATGAATCTGATTTCCTTTTCAAGAAAGATTAGTTCTAGACCTTTCTTCTGGAGTTTTTCAATATTTTGATTATTTATTATCACAGATTTTAATTGTGGTTAACAGTATTGTATATGAAAAGTAGTGAGTTTGCTACTGTATTTTATTCCGATTTAATTTTTTTTTTAAGTAGGAAATTGAATTCATTTAACAGTCTGTTTCTATTTTTTTATATACTTTGTTAGCATTAGTTTTTTAATCGTTCAATTCGTTCTATTAGGGTTGAATTGTATTCATTTTGATTTTCTGTATTAAGTTCCAATGCTTTCTGATAATTGATTAAGGCTTTTTTGTCCTGATTGTTTTGCTCCAAAGCTAATCCAAGACAATTATAGGCATACCAAGAGTCAGAGAATTCCTCTGTGTAAAATTTAAAAACATCAATTGATTCAGTTACTTTTTCTGTATCTAAAAAAATAAAACCAATATTAATTAAGTGATTTGCATAATCAATACCCTTATATTTTTCGTCCGTTTTCATTTTGAAATATGTTTCTTTAAAAAGTTTGACACCTCCCTTTGAAAAAGAACTTAATAGTTTTTCTGAAAATAGGGCATCATTGTCAACAATATTTCTGTCGATTATATTTGCAAGATTATTGGATAGATAGTCCATATTATGCCAAATAGAAAAACCATTTGCCAAAAATATGATGCTCAAATTCTTTTCAGGAAAATTACGGTAAAGTGTACATCCTGTTCCTGTAAATCCATAGGATAAATAATTGCTACTTGAGAACTTACCCCAACCATAAGCAAAGAGGTCATCAGAATTAGAAAAAGGATAAGATTTCCACATTAAATCTATCGTCTTTTTCTTTATTAGCTTTTGACTATTAAACCGTTTATCCCATTCTATTAAATCTTGAAGTGTTACGTTTAAACCATTCATACTATATGAATAATCACCTAAATAATATGGATGCTCAATAGTCATTGTTCCTTTACTAAACGGAAAATACGATGTTGCTCGATTTTTAATAATGTCACGAGCATCTGATGAAAAAATGACACTTCCTGTATTATAGGCAAATTGTCTTTTAATAATAAAATCAGAAATAGACATTTTACTCACTTTTTCTACTATTTTTTGTAATATCCAAAAGTTAGTTTGACTATACTCAAACCGTTCTCCTGCTTTAAAATTTAAAGGTAGAGAAAAACACCTTTTTTTTATTTCTTCCTCATTCAAATCTTTGATTTCATTATAAGGTTGAACCATATCTGGTAAACCAGAAGAGCAACTCAACAAGTGTCGTATTTGAATTCCTTTCCAATCATCAGGAACATCTGATAAATACTCAGATACTTTATCTTCAAGATTCAGTTTTCCTTCTTCGATAAGGCTAAAAACTCCTACCGAAACAATAGGTTTTGTTAAAGAATATAACCTAAATATAGAATTGTCACTTACTGGAACTTGATGCTCAAGATTAGCATATCCATAATTATTTTGAAAAACAACTTGCCCGTCTTTAATTATTGCACAGGCAATTCCTGGAATACTGTACCTTTTCTGAACTGTATGAATATACTCATCAATATCTTTATATAATTCGGATTGCTCTTTTTTTTCCTCGCTCGTACCTTTTTTATTTTCTTTGCAGGATATTAAAAAGAAGAGTAAAGATGCAAATATGTATATTGATTGTTTCATTATTATAGTTTATAAAATGAGATGAGTATTTTATATATGTTATAGTTTGCCGTAATCAATGCTAACGTTTAGTGTATGTGTCCTAACAGGGCAAAATGCTACCCTGTTTTTCGATATTTTCCTGTCCGCCTCAGGAGGATGCGCAGTGGTTGCTTCCCGAAGTATCGGGATTCCGTTCTGCAAACATTGCACTTTCATAAATATACACAAACCAATTGATTGATCACTTTGCTTCTATGACATGATATATAGTGTTACCTACTGTATTTCTAATTCTAATGTTAACTTTTTCTTCCATTTTTCAAATTCAGCATACGATTTTCTAATACTTGGATCAATTTTTTTCATTTTTTCGTACACCTCTGTTGAATAATTAAAGCAAATTAAATCACCGTAAGTGCAAAAAGAGTTAATATTAAAATCGTCTTCAATCTCTTGATCTTCATAATAATCAATCATTTTTTCAAATAATAATAGCTGAAAGTTTTCGCCGTAATCTTTATTTTCTTCATCCATCTCTAAATCAAACCATATTATTCTTTTTTCTTCATCATTAAAAGCATATATATAGTATCCAGCATCACCAGCACCAATTTCATAAATTGGAACTATATTATATCTTTTTAGAATTTTATAATCTTGGTGAACATCTGCTAGAATATCATAAGAATTATATGGTTCTTCAAATCCCCAAATTCGATCTTTTGTCTCTAGATTGATTATAAATTTTTCTGGAATTCCAAGTTCTATTAGCTTTTCTTTTCTTTCCTCTTTTTGAAACACTTTCATTTTTTATTCGTCCAAATAACTTTTTTACTTTAATTGTAGGTAACCACAACGGTTTGTGTATGGAACGTAGCTTACAAAAAGATACTAACTTTTCGGATTAACACAGAGCCGAATTTTTATATTTTGTTTTTAATTTATCATTTTTTAAAAGCCAAATTAAAAATTTGGTAGACTTTCTAAATATACACAAACCTTTCGGTTCAGTACTTATGAGCTATGTTTTATACACCGTGTTACCCAAGGTTTTTTATCATTTCATTTATTCTTTTTCCCGCTTCTGATTTTGTGATTCCATCGTAGTAATCTTTAACGAATTGATGGTCAAAATCCTGATGAGGAAAAATTTCAGGTCTACTGTTTCCTGTTTTGGTCATTACATCACGAGGAATTGACATAGTGTTTCCATATTCTGGAATATTACTACATAGCCAACCAAAGTATCCAGTTTCGTGATTTTCATTGTCGAAATTTGCTTTATAATCTGAATAGCTTTTCTGGCTTAACGAAACCCAAAGTCCGTAATCCAAGTTTTCACAAGTATCATTCACTTTTTGAGTCAGTGTTACCCTTATAAATCGGTCAATTTGGTCTTCGTAATGAATTTCGCAAAAGTCAGAATCTAATTTTCCAAGTTCAGTTTTTTCTTTATCAGATAAAAAATCATAATTCGCTGGTGATTTAAAAGTCAAAGCAGGCCATTCCGAATGGACTTGTCCACATTCAGGGCATTTAAATTCAGCTGTTTTGTTCTTCTTTTTTTTCCAGAACATTATTTAATAGGTTTTACTCATTGCGATTATCATCATTATTCCGATGTACAAAAAAGGAATTGCACTTAAAAAAATCCAAATGAGATTATCTTTCAAATTAGTTTTATGTTTTGAAATTAAAAGTATTGTGTTAATGAACGACCATAAAATTCCTCCATAGAAAACAAGTAATGAAATCATACTACCATACTGGTAAATCCAAGTTCCTCGGTAAGGTTGAACCAAATATTTTAAAAACATTGCACTTAAACAAATTCCGATAATCAGAATTCCACTTTTCTTAGTCCATTTTATATTTCGAAGTGTAATGTTCAATTTTTTATCTAATATTGGATAACGTTTAATATATGTATCGTAGCAGGGCAAAATGTTACCTTGCTTTTTGGTTTTTCTTGCGCATTGATTTCTAACTTTTCTATTCTGCAAACATTGCGCCTTCATAAATATACAATAACCTATTAATGGATTAGTTAGCTGTTATAACATCATGTATTTTGTTGTAACTCGTTATTTTTTAGATTTTTGTATTTCATTTCTGAATAGAATTATCCCTAATCCAGATGAGAAAATAATACAGCTTGCTAACATTAAAATTCCATTATTCCAAATAAAATAGGAGAGCCCAATAAATGGCCCACCAATTATTACCATAAGAGAACCAATAGGATTAATTTTGATAAAATTCAAAGCGTGTGCTGCTAGTCCAACAAAAAGGAAAGATGGTCCAGCAATCACAAATGGATATAGAATTAGTGGTGTATTGTTAATTTGTTCACTTAATTCATTCCTCCCAACATTATCATTTCCGAAGCTCCACATAATGAAATCAATTGTACAAAGTCCAATGTGTGCAATAACCCCTATTGCTGTCAAAACCGATGCGATGGAATTTAATCTATTCTTTGGAAATACGTTATTAAAATTGATTAATAGTACAGCTCCAATCAAATTAAACCAGTGAGCTAGATCTATATGTTTTTGTTCACTCAAGGAACCTTGAGAAAAAAATACGTAACTAGTAACGAAAAAAAATAATCCAACTAGACACAGAGTTTTTGGTTTCATAATTTGTTTTTATAATTTGACGGTTGCAAATTCCAATAACTTACTGAGTCTAATTATGTCTTTCTTCCGAATCGTCGTATATTAATACTGGATTGTTATTTATGAGTTATAACAGTAAATATAACAAACGTTGTTGACCAAAAGGGTAGCTATGTTTTGTTATATAATGTTATAGATATTTTTTTAGTCCATTAACTTGTTCAATTCTTGAGCTTCGGATTTTAGATATTTCTTGGTTCTATAACAGTGTGAAGTCCAAAAAGTATTTTCAAGTTCGTAATTTATATACTTCCCTTTTCTTTGAAACTGGAAATACAAATAGCTTTTAGATGATCCATAAATTAGATACTCTTTTCCTACTTCAAATCTCGTGTAACCACAAGCAGATCCATATTTATGAGTGAAAATTGTTACAATATTTGATTCTGACTTACCTTTAAATTCTCTTATAACTTCTACTTCCACCTTTAGGATTGATTTATAGGAAAGACTCTTTAATTTATTATTATCTTCCTTGTAAACTTCTTTTAGTGAATCCAGTTTTTCTTTTTTCATGGTACTCCCAACAGTAACCAGAGTTTTATTCAAAACTTTTCCGTGCACAATAGATTCATGATATTCAAAAGCGCCTTTTACTGTCTTTTCTTTCTTACAGGAGCAGGCAGATATGTTATTATATCCAAGAAGTGAGAATATTATTAAAATTAATATTTTATTCATTTTGTAATTAACCACAACGTCTCTTGTATAATCTAGTTGCGTGTTTGAGTAACTAATTTAGCAAATACAAACTATATAAAAAATCCTCAAGGATTTTCGTAGGTAGGCGAGTACTAGCAATGAATTATACACCTTGTTGCGAAATGTTTTACCCATCTAATTTCAGTCTTGATGGATAGGATTATTCAATTATGATATCATTTGTTGGAAGTTCCATTTTGGAAAAGAAAATTTTTGGGGAATATCCAGTAATTTTGCGACATTCCTTTATAAAATGTGATTGGTCATAATAACCATATGTTATAGAATCTACAAGTTTACTATTTGGTTGATTTTTTAATTCATAAGAAACATGTTCAAAACGCATGACCTGCAATAATTCTTTAGGAGATAAATTGAACTGTTTTTTAATCCAACGCTCCATAGATTTCGGAGACATATTCATTTTGTCAGCTAGATCAACAACTCTTAGTTGATCGGTTATTTGACCTTTTATTAGCTGAATAACTTTATCTATTTTTAAATCAACATGGTATCGATCCAGACAATTTTCAATAATTATGTCAAGCTGATGAACTGGTATAATAGGATTTTCTCCCGTTATATCAGAAAGAATGTTTTTTTGTTCAACTGTAGGAATTAGTTCTGTAAGTTTAAAACCTTGCCAATTTGTCAACAACTCTTTGAATAATGATACACTAATAATGGTTAACTTGAACTTTATATTCAAACAAATAGTATTACCAGGAATATGATAAAATGTAGCTTTATTTGTAGCGGGTAAAATTCCTGATGTATCACTTAAAATAAAAGACTCTGTTTCAAAATCCCACCTACTAAATTCACCTTGTTTAACAAAGTAACATTCGATTTTACCATTCGGTATAGTTTTGAAAAATATAGGCTCTTTAGTAATAAATAACTGATATCTATCAACATATTTCGCTACAGTCGGAAAGACAGGAACTTCTTCAATAAGTATCATTTTGTCTAATTTTTACAATTATTTAAATAAAGGTACTTGTAGGTTTGTATAAATTTAAAGTTTTAGAATGAAAAATCAAGTACTACTATTATTAGTTATAAGTTTCGTATATACCATTGCAGGAGCTCAAACAGAAGTGACATTAGAAAATGGCATAAAAGGAGAACGTTCTTTTTTAAAAATGGATTGGGGAAAGATGAATTATGAAGTATTTGGAGAAGGAGAACCCTTATTAATTCTTCATGGTAATGGAGGCTCTGCTGCAGGAAGATATAGCATGATTCCAAAATTGATAAAACATCATCAAGTTATTGCTGTAGATGCTAGATGTCACGGCCGTAGTAGCTGTCCTGAAGGCGATTTAGATTACTTTGATATGGTTGATGATGTAATTACTCTAATGAAAAAATTAAAACACGAAAAGTATAGCATTTGGGGGCATAGTGATGGTGGTATTTTGGGGTTGATTATAGGATATAAGTTCACACATAAATTGAATCGAATGGTTTTATCCGGCGCTAATGCTAGATTCTCTGGATTAAAACCAGAACTGCAAGCTTTTGTGAAAAAATACGATCAGGTACCCGATCCCAAGATGAGAAAACAGGTAGCTTTAATGGCACATCAGAAGGAAATATCAATGGATAGTATTCGAAAAATTAATGTTCCTGTCTTACTTATGGTAGGAGACAGAGATGCTATTCGAATGAAACACACAATGGAAATATTCGAAGCATTGCCAATGGCAAACCTATGTGTATTACCTGCATCTTCTCATTTTATCACTAATGAAAAACCAAACCATATAATCTATTGGATTAAAGAATTTAAAAAACCATTTTCTGCTCCATCAACAGTTGAAATAGCTAAGAAAATGGCAAAATCAATATTTGAGGGTAATTARCTACAATGAATACATAAAAAATAAGTTCATCGCCTATTTTAAAGCCTGGATTTTCTTGATAATTCCGATTATTTATTTTCTATAACAACCATTTTTTGTTCATATTAATTAATTGTTATTGATTTGCTCAAAATGTTTCGCAACGTTTAATATAACAAGCGTAGCCTGCCGATAGGCGGCTATGATTTGTTATATATTGTTAGGCACTTTTATTTTTAATTTATATTCAGTTTCAAGAAGAGCAACTTCAAAGCCATAGCCCATACCGTGAATAAATTCAGCAGGAGTTCCTTCATTCTTAAATTGCTCCATAGCTTTCTTATAATCTTCTAAAATTTTCTCTGGCTTACGAGTCAAAAATGTAGAGAGGTATTTCTCAGCAACATTTTGTTTGTCAATCATTAATAGGTATTGAACAGTAGTTATTGGATTACTTAATTCAAAATTATCCATTTCAATTTCCTTCGAGATTGTTTCAGAATCTTGTAAGTCTCCAAAAACACCAATCAAGCTTTCTTTTATCGTTTTAGGAATTATTAAAGTTGCATTTTCAAATTGTTTTTTATCGGCGAGATTCCAAATAATATTTCCTTCTCCACCTTTTACTAATGCACCTATATCCCGACCAATCATTGTTTCATTCCAATAATTCAAAAGAGGATGATTTTTGGAATATTTTTTTAAGTCTTTAGATTCAATGTAAAATACGGCTGATAGTTCTACATATTGTCCAGCAACATTATCTCGATTTGATGAAAACTTTATAAACAAGTTGTGTTTTTTATCCTTGCTTTCAAGTTTCAATTTATGTTGGCTAGGATAATAGGTAAATCCAATGATATTCAATTCATTAGCTATTAATTGGCAAGTTTGTTCAAATACTTCACGAGGTTTTTCAGCATTCACATTATTTAAGTGCCGTTTAGCCGCTCTTTCTTTATTGCTAAAAATATGCTCGGTAAAGTCCTCTATGTTTTTAAGCCATTTCATTCTTCCTAATTGTGCCTAACGTAGTTGTATATGTACTAGTATATATATTTATTATTATAACCGAATACAAACGTATAATAAACGTTTAATTCAACGGTTGTTTTTTATTTTGTGATGGAAATTTACTATAAAATTCTATCGATTCATATTTAGAATCCAGTTTTATCACCATAGAACATTATTAGACATCGTGTTTATATCCATGTAGCTTTATGCCATAAGGTTTCAAATGGCCCTTGTTTATAACGTTTTGCCCACCATTTACAGAATATACCCGTTACAATTGTCATTGCTAAACCAATTAATAAACCATAGGTAGCGCCCGTATATTTATACAATCCTAATCCCCATCCATAAAATATAGCACCACCAATGATCGATTGTATGATATAATTAGACATACTCATCCGCCCAAACCTAGAAAAATACATGAATGCGTTTCTAGCTTTTGTTTTATAAAAAAGTAAGGTAATTCCAGATACCAGTACTAGCATGAATGAAAAATTAGTAATACTCGTTTCTATGGTTAATGCTGAACGTTTTATAATATCACTTTCGATAAAATAATCCATGTTTCGTTTTAGGATATATAATGGAATGAAAGCGATACTAGAAATCTTTAAAACCTTGGTCCAGAATTGTATGTTCATATCAGTTTCATGAAACTTTTGATGTTTTCCTAATAGATATCCTAATAAAAATAGTGCTATAATGGTAAAAAATCGACCATTTTCCCAATTCCAACGTAATACTCCGATTTTACCATTGGTAAGGTTTCCAATAATGGTATCCCATAATGAAGGTTCTCCCACATACGCTAACATTTTACCAAAATAACTCCAAGAGATAGGATCATTTATTTTCTCATCTGGATGTTGCAAGGCATAAATAAGATTGGACCACTCATAAGGCAATAACAAAAGAATTATTGCTATTACTAAAATGATACTGTCTTTAAACTTAGACAAAGGAATTAATAGCACACCTAATACAGCATATATAGTCAATACATCTCCTTGGAAGAAAGCGGAATTTAAGATTCCAAATCCGAATAATAATAACATTCGCCAAGCAAATCTTCCTGCAAAGGATTTTCCTTTTTCTTGTTGTCGTGATAACTGAATCGCATAGGTAACACCGAACAATAGTGCAAAAATAGAATACGATTTTCCACTAAATAAAAAGAACATGGTTTCCCATATGGCACTATCTAGAGATTTCATCCAAGCTGGTAGCTGTTCAGGAAAGTAATAGATATCAAAATGTTCAATAGAATGTAAAAGCATAATAGAAACGATGGCAAAGCCTCGTAATACATCTAAGATGTGTATCCTTGTTTTAGTACTCATTATTCCTTTTAATTTTTTTAGAAATTACACTGCGTTTTATCGAATTCTAGTTTTTGTTGTTTTGCATTCATGATTCACTTTACTCCAAACGCTGATGAATAAATTTCATCAATTTTGCTGTATATTCAGGTCCTCCTTTTTCTGCAAGATCTAAATGTCCACCATCTTTTACGACGATCAATTCCTTATCTGTAGACTTCAGGTTATCAAATAATTGTTTTCCGTAAGTAACAGATATATTTAGATCAGCATCTCCGTGAGCAATCAAAATGGGTTGTTCAATTTTTGTAACGGAGTTTATAGGTTTTACTTGATTAGGATCAAAATTGGCAATTTCTCCAGCTCTTTTCAGTGCATAATCAGAAATTGGTTTGATAATGATTCCTTTCATCATTTTTTTGGAGTAATCATATACGATTTGATCCATTTCTGTGAATGTACTTTCGATAACACCAAATTCAATACGAGGATCGAACTCTAATGCTTGTAGCGCAATGGCACCACCAAGAGAGTTTCCCCAAATACCAATTTTGATATTATTATTTTTTGCTTTGATCCAATCTACAATTTTGGAGATATCCTTTTTTTCGTGAAATCCATAAGTAGTAAATTCACCAGTACTTTCGCCATGCGCTCTTCCATCAAAAACTATAGAGGCAATTCCTTGTTCTGAAAGTAATTTTGAAACTCCTAATCCATGTTCTTTACAACTGCCAATTCCATGAACGAAAATGACAGCTCCTTTTAGAGTGTCGAGTTTACTTTTTATCCAGTATCCTTTTAGTTTTGTAGTATCTGCTCCATTAATCTCAATGACGTCACTTTCCAGTCCTAAATCAATTGGTGTTAGGTTTTCATTGACTCTTAGTGGTTTGATAATAGCATATGGAGCAATCTTATGAACGTAAATACCAACTACAGTTCCTACTAATATGATAAAAACGGTAGCGATTTTCAGAATTTTTTTAAGCATATTGTCTGTAAGCTTCTATTTACTTTGTTGCTTTATTATAGGCAGTATGTTTAGATATACTGCTACATCTCTTACAATATACTTTAATTAAATGAATAAGAGTCTAGATACTTCATCAATCAAGGGGTTTTATTGTTTGGGAAATTTTCGCAATCCATTTTTATATACGTAGATCATAAAAACAATTACTAAAAGGATGCTAAGAGCAGATGGGATGTATTGACTATGAGGCTGATATTTTTCAAATACAGTTCCCGAAAAAGCCGATAGTAACGCAGAAAAAGCACTAATCATCTTGTAAATGTGTTCATATATCCAAATTCGATGTTTTTTATATTTTTTGGTAGGGATTAAGTATCTTAAAAAATCATAAGTAATTACAAACAATAAGGCACCAACAGTACTATAAATAACAATCGGAGACCAAATCATTCCGATGGATTTGAAATAATATAGAAAATATGCTAACACTAAGAGACTGATAATCGCTGCTAGAATATCTATTTTCTTTGGTGTATTTGATTTATGAAGCAAGATTCTATATCCAGAAAAAGATACATATCCACTTAATACAGTAATAACTAATAAGAAGGTATTTCTTCCAAAAACGAATACACCCATCAAACCCGTTATGATAACTATCAATATAAGTTTTAAAAAGTATCGACCGGTTTTGTTATGTGTTTTACCACCTTTGATCGTGATTAAAGCGATTACTCCAAGTATGAGTGCTAGCGAACCTGTAATGATGTGTAGTAAGATGTTTAGTTTATGAGCGACTTCCATATCAATTATGTATTTGTTTTAAATGATTTGAAATACAAGTAATTGAAATAAAGAAGTTTACGAAAGTAAAAAAGGGTGGGTGGTCTGAATTATTGGTAAGTGATATAAAAAAAAGAGTGAATGGATTTACTCTCTCAAACACTAATTAGATAAAATTGCTTTATGGAAGTAAAATCATTCAATTTTTATAAGTTTTCGAATGGTAGGAGCATAGCTTTTACTACTCGTTATAGTTTCTTGATTTGTAGTAAAATCAATAATGTAACGTCCATTTAGATGAGGTGTTATTTTTTTGATGTATTGTTTGTTTATAATATATTTTCGATGTATCCTGGAAAAATTTGAATTCAATCGTTTTTCTAAAAATAATAAGGAATAATCACATAATTTCTTTTCTGCTTTATGAGTATATGCAAATGAATAATTATCAAAAGCTTCAAAGCAAACAATATCATCAATCGGAATTAGAAAAATGTTTTCTCCTTGCTTCACTGGAATACTGGTAATAGATGCAGTATCGTTTATTGGCTTAGCTGTTTCAGCTTCTTCAGGAGGATTAAATTTGATGTTTTTTGTTTTAAGAATTTGATTTTGAAAAAAACTAAATCCTAAAATCAAGGAAATAATTCCATTAAAAAAATACATGTTGCCAGAAGAAAAAGGGACAAATTGTTGTGTTTGGAAAATTAAAGATCTGATAAAATGCTCTACTTCGGTTGCAAATACTCCAATACCAAAAAATGTAAGAGCAATGAAAAGATAGACCTTTAATTTTGATTTAAAAATAGCTGTAAACCAAGATATATTCAATCCAATAACTACAAGAGTATAACCAATGATAAGACTTGTGGATAAGGATTGGATACACCATTGTACCCAATTGAGTGTGCCATTTATAATATAATTAGCAGTACCAATTCCTATCCCAACTAATAGAATATGAGGTATAAAACGATTTGCCTGTTTAAAATGAAATGGAGTAGTGGTCATTATAAATTTATCTACTTTTCCAAAAGTACGATTCTAATTTATATAAAAAGTGGAGACAAATTATAGTATCAAACCATAATTTATCTCCACAATGATGAACAGTATTTATTCTTAATGCAGATTAAACTGCTAATTCAGATTTATGTAAACTTACTACAGTAAGTACTGCCGCTCCATTAATCCAATAATAGTAGGCATCAATTCCTTCAAAAGAGAAAATAAAAGGAGCTATAACAAATACAATAGCTACTAAGAAGTCTACTAATAAATGACCTTTGTATGGTATGACACGTACAACCCCCAAATGGTGATCAGTTAGTATAGTAAGTAATAAGGCAGCAACACCTGTAGCAACAGAAAGCCATAATGCTAAAGGATTAGATTGACCAAGGTTTAATAAAAATGGAAGTGCCATTAATGCAATAGCAACAGGATAGTCTAAGAAAGCGTGTATTCTTTTGGTTACAAATTTCATAGTTCTTGATTTTAATGATTATTGATATAAGTTGTTTCACAATTGTTGTGAATTATTATATCACAAAGATGCTTCATCATTAGTGTTTTGATGCTACAAAAAAAGGACTAAGAATTGCACTTTTTGAAGTATGAAGAATCGTGATCAGAAGTGTAATCGTTACTGATTTTTTATAGAAATTAATATCAATATGGATATTTTTTCTATTGTATGTCACACTTGTTCAAGTTATTTTGTCTAATATAATAGAATGAAGCAAGATACTTTAGAAATATTAGTGCGTAAAGCAAATACTGGAGATCAACAATCTTTAGAAAAAGTGGTGTTAGAAATTAAGGATTATATCTACAACCTTTCTTTGAAGATGTTATTGTTTCCTGAAGACGCAAAAGATGCTACTCAGGAGATTTTGGTGAAAGTAATTACACATTTAAGCACCTTTAACTATAAGAGTAAATTTTCTACTTGGGTATATCGCATTGCAACAAATTATTTGTTAACCCAAAAACAAAAGAAAGGCAAAGAGTTTCCAATGCCTTTTTCCGATTATGAGGTGTTGATTGATTCTGGGCATTCGAATCGTGTATCGTATGCTTCTAATGATGGAGAGTTGAAATTATTGGAGGAAGAGGTCAAAGTGAGTTGTACACAAGGTTTATTGCTTTGTTTAAAACCTATAGATAGAATCGTATATATACTTTCAGAAATTCTAGAATTTAATAGTAAAGAAGGAGCTGCTATTGTAGAAATCTCTCCAGAAAACTTTAGAAAGAAATTATCACGTTCCAGAGTGAAAATTAGAAATTTTCTGGATAAGAAGTGTGGTTTGGTCAATACAAACAACCCATGCAGATGTGTTAAGAAAATTGATTTTTTAGTAGATCAAAATATTATCGAACCTAATCGACTGCGATTTGCTGATCTGAGTAAACGAAGTATTGATCTGATTGAAAAAATTGATAAAGTAGAAAAATCAATTGCAGTGTATCGTTCGGTTCCATCTTTTAAAGCACCAGAAATTATAGTTAAAAATATTAAAGCCATTTTATCTCATGAATAAACAAGAATTTGATGTAAAGACTTTCACTTTTGTGGTATTACTGACTAGTATTTGGATTCATATTTCTGAAGTATTTCGATACTTTGTTCTTGTGATACCTAGGGTAAAATCATATTGGAATTATTCAGAAGCTATTGCCGATATGAATTGGAGGATTTTTGGTATTTGGGGAATTTGGGATATGGTATTAACTGCAATGTGTGTTTTTACATTTTGGTTATACAGTCAACGATTTGGGAATACGAATCGCTCTGTAGTGTATTCGGCTTTATTCTCTTGGATATTTTTCTTTGTACTTTTTTGGGTTGGCGCTGCAAATATGGGGTATTCTGATTGGTCCATGTTATGGATTACCTTACCCTTAAGTCTTTTTGAATTAATTATAGCAAATTTTATTGCTTCTAAACTTTATAAACGATTTGAATATGCAAAAGTCTAAAATTGTTGCTATTCCTACTACGATGGAAAAGTACTTTGGAAAAGGAACTATGCTACATCCTTCTGTGGCCGAAGTAGAGGAATTAGTTAAGCAGATTCCTGTTGGTAAAATTACTACAATTAAGGAATTAGCATCACATTTGGCTAAAATTCAAGGAACTCATGTTGCTTGTCCTATGAGAACTGGAAATGCTATTAAAAAAATTGCTGAACGCCATACTTTATTAGAGCCTGATTTTAAAATCCCTTTTTGGAGAGTAGTACGTAATGATAAAAAGATGGTGAAATCAAAAAATTATGAGCAATGGGTTTCTAAAATTGAAGATGAAGGGTTTGAAATAAATTATACTACAAAGGGAGATGCTGTAGTAAACTTTACTGAAGATGTTCTTTTTTCTTTTGAATATTAGTTTTTTGAGTCTCCCATAAATTCAATAGTTGCATTGGGATACAAATCACTAATAGGAAAACTATTGAGTTGTACATCTGAAATAGTCAGTTTGCGAATCCATTCGGTATTTTCTTTCAAAGCATTTAACTGAATATATAGTGTAGAAGGATACTGTATTCCATCTGCATTTTGGATTCGGTTTTCATAGCGAATGGAACCGTATATATTTTTAGGAGTAATAGCACTAGATTCTCTTACGGTATAACTGGCGAAGTTTAGATATCCATCTTTGGAAATGTATAACAAATATTGATCATATTTCTTATTAGGTTCCACAGAATTCCAAGTGGCAAACACCAAATCATATTTTTCACCTTCAAATAGTTGTTCACCGGCATATTTTAGAATGGGAACATTTCGTAATCTTAAAGGTAGCTCAAAAAGATATTGAATTGCAGGTAATGCAAATTGTATTTTTTTATTGTTTTTAAAATTTACAGTTCCTTCATGATTAATTTCATAGTAATTCATGGATTGCAATCCATAGGTTTTATAATTCTTTTTTTGGGGATAATGAAACTGACCATCAAAAGAATTGGGACGGAATTTTAGTACCATTAATTCTTTATTCTCTGGAAATGGATTGCCCCATGAAAATATTCCTTTCCAATGATCAATTGCTTTATAGGAATAGGTTTCGGAACTTTCTAATACATCTAAACCTTGATTCTCAATTACCGTATTAATTAATTCGATTGCCTTTGGTTCTCTTGGAACCGAAGCATCAGAAATGTTGGTTGTTCTGAGATCTGCTATTTTACAACTGCATACAGAAATTAAAAGTATAAAAAGCAGTAAAGGTTTTCTTATACGTTGTATTCTTTTTTTAGCGATGCAGGAATAATTTATCATTGGCTATTTCAAAATCATACTTTTTGATTTTGTATTTTTTCTTGTAACATTTTAATTTCATCTCTCAGTCTTGCAGCTGTCATAAAATCTAGTTCTTTTGCGGCTTTTTCCATTTCCTTTCGAACATTTCGGATACGAGTCTCTAATTGTTCTTTTGTAAAATAGGCAGTTTCTTCTTCTGCTGCTTGTAAGGATGGCGCTGCTTCAAATTGATACGGTTCTACTTTTTTACCAGCTAAAGCATTATCTAACGATTTTTTTATTGCTTTCGGAGTAATACCATGTTTTGTGTTATAGGCGATCTGCTTTTCACGACGATAATTGGTCTGATCAATCGTTTCTTGCATACTTTGTGTAATCTTATCTGCATACATGATTGCTAATCCATTTACATTTCTCGCTGCTCTTCCTATAGTTTGTGTTAGTGATCTATTATTTCTTAGAAAACCTTCTTTGTCAGCATCTAAAATAGCTACTAATGATACTTCTGGTAAATCCAATCCCTCACGAAGTAGATTTACACCAATCAGCACATCAAAAAGACCTTTACGCAAGTCCTGCATGATTTCAACACGTTCTAACGTATCCACATCACTGTGTATGTATCGACAGCGAATATCTATTCTTGTAAGATACTTTGTCAATTCTTCTGCCATTCTTTTGGTTAGTGTAGTAACTAAGATCCGTTCATCGACTTCAATACGTTTATGCATTTCTTCGATCAAATCATCAATTTGATTTAAACTTGGTCGTACTTCTATAATTGGATCTAATAATCCTGTTGGTCGGATAATTTGTTCTACATAAGTTCCTTCACTTTTCTGTAATTCATAATCAGCAGGAGTAGCACTGATATAAATTATTTGATTTTGTAGTGCTTCGAATTCTTCAAATTTTAATGGTCGATTATCCATGGCTGCAGGCAATCTAAAACCATATTCTACCAAATTTTCTTTTCTAGATCGATCTCCACCATACATTGCATGTGTTTGAGGAATAGTAACATGACTTTCATCTACAATCATTAAATAGTCATCAGGGAAATAGTCTAGCAAACAGAAGGGCCTTGTTCCAGGATCTCTACCATCTAAATATCTTGAGTAATTTTCAATTCCAGAGCAATACCCTAATTCCTTTATCATTTCCAGATCAAAATTAGTTCGTTCTTCTAATCTTTTGGCTTCCAGAAACTTTCCTATTTCTTTAAAGTATTCTACCTGTTTTCCAAGGTCTAAAGCTATTTGATCAATAGCACCATGTAATACCTCAGGAGAAGTTACAAACATATTCGCAGGGTAGATATTTAAGCGATCATATTTTTCAATAATTTCATTAGTCTGTACATCAAAAGCTTCAATTTCTTCAATTTCATCACCAAAGAAATGTACTCTAAATGCATCATCCGCATAGCTAGGATAAATATCTACTATATCTCCTTTTATCCTAAAATTTCCATGCAAAAACTCTCCTTCCGTTCTGGAATATAAACTTTGTACTAATTTATGAAGTAATGCAGTTCGAGATACAAACTGTCCTTGCTGGATTGAAATTACATTTTTCTGAAATTCAACTGGATTTCCAATACCATACAGACAAGAAACTGAGGCAACCACAAGTACATCTCTTCTTCCAGAGAGTAGAGAAGAGGTAGCACTTAAACGTAGCTTTTCAATTTCATCATTAATAGATAAATCTTTTTCTATATAAGTTCCCGTAGTAGGAATGTACGCTTCTGGTTGATAATAGTCATAGTACGAAACAAAATACTCAATAGCATTTTCTGGAAAGAATTGTTTAAACTCAGAATATAACTGAGCTGCCAATGTTTTATTATGCGCTAACACCAAAGTAGGTCTTTGCACTGTAGCGACTACATTTGCTGCAGTAAACGTTTTACCAGAACCAGTAACTCCTAAAAGTGTTTGATATCTTTCTCCTGCTTCAATAGCATCAGCTAGTTGTTTTATCGCCTGTGGTTGATCTCCTGTTGGGCTAAAATCGGATGTAAGTTCGAACTTCATTGAATACTTCTATCTTTTCTGAATAAAGATACAGAATACTCATATGTTTTTTGCTAGAGAAGATAAGTTTTAGGGAAAGTTTATCGTATCAAAGAAAAGCTTCCAGTTCTGATTCTGCCATCTCCTAATTCTACACGGAACCAATACTCGCTTGAAGGCATTAGCGCACCTCCATATGTGCCATCCCATCCGTTTCCAGAAGGGACCAATTGTTTCAGTAATTTCCCACTTCTGTCAAAAATATAAATAATAGAATTCCCTAAAACCTGAGAAGATATTCCTTCTACATTCCAAGTTTCATGAAAACCATCGCCATTAGGTGTAAAATATTTTGGAAATCCGACAACTGAAATATCTTGAGTGGCCTCAGGACCACAACCATTTTTATCTCTAACATAAACGGTATGAAAACCTGGCGGAACATCAATAAATGTAGGACTATCTTGATACGTTCGGATATTACTACCATTAAAAGCAATAGCATATTCATAATCTCCAGATCCAGAAACATTGATCGTTACTGTATTGTTATCAGAAGCATCATTGATTTCTATAGGTTGGATAATGGTAGCTGGTGAGGATTCGGTTACAGTTATGGTACGATCTTTAGAACAACCGGTAAGTTGATTCATAACGGTTACCATATAAGTTCCTGCTTGTGAAACATTAATACTTTCTGTGGTAGCACCGCTAGGAGTCCACAAGAAATCAAAATCATTTGGATTTCCAGATGCTAATCCTGCATCAATAGTAATACTTGTTCCTTCGCATAGGAACGCTTCTCCTTCTTCTTCAATATCAGGTAAAGGATTTACAAAAAGAGCTACTTCATTAATCCCAAAACATTGATTTAAGTTATCTTCTACTCTGGCATAAATGATATCTTGACCTTGTGTTCCAGATGTGACATTGTTGTATATAGTGATTGGATTTGTTTCGCTAAGTGCATTTTCGATAGTTTCGTAGTAGGCTACGGTTAAGTTTGGATTTCCAATTCCTGAAAGAACCTGTGCGTCAGCCTGAGTAAGATCAAATTCTTGGAATCCATCTTCAATACCATCATCATCACAAATACTTAACACGGCATCATTTGCAGAGGTAGTACTAACTACTAAGTCTAAGGTAGAAATTCTGAAACATCCAGTGATATCATCAACAACCCGTGCAAATAATTGCTGATTAGGAGTAGTGTTTTGGTATACATCTGTGTTCAAAATCGAAGGCGCATTTGCATCCGCAGAAACCATATTCTCAAAAAATGAAACAGTGCGATCAGAAGCACCACCAGTAATTTGATTAATTGCTTCGTTTAGATTGAATAAAGTAATACCATCATTGGTGTTTAAATACTCATCACATTGTGATAAAGAAGTATTATTGGCCACAGGCAATAAATTGATGGTTACAGGAATTTCAAATGTGTCAAAACAACTTGTATTTAAGTTATTTTCTAGGCGAGCATACACTGCTGTCATTGTATTAGATAAAACAGTGTTTGCCGGATCTGCTATTGGATTTGTATTATTTTGAGCATCCGCTAAAGTCGTATGGTAGCTTAACGTGAAATCTGCAGCGTTTTGCCCTCCATAAATATCGGTATCTGCTACTGTTAGATCATAAACAATCATTCCATTCGTATCATCTCCATCATCATCATTATCACATGAGACTATCGGATTTGTTGGAAAAGCTGTAGGAGTATCAAAAACTTCTATCAGGAAACTAGCAGTATCGTAACAATTTATATTTCCAACGTTTTCAATTCTTATCGCTATGGTTTGCGGATTCGTTTCTGTAGTGAAGTTTAATGTTAATTCATTCAAGTCAGCATCTGCATCTGCAATAGATCTAAAATAACGTATCTGAAATTGATTTGGGTCTTGTGTTCCAAGTATAGTTGTGTTATAAACAGAGAGATCTAAGTCCGTAATTCCATCATTATCATCATCACAAATGGTTTCATTAGCAGGTATGGTTTGCACAGTAGGCACCTCAAAAAAAGTAGCATTTGCCACACCAATAAGCGGACAACTTCCATCATTGAGATCTACTTCTAATCGATAATTTCCAGTGGTTGTAATATCTAGGAAAAATGTACTATTTGCAATTTGCACATCATCAACAAACCAAGTATAGGTTGCGGTTGGTATATCTTGATATTCTAATCTATAAGTGTCACCTTCGCAAAGTACTAAGTTTACATTATTCGGGTCACCGCTATTTATAATATCTATAGTTTGCGCAAAAATGGACTGAATAAATGGTGGTAACCCTATTCTGGAGCCTCTATTTCCATCTATATTTACAAGTAAACCTTGATCTCGATAAATAACATTTGTAGCAATTTCTTCGGGATTTTCGATAACTCCAAGATAATTACCTATTCCAGCATTAAAATCATATAAAGCTCTGTATATTCTTCCATCTGGACCTAATTGTAATGCTCCTGCACTAAAATTAGAGGTGTCTTGTCCATTTTCATTTAAAACTCTGGTTCCGCTGGCAGCAATTTGATTATTGGGTAATGTAAGATCGAACTGCATTAAAAATCCACTACCAAATCCACCATCTCCTTCACCAACTGTAGCATATAAACGTTGACCGCTTTGGGAAAATTCGATTCCATAAGGAGCATCTCCGTTATATAACTCAACTTCATTACTTACAGTTCCAGTACTATTATCGAAATCATAAAAAAGTACTTTTCCGGGTCCATCACCACCTGTTACATTAGTTAATCCAAAATGTACTACTGCTAATTTATCACCTTCTGGAGAGGCTTTTAAATACCCTAATGCGTTTCGTCTATATCCTGAAATTGGAACAGTAACACCTACTTGTGATGTTACGGGAGTCGTATTCACACCTGTTTGATCTACGCTGAATGCATAATACGTGTCTATAAAATGAGTAATTACCCAAAATGAATCGCAATCATCACTTTTTACAGCAGTGATTTTTTCAGAACATTTATATAAACTTTCTTGAGGATTTGAGGTGTCATAAGTAATTAAAGGAAGGTTTTTTTGCCCAGAAACGACCGCGCCATTTCCTCCATCCAGAGACATATCTACTATAGAATATAATAATCCGTCATTTACACCATCACCATCATCATTGGTTGGGTCATTATCCGTATTTACATGATGAGGTTCATCAACTGTAAATACGATATAAATATTCGGAGTATTAGGTTGTGGTACGATTAAAGCAGAAGATGTACTTGAGGTATCTCCTCTTAAATCGGTACCATTTTGCATAATCAAATGATTTCTAGTATAAATAGTAGATCCATCTGTATAGAAAAGAAGGTTTCCTGTAGCATCAGAAATCGTGGTACAACCCTCCAATGTATTTATTCTTCCATCTGTAAGTGGAGTAGGAGGTGTTGTACTAAAATTAATACCAGCGTTTTGCCCAAAATACCAATTGTTAGCTTCTCCTTGTCCAAATATAGAGATGCTTAAAAAGAATAATAGGACAAATGTTATGTATTTCATGAGTTGAGTTCAAAAACCCAAATATATTACAAATCTCTCTTTTTAAGAAGATAATATGAAAGTCTTACAAATATAGCCGTCCAAACTAATACAATTAATATTTCATACCAATGTACCGCATAGTCTCTTTGGAAGTTCTCTCCTAATTGATTTGCTGCGGATTGTATAAAGTTAAGTCTTGTTATGGGTTCATTAATAAGATTAGACATACTATCTAAAGGTAAAAATGGTATAATCTTATCTACAATATCGGAATCAAATTTCCATTTTATTAAT
Source organism: Aquimarina litoralis (assembly GCF_019295435.1). Taxonomy (GTDB): domain Bacteria; phylum Bacteroidota; class Bacteroidia; order Flavobacteriales; family Flavobacteriaceae; genus Aquimarina; species Aquimarina litoralis_A. Next base: position 108,899 of record NZ_WEKL01000006.1, read on the forward strand.
CCAGAAAATAGTCTGAACGCACCTTCAATAAGCTGCCAGAAAATCAAGAATCCCAAGGCAAATGCAGATCTTTTGATAAGGATTCCTAAAAACATACAGAATGAAAAGAACCCAACAAGCTTTAAGAAATATGCCAAAATAAACTCCAGATCAGAAAATACGATAGAAACTTCCGTATAATCAGAAAATATTAATCCTAGTATCAGGGATACAACGAATAGGAATACCGTAGATACTAAAGAAAAGAGAACCACTGTGAGAAATTTAGAGGCTAAAAACTCCTTTTTACTCAATCCATCAATAAGGTTTTGTTTTAAGGTTCTATTCGAATATTCATTGGCCATTATGGATACAATGACAATTGCTAAGAAAAGTTTTAACCAGGCAGCGATCCAAGCATTGAAGTGCCAGATATAAGGAAAATTAAATATTCCTTGATCAGCTAATCTAAAATTAACTCCTCCAAAACTAAATTCATAGGAGGCTATCAGCGAAATTAATGTAATTAGAACGAAATAGGTAATCGTCAGAACCTTAGCTGACCTGTTGTATCGTAATTTTTGAAATTCTATATTGAGTAATCGTAACATTGCTTTAGTTTAAATTGTTGGTTAATTGTAAGAATTGTTCTTCTAGACTTTCTTTTCGTTTTACAAGATGGGTAAGCGTAATTCCAGCTTCCTGTAATTGCTTGTTTAAACTTTCAGCATCTAATTCACGATTTAGGAAGGCAATAATTTTGTTGTCTTCTTCTTTTAAATTTCCAAAAGTATCTTGTTCAGATAACCACTTTTTTAATTCACTGTTTTGATTACTATTTAATTCAAAGAAACCATGACTCGCATTCATTTCATCTACAGGACCAGAGTATAGCTTAACTCCTTTACGGATAATCACCACATGACTACACACTTTTTCTACTTCATCTAATAAGTGAGAAGCGAGAAGGATGGTAGTTCCTTGAGAAGCAATTACTTTAATGATTTCTCTAATCTGATGTATTCCTTGTGGATCTAATCCATTGGTAGGTTCATCAAGAATTAGAATTTCGGGATCATTTAATAGAGCAGAGGCTATAGCTAATCGCTGTTTCATACCTAAGGAGAAGGTGCGAAACTTACTGTCTTTCCGTTCTAAAAGACCTACTAATTCAAGTTTTTCTTCGATTTTGTCTGCAGGAACATCCTTTATCTGGCATACAAGCTTTAGATTTTGAGCTGCAGTCATATACGGATAGAAATTCGGACGCTCGATAATGGCACCTACTTTTTTAAGTGCTTCATGTGTAGAAGTAGATCCGTCGAACCAAGTAAAATCTCCTGAGGTTCTATTCACTACATTCAAAACAATACCTAAAGTAGTTGATTTACCACTTCCATTAGGCCCTAAAATACCGTATACATTTCCTTTTTTTATGGTAAAGGAGAGATCATTAACAGCTGTAATACCTCCGAATCTTTTCGTAAGATTCTTTAAAGTTAGAATGGTTTCCAATTGCGATTATTTTTTGGTGGTTATATTAAACTAGACGACTACTATGAGATTTTGTTACAATAAAAAATATATCGATAAGACCTTTTTGACAAGTAATGAATGGTATAATATGGTTGTTTGAGCTTGTTTCTTTTGTAAATTGCCATCAGAAAGTAGTTGTATATGGATGAGAAGTTAATGTCTAAAAAGAAACCTACCTATCCTATAAATGATAGTTTAGATAGTTATTTAAAGGAATGCAATCGTAAAATCAAAATACCTGTATTTTATGATGATTTATTACGATTTTCTGGTTCGATTGTGGTGTATGATAGTAATGATGAAGATACGTTATGGGTTCGAGTGTATTATGAGGAACACGAACGACCAGAAATTGAATCCAGTTTAAAAAAGGTATATACCATACTACATTCTGATGGTAATGAAGATGCAATTGAGTTTTTGAATATAGATGCTATTGATTACTGTACGTTTGGAAATTCTAAACCCTTTAGAGTACGTGTTCGAAATATTTTAAATGATAACTACACGTATATTTATGTAAAAAAAGCAGATGCTTCTCGTATCTACGGATTGGAATTAGAACATATGTTTTCTCCTAACAGGATTAACTTTTTGGTGTATAAAAACACTTTGATCGAAGAACATATTGCTGGAATTCCGGGAGACGTTTTTATAAAAGATTTTTTACCGGATCTTAGTGATCAGGCAAAAGCTCAGATTGCTAAGGAGTTTGTAAAATTCAATGAACGTTGTCAAATGCGATTATTGGGTGATATGCGATCCTATAATTATGTCATTATTCCGATTCATGATTTTGATCATGTGCAGTATCGAATTAGAGCCATAGATTTTGATCAGCAATGTTTTGAAGGGAAATTGAAAGTTTATCAACCGCAATTCTTTAAAGAGAACTTTGATATGGTGGATATAGTTTTGAATAGATTGCAGGCTAGTTCTATAGAACAATACAAGAAAGAAGAACGTTCTGTTTTGGCTAAAAGAATATTGAATTCTAGATCACGTTATGAAACCTTAATTAAATGTATGTGTGCGGATACAATTTCTACAGAAGAACATTTAAAAGAATTACGAGAGCATCTTTATAATTTCACTTTAGATCTTAAATTTCGCAGAAGTAAATCTATGGGTGAAGTACTGAAAACTGCATTAGATTTTGTAAGACGTAATTATGAAAATGTAAATATGAATCGACTGTTAGAGAGGTGATAGGTATTGGGTATGATGTATCTGGTGTCAGGTTTTGGGTGTCAGGTTTCGGGTATTGGAATCAGATGTTTGTTATTAGGTTTTTGAGGCCAGAAGACTGATGTCAGAAATGTAATTATGTATTAACTCCTGACATCAGTCACCCAACAATTAGCTTCTGTCTATTTTAATCTTGCTTCTAGTGCTGCATTTTTCTTTTTAAGTGCTTCTACTTCATTCAACAATAAATCGGTCTTTTTGTTCTGTTCAATCATATAAAGTGTTAGCTGTTCGATTTTTTCGAGTAACTTTTTATTCATTTCTCCTAATTGAACTCCATTTTCTGCTACTTCCGCAGCAGAAGGGATGTTTTCTAAATGTCCTTTTTCTGTTATATGTTGCTCTACTTCTTGTAGCGTAGGTAAATGATAATCCTCTTCAAACACATAATCTGGCCATCCTACTAAATCTACTTTTACTTCTTTAGTATGGATATTTCCGTTTACGGCAAGTTTAGCATCAGGAGTGTATGTTCCAATACCAACATTACCAGTGGTACCGTGTCTATTAGGGTCTAGAACTATATGCTGTTGTGAAGATAGTACTAAATCCGAATTTAAGGCAGTTGAGCTAGAACGTGTCGCTTGAATTTCAAATCTTCCATCTGTATCAGTGTAGAACCTCCCTAATGAATGTGTTCCTTGTACTCTTAGCTTAGCATCTGGATTTGTGGTTCCAATACCAACATTACCATCAGAAGCAATTCTAAGAGCATTGATCTCTGAATGATTACCATCCCAAAGGCTAGTACTAAATTGAAATGCAACATTTCCATGAGAACCCGATTTATCAGATATTGCTTTTATAGAAGCTCTATGACCAGGTAAATTATCATATAAATTACTTAAACGTATTTCTGAAACCAGTTCATCATTTCCGGTGTTTGGAGCTTTACCAGTAATATTAACGATAGGGGTAGTATTTAAATCTTTTACCTGAAGTTTCCCTTCGGGATTGGTTGTGCCAATACCAACATTTCCATTTTGATCGAAAACAATTTTATCACTAATACCGTTAGGTTGAAATCTAATTTTGCCAGAAGCTGATCTTAGAATTAGACCATTTGATAATTGACTATCTGTCGCTAAAACTCCTGCATTTGCCCAAGTATTTACTTGGTTATAGTTTGGAGATGTAGATAAAAGATAAACTGAATTTCCAGGTGTTCCATTTCCTATTGTAATTCCACGTCTGGCAGAATTTCCACTATTACTATTGTTTACTTCTATAAAAGTTGAACCATTTTGATTTTTTTCTAAGGTTAGAAGGTTAGTAGGATTGGTTGTACCAATACCGACATTACCGCCATTAAACCATGAACTACCATTAGAATGAATTAGAAACTTATTTTCAACACTATCATTCCTACCAGTAATATAACCATGTCCTTGACCATTCATTGCTACTCTAGCGCTTCCTCCTTTTGAAACACTGATGTATTGATTCGCATTGATATGATCTGTAGTATTTAAGTTACCTACCACATATAATTTGGCTGTAGGGTTAGTTGTTCCAATACCAACATTTCCATTTCCTTTAATGGTCATTCTTGGATTTCTGCTATTAGATCCTGTATTAAAGTAAATCCCGTCATAGGCATTGATATCTAATGCATCTGGACTATTATCTCCATCATCATATGTTAAAATGGATAAGTTATACTTATTAGTTGTTGAAAACCCTTCTCTAAAGAAAAGCCCTCTTTGATTTCCTGATTGATAAGCATCTAGTAGTAAAGATCCTTCTACATGTAGTTTTTCGGTAGGATTTGCGGTTCCTATTCCAAATTTACCATCGCCATTTATTCGTGCCCTTTCTATTCCACCACTCAAAAAGAGAATTCTATATCTATTACCAGAATTTTCTCCGGCATCTAAGTAGATATCATCGAAACGAGATTTAAATAACCATTTTCCCGGGAATGTGCCACCAAAACTGTGGATTCTGTTGAAACCTCCATTGGCACTTGGAAATTGTAACTGATGTAACCCCATATTTAAATCTTGGGTTTGTGTTTGAGCTTTCGAGCCATAAATAGCTCCAATAATTAATATGAACAGTATTAAATTTTTCCTCATTTTTTATTTTTATTAGGAACATTTCAATTCCAAAAAATATGATGCTTTTAGGTATGTGTCATATCATAACCAAATGTTACTATGGAAAATCAAGTTTTTTTCATTTTTCTAAAAAGAAGGAGGAAAGAGTGGTGGTCTTTGATGATTGATTGATAGTTTTGGGTGTCGGGCGTCAGGTGTCGGGTGTCGGGTGTTGGGTGTCGGGTGTTGGGTGTTGGGTGTTCGGATTTTGATCTAGGAAGTTAATAATAAAATGTTCAATCTCGTAACAATACTACTATAATAGATACTTATATATAAAGCTTCAGTGTATGAAAATAAATCCTTGGGCATTTGGTGGTTTGTTGTTATTCTGTACTATTATTTGGGGGTATCATTATTTTACAATTCCTACCTTTTATCCTTTCGAAAGAACAGGAGAAGTCAAAGCAATTGTATTTCAATCAAAATTAGTAGATCCTTTGTTTCTGGATTATGATTATTCACTTGACCAAATCGTTCATTTTGTCTATCGTATAGATGATGTAGTGTATGTTTCGAAACATAGAGTAGAAAGATCATGGCAATTTCAGAAAATTGGAGATTCTTTATTAATTCGATATAGTGTAAACGATCCACAAAGAACAGATCCGATTCGCTATTATCATAATGTATCTAATAAATCAGGATTTGACCACATCAAAAAGTGCTTTTTGCATACAAAAGACAATGGTTATAAATCATTAGATCTATATGCCAACATATTTACTTATGAGGATTATGGATCTTATGGAAAGCTAATCACAAAAACCACAGGTAGCTATATGGAAAAAGATTCTGTTCTTACCCTAACTCCTTTGATTTATTATCAAAATAGGAAGGTTGCAGATACTATTATGGAACTACCCAAACCTATTAATGAAGATTTTGAAAAAATATACTTGAGTAATTTTAAACAAAATTCTAATGGTAGTATCACTGAAATGAATACTAATCTTCTTTTTAACCTTGCCGGTCAGAAATAATAGGTCTACACTAGTCTTTTTGTTCTTTATTAAAGTATACTAAGTAATAGTACATTTGTTTTTCTTCATCCCAACCTTTTTCTACAAATTTTTCTGCAGATTCAGGATTGATAAAGTCCATTTTAATTTGAATATTGGTATCTAAATTAATGGTGTTTTTGATCTTTTTTCTTGCCGCAGATACCGCTGTATTAGCAATAGGAAATTCGGTAAGATCTTCGATATGATACTTAGGAGCTTTTTCAGTTTTATAATGTTTGAACTCAGGAATCAGATCAGGATTGTCGATTACTTCATTTAGAAAAGCAGATTCTTCGAAAGTATCATTTTTTGCAAAGTGATTTACTGCACGATTCATAAACATCACTTCCTCTTTTTTATCTTCGGCTGGTAATACCACATCTTTGGCAAAGTCTTGGCAGAATTTCATGTACTTTTTGGTATAGAAATTTTCATCTGCAAATGCCTCAACTCCTAAGAAATGCTCTAACCAATATTTAGTATCATAACGGTTAGAATCTACAGAAAGAATTTTATAACCTTCTTCTTGTTTATGATTAAAAATTAAACACCCTTTGTCTAATTTATTAAGATTTACACCTTGCTGATGTAAGAGTTCTATATTAGTTCCTTTCTCTTCGAACTGAAGAAAATCATATTTTAATTCTGATTTAAAAATACCAACCGCATTTGTTTTTTCATTATCGATTGAAAGATTGTCTAAAAAGACCACATATACTTCACCACTTTTAATATGAGGGTGTTGTGATTGCTCATATAAAAGAGAGGCGATTCGTTTAGACTTCTCATGTACCGAAGACGGATTATTAAATATCTCCGTAACAATTTTATACAGCGGATTGAACTCTACATCAACTTCATTGGTAAATTGAAAGTAGTTTTCTTCTTTTTCTCTAAATGGCTTGAAAAAATACTCCTTTAATAAAGCTGTTAACTCGTCGTTAAGAGCATAAGGAGTATCGGAAAGAAAAATATTTTCATTTCTACTTTTGTTCCCAATTTTGTGAATCGATAGTGATTCAATTTGAGTGCTATATAAATTGATCATTTTTTTGTTTTAAAGTGACAAAGTTACTAAGAAGTACAGTGCCAAAGATTAAAAAGTCTTAAAGAGCAAGTTCCAAAATTATTTATGAATCTTTAATTTTTCTAATATAACTTGAAAGCATACGCTCTATTTCTCTAGTGTTTTCTTACAATAAATTAAAATCATTTTCTTTTAAGAAAGAAAGATTTTTTCCAATTTCTAATTGTGTCTGGACTTCAAATAATGAACTAATTGCAATGTTTAGAAATCGAATATATTCTTTTTTACTCTCTCTACCATAACCTTCGGCAATATTACTGGGTATTGAGATGGATGCTCTTCTTACTTGAGAAGTCAATCCATATAACTCTTCTATTGGAAATGATTTGGTTTTCTCATAAATATTAGTTACTAAAACTATTGATTTTTGCCAAATTTTTAGGTCTCTAAAAGTGCTCATTAAATGTTATAGTTAAATATTGGAGCTTTATAACTTTGTACCTTAGGATCTTTGAAACTTTAATACTTAAGATTTAATTCCAGTGCTCATCAAATCCTAATTCATCGTAATCATCAAGATCTAGAAAACTGTCGCCTTCATTTCCTTGGTCTAAATCGTCAGCTTTAAATTCTTTATCAGGAGCATTATCCGGGATCTGTCCGTGCACAAACATTACATTAGGATATTCTCTACCATTTTCATATTCCGCGATTTCAGCAAGTTCTACTAGAAATGTCCACATGCTTAAGAAATCATAGATGTAAATTAATCGAGGAGAAGCTTCATGAACAACATCGATTAATGTTGTTTCATTCATTAATCGTACAGGCTGATTACCATCACTCATATCAAAAAGAGAGATCTCTTCTCCTTGATTCCATTGCTCATCACTAACATAGAAAGATGCCATTTCCATACCATCAAAACCAAAAGATTGGTTGATTACATTATGAAATTGCTCTAAGGTAGCGTCTTGTTCGATTTCTATATCTCTAAATACATCTTCTTCGGTATCTAAGATAATTCTGAAACGGTAAACCATTCTTGCTTAATTTGGATTGGCAAAGATACAAACTTGTTTGCGACTATTTTAAATTTTCAGTGTTCAATCCCTTTTTTTTGAATACCTCTAATAGTATATAAAATTGAACACCAAATAGTAAAGACGATATTACTAAATGCAATGGTTGAGAAAGGAAAGGAAAATCAAAATAATACATCAAAATTCCAGTTAGAGCCTCTAAACCGATGAGCGCAATTACCCAATTTAATTTAGATATACCTAATTGCATTTTACGATTGTACCATAACAACCATAAATTAATTACTACAATTATTATAGAAAATGATCTATGGATATAAAAATTCACCGTTGGAGGGTTTAACCATTCGGATTTAGCCAGTTCACCAACAATTTTTACTTGCTCATCAACATACTGTCTTACTTGAGTTCCCAATGCAACTTGAACTAACGTGAGTATTGCTGAAAATAATAATATGTTTTTAAAAGCAGGACTAATTTTGAATACTTGATTTCGATCTTTAGTTAGGAATAATATATACAGTAATATGGCAAGAATTATAAAGGCAACAAGCATATGAACCGTAATTCTGAGTGGAAGAAGGTTAGAGTCTACTACTATTTTACCTAACCAAGCCTGAAATGCCATTGCTATAATGGTGAGCCCTGCATAGAGTGGTATTTTTCTTTTTTCTTTCCAAAACCAAAGAGATACAATAAACATTAGAAGAATGGGGATTCCTGAAACTACTGTGACCAATCTATTGATATACTCAATCCATGTGTGCCATACGTTAAATTTCGCATAATCATGTTTTGTATATGGTTTCCAATTAGTCGTTTCATAGTTAGTTGAGGAAGTGAAATCTTTTGTCGCTATTCTTAGTTCATCATTTATAATGACGATAAATCCTTTTTCATACTCATGATTTGGTTTCCATTGTATTTGACTTTCTTCGGTAGGAGGAATGTAATACCCAAAACACTTAGGCCAATCAGGACATCCCATTCCAGAACCAGTCATTCGTACTACTGCACCAGCAATAATTATTAAATATATAAGTATAACCGATGTAATAACAAGTGATCTAAAATATTTTTTCATATTAATATTGAGAATCTAAGTTTTAAAGGTTTTAAGTATCTAAGAACTTTTTAACCCTAATTCTTCTCCTTTTTTTATCATGAATTGATATGCTGCTTCATGTTCATTCGGAATATCTCCTTCTAAAATTGCTTCTTTGATTGCTTCTTTTATGATACCAATCTCTCGTGAAGGTTTGATATTAAAAGTTTCCATAATTTCTTCTCCACTTACTGGCGGCTGAAAGTTTCGAATATGATCTCTCTCTTCAACTTCTACCATTTTTTTGCGAACGATCTTAAAGTTATTATGATATTTTTTAAAGCGTTTTGGATTTTTAGTGGTAATGTCCGCTTCGCAAAGTGTCATTAATTCATCAATATAATCGCCAGCATCAAAAACCAACCTTCGTACTGCTGAATCTGTTACATCCGACGCTATCACAATCGGTCGAGAACTCATCAATACCATTTTCTGCACAAATTTCATTTTGTCATTCAATGGCATTTTTAGACGTTTAAATAATTTAAATACCATTTTAGAACCTACAAACTCATGACCGTGAAAAGTCCATCCTACTTTTTTGCTAAATCTTTTCGTGGGAGCTTTACCAATATCGTGTAATAAGGCTGCCCATCGCAACCATAGATCATCTGTGTTTTCTGCTATATTATCAACTACTTCCAGCGTATGATAAAAATTGTCCTTATGGCGTTGCCCTTCAACTTCATCAATACCTTTTAACGCCAATAATTCGGGAAGTATATAAGGTAATAATCCTGTTTTTTCTAAAAGTAAAAAACCGACAGATGGTTTTTCGCTAAGAAGAATTTTATGCAGTTCATCTACGATACGTTCCTTAGTAATTATCGTGATACGATCTTTGTTTTTGGTGATTGCTTTTAAAGAACGTTCTTCTATTTTAAAATTCAGTTGGGTAGCAAAACGAATAGCTCGCATCATCCTCAATGGATCATCAGAGTAAGTAATATCGGGATCTAGAGGTGTTCGTATTATCTTAGCTCTTAGATCTTCCAATCCATTAAAAGGATCCAGAATATTACCAAAATTATCTTTAGAAAGACTTAAAGCCAAAGCATTGATGGTAAAATCTCGCCTGTTTTGATCATCCTGCAAAGTTCCGTTTTCTACAATTGGATTTCGGCTATTTTCTTGATAAGATTCTTTTCTGGCTCCAACAAACTCAACCTCAATATCACCGGCTTTAAGCATAGCCGTTCCATAGGTTTTAAAAACTTGAATTTTTGGTTGATTAGGAAGTAGTTTTGAAACTTCTTTAGCTAGATTGATACCACTACCAACAGCAACAATATCAATATCTTTTGCAGAACCTCTTTGTAAAATATAATCTCTAACAAACCCTCCAATTACATAACTATCCAATTCAAGATTTGATGCAGCTTGGGTTATGGTATTAAAAACAGCATGTTGTAATGCTTCTTTATAATTATTCTCTTCCGACATGAATCAATGTACTCGATAATCGAGATTTTAAAGTTTCGAGGGTGATCTCGAAATCAAAAATTATTTTATAATCAATGCCTCATGCGCTTATGCTGAGGTAATTTATTTTCGTATAATCTTAACGGTGCTATTTCCTCCAATCTTAATTATTGATGAAGGTTTTGCATCTTTATTTTGCAAGGGCAAATTTACAACATAGTCAACGCCTTCCAAAATCTCTTTGCTCATTTCTTGTAAGTTTCGTGGAGTTGGTTTTCCACTAATATTTGCAGAAGTAGAAACAATAGGGCGTTTAAACTTTCGTATTAATTTTCCACAGAAGGGGTCTCTAGCAACTCTAATCCCCAAAGTATTATCTTCTGCTATTAAATTCTCAGCAACTCGTAATGGTCTGTCATAAATAATAGTAGTAGCTTTGGTAGCATATTTTAATATATCATAAGCTACCTCAGGAACTTCTTCAACATATTGTTGCAACATCTTAAAATCACTAACCAGGCATAACAATGCTTTACTATCAGCTCTTTTTTTGAGTGCGTAGATTTTATCTACAGCATCAGCATTTGTAGCATCACAACCAATTCCCCAAACAGTATCTGTAGGATATAAAATAAGCCCTCCTTTTTTGAGGATGTCTATGGTTTTTTCTATTTCTATTTTTTGATTTTCCATTAACTAAATTTTGGAATTATATTTTCCGATTCAATATACTTAGGAATTTCATCATTTATAGTTTCTCCTGCAATCACCTTTTCATATAGTTTTACATAAGAAGCTGTCATCACTTTAGAATTGAAGTGCTTTACTGCATATTCATGGCACTTTTTTGGATTATACTCAAATTCTTTAATCCCTTTAGCAATTTCTTGAGCGTTATTTCCCGTATACCCAACTTCTGGAGTTATTAATTCTGGTAAAGAACCATTTTTAGTTCCAAAGACTGCACAACCTGCATACATACTCTCTACAATGGCTAATCCAAATGGTTCATGCCATATTACAGGAAAAACTAATCCTTTTGAATATTGAATAATATCCATTTTAGTCTGATTGTTCACCATTCCTCTAAAGATTATTTTAGGGTTTAGTGTGTACTTTAAGCCTCTTTTAAAATTTCTAAAAGTCCATTTTTCTCCACCTAAAATATGTAAGCTATTCCCTGAATCTAGTGCTATTTTTGCTGCACCAAATACGTTTTTAATTTTCCATGCTGCTTTTCCTAAAAAATGTAAGTAGGTTCTTTTCTTATCTAAATCAGGATTTGGATAATCATCCCAATCCAAACCATTATACACATAGGTTGAAGATCCGAAACGTTTTGCATGATTTTTTGAAATAAAAACCGTGTTGATATCTAATACTTCGTCTGTTGGAGGATTTGTATGGATGGTAACAATAAAAGGTTTATTAACCGGATAGAGTGGAGTATGGCTGAAATGCGCAATGTCAATGTCATCTGGTATTTGAGAAATTAAATCTCTATTTGGATCTAGTGGTAATACTTTCGCAAAATCAGATGTAGATCCTGGTTTAACTAAATAAACAACTTCATGACCTAATTTAGATAATTCTTTGCCAAGTCCCCAAATAACTCGCTCAATACCACCATAGTTAGTTGCCGGAATAATTCCAGAATTGTCAACAATTAATACTTTCATACTATTGGTCTAATTTTTTGTTGATGTTTTAGGGATTTTGTTAACGGAGCTTGCAGCAATAATGTATAAAATAGCTTCCAGTATTTTGGTTTGATAATACTGCTAAAAAAATATCTAATCTGTAAATACGTTAATAAAACATAAAAAGGGATGATTCCATAATGTTTCTTAATTATATACAACAGAGAAATTTTTAATTCTGTTTTTATAGCTACAGATTTTTCAGTACTTGCGCCATGGTAATGCACAAAAGAAGCATCTGGGACTAAATAAGCTGACTTATTAATTTTGGAAAGCCTTTTACAAATATCCGTTTCTTCATAATACAAAAAGATATTCGTGTCAAAACCTCCAACAGTATTAAAATCTTCAGTTCTAAAGAACATAAAACTTCCCGCTACGAATTGTCCTTGTTGAGGTTCGTTGTACAATCTTTTTCGCTTAGGATATTTTTTTGGATTTATGGTTTCTAACATTTTTCTTCCAAAAATTTCTCTTCCCAAAGAAGCAAAATGATCTATCGTGGGTAGGATTTTTTTATCCTGCGTAAAAGCTTGTGGACCACATACACCTACATCAGGTCTTTTATCCATAAAGTTTTTTAATGATAAAAGACAGTCATTTTCTAGAATCGTGTCATTATTTACAAAAGCTAAATATTTTCCTTTAGCTTTTTGTACACCTATCATGTTCCCACTCCCAAAGCCTGTATTAATGTTACTTCTGATTAATTCAATTGTAATTTCGTTACTGATGGTTTCGATATAACTTTGAACTTTTTTATAACTCTCTTTTTCTGATCCATTATCTACTACAATATATTGACAGGTTAACTCTTTAGAAGTATGATTTAAAATTGATTGTAAACAATTGATGGTATAATCCTCAGAATTATAGTTGATCATAATGATCGAGATATCAAACATAATTAGCTTTTTAGGTATTGATCTACTCCTTTTTCAATATAGGTTATATTTTTTTCAGTAGTTTCTTTCTCGATTATTTCATTTAAGTGGATATGACTTTTATCTTGTTCATGATGATAGATATGATAGACAATTCCTTTGAATTTTAATCTTTTTCCTTTTATGCCAATATTAATCAACCGCTGAATCATTTCGCTATCATCAATACCCCAACCAGTAAGAGATTCATTGAATCCATTGACTTTTATAAAATCTTCTCTCCAAAAAGACATATTGCAACCTCTTAGTTTTGAGGAGCGTCTGTCTTCTTTTTTGTACCTGTTTGCTAGAAAAGGAATTCGTAAAGTACGTCCTCTTTTTTTGATTCCTTTTGAGAAAAAATTAAAATGAGTTTGTTTTTTAGTAAATAAAGTTTCTAAATAATCTTCTTGTATGTTTACACGGCTACCATATAAAAACACTCCTTTTTCGGCTAGTGATAAGTGATCTTTTACAAAATCTTTATGCATGATAATATCGCCATCAATTTCAATAATATAATCAAACTTAGCACTGGCAATTGCCTTGTTCATTATTGCTGGTTTTTGATTTTTATTGTCTTCATGCCAAATATGATGCAGTGGAACTGGAAAATCTTTTTGAATCTTCTCTATGAGTTCGGTGGTCTCTTTTCTGGATCCATCATCAGCAACAATTACTTCGTTGGGTAAGTAGGTCTGTTTTTTTATACTTAAGAGTAATAGTTCTAATGCTTCAGGCCAGTTATATGTGGGTGTAACTAAAGAACAAGTTGGATAGGTAATCATTTAAATTTTGTTTACGCTACAAAGTAACGGATTTTAATGTGAAATATTTATAATACAAAATGAATAAAGTGATAATCTTAGTATAAGGTCTTTCTTATTATAAATATCATTATTGATATATTTGTCTCCAGCTAATACTATATTTATGGATTACGATAATAAACCTGAAGGGTACTACGATAATGTTAGGCAAGAAATGATTGCATACCTTCCTGATAATGTAAATAAAATTATTGATATCGGTTGCGGAAATGGAGCTTTTGCGGAGATATTGAAACAAAAGACTGGAGGAGAAGTTTGGGGTATTGAATATATGGAAGAAGAAGCAAAAATTGCTGAAACGAAATTGGATAAGGTATTTGCAGGTAAATGTGAGGATTATCTTGATGAATTACCAGATAAGTATTTTGATGTTATCTATTTTAATGATGTGCTAGAACATTTAACGGATCCATATATGGTTTTAGGAAAGGTGAAACATAAATTAAATCCAAATGGAGTTGTGATTAGTTCTATCCCTAATGTTAGATACTATGATACTTTTTTGAAAGTTTTGTTTCAAAAAGATTGGAAATATGAAGGTCATGGAGTTATGGATAAAACACATTTTAGATTTTTTACTGGTAAGAGTATTCAAAGAATGTACGAGGAAGAAGGATATACTGTATTGAAGCATGAAGGAATTAATAAAAGTAGATCCATAAGACCGTTTTTATATAATATTCCGGTTTTATTTAGGCATATGGATATTAGGTATCCTCAATATGCAACGGTTGCCAAATTTATGTAGCGTATTATATGTCGAAAACATTGGTAGTACATCCTTCTAAAGCAAGTCTAAAATCAGTAGTAAAAGAAGCTATTGATAATTTTGACCAATACACGGAAATATTAGGCGATGCAGAACGTAATGTTATTAAGATTATAGATCTTAATAATGAAAAACAAACGATCAAATCTTTTAAAATACCAAATATTGTTAATCAGATCGCTTATCGGTTTTTTCGAAAATCCAAAGCTGAAAGATCATATATGTATGCTAATAAGTTATTGGAATTAGGAATAAAAACACCATTTCCTGTCGCTTATGAAATTAGAACTACTCCACTATTGTTCAAAAAGAGTTTTTATGTGAGTGAGCTTGTAAATTGCGATCTTACCTATCGAGAATTGACTACAGATTTTGAYATTTCTGATCATGAGAGTATTCTAAGAGCTTTTACTAGATTTACTCACAAGTTGCATATTAATGGTGTTAACTTTTTAGACCATTCACCGGGAAATACCTTAATTAAAAGAACATCGGAAGGATATGAATTTTATCTTGTAGATTTAAATAGAATGGAGTTTGGTGAAATGGATTTTGAAACCAGAATCAAGAATTTTGCACGTTTAACAATACACGAGTCGATGATACGAGTTATGAGTAATGAATATGCAAAATGCACAGGAGAAGCTGAATCGGATATATTCAGGTTAATGTGGCAGTATACTCAGGAATTTCAAAATCGATATCATGGAAAACGTAGGTTAAAACGAAAAATTTTCTTTTGGAAAAAGAAGTATAGAGATGAATAATCTTTTATCTCTACAATGAAAGCCATTTTTTAAATTTTCCTATTTTCTCTATCGCTACAAAAATATTAGCTTCAACTGCTTTTGGTTCTAACGAAACCTTTATTCTTGATTTAGATGTATAATACATGTCAATAATGGATTTGAGGTGCACAATATATTTACGATTGATTCTAAAATAGTCTGAAGGATTAAGTTCTTCTTCTAATTTTTTCAATGAAAAATCTACTGGTACTTTTTTTCCATTCCAGAGTGTTATAAATGTTACTTTTTCTTCGGTATAGAAATAAGCTATTTCATCAATTTCTATGGTTTTGAGACTATTATTAAGTTTTACTAAAAATCGTTTTTTATATTCTTGTCTATTATGAAGAAATAAGTTTTTGTATTCTGGTAATTGAGCTTTATTGAGGTCAAAAAATTTATCGATACTTCGTGTTAAAGCTTCTTCTGAAACTGGTTTTAATAAATAATCGATACTGTTTTGTTCAAAAGCTTTGATTGCAAATTCAGAATAAGCAGTTGTAAAGATAATCGGTGTTTTTATTTCTAAGATTTTAAATATTTCAAAGGAATATCCATCAGATAGATTAATATCCAAAAAAATTAAATCAGGACTTGTATTGGATAAATAATYAATAGATTCATTGATAGATGTAAGTACTTTGATGATTACAATTTGATCGCTTACTTCCTGAATTAGATTTTGCAGTCTAATTGCGGCAATGCTTTCATCTTCTATGATAATTGCTTTGATCATATTTCTGGTTCGATTAAAGGAATGGAAGCTATATAGTAGTTGTTGATTATCTTAAAAGTTGGAATAGAAGAATGTAATATACTATACTGATTAATAAGATTTTTCTGTMCAATACCGAATGATTTTTCATACTCATTATTTTTTGGTTGAAAATTGTTAATCACTTCTATTGCATTTTCTGCACTTTTAATACATATTTTCAAAGGTTTACTATTCTCAATAACATTGTGTTTGATAGCATTTTCAAATAATAGTTCTAATGTCATTGGAGGGATCAGCAGGTGAAGCTGAGATTCTTCAATGTTATTTTCGAAGATGATATTATCTCCAAATCGTATTTTTTGAAGTGCTATGTATGATTTGATCAATCCCAGTTCTTTACTCAATGAGACTACAACTTCTTCACTTTGTGTTAAGTTATATCGATATACTTTAGATAATTCTTGTAAGAAATACTCTGCTTTTTCTGTATCCGTTCTTATTAGACCAGATAAGCTATTAAAACTATTAAATAAAAAATGAGGGTTTAATTGCTTTTTTAAGGCAAGGTATTGGGCAACTGATTTTTCATTTTGATATTGGGTAAGCTTAATTTGAATATCTTGTTTTTCCTTCTGAGATTCAAGAAAGATCTCTACAAAATACACAAATACAATAACGGCAAAATTGATTAATAAAATTGACCAAAAACCTAAATCGAAAAAGGATTCATTGATGTCATCATCGTCATTAAATAAAGCCGAAGAAATTCCTTTTAACATAAATGTTAGAAAAACAGTTTTTATACAAATCACAGTAGTCCAAACAATTAGAAATTGAGATCGGTTCTCTATATCTATGAATTTAGGAATTACTTTTTCCTTTAAATACAGTCTAAACCAAAAAATTATTAAAGTAAAAATGAAACTAATGGGTAATAATATGATTGTTTCTTTTAAACCTTCTTTAATGTTTGCAGTATAAACTTCAGCAATAAGATGAAATGCATTGAATAAGAGTACAATGAATAAATAAAAATATATTCGGTTAGTGTTCAATGTTTTGGTTTTAGTTTTCGGTAATCGTTATGGTGTCTTCTTCAATATCTACAGCATAAAAATATCCAAGTGCTCTATTATTAGGATTGTTTAAATTTATTAAATTTCCTCGTATTGAAGCTGGAGGAGGGTTTCCGATAATAGGATTTCCAAGATTTCCAGTTTGTACAAATAGCTCGTTTAAGAAATCGAAGTAGTTTTCGGATATTGCTAATTGTTGTGCGGTAGCAATATCTCCAATTTGAAATGGGACTTCATCATTTGGATTTACCCCAATTCTTTGTCTTCCGTCAAAGAATTCATCAGAAACGATCAAAACTTGACTATTTCCTGGATCTGGAACAATAATAAAATCATTGTTCCTAAAAAGACGATAATGATAAAAGTTTTGGACACCAGCAGGATCTGTTGTGTCAAACTTTACAAAGTATCCTTCATCTGTAGCAATGGTTTCTTCTTCAAATTCGAAATAAAAATCATCAAATCTAGGCACTTCTGAAATAGTATCAGAACCTTCATAAGTTTCACCATTCCATACTATCGTAATAGTGTAGGTATTTCCAATTTCTGGTGTTATTTCATCATTTTCATAGAATCCATTTCCGTTGTACGAAAATATCCAGGAATTCGTTCCATCAGCAACTGTAACCGATGCATCTTCAACAACAGGAAGATCATCTGTAGATAAAAAAGAACCTGTTGTTGTTAATTGAATTCGTTGTGTGAGTAAAGGAGTTACAATATTTCGTTCTAATCCTCCATTGATTACCAGTTTGGGAGCAGCATCGTTTAGTGTAATGTCATTAGTTACATCAGTTTCACAGGAAGCTAGAAATATCGTTAGTATGATCATTGATAGTTTGCATATATTTTTCATAAGACTTAGATTTTAAAATTTGAATTGATAAGAGATACTAGGTACAATACCGAAGAAAGAAAGTTTAGTTGCTTGTGTCATTCCAGTTGCAATATCAGTTTCACCGATTTCTCCAACCTCATTGAAGTAAATGGAAGCAGCATTTTGTCTGTTGTAAACATTGATAAGACTGAAAGTCCAAGTACCATTTTTTTCTTTTTTAGGGTTTAAAGTAGCGGATAGATCAAGCCTATGATATGCTGGTAATCGATTTCCATTTCGATTATCGTAATCGGCAACTACCAATCCGTTTTGTTCATATCTACCTGTAGGATAGGTGACAGGCCGACCAGATCCAAAGACAAAGTTTGCTCCAAAATCCCATCTTTTATTGAGTTTGTAGAATCCTACTAAGTTTAGTTCGTGCAATTGATCACTATTGGAAGGATAATATTCATTGTTGTTAATTCCCAAAACTTTGGTTTCAGATCTTGCAAGTGTATAACTCAACCAACCTGTTAGTTTTCCTTCGTTTTTACTTAATTGCATTTCTAATCCATATGCTCTTCCTTCTCCTTGTGCAATCTGTGTTTCAATATCTTCTGTGAATAATAAATCTGCTCCATCAATAAAGTCCGTTACATCATTCAATTTTTTGTAATAGGTTTCAAGACTTAGATCGTATTTTCCATCTTTAAAAGATTTAAAATATCCCGCAGCAAATTGATCTGCGTATTGCGGTTCTATATAAGGACCGCTAGGAGACCAAACATCCAATGGAGTAGGAGAAGTGGTATTAGATATAAGATGCAAGTATTGGTACATCCTATTATAACTCAGTTTAAGGGAACTATTGTTATTTAGTAAATACCTTGCAGATATTCTAGGTTCAAAACCATTAAAAGATGCGATAGATTTTCCAGAACCAAATTGAGTAGTTCCTACGACTTCATTTTCTTCATATATATTTTGCTCAGCATTATATGTTAATGGAGTTCCGGTTTCATATTGAACTATTTCTTCACTTCCCAGTCTATTAAAATTGGACCATCGCAATCCGTATTGTAGACTCAGCTTATCAGATAATTTTTGCTTTAGATCTACATACACTCCATTTTCTAAACCGAACTTATCACTGAATTCTTCTTCGTTAATGCTGGAACCTCTTAAAGAAGAAATTTTTCCTGGTTTAAATTGGTAGTAAGTAATATCAATACCCGTATTTAGTGTGTTGTTATTATTAATATACCAGGATAGTTTTGGCTTTAAATTATAGTTAGTAATATTTGATTTCCATCTAAATTCAGACCCTGTTCTTAAATTATCCAAATTATATTCATAACTACTATAAATTGCCGAGGTTTGTAGAAACAATTTTTCATTTAAAACACTTGTCCATCTCAGAGTAGCTGATGAGTTTCCCCAAATAGTTCCTACTAATCCATCAAGTTCGAAGCTATCTCTACCAAAATATCCAGAAAGGAAAAGTCGATTGTTTTTGTTTACATCATAATTTGCTTTTAGGTTGAAATCATAGAAAAATAAAGAACTATCTTTAAAGTCTTCAAGCAGAAATGAGAATAGGTCAATGTATGATCTCCTTCCTGCAAGCATATAACTTCCCGAAGCTTCTTCTTTATCTTTTTTCAGAATAGGACCTTCTATTAAAGCTTTTGCCGAAAGCAATCCGATTCCAATATTACCTCCAAATTCTTTTGTATTTCCTTCTTTCTGTTTAATATCTAAAACAGAAGATAATCTTCCTCCGTAAACAGCAGGAATTCCACCTTTATATAATTTTGCATTCTTAATGGCATCAGAATTAAATACAGAGAAAAACCCAAATAAATGAGAGGCATTGTAAATGGTGGCTTCATCAAGTAGAATTAAATTTTGATCTACAGATCCTCCTCTAACATTAAAACCAGATGATGCTTCATTAACACTAGATACTCCTGGTAATAGTTGAAGTGATTTTAAAACATCTGGTTCGCCAAGAATGGCAGGCATTTTTTTGATAGTCTCTCCTTTTAATGAGATTACACTCATTTCTGTGGAAGCTATTTTTTTTCTTGTATTGTTAGAAGAAATTATAATTTCATCAAGCTCAGCTAATTCTTCTGATAAATTAAAATCTATTTTTTGACTTTGGGTAATGGTAATCTCTTGACGAATAGTTTTATATCCTAAATAACTAATTTCTATTTGATGAGCTCCTTTTTCGACAGCAATAGAAYAATAGCCGTAGTCATTTGTGGTTGTGCCAATGGCATTATCAATAATTATGTTTACACCTAACAATTTTTCTCCTGAACTATTGTCTTTTATATATCCACTAATCGTAAATTTTTCTTGTCCAAAAACACTTAGTGTGCAAAAAGAAAATAGGAATACCAATCTTTTGATCATACGAACTTTGTTTTAAAATTGTACTTAAAACTATGCGGTTCGTATGGTTGGATATTTTAAAAAATGATAAACCTTGAAAAAATCTGATAAACGGCTATCTATTCAAATAAATAGAATTGGAATTTAGGCGTTTTAGTAAATGAATGAATTGTTGATGTACTTTCCCAAAGAGTAGTTTAACTACTTTTTTTCTTTATTAACTCTCTTAATTTAGAGTACTTAAGAAATGTGATATTGGCAGTTTGAATTGAAATAACAAAACCATTAAATCCATCCAAAAAACCTAAGCGTAAGAAATAGGCTTTAAAGAACGCCCAACTTGGATTGATAATAATTTTCCACATAGGAGCTTTTTTTCCTAAGTCATAATAGGATTGTGCAGATATGGTAGAGAATTTATCTGTGCTAAGATTAAAATCCTGATATGTAGTATAATTCCAATGTAAGATATCTCCTTTCAATTTTGATGCTTTTTTAGGATCGTATAATTTAAAAGAATCATGTGGATTGATACCTTGCCATTCTCCTTTTCCTTTGACAAAAGCTCTTAATTTTCGATCAGGATACCAATCAGAAAACTTTATCCATTGTCCGCAAAAGTTATTATAGCGATTCGTGTAATAACCATCATGTACCCAATTAGATTTTAGTTGTATCAAGGAGTTCTGAAGTTCTGCAGATAAAGCTTCATCTCCATCTAAAGAAATGATATGATCATGGGAAGCTTTTGTTATAGCGAAGTTTTTTTGTTCGATATATCCTAAAAATTGTTGCTTAACGAACTTAACATTGAATTGTTGACAAATTTCTTCTGTTCTATCCGTTGAAAAAGAATCTACAACAACTATTTCATCAACTACTCCTACTAAAGAAGATAAACATCGTTCTATTTTTTTTTCTTCATTATAGGTGATTATAACAGCAGATAGTTTGATCATTAGGGTGTTTTAAAATTGATGAAGCTAAGTATAGCGTATCGTGCAAAAATAGTTATTTTTACGGCAATGCAATTACCAGAAATAACAGTCATCATAAGTACGTATAATCAACCTAAATGGTTGCAAAAAGTTTTATTAGGATATGAACATCAAAGTGTAAACAACTTTGAAGTCATTATTGCAGATGATGGTTCTACAGAAGAAACAGGAAAGCTGATTTCTGAATTTTCCAAAACATCTAAGTTTCCCATAGAGCATATTTGGCATGAGGATCTGGGATTTCGCAAAACCATGATTTTAAATAAAGCAATTCCTGTTGCAAAATCGGATTACCTATTGTTTACAGATGGAGATTGCATACCAAGAAATGATTTTTTGGAAACACATTTGAAGCTTAGAAAAGCAGGTTGGTTTTTATCAGGAGGATATTTTAAATTACCGAAGGGCACTTCTGAAGAAATTACTAAAGATGATATTAATAGTCAAAGATGCTTTGATGTTGGTTGGTTGAAATCGAAAGGAGTTCCATCTTCTTTTAAATTGAATAAACTTACTTCCAGAGGCTTTAAAGAACATTTTCTGAATTTTATAACACCAACGAAAGCTACTTGGGATGGAATGAATGTTTCTGGTTGGAAAAAAGATGTTTTGCTTGTAAATGGTTTTGATGAGCGTATGCAATATGGAGGAGAAGATAGGGAAATTGGTGAGCGTTTATTTAATTTAGGTATCAAGGCAAAACAAATACGATACAGTGCAATCTGTCTGCATTTATATCATGAAAGAGGATATGTAGCACCGGAAATGATTACTAGGAATAACGCAATACGGAAAGTTACAAAACGAGAAAAAGTCATCAGAACTCCATTCGGAATCGAAAAAGATTAGTTTTTTAGGTTCTCGAGATATGATCTCAATTTAGGAATGATTAATTCCGAAGAAAAATTTTGGTATAATTCCAGAGCTTTGTCTTTCATTTCTTTGGGAGATTTATTTCCATATAAATCTGGTTTAAAATCATAAAGATGTACAGAATCATGTTGATGTCCGTCTTCAAACATATTCCAGTCTTTTTTGATAATCCAAGGAGAAAAAATAGTAAAAGTAGGCTTATCTAACGCCTTTGCCATATTCACTGCGCCACCTTCATTACCAATCAAAGCATCACAGTGTGATAGTATTGCGATAAACTCTCGTAAGCTTTTTCCAAAAACATCGAAATGAATATGTTTTTTGGTAGTTCCATTAGTTACATCATAAATAGCTTTTGCATCTGCTTCTTGGCTAGGAATATAATTGAACAAAATATTAGCTTTTGTAACTGAGACGATTTCATCAATAACCTTTGCCATATATTCAAAAGGTAATGTTTTTCTCATTTCACTTCCTAATACGCTGATCATAATCAACTTTTTTTCAGAAGAGATTTTATTAGTTTCAAGATAAGATTTGGATGCTTTCTTTTCTTTTTCGGTAAGAAAGATTTTAGGCCGTATGATATTATTTGTCAATTCGTCTTCAATATAAACTAATCGTAAGCGGTTTTCTATCGCGATTGATGCATTTGTAATAGGTGCAGGCTTTCTATAAATTACTTTTGAATATACAAACCGTGTATACCATTTGTAAAAAGATATTTTCTCTGGTGCTTTTGAAAAATACGAAATTAGATTACTTTCTAATTTACCATATGCATCAATGACTACATCGTATTTAGATTTTTTGATGTCTTTTAAAAATGAATAAAATGCTTTTTTACTGTTCCGATACTCATTTTTGAATTCGATGATATTATGAAAATATGGATTCTCAAGAATTACTGGTTTCGTATTAGAGTTTACTAAATAGTCAATCGTAGCATCCGGATATTTTTTGGTAAGCGCTTCACAAATAATGGTGCTAGTAAGCACATCTCCGATCATTTTTTGCTGAATGACTAATATTTTCATCTATTCTTTTTTATTTTTTAATTGTCATATGTAATTCGTCACGAATTATTTAGATAAGCATCAACAGAGTTTTATGACTCATTTCATGTTTACGATTTAAAAAAAGAGCTTGCCCTAACAAAAGACAAGCTCACAAGTATACTGATTTATTTCTAATTATACCGCGACATCATGCTCTCTTAAAGCATCATTAAGTGAAGTTTTTTTATTGGTACTTTCTTTTCTCTTACCAATAATTAATGCACATGGTACATTATACTCTCCTGCTGCAAACTTCTTCGTGTAGCTTCCAGGAATAACGACGGATCTTGCAGGAACAACACCTTTCATTTCTACTGGAGTATCTCCAGTAACATCAATAATTTTAGTAGATGCAGTTAAAACTACATTAGCTCCMAATACAGCTTCAGTTTCAACACGGACTCCTTCTACTACAATACATCTTGATCCGATAAAAGCATTATCTTCAATAATTAC
Organism: Aquimarina litoralis; assembly: GCF_019295435.1. Classification (GTDB taxonomy): domain Bacteria; phylum Bacteroidota; class Bacteroidia; order Flavobacteriales; family Flavobacteriaceae; genus Aquimarina; species Aquimarina litoralis_A. The sequence continues at coordinate 132,774 of NZ_WEKL01000006.1, forward strand.
CGGAGCTGCTTGTAATGGTTCTAATACACCACCGATTCCTACACCACCGCTTAAGTGTACGTTTTTTCCAATTTGTGCACAGCTACCTACAGTAGCCCAAGTATCTACCATGGTTCCTTCATCTACATAAGCCCCAATATTTACATAGCTTGGCATAAGAATAGTTCCAGCAGAAATATAAGCTCCATGACGAGCTACAGCATTTGGTACTACTCGAATTCCTTTAGCTTCGTATCCTCTTTTTAATGGAATTTTGTCGTGATATTCAAAAATACCTGCTTCCAGTGTTTCCATTTTTTGGATTGGGAAATAAAGTACTACTCCTTTTTTTACCCATTCATTTACTTGCCATCCACCTTCTACAGGCTCTGCAACACGAAGCTCACCAGCATCTAGTAAGTCTACAACTTGTCTTATCGCCTCTTGTGTTTCTGACTCTTTTAAAAGCTCTCTATTATCCCACGCTTTTTCTATGGTTTCTTTTAGTTGGTTCATGTATTAAAAAATTTTGGTAAAGATAATAGCTTCATTCGAAAATCATACGCTGATTAAATATTTTAGGATACTCTTAATAATTCGTACTATTTTATAATAATATTATACTTTTGCACAAAATAGTGTATGGCAAGAATTTTAGCAATAGATTATGGAGCAAAACGATGTGGTATTGCGGTAACGGATGAGTCTAAAATTATCGCTTCTGGATTAACAACAGTAGATACTAAGGATTTACTAAAGTGGTTACAGCAATATGTTGCTAATGAAGAAGTGGAATTATTTGTGGTAGGAGAACCTAAAAGATTACACGGAGAAGCTTCAGAAAGTGAGAAGTTAATTCAGCCTTTCTTGGAAAAGTTAGCAAAAGTATTACCCGATATTCCAGTGAAGAGAATAGATGAACGGTTTACTTCTAAAATTGCTTTTGATACCATGATTGCTAGTGGGATATCTAAAAAGAAAAGAAGGGATAAAAAGTTAGTAGATCAAATTAGTGCAACCATTATATTACAAGATTATCTTTATAATTTATAATGAATATTTTTTAATGAATATTGTGTTTTTACTATGGATTTGAAGATTAGATCGAAGAATTTTGCCCATCAATATGTTAAATTAGCGCTTGATCTTCCAACCAATAAATTAGGTAAACATGTAGAAGGTCAATTAATAAGATGTTCAACATCTGTAGCTGCAAATTATCGAGCAGCTTGTTTAGCACAAACTAAAAAAGGATTCGTTTCTAAATTAAGTATTGTAATAGAAGAATCAGATGAGTGTATATTTTGGATTGAATTTCTTAAAGATGAAGAATTAGTACGAGGTAGTGAATTAGATAAAGTATTAAATGAGGCTAGAGAGTTAACAGCTATTTTTATATCAAGCAGAATAACAGCTTCGAAAAACCTTTAAATTAATAAGTTTGGATTATTTATTATCCAATAAAAATTATAAATTCTAAATGATTTTACCAATTGTAGCATACGGTGATCCGGTTTTAAAGAAAAAGGCAAAGGAAATTAGTAAAGACTATCCTAAGTTGTCTGAATTATTGGAAAATATGTTCGAGACCATGTATAACGCTCATGGAGTTGGTCTGGCGGCTCCTCAAATCGGTCTTCCAATCCGTTTGTTTTTAGTGGATGCCGAACCTTTTGCAGACGATGATGAACTTTCCGATGAAGAAAAAGAAGTTTTAACTGGATTCAAAAAAGTTTTTATTAATGCTACGATTCTTGAGGAAAGTGGTGAAGAATGGGCTTTTACGGAAGGGTGTCTAAGTATCCCAGAAGTTCGTGAAGATGTTTTCAGAAAAGAAACAATCAAAGTGAATTATTTCGATGAGAATTTTGTAGAACACACAGAAACTTTTAGTGGACTGGCAGCAAGAGTTATACAACATGAATATGATCATATAGAAGGAATCTTGTTTACTGATAAACTATCCAGTTTAAAAAAGCGTTTAATAAAAGGAAAGCTAACGAATATCTCCAAAGGAAAGATCAATGCTGATTATAGAATGAAATTTCCGTTAGCCAAAAAAGGACGTTAAAAGTTGATTGTCATTTAACAAAGTATAAAGAATTACCATAATAATTTATGTTGGCTAAAGTTTGATTTTTAAAATTGAACTGTTGATATTTGCCAACTTCGAAAAAGAAATTTATGAGCTTAGACAAAATTTTATCAATTTCTGGAAAACCAGGTTTATATGAATTAAAAGCACAAACTCGTAGTGGGTTTGTAGCAGAGTCATTAGCAGATGGAAAAAAACTATCTGTGAGCATTCAGAACAATGTTAGCATTCTTAGTGAAATTGCCATTTATACATTTGCAGAAGAGGTTCCTTTAAGAGAGATTTTTAAAAGAATTCAAGAAAAAGAAAATGGAGAAAAAGCAATAAGTCATAAAGAGTCCAAGAATAAGTTAGAATCCTATTTTAGCGAAATATTACCTGATTATGATGAGGATAGAGTATATGTTAGTGATATGAAGAAAGTAATACAATGGTATAATATTTTGCAAGCTAAAGGGATTACAGATTTTGAAGACCCTGAAGCATCTAAATCTGATGAAGAAGAATAAATTGTTTTTCTAGTATAAATGAAAAATCCCATCTTAGGTAGATGGGATTTTTTGTTTTTTAACTTTAAATATTCATTTTCAGTTTTTTATGCTGTTGAAGAATTATGAAACGAACATTAAGAATTTTAAAAATTATTTCACAAAAAGAAGTATTTAAAATTTTTAATGAGAGAACGAAGTGGTAACACACATTCTCAATTTTATAATTAATTTATTATTAGATAATTACTAAAATTTAAGTGTGTGAATAAGTAATAGAAATATTGCCCGATTTTCAATGTCTTGTTTGGGTTCTTCTTTGTATTTTTGCGCAAAATTTAAACACAACCGTACATAATAAATAGTAAAGTTTACATGGCTAATACCAAATATGTTTTTGTAACCGGAGGCGTATCCTCTTCATTAGGAAAAGGAATTATAGCTGCGTCATTAGCAAAATTGCTTCAGGCTAGAGGATATAGAGTTACAATTCAAAAACTAGATCCATATATAAATGTTGATCCGGGAACATTGAACCCTTATGAGCACGGAGAATGTTATGTAACCGATGATGGTGCGGAAACTGATTTAGATTTAGGACATTATGAGCGTTTTCTTAATACTCCTACTTCTCAAGCTAATAATGTTACTACCGGAAGAATTTACCAAAGTGTTATAGAAAAAGAACGTAGAGGAGAATTCTTAGGTAAAACTGTACAAGTTGTTCCGCATATTACCAACGAGATAAAGGAAAGAATACAAATTCTTGGAAAAAGCGGCAACTATGATATCGTAATTACTGAGATAGGAGGAACTGTAGGAGATATAGAATCCTTGCCTTATATAGAAGCTGTTAGACAACTCAAATGGGAATTAGGAGATACTAATGCTCTTGTAATCCATTTAACGCTTATACCATATTTATCTGCAGCAGGAGAGTTGAAAACAAAACCTACCCAGCATAGTGTAAAAACTTTAATGGAAAGTGGTATTAAGGCAGATATTTTGGTTTGTAGAACAGAACATGAATTATCCGAGGATCTAAGGAGAAAATTAGCATTGTTCTGTAATGTAAAGAAGGAAGCAGTAATCCAATCAATCGATGCTTCAACTATCTATGATGTTCCTAATTTGATGTTAGAAGAAGGATTAGATGCGGTAGTTTTAAAACAACTTGTATTACGAGATGATAATGTTCCAAATTTAGATAAGTGGAATGATTTTTTAACAAGACATAAAAATCCGAAATGTGAAGTTACTATTGGTCTTATAGGAAAATATGTAGAATTACAAGATTCTTATAAATCAATTTTAGAAGCATTTATTCATGCTGGAGCTGAAAATGAAGTAAAAGTTAATGTAGAGAGTATCCACTCTGAATATATAGATGAAAAAACTATTGAAACTAAAATAGCGCATCTAGATGGTGTTTTAGTAGCACCAGGTTTTGGAGAAAGAGGAATTGAAGGCAAAATTAAAGCTGTTCAGTATGCCAGAGAAAAAGGATTGCCATTTTTTGGTATCTGTTTAGGAATGCAAATGGCAGTAATCGAATATTCGCGTAATGTTTTAGGATTAAAAGATGCATGTTCTGTAGAAGTTGATGAGAGTACCGATAATCCGGTTATTAGTTTAATGGAAGAACAAAAGAACATTACTGATATGGGAGGAACGATGCGATTAGGAGCTTGGGATTGTGAACTTGTAGAAAATAGTAAAGTTGCCGAAGCATACGGAACATCTCTAATTGCTGAGAGACACAGACATCGCTATGAATATAACGATCAATACAAAGAACAATTAGAAAAAGCTGGCCTTAGAACCACTGGAATTAATCCCAAAACTGGACTAGTAGAAATTATCGAAATACCAGAACATCCTTGGTTTGTTGGAGTACAATATCATCCAGAATATAAAAGTACGGTTGCAAATCCTCATCCTCTGTTTGTAGCATTTGTAAAAGCAGCAGTTGCTTATTCTAATTGCTCCGAAGATGTCAAAGTGGCACAAAAWTCTTAAGTGGCGAGATAATTGACAATAAAAAGTAACATAAATTTAGAAAACGTGTCTGATAAATTAATCATACACTAGTTTTTTTATATACAAATCAATGGAAGAAAAGAAATTTGACCTTAATACAGTAATTGGATTTATACTGATTTTTGGAATTTTTGCGTGGATGTTTTACGCAAATAAACCAACTCAAGAAGAAATAGAGGCCAAAAAAGCAGAACAAGAACAAGTTGAAGCACAACAAAAAACAGAAGATAATGCAAAGACTGATTTTGTTCCAGAAAGTAAAGCCGTGGCGGTAAACCCAAAGGATTCTTTAGCTATGGTCGCAGCAAAATCAGAATTAGGAGTTGTTGCATATTCGGCAAGCTTACCATCAGCAGTTGATAAACTTACTACCATAGAAAATGAGGTACTTAGTTTAAAAATTAATAATAAAGGAGGATATATTGAAGAGGCATTGCTTAAAAACTTCAAAACGTATGATTCTGTTCCTCTATATTTAATAAAAGATGGAAAGAATGCATCTTTTAATCTGAATTTTGGTACTACAGATAATAGAATTTTAAACACTAGAGACTTATTTTTCGAACCATCATTGACTAAAAATGGAGAGAATACTGTTTTGTCAATGAAATGGAAAGTTTCTGATTCTCAGTTTTTAGAGTATCGATATGAGATGAAACCTAATGACTATATGTTGGATTTCACGATTCGATCTCAGGGATTACAGCAAGTTTTTAATAGCAGTCAACCAGTAAACCTTGACTGGAAATTACAAGCGATAAGACAGGCGAAAAGTGCATCTTATGAAAATCGTTATACAGAAATTCTTTTTGAATATGATGGAGGAAAAGATGATTATACCGGACAAGGAGATTTTGCAGAAGAAAAAGAAGAAAATGTTACGTGGATAGGGTTTAAGCAACACTTTTTTACATCTGTTTTATTGACAGATACTCCGTTTAAAACTGGTACGTTTGCTTCGAAGAATATTGCAAATACCAGCGAACTTGATGATAAAGATATAAAGGTTACTAAGGAGTTTGCAGCTTCTGTGCCTTTAGAATTGAATGGAGGAGAATTAAGTTATAATATGGACTGGTATTATGGTCCTACAGATTATAAAATTTTAAGTTCTTATGATCGTAATCTAGATGAAATTGTACCTCTTGGATGGGGGATATTCGGAGTGATTAATAGATATTTGTTTATCCCATTTTTTAGTCTGCTAAGTGGTTTCTTGCCTTATGGAATTGCAATTATAGTAATGACTATTGTGGTTAGAATTGTACTATCTCCAGTAACTTACAAATCATATGTTTCTCAGGCTAAAATGAAAATTTTGCGCCCTGAAATTACGGAGATCAATGAGAAGTACAAGGATAATGCCATGAAAAAGCAACAGGAAACAATGGCGCTTTATAGCAAAGCAGGAGCAAGTCCGATGAGTGGTTGTTTACCAGCTTTGATGCAGATTCCTGTGTTTTATGCTTTATTTAACTTCTTCCCAAGTGCATTTGATTTAAGACAGAAAAGCTTTTTGTGGGCTGATGACTTATCTAGTTATGATACGATTGCGAAACTTCCATTTGAAATTCCGTTTTATGGAGATCATATCAGTTTATTCCCGATTTTGGCTTCCATTGCGATATTCATTTATATGATGATGACTACTGGTCAAACCATGCAACAACAGCAACCTGGAATGCCTAATATGAAGTTTATTATGTATTTATCACCTTTGATGATGTTAATATTCTTTAATAACTATGCAAGTGGATTATCACTGTATTATTTTATTTCTAACCTAATTACTATTGGTATCATGTTAGTAATTAAGAATGTAATCATTGATGAAGATAAGATTCATGCAAAAATTCAGGAAAATAAGAAAAAGCCTAAGAAACAAGGTAAGTTCCAGAAAAAGATGAAAGAATTGATGGAACAAGCAGAACAACAACAAAAAATGAAAAAGAAATAGGATTCGTATGTCATCCAAATAAAAAATCCCAGTTTTTGAAAACTGGGATTTTTTTATAGAAGATTTTTTTTTATTTAATTTCCACTTCTTGACATTAAGATTGGCATTAATAGAACCTTATCAATCAAATGGATCACACCATTTGTAGTCTGAATGTCAGTTGAAGTAATAGTACTCACATTTGCAGGATCCGCACCATCAGAAACTGTTTTTGCAGTAGCGTCAATACTAATTTGTCCTGCTATTGTAGCGACTTCCCCATCTGTAAGATCAGCTTCTCTAACATTAGCATTTGGAATTACATGCAAGTTTAAAGCAGTTTCAAGTGTAGTTTCATCAATATCCGCAGGCGCGTTCCAATCGGGATTTGTTGCTAATAGATCCTCAAAAGCTGCATTAGTTGGAGCGAAAACAGTAAACGGACCGTCACCTTGCAGCGTAGTAACATAGTCAAAACTGTAGGCAGTTAATCCTTCTAATAATCTCGATAAATTTGGATCCGCAGTAGCAAAGGTAGTAAGATCAGGAAATCCAATAACTGTATCTATTTTATGAATGATACCATTTGAAGCCGAAATATCAGCAGAACTTACGGTTGATGTACCATTAAAAACAACACCATTGGTTGCATTAAAATAGATGCTTAAGGACGTTCCGTCTGGTCCCATAGTTGAAGAAGTTTGCTCATATCCTGAACCATTGCTTATTAATGAAGCTGAGGTGATCTGACCTGGAATTACATGATTTAGTAATATCTGTTGTAATTCATCAGTAGGAATCTCATTGATATCTGCATAATTGTTAGCAGTTAGAAAAGCTTCCATTGCTGCATTTGTTGGTGCTAATACAGTAAATGGTCCAGTTCCGTTTAATACAGATACTAAGTCGCCATCAGCAGCTGCAAGAGCCGTTACCAAAAGTGATAAATCGGTATCTCCTGAAGCTATGGTTACAATGTTCTCAGTAGGAATAATAATATTTCCATCATCGTCACTACCACAAGAAAAAGTTGAAGAAATGAGCACTGTACAAATCAAAGCGCACATAATTTTTGAAATAATTTTCATGTTTTTGAGTTTTAAAAGTTAATTTGTTCATAGAATTCAACGAGGTATTAATTTTTTATATTTTTAATAATTAGTTAAACATAAGTTAACAAAGGTTGTTTTTAATATTTGAAGGTTGTTTTTTTGGAAATTTTAATGTTTTTTTTGTAAGTCATTTAGGATTGGAAAATATAATACCTAATCTTTAGACATGATTTTATATGATATTTGGTACACTTTTTGGATAAAAAGGTTTGTTAAAATTAGATAATACTATGCGAAATATATATATGTTGTTTCTGTGCTGTATTTACTTTATGAATACAGGATATGCTCAAGAATTTAATGCTTTTGATTCGGATGGTAAAAGACATGGGAAGTGGCAAAAAAAGTATGAAAATAGTAATCAAATTAGATATGAAGGTACTTTTGATCATGGTAAAGAAATAGGAGAATTTAAGTTTTACAAACCTAATAGTGGGAAAGTTCCTACTGCAATCAAAATATTTTCTAAAGAGAATGATAGTGTTCAAGTAAAGTACTTTACAGCAAGGGGAAAAGTGATTAGTGAAGGTAAGATGATAGGAAAAGATCGTGTAGGAATATGGAAATATTATCATAGAGGATCTACTAAAATTATGATGACCGAAGAATATGAACTTGGAAAACTTCATGGAGAACAGAAAACATATTTTGAAAATGGTCAACTTACTGAAAAGACTATTTATAATAATGGGGAAAGGCAAGGGAAGCGTATTGTATATTCAGAAAAAGGTATTTTGCTAAAGGAGTTTACTTATGTAAATGATCAATTACATGGAATTACAAAGTATTATGACCCTAATGGAAAAGTGAAAATTGAAGGGAATTATAAAAGAGATCGTAAAGATGGAATTTGGAAATATTATGAAGATGGAAAACTAATGGAACAGAAACAATTTCCAATAGGTAAAAATGGATCGTAGTATAAAGTTTTGAAATCGATACATAGAGAAAACCTTGAAGTAATGCATCTGCATTACTTTTTTTATTTGTTATTTTTGCAAACAATTTAAATGTAAACGAATTTCTAATATTTTATCAAAGAAGAATAAAAAAAAGAACTAATGAAAAGGGTTGTAGTTGGCTTGTCGGGAGGAGTAGATTCTAGTGTAGCAGCATATCTTTTAAAACAACAAGGATATGAGGTGATTGGCCTTTTTATGAAAAATTGGCATGACGATTCTGTAACTATCTCTGATGAGTGTCCATGGTTAGACGATAGTAACGATGCGTTACTAGTAGCCGAGAAATTAGGAATACCTTTCCAGACAGTAGATTTAAGCGAAGAGTATAAAGAACGTATTGTAGATTATATGTTCAATGAATATGAAAGAGGAAGAACACCTAACCCTGATGTTCTTTGTAATCGAGAAATTAAGTTTGATGTTTTTTTAAAAATCGCATTGTCATTAGGAGCTGATTATGTAGCTACAGGTCATTATTGTAGAAAAGATACTATTGTAAAAGATGATAAGGAAGTTCATCGTCTGCTTGCAGGAAAAGACCTTAATAAAGATCAATCTTACTTTTTATGTCAGTTATCTCAGGAGCAACTAGCAAAAACATTGTTTCCAGTTGGGGAATTATTAAAGCCAGAAGTAAGAGAAATTGCAAAAGAACAAAACTTAATTACTGCTGATAAAAAAGATTCTCAAGGGCTTTGCTTTATTGGAAAAGTAAGATTACCAGAATTTCTTCAACAAAAATTACAACCTAAACAAGGTGATATTGTCGAAATACCTTCTACTGAAGAAATGTATCATCAAGTGGAACCGGATTTCAACACTAAACAAGAAAAGTTAGAATTTTTGTCTTCAAAGTATACATATGATGTTAACGATGGAAAAGTAGTAGGTAAACATCAAGGGGCACATTATTATACCAAAGGTCAACGTAAAGGGTTGGCAGTAGGAGGTACTCCAGAGCCATTATTCGTTATTGAAACAGATGTGGAAACGAATATAATTTATACTGGGCAAGGAAAAGCTCATCCAGGATTATATAGGAGAGCACTTTTTATTAGTAATGAAGAGTTGCATTGGGTACGACCAGACCTTTCTTTATCAGTTGACCAAGAATTAGATGTCATGGCTAGAATACGCTATCGCCAACCTTTGGATAAAGCTACATTACATCAAGTGGATACTGGTATGTATATTGTTTTCGATAATCCTCAAAGTGCTATTACCGAAGGACAATTTGTTGCTTGGTACATAGAAGATGAATTAGTAGGATCGGGAGTAATTTCGTAACTTGAGGAGCTTTTAAAGTTACTCAACAAATGAAAAACATAATTACTCTAATCACCTTTTTGTGTGTTCAGGTATGTATTGCACAAACTGAAGATGCATGGATCTATTTTGCAGATAAAGAAAATGTGGCAAGTTCCATTGCAAATCCTATTTCTATATTAACTCAAAAATCAATCGATCGTAAAGCGCGTCATAATGTTGCTATTGACGAAAAGGACGTTCCAGTAAATGAAAATTATATTACGCAACTTAAAAATACGGCTGGAATAACAGTGTTAGCGAAGTCAAAATGGTTTAATTGTGTATATGTAAGAGGAAATAAGACAAATATTGATAATTTATTGAGCTTAAGTTTTGTTAGTAGCATAGACTTTGCAGATAATTCGTTGGATAACACTAAAATTAAACCTCGAAGAAAAGGTAGTTATACTTCGGTAAATAATAAATTTGAAGCGAAAACATCATTTGATTATGGAAGTGCAGCTCAACAAATCGAGCAGTTAAATGCTGAATACCTTCATGAGATTGATTATACAGGAACCGGAATGACGATCGCAGTAATGGATTCTGGTTTTCCTGGTGTGAATACTATAGATGGATTTAAACGTGCTAGAGATGATGGAAGAATATTAGATGGTTACGATTTTGTAAGACGAGATGATAATGAATTTGCCTTTTCAGGGAGTTCTCATGGAACACAAACCTTTAGTGATATTGCAGGCTTTATTGATGGACAATTTGTAGGAACAGCACCAGATGCAAACTATTATCTGTTTATAACAGAAGATGTAGCTACAGAAGGGCCAAAAGAAGAGTCTTTGTGGGTTGAAGCAGCAGAAAGAGCTGATAGCTTAGGTGTAGATGTTATTAATACATCACTTGGATATTCTAATGGTTTTGATAATGCGGCCTATGAGTATACTACTTCTGATATGGATGGACAAACCACTTTTATTTCTCGAGGAGCTAATATAGCTTTCGAAAAAGGAATGCTTTTAGTATCATCTGCAGGAAACTCTGGAAATAATAGTTGGGGTATTATTACATCTCCGGGAGATGCACCTGGAGTGCTAACAGTTGGAGCAGTTAATTCTTCTGGAAATTATGCTTCCTTTAGCTCTAGAGGACCTACAGCTGATAACCGAATCAAACCGGATGTAGTGGCTAGAGGGCAAAGTGCTGCAGTAATTAGACCTAATAATACGGTTTCAGTGAGTAATGGTACTTCCTTTAGTTCCCCAATCATGGCAGGAGCTGTAGCATGTTTATGGCAAGCATTTCCTTCTATGACGAATGCAGAAATTATGCAATTAATAAGAGAATCTTCATCCCTATACACTAATCCAACAGATCAACTAGGCTATGGAATACCAAATTTTAAAAACATAGTTCAAAGTTTATCTGTAAATGAAAATGAGTTGGAAGGTATAAGAGTCTATCCAAATCCAGTTAATGATAAATTATTTTTTGATGTTACAGCTACTAAATCACTTAAAATTCGGATTTTTACAGCTGAAGGAAAAATAGTGAAGTCTGAAACATTAAAAGACATAAATGCAATTTCGTTAGATAACCTATCAACTGGTTTATATGTAGTAGAAATGATTTCAGATACTTCACGTCATATATTGAAGATATCAAAAAACTAATGAATAGAGTTAAAGACCTTTTCAAAATTCAATATCCAATCATTCAAGGAGGAATGATTTGGGCAAGTGGCTGGAAACTTGCAAGTGCAGTTAGTAATTCAGGTGGTTTGGGACTTATAGGAGCAGGTTCAATGTATCCGAACGTTTTACGTGAACATATTCAAAAATGCAGGAAAGCGACTGATAAACCATTTGGAGTCAACGTTCCCATGTTGTACCCAAATCTTCAGGAAATTATTGAAATTATTATTGAAGAAGGAGTAAAAATTGTGTTTACTTCAGCAGGAAACCCTAAAACATATACTTCTTTTTTGAAGTCAAAAGGAATAACGGTAGTCCACGTAGTAAGTAGTTTGAAGTTTGCTTTAAAAGCTCAGGATGCAGGAGTTGATGCAGTAGTTGCCGAAGGTTTTGAAGCAGGAGGGCATAATGGAAGAGATGAAACAACTACTTTGGCTTTAATACCTATGGTTAAAGAGAAAATCAATATTCCATTGATTGCAGCAGGAGGAATTGCTACTGGAGCATCTATGTACGCTGTTATGGCGTTGGGAGCAGATGGAGTCCAGATTGGTAGTCGATTTGTAGCAAGTGAGGAAGCATCTTCTCATGAGGATTTTAAACAAATGATCGTAGATGCTAAGGAAGGAGATACACAACTTACTTTAAAGGAACTAGCACCTGTAAGATTATTAAAGAATAAATTTTATCAGGATGTTATGGAGCTATATGCTAAAGGACCATCCATAGAAGAATTAAAAGGTTTATTAGGACGAGCTAGAGCAAAAAGAGGAATGTTTGAGGGAGATCTGATAGAAGGAGAATTAGAAATAGGACAAGTATCTGGTTTGATTCATGAAATAAAGCCAGTAGCTAATATTATAAAGGATATAATTGCAGATTTTGACAGAGTAAAGCAGGATATGTCAGAAATTGTACTTTAGGTTTACTCAATTATCTCCAGTTTTGAAATACATAGAAAGTGATATTTAATAAGAAAGTGATTATAGTTTTGCCAGCATATAATGCTGAAAAAACACTACTTAAGACTTATAACGAAATACCATTAGATATCGTTGATGAAATTGTTTTGGTAGATGATAATAGTACCGATAAGACATACCAAATAGCTCAGGAAATTGGAATAAAACATATCATCAAACACGAAGAAAATCTTGGATATGGAGGAAATCAAAAAAGTTGCTATAACAAAGCACTTGAACTTGGAGCAGACATTGTGGTAATGTTACATCCGGATTATCAGTATACTCCAAAACTACTGCATTCCATGTGTTATTTAATCGCTAATGATGTATATCCCGTTGTTTTGGGGTCTAGAATATTAGGAAAAGGAGCATTGAATGGGGGAATGCCATTTTATAAATATGTTTCGAATCGAGTTTTAACTTTGACTCAGAATATTTTAATGAATCAAAAGTTATCAGAATATCATACGGGTTATCGTGCGTTCTCTTCATCTGTATTAATGGATATCGCTTTTCAAAAAAACTCTGATGATTTTGTTTTTGACAATCAAATGCTTGCACAGATTTTTTATGAAGGATATGAAATTGCAGAAATAACCTGTCCAACAAAATATTTTGAAGAAGCTTCTTCTATAAATTTTAAGCGCAGTGTCACTTATGGTCTTGGAGTTTTACGAACTTCCATTCAATATTTTTTAGCTAAAAATATTGGGGTAAAAAATGAAATATTTAAAAAATAATGTGAACCACATCTTTTCTTTTGAATAAGAACATAAAAACATATTGGCCAGTATTCTTAAGCAGTGTTATTTTTTTTGTTTCAGTAATATTCAATGCCAATAACGCCTTTTTTTGGGATACAGTCCAATTAGGTTCTAAGCATGCAAATCATTATTTCACAACAAATTTTTCGGTTCTATTACTTCCCGATTACATAGATAGTGGACATATTCCAGCTTTTGGAGCTTATATCGCAATGTTTTGGAAACTCTTTGGTAGGAGCCTGTGGGTAAGTCACATTGCAATGTTACCATTTGGCTTTGGTGTTATTTATCAATTATTCAAGTTACTCCATAAATTTATTTCTAGTAAATATATAGCAATTGCTTTTATTTTAGTGTTGATAGATCCTTCTATCATGAGCCAAATGTTATTGATATCGCCAGATATTGTGTTGTTGTTTTTCTTTTTATTAGCTGTAAACTCTGTTTTAGACAACAAGAAAATTATATTATCAATAGCTATAATTTTTCTCTTTTTAACAAGCATGAGAGGAATGATGTTATCCGTGTGTGTTTTGATTTTTGATTTATATAACAATATGCTATTTAGAAAATCATTTAAATCACTTTTTTACAATCTGCTAAGAAGAAGTGTGATCTATATACCAGCATTTTTAATTTTTATAACCTACAGTTGGATTCATTTTCGAGAGAAAGGATGGATTGGGTTTCATGAAGATTCTCCGTGGAGTGGTAGTTTTGCTAGTGTTGGATTACGAGGAGTACTTTTTAATATTGCTGTTTTAGGTTGGAGAATATTGGATTTTGGTCGAATAGGAATATGGCTAGTGTTTTTCATTCTATTTTTAAAATATAGAAAACAGATGTTTACATCTGACTATATCAAAAGGGTAGCATTCTTCTTTGGTTGTCTTGTTATAATTTTACCATTAAATATGTTGTGGGCTAAAGGACTTTTAGCAAATAGGTATTTAATTCCAATATATTTGATTTTTTCGATAATGTGTGCTACCATATTGTTTTCGGATTTTGTAAATCATAAATTGAGAATAATATTAATTACAATTTGGACAACTCTTATTATCTCTGGAAACTTTTGGATCTATCCGCCAAAAATTTCGCAAGGATGGGACGCTACATTAGCACATTTACCATATTATGACTTGAGGTTGAAGGGAAAAGAATTTTTAGATACCCAAGGAATACTAATTGAAGATGTAGCATCATTTTTTCCAAATGTTGCTAGTTTCGATGATGTAGATTTGAATGGCCAAAAGGAATCATTTGCTATTTTTGATGGAAGAAATAAATATGTTTTTTATTCTAATATTTATAATGTTAGTGATAAGGAATATGATGATATAATGGCAAATTATAAGGAAATCAAAAAGTTCGGTAAGAATGGGGTTTTTATATGGATTGGAAAAAGAAGAATGTCGGATAGAACCGATGATTTTTAAAAACTTGAGTTGTCAGTTATCAAATTATATATAATAACTAATCTAATCCAGGAGTTTTCAATACAATTTTTAGTGAGAATTACCTTTGTTTTGAAAAATCATAGAACCTCATATTATCATTACATTTAAAATAAAACAAAATAGATGAATTCCAGAGCAGATCAGTTAAAAGCTTTTGATAGATTACTAACCATAATGGATGAACTAAGAGATCAATGTCCATGGGATAGAAAACAAACTTTACAGTCTTTAAGGCACTTAACTATTGAAGAAACCTATGAGTTGGGAGATGCAATTTTAGACAATGATTTAGATGAGGTTAAAAAGGAATTAGGTGATTTGCTACTACATATTGTTTTTTATGCAAAAATTGGAAGTGAAACAAAAGACTTTGATATAGCAGATGTGGCAAATGAAATATGTGAGAAATTAATTAATCGGCATCCTCATATTTATGGTGATGTAGAGGTCACAGATGAAGATGATGTGAAAAGAAATTGGGAGAATCTTAAATTAAAGGAAGGAAAAAAAAGCGTTTTAGAAGGAGTTCCAAAATCGCTTCCAGCTTTAGTAAAGGCAAGTAGAATACAAGACAAAGTTGCAGGAGTTGGATTTGACTGGGAAAAACCAGAACAGGTTTTTGAAAAGTTGGAGGAAGAACTGGGAGAACTGCAGTATGAAGTGGAAAAACAGGATATGGATAAAATCGAATCAGAGTTTGGTGATGTAATGTTTTCTATGATCAATTATGCCAGATTTTTAAAGATAAACCCTGAAGATGCATTGGAAAGAACCAATAAGAAATTTATAAAACGATTTCAATTTTTGGAAAAAAAGGCAATGGAAAAAAATAAAAGCCTGAGGGATATGACTCTTGCCGAAATGAATGTGTTTTGGGAAGAGGCTAAAAAAATATAATGGTCTCTATTTATTAATAAAATTGTTCTTCAATTTGCCTTAATAGTTCAAAATTCCCCATAAAAAGACAATAGTTTTCTTTTCTTGTGTATAGTTATTGTTGTGAATGTGTCGTCATATTACGGTAATTCCATATTTGTTTTTAATTTTTTGTAACACCAAACCCCTTGATTTTACTGGTTTTTTGAGTAAGATATTATCGGGATATCCATTGTTATGAAAAAATTATGAAAAAGTTGTTGTAAATTAGGATGTATAATTATGTAAAAATAATTGTGTGGCTAACTCAAACCAAAATACCGTAATATCCCTATTTGGGATTCTAATATTCATGCTTACAACATGCACTGCATATTGTTGGAACGGGAATGCTACAGTTAGTTTTAATGAAAATAAAAAAACGTCATTTTTGTCTACTCAGGAAAAAAATGATGTTCATTATTATAGATCAGTAATTGATAAATATCTCCAGAGTCTTGAAGATAAAAAAGCAGATTCTTTATTAGTTTTCCAAAAATTGGCATTTACATATGCTGAAATGAATGAACCTGAACTTGCAGTAGGATATATAGACAGGTATATTAAATCGAGTTTGGATATTGGTTTTGTAGGGCATAGTTTTTTTGATAACATAAGCTACTCCGATTCTTATCAGAAATTGGCTGATAGGTATTTAAAGAAAATAAACTTATGGGCTATTTTCTGTTTGTACACTGGATTGATAGGATTCTTTGTTTCTATTGTTTTAAATCTTAGAAAAAAGTCTGATAAAGTAGCTAATCTATTAATGAGCTCTTTTGTGCTACTACATTCCTTTTTTATATTGCACGTATGTTCGTTACTAACGAATTATCATTATTACTATCCTCATATTTTATATATTTCTACACCATTCTCCTTTGTGTATGGTCCTTTAATTTATTTTTATTTTAAAAGAGTAATTCAGAAATATAGTTTTAAGATTTATGATCTCCTACATCTCGTTCCGACGATGTTGTTGATTCTATTTATTCTCTTGCCAGTTTATCTTCAATCTTCAGAGGAGAAACTAAGTATGTTACTCTATGGAGTGATTCCAAATGAAACCTTAATTATAGTAACGAAATTAGTTTCCTTAATTGTTTACGGTATATTGGTATTGAAGATATATCTAAATTCGATAACTAAAGATCATAAGGTATCTAGAACAAAGTTTGTATGGCAACGTAATATGGTAGTTTTTTGTTCTGCTTATATTTTGATTTATAGTGTTTATGGATTTTTGATTATATACGACATTAGATTTGGTTTTCTTTACAATATGCAAGTAGGTCTGATGGCATCACTCATATTATACGTTAGTTATACTGCTTTTGTACAACCTAGCATTTTTGGAAGTCTTAAAGTAATCAAATCACAGCCTCAAAGTAAAGTGCCAACGACTAAATATGTGAAATCAGGACTTACGGAAAGTTTATCAATAGAATTGAAGCAAAAGTTATTGTATCTGTTGAATGAAGAAAAGGTATACAAAAAAAATGATATTACCTTACAAGGACTTTCGGAATTGATGGATACCACAAGACATAATACTTCTCAAATTATTAATGAACAGTTTAATCTAAACTTTTTTGAGTTGATTAATAAGTATAGAATAGAGGAAGCTAAAGAGTTGTTGAAAGAAGAAAGACACAAAAACTTCAATATTATTGATATAGCTTATGAAGTAGGTTTTAATAATAAAGTTACCTTCAATAAATCTTTCAAAAAGTATAATCAAATCACTCCTTCTGAGTATATTAAATCATTAGTAGCTTAATTTTAATTGATTTACGGTAAATTTTCTTCGGAAAAAGTAAAATTAAATCGGTAAAGGTAAATTTTGATAAGGTTTATCCAGTGTTCTATTTATGATTACTTCTTTTACAATGTAATTGTAAATGTGAGGGTAATCACCATATAGACTTTGTTTAAGCTTTATTTTATGTAATATCTGAGTTAGCCACTAAGATATTATTACGCTCCATTTATAATTTCAATATCTAAGTAAATGTACTCTTAATTGTACAAACTGAAAGGTCATTGTGGATGATAAGTCTGCTTTGGCCTTTCTTATTTTACTGACTCTAGAAGATATTAGAATATGTTAACATACTATTAGCCATACATAAAATAAAATTAATGATTGAAGATATCTTTGAATTTATTGGGGAAATAGACTCTAGAATTTCATACTACGGGATATTCTATATTAAAATCAAAATCAACTTTTTAGGACATCTCTTCAAATTCTTTTTTAATGATTTAAAACTTTGTTGTTCAGTTAGTTATTTCTGATTTTGCTTATATTTTTTTATAGGTAAACAGGGAAAAATTTATCGGGTAAGTAAATGTTTATAGGCTTTACCCATCTTTTTACACTCTATAACTTCCTTTACATCGTAACCATATAGAAAAGGCAAGAGAATTATCAATAATGATCGTGTAGTTTCTTCTTATTGATAATATATTATTGAGTTAGCCTTCAATATACTCTTGCCTCCTTTTATATGTACACACTAACAATTGGAGTATAAATCTTGAAAAAATTTATGTATGAAAGTAAATCATTACAAACTGATGGTACTTGTTTTTTTCATATCAAGTATTGCATTAGCACAACAAAGATCAATTTCTGGATCTATTATGGACAGTAAAGGGATTCCTTTACCAGGTGTAAATATTCTTATTAAAGACACTAATAGAGGAACGCAGAGCGACTTTGATGGTCTATATACTATTGAGGCTGCTAGTGGCGAAACACTTATGTTTTCTTATTTAGGATATCTAACAAAGGAGATAGTAGTAACGAATCAAGACAAAATAGATGTTGTTTTAGAAGAAGATGTTAGCGCTTTAGAAGAAGTCGTAGTTGTTGGATTTGGAACACAATCTAAAAGAAAAATTACAGCAAATATTGCTTCTATCGCTTCTGACGAAATTAACGAAATTCCGACACCAAGTTTGCAAAGTACATTAACAGGTAAGGCAGCAGGTGTACAGGTAACACAGTTAAATGGAAAAGTAGAAGGAGGAGTAAAAGTAAGAGTTCGTGGAGTATCTACAATCTCTTCTTCTCAGGAGCCATTGTATGTAGTAGATGGAATTCCTATTACTAATGCCGACGAATCCATTAATAATTCACCTATTAACCCTCTTATTGCATTGAACCCTAATGATATTGAATCTATCGATATACTTAAGGATGCTTCTTCTGCCGCTATTTACGGAGCTAGAGGAACAAATGGTGTTATTATTATTACTACAAAACAAGGTAAAAAAGGGAAAACTAAAGTTTCTATTAACTCCTCTTATGGTTTAAGTACAGCAACCAATACAAGAGATTGGCTGAACGCAGAACAATATGTAGAATTAGTAACAGAATCTGCATTAAATGCTGGGTTTAGTCAAGCAGGAATAGAAGGACAATTTGATTTTTATGCCAATGGATTGGATTGGAGAAATGGAGAGGTAGATACAGACTGGCAAGAACTAGCTTTGGTAGATGGATCAGTTCAGGATTTTGGAGTTTCCGTATCGGGAGGTAGTGAAAAAACAAGGTTCTTTATGTCTACTGCATATAATAATACAGATGGTATAGTACGAGGAAATCAATTAGAAAGATATTCCTTCAGAACTAATATAGATCATAATCTTTCCGAAAGATTTAAAGTAGGGACAAATGCTAGTATTTCAAAGTCTATTATTGATAGGATTTCTAATGATAACGCATTTGCTACTCCTCTTCAAGCGATTGCGCAAACTCCCTTGTCTCCTGCATATCTGGCAGATGGTGTAACGCCTAATAATGATACTACTGAATATTATAATTTCTTAACAGAAGAATTTAATGGAAGTTTTAAGACCAATATTTGGAGAGTTCTGGCGAATGTATATGCAGAGTATAAAATATTACCAGATTTGAGTTTTAGATCTGAAATAGGATATGATTTTTTATCACAAGTTGCTGAACGTTTCTCTGGAAGTCTTACCCAATCTGCGTCAGTAGGTGGTTTTGGTACTGTAAATTCGGTACAGACAGAGAAGTATAATCTAAATAACTACTTTACATATACTAAAAGCTTTAATGATATATTTGATCTGGAAGGTACATTAGGAATGAGTTATGAAGATAGTCAAAGAAGAGTTCAATTTGCACAAGGACAAGGTTTCCCATCTGATGATTTACAAACACTAAATAGCGCCGCAGAGATTACAGCTGGAGGATCAAGTCGCACGAGGTTCAACTTTCTTTCTTACTTTGGTAGAGTAAATCTTTCTATAGCGAATAAATATTTAGTGAACGCAAGTTTGCGATATGATGGTTCTTCACGTTTTGGAGATGAAAATAGATTTGGTTGGTTCCCAGCTGCATCAGTTGGATGGATAGTTTCAGAAGAATCATTTCTTAATAGCTCAGAAATACTTTCATTATTGAAACTAAGAGGAAGTTGGGGGATTACAGGTAACGCAGGTATTGGAAACTTTGCTAGTTTAAGTTTATTCCAAGGTACTCCATATAATCAAAGAGCAGGGTTAGCACCTACTCAATTAGGAAACCCAGCCTTAAAATGGGAAAGAACAACACAGGTTGATTTTGGATTAGACTTTGGTTTTCTAAATAACAGAATATCAGGAGAAATAGATTATTATGAAAAAGCTACAGATGATTTATTATTAAATGAACCTGTGCCTGGTACTTCTGGATTTCCAAACATTACTAGGAATGTTGGGGAAATGAAAAATACAGGTTTCGAATTTATTATTAATACCAAAAATATAGTTTCTCCTAATGGAAGTTGGAGTACTTCCTTAAATCTATCAACAATAGATAATGAAGTAACCAAACTACCTGGAGGAGATATCATAGCGGGAAGAAACATTGTAAGAGAAGGAGAAACAGTATCATCATTTTATTTAGTAGAATTTGCAGGAGCAGATCCTGACAATGGTGATGCATTATTTATAAGAAATACTGTTAATGCTGATGGCAGTATCGACAGAAGTACAACTAACAATTTCAATGAGGCTGAAAGAGTAATTGCGGGTAGTCCGTATCCGGATTTTATTGCTGGTTTAACAAACAATATTACTTATAAGGGAATCGACTTTTCTTTTACCTTTCAAGGCGAATGGGGAGCTTCTATTTACAATAATGCAGGACGATTCCAATCAGGTAATGCTAGATTTTTTGATAATCAAACAACAGATCAATTAAGAAGATGGCAACAACCAGGTGATATCACAGATGTACCGCAAGCCAGGTTATTTAGTACTAATGGTCAGCAAGCATCTACTCGATATTTGCAGGAATCGGACTTTATTAGGTTAAGAAATTTAACCTTAGGATATACTATTCCTCAAGATGTTACTAGGAAATTTTATATGGATCGTGTGAGGGTTTATTTTACTGGATTTAATCTGTTAACATTTACCGATTATGATGGATATGATCCAGAATCGACTGCGGATTTTAACGGGAATAATAATATTCAAGTTGGAGAAACTTTTTATTCAGCACCTCCAGCTAAAACGTACACTTTAGGTATAAATATTGATTTTTAAAATAAAAAATTATGAAGATATTAAAATATAAAATATTAGTATTGCTTGCAGTGACAGTTTCCATTGTTGGATGTGAAGACAATCTAGAATTAGAACCAGAACAAAGTTTGTTGCCTGAAATTGTAATTTCTAACCCAGCAAATTTGCAAAATGTATTGACGGGAATTTATGACGAAGCAGGACAGGCTGTTTCTTATGGAGGACAAATAAACTTAGCTTCAGAATTATTGGGAAATGATACGGATCTTTCATGGAATGGGACTTTTGAACAACCAGCCCAATTAATAGAAAAACAATTAGTGCCAGATAATACATTCGTTAGAGATTATTGGTTAAATGCTTATGAAGTTAATAATCAAGCTAACATTGTTTTGGCAAATTTGAGTGTTTTTGAAGATGAATCAGAAAGAAATAGGGTAGAAGGAGAAGCAAGATTTTTACGAGCATTGGCATATTTTGATCTTGCAAGATTGTACGGGCAATCTTATGATGCAGGTGGTGGAAATACACAACTAGCAGCTCCTATATTGCTAGATGCCATTTTGAATCCTGCAGATATTACTTCTCCATCAAGAAATACGGTAGAAGAAGTTTATGATAGAGTAATTCAAGATTTACAAAGTGCCTATACTTTGTTACCAGATTCAAATGGAGTATTTGCAGATAGATATGCCGCTCAAGCGCTTTTAGCAAGAGTATATTTGCAGCAAGGTAATTATGAAGGAGCTAGAGATGCTGCGAATGATGTTTTACAGAATAGCGGACATTCTTTAACTACTAGTTATAGTGCTGCATTTAATAACGATGGGGATTCTAGCGAAGATATTTTTGCTTGGCAGGTTACCAGTCAGGACGGTGTTAACCAGATGAATACCTTTTGGGCAGGGCAAGCTTTTGGTGGAAGATCTGGGAATCCAGATGTATCCATTAATGCGTCATTTTTTGACATTTTTGACGATCCTAATGATGTAAGATCCCAGTTTTTTTACACTACATCAGGAGGAACAGCTACCACCAAATGGCAATCCCAATTTGCAAATATTCCATTTTTACGAATCGCAGAGATGCATTTAATACGTGCAGAATCTAATTTTAGATTAACCACTGCAATAGGGTTAGATCCTTTAGCTGAAATTAATGCATTGAGAGGAAGATCAAATGCAGTAGCACTTGGCGCCATTACATTACAAGATATTATAGATGAGCGTAAAAGAGAATTGGCTTTTGAAGGTTTTACACTGCATGACATTAAACGATTAGAGGGTAACGTTGGAACATTAAATTATGATGATAACTTTTTGGTAATGCCAATTCCACAAAGAGAAAGAGATGCTAATCCTAATTTGATGCAAAATCCCGGATATGGAAGTTAATTGTTGAGTTTTTTATACTTTTTTAAAACTGCCTAGGAATAGACATTGAAATTAATTTCGCTAGTAGAGTGGTACGAATTCATAAATTTCAAAATAATTTTCTAGGTAGTTTTTAATAAATGGTCAACAAGCTTAAATAAATAAAAACGCTCACTTTAGAAATGAAACTAAAGTGAGCGTTTATTATATGGAAAGCTTTCCAATTTTTATCTTTTTATTACTTTCTTAGTTAAAGATTTACCATCCACGGTAATCTTACAAAAATAAATTCCACTTGCTAAAGATCTCTTGCCAAGTTCATATACATGGATTCCTTCGCTTATTGTATTATTAATAATCGTTTGAGAGGCACCGTATACATTCACAAGCTCTATTTTTACATGACTTGTTGAATTTTTTACTTGTAACTGCAATATGGAGTTCTCTTTAAGAGGATTTGGGAATAGTTTAATGTTTTCACTAGATAATTTATCATCCTCTGAATTATTGTTTAATCTAGACGTATTAGGTTGTTCATCGTACCAAGTTCCATTATAGTACCATCCATTCTGACATCTATTTAGATCTGCCGTTTGTGAAGAACCATTATTACTGAAAATTAGATTTGTACAAGATGTATTTGATAATGTATAACTATACCAACCATCCGAGTTTACCGTCATAGATTCTCCTGGCCAACTCGTTGTAAGACCAGATGGTGTAGCATTCCAGAAATAAATAGTTGGTGATGTAAAAGAATCTGATTTGAAATATACAGTTAAATCCTGACTTTCTTCTGGATTACTATCGTACCAAGTTCCATTATAATACCATCCATCTCCACATCTTTGTAAATCAGGTGTCTGGGAAACACCATTGTTGCTAAATATAATATTAGCACAACTTACCCCATCAAAAGTAATTGAATACCAGTCATTCCCTATAGGATTCATAGCAACTCCAGGCCAAGATACAGAAATTGGAGTAGGAGTAGTGTTCCAATAATATATGAGTGGATTGCCCAAATTTCCTTTATAATAGATTGTCATAGAGTCGGATGATCCATCTGTAAAGGTAAATGAGTTACTTACTATTTGAGATGATAGCCCTTCCGAATCATAAGCTATTGCTTTTATCGTAGTATCAGCGGTAACAGCAATAGGATTAGTATATCTAATTGAAGAAGAAGAAGGCTCATCTCCATTTATAGTATAATAAATTTCAATTCCGTTTGAGGAGTTATCAGTGGCACTTAATACCACATCTACAGTTTCTCCAATAGTAAATGATCCTCCATTTGGAGACATGGATACAGATGG
>NZ_WEKL01000040.1 GCF_019295435.1 Aquimarina litoralis
GCCACAAAAACAATTTGGAAGTCCACAAAAACAATTTGGAAGTAGTAGCTGCAGATATAAATTTAAAACTATACGAAGGAGAACTTGTAGGATTAGTCGGTGCGAATGGTATTGGAAAATCTACTCTTCTAAGAACATTATCCAAAGTACAGCCAGCACTTCGCGGAGATGTCTTCTTATCAGATAAAGAAATAAAAACCTATAAAACTTCAGAACTCGCATCACAACTAAGTATTGTATTAACCGAACAAATCGCTTCAAAAAATCTAACGGTGCAAGAATTAGTTGCTTTAGGCAGACAACCTTATACCAATTGGGTTGGAAAGCTGCTTGATGAAGACATCGAAAAAGTTCAAAAGGCAATTGAAGTTACCCATATTTCAGAGTTGGTAAATAAAAAATGCTTTGAATTAAGCGACGGTCAATTACAAAAGGCACTTATTGCTCGTGCTATTGCACAAGACACTCCTTTTATTATGCTCGACGAACCAACTACTCATTTAGATGTGTATCATAAAGCATATATCTTAAAACTTCTTAAACGGTTGGCTTTTGAAACTCAAAAAACCATTCTTTTCTCTACACATGAGATTGATTTTGCCATACAACTGTGCGATAAAATGATCGTAATGAATACGGATGGTTTCGAATTTGGGAGACCTAAAGAACTAATTCAATGTAGAGCATTTTCTTCTTTGTTTCCTGAAGATCTCATACTATTTGATCCAAAAACAGGAAGCTATAAAGTAAGACACTAATTTTTTCTAACCTTTATAGCCTAATGAATATCAGATTCCCTTTTGATCCTTCTATAAAACATCACTTATTGATAGCATTAGGATTAGCTATATGGATATTTATATTCTTGTATTTCACAGAACCATTAGATGTAAATGAATTTGGCCCATCAGAAAAACTTATATATCTCCCATTTTACGGAATAGTTGGTGCCATATGTTACATCAGTCTTTTACCTATTCAACAAGTTTTATTCAAAAAAAACAATGACCATTGGAGCCTATTACAAGAAATAATTTTTTTATCCTTATTTATCATTTTGGGACTTATATTAAGCAGAAGCTTTTATCTATATGTGGTGATGCATGATGAACAAAATCCATATACTTTATGGTATCATCTAAAACGTATTTATGTACCAGCAGTCATTACTATTCTTCCAATTGTAATCATAGGAAGATGGTCTTTTGGAAAATACAAGAATAAAAAACTAGAAGATCAAAAAATAGAAATCAAAGGTGCTGGCAATTACGAAAGCTTAAGACTTTTCTTTAATCAAATTTTATGTATTCAATCTTCTGATAATTATATTGAAATTTCATATTTGGATGCAGATCAAATAAAAAAACAGTTAATCAGAAACAAGCTTTCTTCTATTGCATCTGATTTTCCAGAATTACTACAAACACATCGTTCTTTTTTGATCAATCCATTTCACTTTAAACAATGGAAGACGGAAAAAGGTAAGATCGGTTTACTCTTAACACATCACATTGAAATTCCAATTTCTAAGACGTATCTACCCAAAGTAAAAGACCAGCTAAATTCTACCACAAAATAAACACAACTCACCACAAGCCCATATTTTCAAGGGGATAAATCAATTATAGCTAATAGTTTTGATCATTGAATTAATTTTAAAAAAAATGAAAACTGTAATCATTACTATCATTATTATTAGCATAAACATCGTATCCGCTTTTTCTCAAGAAACAAAACCTGAAATATTTATCATAGGCACTATGCATAATGTTCCTAAAATTGTGAAGCATAGTTATCGTCCACTTCTTAAAATTGCAAAATCGTATAAACCCGATGCCATTTATGTGGAACGACAACGACCAGAAGATACATTAAGCCTAAAAAATTACGAAAGTACTTGGTTCATTCCATATGGAGATRGCATTAATACTATATTTAAAAATGATAGTAGAAGAACTTCTAAGTTACGAAATACTGCTGTCAGCGTTATGAAACAAGATGATTTTGAATATCTAAAAAACTACTATGCAGTAAACCGTGATAAGGCAAACTGGTATTATTATGCTTACCTAACTAAATATGGATTAAACGGAAGTAAGAAACCTGTTAGAAATGAAAATGGAGATTTGACTTCAAAATTAGCAATCGCCATGGATATGAATTTTATCTATGCTATGGATCACCAGCATGAAACCAAGAAATACACTAAATTATCCAGAGCTTGTATCAAACAAAGTAATAAAGATGGCGAGATAAAACTATTAAAAAAACAACACAAAAGAGACTACAATAGAGCGATCATCCCTGCACTTTTTGGAAAATTAGCCTATTATACCAACAAACAAAAAACAGTAAGAGGCTATGAAATATCAAATCGGTTTACTTTTAGAAAAACAGATTGTACTCCTTGCAAAGAAGCTGCCGCGGTTTGGGATCGAAGAAATGCCGGAATGGCAAAAAATATTGGAGAACAAGTCATAAAACAAAATCATCAAAAGGCCATTGTTATTGTAGGAGCTGGTCATCTATTAGGTCTTAAAGAAGCGTTGGAACAACAATATCCTCAATTTAGCATAAAAATAATGGATGAATAGATAGCTATAGTTTAAAAATTGTTGGTTAGTTTTGTTTGAAAACATCAGATCTTGACTAATTTATTATCTATAATTGAACCTATTATTGATTGGGGAACTAGTCCCAAACTAGATATCCCTAATAAAGAACTTGTATTAAAACAAACACTGATATCTTTATATCAGGAATACCTTGCTATAGCTGACAATACTCCAGCAGACGAAAAAGAATATCCTGATCCCCCTGATTTTAATTTCGAAAAAATCTCCAATACTATACGATCTAATTTTCCTAAACTAGGGTTTTATCAGATCATTTTAGATCCTTTTGAAATGACCAAACCCGATACTGAATTAGGTGATGCTAATGATGATTTATCAGATATTATCAAAGATCTCATGGAAGTACAATGGCGATTTCAAAATACAAGTGAACAAGATGCACTATGGTATTTTGAGTTTATCATGCGTAATCACTCTGAACGTCATATTGTAAATCTTTTAAAAACATTAAAAGATCTAGAAGAGGAATTATAATTTTGATATTATATACGCTTCTTATCGTCTTATACAAGCGAAATTTTTATCTTTGAGTATATAACTCTTAAGGTAACTCCTAGAGTAATCATAGTAAACTTATTTATTGTTTTTGGGGTAATTCTCAAGAAATGAAAATCTCGATTATCGAGTAAATTAAAATTACATGTCAGAATACATATTACTGCTTATTGCAGTGGTCGCAATCATCATAGGTTTTTTTATAGGCAAATACGTTTCATCATTAAAAAACAAAAGTGATCAAAGTGCACTTAATGAACGTAGCAACCAATTGCAGTTACAATTAGAAGAAGTAAAAAAAACAGCTTCTCAGCAGTTGGAACTTACAAAACAACAGCAACAAGTCCAAAAAGAAGCCTTAGAAAAGCAGCTTTCTGAAATTAGTAAAGAAAGGGATGAAATTCGACGAGAAAAAGACTTTTTAAATACCGAACTCACAAGACGAAATACAGAATTTGAAAACCTGCAACTCAAAAATCAAGAGCAAAAAGAGGAAGTAGAAAAACTACAGGAAAAATTCACCAAAGAGTTTGAAAACCTTGCTAATAAAATACTGGATGAAAAATCCAACAAGTTTACCGAGCAGAATAAGGAGAATATCAAAAATATTCTGAATCCTTTACAAGAGAAAATCAACACTTTTGAAAAGAAAGTAGAACAAACACATAAAGAAAGTATTGACTATCATGCAGCTTTACGTCAACAAATATTAGGACTCAAAGATCTGAATGAACAAATGAGTAAAGAGGCCACTAATCTTACCAAAGCCCTGAAAGGAGATAGCAAAATGCAAGGTAATTGGGGCGAATTAGTATTAGAACGTGTACTAGAAAAATCAGGACTTGAAAAGGATAGAGAATATTTTGTACAACAAAGTTTTACAACTGGAGATGGACAACGAGTGCTGCCAGATGTTGTGATTCATCTTCCGGATAGTAAAAAAATGGTAATTGACTCTAAAGTTTCACTAACTGCTTATGAAAAATATGTCAATGAAGATGATGAAACATTAAAGAGTACCTTTCTAAAAGAACATATCACTTCGCTAAAGCGTCATATTGATCAATTATCTGGAAAAAACTATCAGGATTTGTATGATATTGAATCTCCGGATTTTGTATTGCTCTTCGTTCCTATTGAACCGGCTTTTGCCATTGCGATTAATGAGGATAACAAATTATACAATCAAGCGTTTGAAAAGAATATAGTTATCGTCACTCCTGCTACATTGTTAGCTACACTTCGTACTATAGATACAATGTGGAATAATGAAAAACAACAGCGTAATGCTATTGAAATAGCAAGACAAGCTGGCGCGCTGTATGACAAGTTTGAAGGTCTTATGAAAGATCTTACCGGAGTAGGCAAAAAGATTGATGATGCAAAGAAAGATTATGCTGCTGCAATGAATAAGTTAGTAGAAGGACGAGGTAATTTGATAACAAGTGTTGAAAAACTAAAAAAGATGGGGGCTAAAGCTAAAAAGGCTTTACCGGAAGCAATCATTAAGAGAGCTTCTGAGGATAACGAAATTTAATTTTTAGAACTATGGAATTAGGCAATTCTCAAGTATTAATTCAGGCAATTCTAGGCCTACTATATGCGATACCTACACTTCTCTTTGTTATTATCAGCATTTATTATATTAGAAAAACAGGTCCCGAAATTGATGCAACACTTATACTAGTTGGAAATGTAATTATCTTCCTATGTATAGTTGTCGGAAAAATTTTATGGATTCAATTTGTCTTTTATCGAAAATGGCCAGGAGAAGCATATTCGTATATGACTGCTGCAATTAGCGTCTTATCCGTTCTTGGCTCTTTATTTTTTGCAGTAGGAACTTTCTTGTTGGTAAAAAAAGTAATCAAAGCAAAAGCCGCAAGCGCATGAGAAGTAAAAACACACAAATCTTAACATTCTTTTTTGGGCTCCTCACTAGCCTTGGAATTACGCAAGAATTATATTTCCCTGATCGTGGAAATTGGGAAGAGAAAAATCCAACAGAATTTAATATTAATGCTACTAAATTAGATGAAGCCATACAATATGCAAATGCTAATGAACACTCTGGATCCAAAGATCTACGAATAGCCATTCTAAAAGGTTTTGAACACGAACCCTATCACCAAATACTTGGTCCAACAAAAAAAAGAGGAACTCCAGCTGGTTTGATCCTGAAAAATGGATACATAGTTGCCAAATGGGGAGATATAAACCGTGTAGATATGACTTTTAGTGTAACTAAAAGTTATCTATCTACTATAGCAGGGTTAGCCTTAGATGCAAAACTAATACAATCGGTCGATGATTTCACTTATCAATATGTTTGGGATCATACTTTCTCTGGCGCTCATAATAAAAAAATTAGTTGGCGCCACCTATTAACACAATCATCTGATTGGTCAGGGCAATTATGGGGAGGATATGATTGGGCAGACCGACCTCCAAAAACAGGTGATATTGACGACTGGAAATTCAGGAAATTACAAGAACCAGGTACCGTTTTTGAATATAATGATGTAAGAGTTAATGTATTGGCATATTCTCTTCTCAATGTTTGGAGGAAACCATTACCTCAAATACTTAAAGAAAAGATCATGGATCCAATTGGTGCTTCTTCCACTTGGAGATGGTATGGATATGACAATTCATGGGTTACAATCGACGGTATGAAAATGCAATCTGTTAGCGGTGGTGGTCATTCTGGTGGAGGACTTTTTATAAACACCTTAGATCACGCTCGTTTTGGATTACTTTTTATGAATAATGGTAGTTGGAATAACCAACAATTAATTTCAAAAAATTGGATACAAGAGGCTATCCAGTCCTCTAAAGCAAATTCGAACTATGGCTTTATGTGGTGGCTTAATAAACAAGGATCACGTCACTGGGAAGGACTACCAGAGCATCTTTATTATGCAGCAGGTTTTGGTGGTAATTTTATTGTTATAGATCAAAAACAAAATCTCGTAATCGTTACCAGATGGTTAGAACCCAATAAGATCGATGAGTTCGTTACCAAGGTTTACAATGCATTTTAAAAAAAATTACGTATATATTTGTAATAACTTAAAACTTATACACATGACATCTTTTGCACTTATTTCTAAAAAAAGTAAATCCGGTCTTATTTGTCTTTTGTTAATCTTAAGTATTTTAAGTTGTACAAAAGATGGTGATAATCTGAATTTGATTGCCCTAACAGAAATTGAAAGTATTTCTCCAACCAGTGGACCTGGAGATACTGAGGTTACCATTAATGGTATCGCCTTTGACACTAACGCTAGTGCTATATCTGTATTTTTTAATGATGTTGAAGCTGTTGTAAATTCAGTTTCAGAAACCGAAATAACCGCCACAGTTCCAAGAGGAGCACAAACAGGTGTTGTAAGGGTTGTATCTAACGGAGAAGATATTGAAGGACCTGTATTTACATATGTTATTACTCCTGCTCAAGTTTCTACGCTTATAAGAAGTGAAATGCCAGGAGATATGGATGGCCCCATTGCGGATGCTAGTTTTTCTGCTTTATGGGGGTTGCTAACAGATCAGGAAGGATCTCTATTTGTATCGGATTATGGAAATAATAAAATACGAAAAATCGATACTGATAATATTGTGAGTACCGTGACAGGTATGACAGGAGTATTGGGGGATATGGATGGAACGTTGGCCGAAAGTACCTTTAATAATCCTAGAGGTTTAGCCATGGACTCCAACAGAAATATTGTTATTGCTGATTTGGGAGCTCAAAAAATAAGAAGAATTAATCTCAGTGCGGGTACTGTAGAGACAATAGCCGGGACAGGAGATTCAGGATTGGTAAATGGCGATGGTAGCATTGCGCAATTTGCTGCTCCAATTAGTGTAGTTGTTGATGCTACAGACAACATTTATGTATGTGAATTAGCAAATGCTACAATACGAAAAATAACTCCTGATAACATCGTTAGCTCCTTGGTTGGTACAGGAATGGTTGGTTTTGTAGATGGTCCTGCGGACACGGCTCTTATCAATTTTGCCGCTGGAATGGCGATCGATGCAAATGGTGATATTATTTTTGCAGACGCTGGAAATCATAGTATTCGAAAAGTAACACCACAAGGTTTTGTTTCTACAATTGCCGGTAATGGAACAATGGGAGATGTAAACGGTACTGGTGACGTAGCTCAATTTAATGCTCCTCTAGACGTAGGCGTGGATTCTCAAGGTAATATCTATGTTGTAGATTTTGGAAATCAAAAAATTAAACAAATTACTCCCGATGGTGTAGTGAGCACGTACGCTGGAACTGGAGATATAGGATCCATGGATGGAATTCCTTCGATTGCAACATTTAACAACCCTAGAAATCTTTTTGTAGATGAAAATGATGTCATCTTTATAGGTACAGATGATGCTATACGACTCATCACTCCTGAATACTAGCGCTACTATAGATACATGAAAAAAATTCTTTTACTTATTATTGCAGCCATCATATTGTTATTTGTAGCATGGTATACAACGGTCTATTTTAGCACTTATAGCGAAGGTGTTCGAAGTGGAGAACTTATTAAATTCAGTAATAAAGGTATACTTTTTAAAACATGGGAAGGAGAAATTAGTCAAGGAATTTCTGGAGCTCAAATATTTAGTTTTTCTGTAGAGGACAAAAATGAGGACGTCATCAAAAAACTAGAAGAATATCAGGGTAGATATGTAAAATTAAAATACAAAGAACGCTTTGCAACAGTATCCTGGTTAGGAGATTCGAAATATTTCGTCATCGGTGTCGAAGAAGAAGAATCTCCTCATTTTAGAAATAAATAATTATCTTATTCATTTATGGAAAAATATAAAACTGCCAAAGAATCTAGAGTTGTTATCTCAGAGTTGATGCTCCCTTCACACTCCAATTTTAGTGGAAAAATTCATGGTGGTTATATTTTGTCCCTAATGGATCAGATCGCGTTTGCTTGTGGATCCAAACATTCTGAAGCGTATTGCGTAACGGCAAGTGTAGATAAAGTAGATTTTAGAAAACCTATAGAAGTTGGAGAACTCGTTACTATGAAAGCGTCTATCAATCATGTTGGTACAACTTCTATGGTTGTTGGAGTTCGTGTAGAAGCTGAGAATATAATGACGGGTAAAGTGAAGCATTGCAATTCTAGTTACTTTACTATGGTTGCAAAAAATGATGAAGGCAAAAGCATTTCGGTTCCTGGGTTAATTCTTGAAAATGAAACTGCTGTTCGTCGTTTTGTAAGAAGTATTATTAGGAAAGAAGATGCCAGTGCTAGAAGAGACCGATTCAAAGCTTCTGAATTTAAGCTAAATGATCATATAGAACTACTAAAAGAATACAATGTAAAAGTAGAATTATAATCAATTTATACCTGGTTTGTAAAGCTTTACAGTATTTGTATTTCTGAGAGATATTTCCCAACCTCTTCAGCCACCTGTCTCTGAGAATCAATGATTAGCCCGTAGATGATAACTGCTAATAATCCTTTTTGGGTTATTCGATTCACCACACTGCTTGGAGGGATCGGATGGATTTCGATGGCACTACCACTAATCAAGTTAATTTTGGCTCCAGCAGTGGCACTTTTTTTAATCACAAGACATTTTTTACCAGGAGTGAGTAGTAAGGAACCATCAGTAACCCACTCGTCAGGTTTGATAGATAATTCATAGTTGGTTTTCGTTTGTAAGTATTTAATGATCTCTTCTAGAGAGTTATATTGGCTTTTTAATTTTTTTTTCATTAAAATTATTTTTAAAAGTATTGTTTTAGCAAACTTATATCTTACTCTATGCTTTCTTAATCAATCTCTTAGCTGAAAATCGTTTTTATTCATAAAATATTCTGAAGATGTATATATCTGCAACTAAATTGATTTTTATACGAAATGAAATAGTACAATACTTAAGAATATATATAGCATTGCTAATACTATAGGCAATCGTATTCTTTCCCACATTCTCTGCACTTTTTGAGTAGTCATTTAGATTGTTAAGATATTGATCGTACCGAGTTTACTAAAACAACCAAATCATTCAATTGCATTCGTAAACTCGGTCTGATAATTATACGCTGTATATTATAAACAGTCTTATCATTTTAACAATCAACATACTGCGGTTTTATTGTTTGATTAACCTTTTAGTAATAACTCCTAATTCTGTTTGTACCTGCAACAAATATACTCCACGACTCAAGGATGAAATATCTACAGTCTGATTTTGAGAAAGATCTTGAACATCCATTAATTTTCCTTCCATACTATATACAGTCACTTCTTTTAAGATGGAGTTTTGTCTAAAAGTAATACTATTAGTAGCAGGGTTTGGAAAGAAAACGACATCCTTAGCATCTAATTCAAAGTCCTCATTACTTAAGGTTGGCGAATATTCTATGCTAAACTGAGATGAAGCTTCATTACCATTCCCTGAGGCATCTGTAACACCATTTTCATTTAGGGTTATCGTTATGGTCTGAGGTTGTCCTACAGTAATGCTCATAGTAAAAGTATAGGTATCTCCAGATCCTTGTATAGCTGATGAATTAATATTACTTCCGCCGATCGTAAGATCCGTAAATTCAAAACCAGTTACCGGTTCAGAGAAGGTAATGGTGATGGGTATGGTGTTTTCTGCTGTTGGGCTACTTAGCGACGATGTTATAGTTGCTGTAGGACGAGTTTGATCTGCAACAGTAATGGTGAAGGTTTGATTAGCAGAAGTGTCTACTCCTCCGTTCACTGTTCCTCCATCATCGGAAAGATTTACAGTTACCGTAGCTATGCCTAAAGTATTTGCTGCTGGAGTATAAGTTAGATTTCCTGTTACTGGATCAATTGAAGGTTGTACACTAAACAAAGAAGTATTGTCGTTAGACACATTAAAAGTCAAGGTTTGTACTTCATTAGCATCTCCATCATCAATTCCTGTGGCAAATGCATTCACAATTTGAGCTCCAGAATTTTCTGCTATAATTTGATCTGGCATTGTTGGTAACGCAAATACGGGCATATCGTTTACTGCATTTACTATGATCGTAAATGTTTGATCGGCTGAAGTATCCACACCTCCATTAACGATACCACCATCATCTGATAAATTAACTGTTACGATAGCAGTCCCAGAAACATCATCGAATGTTATATAGTTTAGATCACCTGTTGCTAGATCAATAGTAGGTTGTACACTAAATAAAGAAGTATTGTTGTTAGAGACATTAAACGTTAATACTTGCGTCACTTCTGCATCCCCATCATCAATATTAGTTGCAAGACCTGGTACTCGTCCAGTTGTGAATTCAGAAGTGGGAACAATTGTTCCTACAGGAATATCAAAAGAAGGTGCATCATTCACTGCATTTACTGTAATGGTAAATGTTTGGTCAGATGATGTATCGACACCTCCATTAACTGTACCTCCATTATCAGATAAACTAACGGTTACAGTTGCCATACCATTGGCATTGTTCGCTGTAGTGTAGGTCAAGTTTCCTGTCGCGATATCAATTGTTGGCTGTACGCTAAACAAGGCATTATTATCATTAGAAACATTGAATGTAAGGACTTGTGTCATATCTGTATCTCCATCATCGATTCCTGTAGCAAATCCATCTACTGTTTGTGCACCTGCATCTTCATTTACAGTTTGATCGGCTACTGCTGGAAGGTTAAATTCTGGGCGATCATTAATCGACAACACTTCGATTGTAAAAGTTTGGTTTGCAGAAGTATCAACACCTCCATTAGCTGTTCCTCCATCATCTGATAAATTAACAGTTATGATCGCAGTCCCGGAAACATCATCTAATGTTATATAGTTTAGGTCACCAGTTACTGGATCGATAGTAGGCTGTACACTAAATAAAGCATTATTATTATTAGAGACATTAAATGTTAATACTTGTGTTATTTCTGCATCCCCATCATCAATATTAGTTGCAAAACTAGGTATTTGTCCAGTTATGAATTCAGAAGTAGTAACAGTTGTTCCTACAGGAATATCAAAAGAAGGCGCATCATTGATAGCATTTATTGTAATAGTAAAAATTTGATTTGCAGAAGTATCCACACCTCCGTTAGCAGTACCTCCATTATCGGATAGACTAACGGTTACTGTTGCCACACCATTAGCATTGTCAGCTGTGGTGTAGGTTAAGTTTCCTGTTACTATATCAATTGTTGGCTGTACGCTAAACAATGCATTATTATCATTGGAAACATTAAAAGTTAATGTTTGCGCTCCAGAATCTCCATCATCCATACCTGTAGCAAATCCGTTTACGGTTTGATCACCTTCATCTTCATTAACCGTTTGATTTGCATTTGAAGGTAAGTTAAA
This sequence comes from Aquimarina litoralis, assembly GCF_019295435.1. Classification (GTDB taxonomy): domain Bacteria; phylum Bacteroidota; class Bacteroidia; order Flavobacteriales; family Flavobacteriaceae; genus Aquimarina; species Aquimarina litoralis_A. The sequence goes on from NZ_WEKL01000040.1 coordinate 11,481, forward strand.
TGAAGGCACTGAGTTAATAAATGTAGGATCATACTCTATACTAAACTGAGACGAAGCTTCATTACCATTTCCAGCAGCATCTATCACGCCATTTTCATCGATTACTATAGTTATAGTTTGTGGTGCTTGTGTAGTAATTGTAATATTAAAAGTGTAAATATTACCAGATCCTTGTATATTTGATACAATAAAATTACTAGCTCCAAAAGTGATATCTGCAACTTCAAAATCGGTTACCGGCTCAGAAAATGTCACCGTGATTGGAATGGTATTTTCTACTGTTGGACTACTCAGTGAAGATGTTATGGTTGCTGTAGGACGAGTTCCGTCGAATTCATAAACGCGAACTTGACCATTATTACCAAAACCTTGCGAGTCATAAAATTCAGCACCTACAATGAGTCTAGACCCTTGAGCATTAAGACTAGTTTTACGTCCAAAGAAACTGGATGTTTGATCTCCTAAAATAGCGGAGCCAACTAATATCCATTCGTTACTAGTATCTAATTCATAAACTCGCACTGCTCCTGCATTTTCAAGAGCTGAATCATCATTGAAACTTCCAATAGCAATTCTTGTACCATCACCGCTTATAGATACATCAAACCCTAAACGGTCATTTGCACCTCCATTAAAATCTGAGCCTAATTGTTCCCATTGGTTACTGCTATTTAGTTGAAATACTTGTACTTCACCGGTATTTAATCCTGCATCTCTATTAGCATCTGCTCCAACAATAATTCTGGAACCGTCATTGCTCATTTCTATATCACTTGCAAACCTTGAGTTAACTCCTGTTCCATTTAAATCATTTCCAACTTGTATCCATTGATTGCTTGCATTCAGGTCATATATTTTTACTTGTCCAGAACGGTTAGTATTCCCATCTAACGCGCCAATTGCAATTCGATTACCATCACTACTAATACTTACTGATCGACCTAAATTTTCTTCATCGTTAATTCCATCAAATTGTGTTCCTAATTGTACCCATTGGTTACTACTGTTTAGTTCATATACCCTTGCAAATCCGATACTATTTGGACTTCCGAAACTTGGTCCTGGCGCTCCAATAACAATTCTATTTCCTGTACTGTTCATAGCTACAGAAAAACCAAATTCTGTGTCAGCAGCTTCTGTAATATCTAAGCCTATCTGTACCCATTGATTATTGGCATTTAAGTCGTATACTGATACTGTATTTTGATTTGACTTTCCTATCACTACTCTGTTACCATTTTCTGTGATATCTAAAGATGTGGAATTTCCTATTTTACTAATGTCATTTCCTATTTGTGTCCATAAACCAGAAGTATTTAGTCTATACATACGGATACTATTAGTACTTGCAACCGCTATGGTATTTCCATCATCACTTGCACTTACTGCATTTCCCAAACGATTAAAAGCTCCTACTCCATTTAAGTCTTGCCCTAATTGCACATAATTTTGAGCTATCGTGGTGCTTCCCACTAAAACTGTAGTAAGGAAAACCATTAAAAATTGTAATTTTCTTTTCATTTCTTTCTATTTGTAAATTAAAGTTTATGTTAGACTTAATAATTAAATTCTTCCAATACACCCTGAAGATTATAGGTGAAATGGTAAGCTGTCCCTCCGTTTTTAGGTTCCAAGGTGATATTATATGCTAGTTTTGATAGATCACCATCATTGGGAGCATTGATATTAGAGACACTCAAAACGCCATCAATATCTTTTTCTTTTTTTAGTTGCTTTTTGGCTTGCTCAATCAACTCTCCTAGTTTTACAATGCTGATTTTGTTGTCTACTTGAAACATGAAGTCTTCTGGTTTGCCTCCTGTGATTTCTAAGGTAACTTCTGCCTTTTGAGTCCATTTATTTTGTACCCAATTCCATTCTTCCATTTTTAAGGAAGCAGGATTATTTGTAGTTGTTACATTAAATAGGATGCCTAATTCTTTAGTATAGGATATGGTAATCCCTGTGTAATAAGCGCCTTCTCCAAACTTACCTTTAAGTTCTTCGGCTACCTGTTCAAACCCTGCTTTATCATCAGTCAGTGGTTTACCGCACGAACTGAGGATCAGAGCAACAGTTATGGCAATTATTGTTCTTTTCATGATATATTAATTTAGTTTATATACTTGCTAAAACACTGTGGATATGACTTCTACTCTTTCCAAGATTAAATGTTGATAATCCAAAAAAATATTATAGAAATATTATCATCTTATACTCACATCCAAGCATTTCAAATAAAATCTGATAAGTGTCTATGATATGAACGTACGCTCCAATTTTTAAAAACTAGAACATATCTATGTGCACTCATATCAAAACTCCTTACTTCATTTTGTTCGAAGCAAAACTAAATAGAACGGCAAGTGATAGGTATTACAAATCTAGATTCGTAGAAGTTGAATCAATATTCGTAAAGATGAGATATACCGAAGGATAATAATACTAAAGCTGAAGAAAAATTAACTAACCGATGTGGCAACAAGGTATCATTCTCGATTTAGTAGTCGTACAAGAAATTCTTCCTTTTTACGAACAGATACCGGAATCTTATGATTATCCTTTAGAATAACCATCCCGCTTTTATCATAACGATCTACATAATCAAGGTTCACCAGGATGGATTGATGTGTTCTTACAAACTTTGAACTGGGTAATTGATCGATGAAAAATTTAATGGGTTTTGACGCCATAAACGATTTACCGTTGGCCAAATAAAATGTGGTATATCCCTTATCAGATTTACAAAATTGAAGTTCGTCTATATTAATCACCTGATATCCTTCTTGTAAACTCACCACTAATCTATTGGTATCTAATTGATCTTTAACCAAACGGATTTGTTCTTTTTGGTTTGCGGTTGACAATTGGGTTACTTTATTGATCGCTATTTCGAGCTCTTCGATATCGACAGGTTTTAAAATGTAATCCACCGCTCCCATTTTTAGTGCTTGTAAAGCATATTGATCGTATGCGGTAATAAATATTACTTTAAAATGTAGATCTTTTGTTTGCTCCAAAAAGTCAAAAGCATTACCATCGGGTAGATTAATATCCAAAAAAACCAGTTCTGGGCTACAAGCTTTCACCACTGTAACTGCTTCTTTCACAGAACCACATTCTCCAATAATCATGATATCATTTTCTAATGTATCAAGCAAGGATATTAAACCTTTTCTGATATAGGATTCGTCTTCTATAATGATTGTTTTAAGCATTATCTATTTTTTATATGGTAGTGTTAACGTAACTGTGGTTCCTTTTTGTTGTTTGTACTTTTTATCTTGGATGGTTATGTTGGTTTCCACTTTAAATTCTTTGGCCAACATTTGCAAACGCTCTTTGGTAATGGTGGTGGCTAAAGATTTTTTTTTAGAAAATTCTTTATTTACCTTAGACTCAATCCCAATGCCATTATCCTCAATAATACAAATTAATTGGTGCCCTTCAAATTTTAGAGAGATATTGATCTGTTTATTTATATCATCTTTATGGAAGGCATGTTCAATCGCATTTTCCACGAAAGGCTGAATCATCATCGGAGGTACCCAAATTGCTTTTTCATCTAATTGATCTGCTATTTTTATGGTATACTGATAAGGAATCTCAGCTCCTAAATTTTGCACTACTAGGTAGTTTTCGATAGCTTGTAATTCATTTTTTAGTGATACAATTTTATCTCTGGAGTTTTCGAGCGTGATACGCAGTAGTTTGGAAAATTTAGAAAGATATGTGATCGCTTTTTTAGATTCTTTATTTAAAATAATCCCTTGTAAAACAGATAAAGAATTGAACATAAAATGAGGGGTCATCTGTGATCGCAATAACTTTTGCTCAATCAGGATATTTTGATTGATTGATCTAATATTTTTAATACGATACATTAAAATTCCACCACCCAACATAATTCCTAAGATTAAAACCCCAATTACAGCCCATAGGGTTTGCTTTTGTGATATAGCAAGGTTTTTATCTATTTTTTCAACTCTTTTGGTTAATGTTATCTGTTTTATTTTAGCTTCGTCTAACTCTTTTTGATATTTGTATTTGTATTCTACTTCTGTTAGTTTTCTAATATTGTCTTGATTGTAGATGCTATCATTCAGGGTTTTAAAAATCCGATGATGCGTTATGGACTTTTTATAGTCTTTCATTTGATAATAAATATTTGAGAGTAGTTCATTATTATCATTTTGAATATCAACCTGTTTAATTTCCAGAGCTATTTTTTCACTTTCAAGTATGTTTTTTAATGCCTTATCATACTCTTTTAAAAAATAGTAGACTTCACCTATACCTTGATACGAGATCGCTATACCCCTTTTGTTATTAATTTTTAACCTTAACTGCAATGCCTTTTTGTAATAATCAAGCGCTAACTCATACTCCTTTAACAGTGTGTAAACGCTACCTAAATTACTGTAAATCACACCTATGTGCAATACATTATTTATGCTTTCGCTTATTTTTAAGCCTTCTTTAAAATATTTTATCGCTTTTGAGTATTCGCCTTTTGTTTTATATATAACACCAATATTTCCTTTTATTTGTGCAATACCTCTCTTATTGCCAAGTTGTTGCATAAGTATCATCGATCTTTTATAGTAGGAGATAGCTTTATCGTATTTTTCTTGGTGCCTACACATGATTCCAATATTATTTAGTGATTTAGCTTTTCCTAGACTGTCACCTATTTTTTCGGAAATCACAATTGATTTGTGATGGTATTCTAAGGCACGAGGATAATCTGATCGATCGTGATACAAAGTAGCCAGATTGTTATAAATATTCGCTATACCTCGGTCGTCTCCAGTTTTTTTGGTAATTTCTAAAGCCTTATTATACTGTTCTTCCGCTTCTTCATTTTTACCAATTTCGGTATTGATGGCAGCCAAAATATTTAGAGTTCCCGCTAATCTTTGTTTATCTCCTATTATTTTATATTGTTCGATTGCTTTTTTCGCATATGTTACTGCCTGATCATAATCATCTTTTTGGTAGTATACTATGGCCATCGCCCTAAAACATTTGGCAAAGCTTTTGGGACTATTTATACTTTCATAAGTTAGATATGCCTTGTTAAATTCCTTTAAAGCAGCATCCAAATTTGATTTTGAAACCTGAATCATCCCATTAACATAAAGATATCCTGCTTGTCCTTTTTCATAATTAAGCGAGTCTGCTAAAGATTTTGATATTTCCAAATACTTAGCGGTTTTTTTTATATCGCTTCGATAATATAAGAAAGCCAAATCATTAAGTAGATTAACCTTTGTCGTATCTAATGCTGGATGCTTTGCTAAGACATTTTCTAGACTATCTATTTTACTTGTTTGTGCATTTGTTATGTAGGTATTTATAAGAATAAAGAGCAAAGTGATTCTTAAGATTAAAACAAGACTCCTTTTTACTTTTAGATTAAAATCCATATATAAAGTTGAAATAGATATTCGACAATAAACAACTTGATCAGAAAGAACAATTAATACATTGAGTGGCGAAGATACATTAGTTGATTGATATTCTCATTTTGATTGTAGTAAAATGATCTTACAAGCGTATTCTTGACAAAATGATGTAAGGATCACGATAGCGAAATTTAAAATACTCTTACCTTTAATGCTTGAATTAGAATGTACGTTTCTACACTCCTATATACAATTCCCTACATAATTTTGTTTTAAGAGCTAAAAGTAAGTGAAATAGGGTATAGTAAAGCTCATAAATTTATATTCGTAGGGGTTGAATCAATATTCGTAATGATGATGTTATGATAATTCGGATTGAATAATCAATTCACATATTTCAGGGTAAGCCTGATTAACTAATGTAGTCTTACAAATTTTCAAGTTAAAAATTGATCAGCAAAAAGTAATAAGCTACAATAGAAACTTCTTCTTATACAGAACCATTGCTCTAGTAATGATTAAATCTTTATCCAGTATATTCAATAAGATTGCTAGCTCTTTACTAAAAGCAAAAGGCATGTGTCTAATCCATTTTTTTTATAAGTTACATGATATAAAAAATAAAACTATAATTTATTAGAAAACTCTACGTTATTTCTAACGAAGATTATCCTTATATACTCTTCAGAATTTTGCTATATTGAGAAAAAAATTGAAAATTATGAAATCCCCAACTTTACTAGTATTAGGTCTATTCACTTTTGCTTTGCTAATAGGATGTAGCAGTAGTGATGATGGAGGTGGTGGATCTGATCCTGATGTGACTCCTGTAGATCCAGATCCAATTCCTACACAAACTTCTACATATATTGGTCATGTAAAAACAATTATAGATACTAATTGTTTAGATTGCCATGGATCACCAGTTCAAAATTCTGCGCCAATGGAATTAGTTTCTTATCAACAAGTGGTAGATGCTGTAAATGACAGAAATTTATTTAGTTTTATTAGTACAACGAACGCTTTCAATGTAATGCCCCCATCGGATGAAGGAGGAAGAATGCCACAAGCTACTATTGATATTGTTGAAGATTGGATTGCTGATGGTCTTTTAGAACAATAACCTTTATACTTAGTGTATCAGGCTTATACTAAAAACTGGAATAAATCAGGCTTATCGTTTAAATAATCTCCGAAAAAGCTATACTTCTTCATTCTAGAAATTAATGGCTCTAGATCGTTTTTATCTTTAAGTTCGATTCCAACCACAGCTGGACCATTTTCGCGGCTGGACTTTTTGGAATACTCAAAATGGGTAATATCATCATTGGGTCCTAAAACTTCTCCCACAAACTGTTTTAATGCACCAGCCCTCTGAGGGAAACGAACAATAAAATAGTGTTTCAAATCCGCATATAATAATGCTCTTTCTTTAATTTCTGCAGTACGCGTAATATCATTATTACTGCCACTTACGATACAAACAACATTTTTACCTTTGATTTTATCCTTGTAAGTTTCTAGAGCAGCTAACGTCAAGGCTCCAGCAGGTTCTACCACAATAGCATCTCTATTATATAGATCCAAAATAGTTTGACAAACCAATCCTTCAGGAACAGTTATCATATCCGATAAATAGGACTTACATATATCAAAATTCAGATCTCCCACCTTTTGAACAGCAGCGCCATCTATAAACTTATCAATATCTACGATCTTAGTATTCTTATTTTTCTGAATAGATGTAAGCATGGAAGGAGCGCCTTCAGGTTCAACTCCAATAATCTTTGTCTTAGGAGATAATGCTTTCATAGCTCCACATAAACCGGAAGCCAAACCTCCTCCTCCAACAGCTACAAAAATATAATCAATAGAGTGATCTACTTGTTTAAAAATCTCCAATCCAATTGTTCCTTGTCCTTCTATGGTTTTAGGATCATCAAAGGGATGCACAAAAGTTTTTCCTTCCGTTTCACAGATATTTCTAGCAGCTTTGGAAGCATCATCAAAAGTATCTCCTTCTAATACAATTTTCACCTGATCACCTCCAAACATTTGGGTTTGTTCTACCTTTTGTTTTGGTGTAACAGAAGGCATATAAATCGTACCTTCAATTCCTAAATGATGACAGGCGAAAGCAACACCTTGTGCATGATTACCAGCACTAGCACAAACCACTCCTCTATCTAATTGTTCTTTGGTAAGTGAACTAATTTTATTAAAAGCACCACGAATCTTATAGGATCGAACTCTCTGAAGATCTTCCCTTTTTAATAATATATTAGCATCATATTTCTTCGAATACCGTATACTATTCATCAAGGGTGTAACCATAGAGACCTCCTTAATTGTGGAGGCCGCTTTTTGGATATCTTCTAATTCCGGAAAATATGTGGTTACTTCAGTATCCATATTCATTTTTAAATCATAGTGAATTATCTGCCAGTCTGAGTCCATCAAAGATTACACAATACACATCTCAAAAAAACTTCAACAGACCCAGCTAGACAAATAAAACATACTATTATACTATTGGTTTCATTGCTGTCATAGAAGCTCTTAACTTTGCTCCAATAACTTCAATTGGATGCGTTCTTAAGGCTGTATTTACTTCTATCAACTTTGCATTATCAACACCATTGTTTTTGTCAGCATCAAAAGCTTTCCCTATCACATCTGTATCTATCTTCTTCATAAAATCAGCTAATAATGGTTTACAAGCATGATCAAATAAGTAACATCCATATTCGGCAGTATCAGAAATCACTCTATTCATTTCGAATAATTTCTTACGAGCAATCGTATTCGCAATTAATGGCGTTTCATGTAATGATTCATAATATGCAGACTCTTCAATAATACCTGATGAAGTCATCGCTTCAAAAGCCAATTCTACTCCTGCTCTAACCATCGCAACCATAAGCACTCCATTGTCATAGTATTCTTGTTCAGAAATTTCAACTTCTCCTGCTGGTGTTTTCTCAAAAGCTGTTTCTCCGGTAGCTGCTCTCCAAGACAACAGATTTGCATCACCATTGGCCCAATCTTCCATCATCGTTTTAGAAAAATGTCCTCCAATAATATCATCCATATGTTTCTGGAATAAAGGACGCATGATTTCTTTTAATTCTTCTGAAAGTTCAAATGCTTTTATCTTAGATGGATTTGATAGTCTATCCATCATATTAGTAATTCCTCCATACTTCAAACCTTCTGTAATAGTCTCCCATCCATATTGAATTAATTTTGAAGCATATCCAGGATCAATTCCCTTTTCAACCATTTTATCAAAGCAAAGAATAGATCCCGTTTGTAAAAGTCCACATAGAATAGTTTGTTCTCCCATCAAATCCGACTTCACTTCAGCCACAAATGATGATTCTAACACTCCAGCTCTATCTCCACCAGTTCCTACTGCATAAGCTTTTGCCTGATCTAAACCATGTCCTTGCGGATCATTTTCTGGATGTACAGCGATTAATGTAGGTACTCCAAATCCTCTTTTATATTCTTCTCTTACTTCAGAACCAGGACACTTTGGAGCTACCATGATAACCGTTAGATCATCTCTAACTTGCATTCCTTCTTCTACGATATTAAATCCATGAGAATAAGACAATGTAGCACCTTCTTTCATTAAAGGCATTACGGTATTCACTACTTGCGTATGCTGCTTATCAGGTGTAAGATTAATTACCACATCTGCTTCAGGAACTAATTCTTCATAAGTTCCTACAGCAAATCCATTTTCTGTAGCATTTTTATAAGATTGTCTTTGCTCTTTAATAGCAGCTTCTCTAAGCGTGTAAGAAATATCTAAACCAGAATCTCTCATATTAAGACCTTGATTTAATCCTTGTGCTCCACAACCAACAATTACTATTTTTTTTCCTTTAAGTGCATTAACTCCATCTGTAAATTCATCAGCGTCCATAAATCTACATTTTCCTAACTGCGTTAATTGATCTCTTAATGATAGCGTATTAAAATAATTTGCCATTTCCTTCTTAATTTGTGGTTACTTCCGCTCTCGCGAAAATCTATTTAATTTTGATTTTTAGTTGTTCTTTCTACTTACATCGCTTCTACCGTAAAGCTTTCCAATATTTTGGAAATATGCATTTTTTCTTTGGTCACTGCTATTCTTCCAGATCTTACAAATTGCATTAACCCATAAGGTTCCAATTGATCATACAACTTCTCAACTTCCTTACGTCTTCCCGTCTTTTCCAGAACGAAAAACTCCGGAGTTACCGTGACAATATTAGCGTTACTTTCTTTAATAACATTTTGTATTTGTCTTTCTTCGAATAATAACTTAGAAGCTACCTTAAACAAGGCTGTTTCCTGATAGATTGTTTCATCATCTTTATGATAAAACGCCTTGATCACTTCGATTTGTTTTTCGATTTGACCTACTAACTTCTTTACTCGTTCTTCTGTTATTTTTACAACAATTGTAAATCGAAATACATCTTTTATTTCTGACACAGAAGCTGTCATACTATCTAAGTTGATATGACGTTTTAGGAAAATTGCAGAAATTCTATTCAACAATCCTATATTATTTTCAGTATATACTGATATGGTATAACTTTCTCTTTCCATAACTAACATAATCTTATATCTGAAACCGAAGCTCCTGTTGGAATCATAGGGAATACATTATTCTCTTTCTCTACACATACTTCTAAGAAATACGGTTCTTTAGAAGCAAGCATTTCTTCAATTGCAGATTGCAATTCTTCTCTTTTCGTAACTCTTTTTGCTGCGATATGATATCCCTTAGCAATCGTAATAAAATCAGGATTTACCATTTCTGTAGATGCATATCTTTTATCAAAAAACAATTGTTGCCATTGACGCACCATTCCCAAGAAATCATTGTTCAATACCACGATTTTTACAGGTACTCTTGTTTGAAATATGGTTCCTAACTCCTGTATTGTCATCTGGTAACCACCGTCTCCGATAATCGCCACGACTTCTCTTTCTGGAGCTCCCATTTTAGCACCAATAGCTGCCGGCAAGGCAAACCCCATAGTTCCTAAACCTCCAGAAGTAACATTACTTTTGGACTTTACGAACTCTGCATATCGACATGCAATCATTTGATGCTGCCCTACATCAGATACGATAACCGCATCTCCTTTGGTTTCTTCGTTGATTCCTCGTAAGACTTCACCCATGGAAAGCCCTTCTTTAGAAGGATACAGTTCATCTTTGATCACTTTATCATATTCAACAGCATCAAAATCTTTAAATTCCTGTAGCCAATTTTCATAGGTATTAGGCTCTACTAATGGAAGAATTTCGGCAAGCGTATGTTTTACATTACCCATTACGGCAACATCCACTTCTACATTTTTATTTACTTCTGCTGGATCAATTTCAAAATGAATAATTTTTGCTTGTTTAGCATAGGTCTCTAAATTTCCAGTAACCCTATCATCGAATCGCATTCCAATAGCAATTAGTAGATCACATTCATTAGTAAGTTTATTAGGACCATAGTTTCCATGCATTCCCACCATTCCCACATTTAAAGGATGAGCGGTTGGTAATGCCGATAACCCTAGGATTGTCCAAGCAGCTGGAACACCTGATTTCTCAATAAAATTTTTCAGTTCTTCTTCCGCTTCTCCTAAGATCACACCTTGACCAAAAACAATCATAGGTTTTTTAGCACTGTTAATTAATTCAGCTGCTTGCTGTAGTGTTTTCGGATCTGTTTCAGGAACCGGCTTATAGCTTCGTACACCTTTGCACTTTTCATATTTGAAATCCAATTCTCCGAACTGGGCATCTTTTGTTATATCAATCAAAACAGGGCCAGGACGACCTGAACGAGCGATATAAAATGCTTTGGCTAACACAGAAGGAATATCCTCAGCTCGAGTAACTTGATGATTCCATTTCGTGATTGGTGTAGAGATTCCAATAATATCCGTTTCCTGAAAGGCATCAGATCCTAATAAGTGAGATCCCACTTGTCCTGTTATACAAACCATTGGTGTAGAATCAATTTGCGCATCTGCAATTCCGGTAACAAAATTAGTTGCTCCTGGACCAGATGTGGCTATCGCAACACCGACTTTTCCACTGGTTCTTGCATATCCTTGAGCTGCATGTGTAGCACCTTGTTCATGTCTGGTAAGTACATGATGTAATCTGTCTTGAAACTTATACAATTCATCATATACTGGCATGATCGCTCCACCAGGATATCCATAAATCAAGTCCACACCTTCTGCTAAAAGACAATGTATTACTGCTTCAGCACCAGTCATTGGACCGGTTGCTGTTTTAGTTTCTTTTGTTATTGTTTGCGTTTGTGTTTCCATTACGCTATATATTTTTCCTTCAGTTTTTACTGAAAAGTTTTTTAGAATTCATCGGTCACACAACCTTGTGAGGCAGATGAAACTGTATTGGCATATTTGTATAAAACTCCTTTTTTAAATTTCAACGGTGGTTGAACCCAAGCAGCTTTTCTTCTTTTTATTTCTTCTTCTTCGACAGCTACAGTTATAGAGTTTGATTCTGCATCGATTGTGATCATATCACCATCTTCTACTAATCCTATCAAACCTCCTTCTTGCGCTTCGGGAGTAATATGACCTACTACAAAGCCATGTGTCCCTCCAGAGAATCTTCCGTCTGTAATTAATGCAACATCTTTACCAAGGCCCGCTCCCATGATCGCCGCAGTTGGTTTCAACATTTCTGGCATTCCAGGACCTCCTTTAGGACCTTCGTACCTAATGACGACTACATCACCTTTTTCAACTTTTCCATCTCTAATTCCATCATTTGCATCATATTCACTATCAAACACTTTAGCTTTCCCAGTAAAACTTAATCCTTCTTTTCCGGTAATCTTTGCAACACATCCATCTTCTGCTAAATTTCCAAACATAATTCTTAAATGCCCTGTTGCCTTGATTGGGTTTTCCAGAGGTTTAATAACGTCCTGTCCTTCTTCTAAATCAGGAACGTCTAATAGGTTTTCTGCTAAAGTTTTTCCGGTAACGGTTAAGCAGTCTCCATGCAACAGCCCCTTCTTTAAAAGATATTTTAATACTGCCGGAATACCACCAATATCATGAACATCCTCCATAAGATATTTACCACTTGGCTTTAGATCCGCCAGGAATGGTGTTTCATCACTTATTCTTTGGAAATCTGCTAAGGTAAAATCTACATCCGCAGCTCTGGCAATTGCTAAGAAATGCAATACAGCATTCGTAGAACCTCCTAATATGGTTACCAAACGGATAGCATTTTCTAATGATTTTTTAGTAACAATATCTAAAGGCTTAATATCTTTTTCCAGAAGAACACGCATGGCTCTACCAGCAGCAATACTTTCTTCTTCTTTATTATTACTAATAGCAGGATTTGATGAATTGTAAGGAAGAGACATTCCTAAAGCTTCTATTGCCGATGCCATAGTATTTGCCGTATACATTCCACCACAAGCTCCTGCGCCAGGGATTGCTTTTTTAATAACACTTTTATATTCCGTATTCTCCATTGTTCCAGCAACTTTCTCTCCCCATGCTTCAAAAGCCGAAACAATATCTAGTTTTCTTCCTTCATGACATCCAGAAGCAATTGTACCTCCATATACCAAAATTGAAGGTCTGTTTAAACGTATCATTGCCATTAATGCTCCTGGCATATTCTTATCACATCCCACTACAGTTACCATTCCATCATAAGACATTGCTTGCACTACTGTTTCCATAGAATCAGCAATTACATCTCTAGACGGTAATGAAAAACGCATTCCTGGAGTTCCCATAGAAATTCCATCACTTACTCCAATCGTATTGAAAATCAATCCTACTATATCTTCTTCCCTTGTTCCTTGTTTCACCAATTTAGCTAAATCATTAAGGTGCATATTACAAGGGTTTCCTTCATATCCTGTACTGGCGATACCCACTAATGGTTTGTTAAAATCTTCATCAGTCAAACCAACAGCATGTAGCATTGCTTGCGCAGCTGGTTGTGTATCGTCTTGTGTAACTCGTTTACTATATTTATTAATACTCATCCTCTTATGAATGTTATTTTTTTATCAATTTCTTATTTTTTTAACCTATTTATTAACATATTCTCATGTATCTAAATAAACCACAGTATAAAATTATTTCGTAATGACTAAACCGTTAAATTTAATTCAATAAGCTTACAACATCCAACCATTACCAAACCACCCTTTAACACTGATTTACAAATACTTACACTTATTCTATTTACAATCACTACATATCATATTTTTATTTTTTTAGTTAAAAAAAATCCCTTCTGACGATAGAAGGGATTTTTAAATTATATATTATCAATGCCCTTATCATCCTGACGTAATAATCACGATGTTGATAATAATTTGGACAATAATTGTTTGCTGTAAATTCATTATAACCTTTTAACCATAGAACTGGTTTAAACATTTCATAAAAAAAATCCCTTTACGAATGTAAAGGGATTTTAATATAAGTTTTTATCATATAATATCCCTTTATCAAGGCGAAATAATCACCTCAATACTAATGACATTACTGATATTTAAAATTGTTTTCTTCATTTGTGGGATAAATATATGGAAATATATTTATGAAAAACAAACACTTAGCTAAATAAATAATTAATCTAGTTTAAACAAATTGTTCTTCATACAGTAAATCACAAGGCCTACTCTTGTTTTTACTTGCAATTTTTTAAATACCGATTCTCTATAGTTTTCTATTGTTTTCGGACTTAAATTCATTTCTCCCGCAATATCCTTATAGGTAAGTTCAGAGCAAGCATATTTTAAAAATGTCCATTCTCTATCGGTTAATTTTTCAGTAAGATCCTGAGTAGTCTTTACATCTGCTTTTTCGGTATACTTTAGAGCAGTCTCTATCTTACTCGAATAATAAAACCCTTGTTCGATGACCATTTTCATAGCAAACTCAAAGTTCTCCGGATGGATATCTTTTAGCAAATATCCTCTTGCCCCTGCTCTCAGCATTTTGATGATGGTTTCTTCATCATCTTCCATGGTAAGTGCTAATACTTTTTGCTCTGGCTGATTTTCTTTTAACCACTGCATGGTTTGGATACCATCCATGACAGGCATTTTTACGTCTAATAAAATAAGCTCTGGTTTTTTTCTTTTATGCAGATAATATTGTGTGAGTTCTTTTCCGTTTTTTAGAATAGCCAAAACCTCATATCCTTCGAGATTTGTAATAAGACTTTCTAGAGATTGAGCGAATAGAAGATGATCATCTACAATGACAACAGTCTTTTTCTTCATTTTCGATTAAATTTTGTTATACCTTATCTTCTTCTTTAAATGGGTACTGCAAGGTAAGCAATACTCCTTTATCAGGCTCCGAAATACAATCTAAAGTTGCATTTACCAAAGCTGCTCTACTTTTCATATTTAATAATCCAGAATTCGCTTGTACAGATTCCATATCATAGCCAACCCCATCATCTTTGATCGTAATCACTAAATCATCTGGTGAATATGCTAGTTTTACTAATAGATGAGAAGCTTCTGCATGTTTTATGGTATTGGAGAAAAATTCCTGTACAATACGATATATAATGATTTCATCTTTGGGGTTGATGAATATTTCATCTCCAGTTATTACGAGTTCTGGAGTTAAGAAATTTAATTTTTTAAAACGATCCAATTCTACCTGAATAGATTTTATCAAACCTATATTCTGAATCACCTCATGATTTAGGGTTTTCGAAAGGTTTCTGATTTCTTGGAGGCTATCACCCACCAAACCACGGATATCTTGTACTGAATCTTTAATTTTTGGTTCTAGATTGGTGCTTAAAATATTGATTTGCATCACTGCAGTAGATAGTAACTGACCAATATTATCATGTAGTTCCCAGCTAACATTTTTAAGGGTTTGCTCCTGGATTTCGAGCTTAGAATTTTGGAGTTCTTCTTCAAAGCGTTGTTTTGCCTTTAAACGATCCAACAGCAGTTTATTTTTTCTTTTTTGAAAAGCTACAAAGAATACGATACCGAATATTAAGAAAAAAAAGATAATTACGGTGAAATAAAATATAAGAAAGACTTGTTCTAATACGATTTGTTCTTTTTCAAGCATATCCAAAAACCTAAAGTATAGCAAGTATACACAAAAATATTAGCTATTGTAATAAATATTTGACGAATCTCAACGAATTTAGGGCTAACTGAAACGCTAAAATATTTCCAATATATAAAAATAGGTGTTGTTGTCAGATGATAAACTAAAATTCCTACTGAAATATAAAAAGTCATCATTTTGTAAAAGTCCAAAATTTTATCACTCATTAATAATTGAAAAAAGTACAGAATAACTAAAAGAAGTAATAAAATAGAACCAAATATAAAATTTAAAGATACGATACCTTCATAAAATTCATTGGAAAAAGAAGCATTAACTATAGCAAATAACAGAAATAAAAAAGCAATCAAAGTACTGGCTTTTTTGAAATTCGTATTATCATACAAACGAATAATTATAAAAGAAAGAAGAGCAAAACTGACTATATCATAGATATTATAAATCCAATCATTTTGTACAAAAACAGTTGTATTTAATGGAGAAAAGAAATCAATTTTTTCTATACATATTGACAACCATCCAAAAACTAATTCTACAAACACTGTTAGCCATAGAAAATAAACAAAATATCGGGACGATAAATCTTCCCGATATTTTCTTATGTAAAAAGTTCCTGTAATAGCTGCTAATAATTCAAAAATGTTTGTAATTACAATTGAATACATCTACTATTATGAAAATTAATATTATTAATAAGCCTTTGGTGGATGTCCACTACCACCTCTATTTAATGGTGCTATACCATAATTATTCTCCATATCACCTCCATCTTTACCAGAAGCTCCTGGGCGCGCACCTGTAGGTGCAAAAAATAATGTAGAATATCCACGTCCCATTTTACACTTTGATTGTGAATATGCTCCCATATATACTCGTATTCCAGGATTTAGAATTCCTTGTTTAGATGATTCTTGCTTCACATACGCTAAATATTCTTCTAGCTCAGCAACCGACCAATGAAATTCTCGAGCATCTTCAAAGCCTAAACTTTTTTGAAGACCAGGTCCTCTTTTTTTACACCAGTTATCATGAAGCTCCTTTGCTTCTTCTACATTAATACACTTTTGGGGTTTTTGTATTCCTTTTGCCATAATAATAATGTTTATTGGGTTATTGTTGCTAATATATCCAAAAATCAGAGTTTCTCACAAATACCCCTAACCTTTTTTATCACTCTTTTACGGTAAAACCACAGTATCAAAAAATTGATTATCAGTTATTTAATAAATTTTAAAGAAAAGCAAAAAAACTAACATCAGGGGGTTTTCCCCCTATTCAAAAAGGGTAGTTTTACCCTCTTAAATGTCTTGTAAATACAGCCTTAGAAGCTAATTATAATACAAATAGCATATTTGTTTATCATTTACAATACATACGAAATCTCATTTATCTATTGAAAAAATAACCAACAATATTAATAGTTGAAAAGATTTCTTGTTTATAAAGAAAATTGAAAACATCCACACCTTTCCAAAGCAACGACTCGCCAAACGCTATCACAAGGTCATTGTCAAAAGAATGAGAACAAGTACTCAACTAGATTAAAACTCTAGATGAAAAAATCGACACCACATTTTTTTAACTGAATCAAAAACCAGTTTTATCAAAAGCATCCGATTCCAAAGAATCAACTAAAAAGACCGCATACTAAATCTTACTTCTTCATTAGTACGTTTTTGTGAAATGATATTTATAGCTTCTTCAGAAAGTTGAAGAATTCTTGGATATCCACCCGTAGTTTGGCAGTCTCTCATTAGGACAATCAATCTTCCAGAAGGAGTTAGTTGAACCGTACCTGGTAGGACAGGAACAGAAATCATAGAATCGAGGTCATTTTCTAACTCTTCATTCAATGAAATTGCCATTCTACTACTTTCTGTTGAAATAGTAAAACTCCCCGTTTTTAGCAACTCCTTTTCATTATTAGAAAGTTGATCATATTCTGGACCTGGAAAAACATCTAATTCACCTTTATCCCACCATGAATCATCAATTTTTAAAGATGAATATTGTGTCCAAAAATCAACAAATTTATTATAAGAAATAAAACTACCCTTACTTAAACTTTCGGAATCAGTTACATTTTTGTATTGAGATCTGCTATTTAAAACATCATTCTTACAAAAACCATTTTTTATTCCTACATATCCAAACACCCGTTTTATTATATTTTTAAACTTTAAAACGCTCCCTTTTTTAATTATAAGTTGATGATTACATTTTACTTTTTTGTCATCAACAAAAGGATCACATTGCACACCAGTGATTGCAATAATTGAATCCTCATAAAATTTCAAAACCGGCGGAATCAACATCCATTCGATCACTGCACAATCAGGATCATTATCCAACAAAGCATTTGCCAATTTATACGACCTCTTATCCATTGCACCACTTTGAGGCACTCCATATTTCGAGAAACCAAAACGTCCTTCATCTTGAATTGTAGTATACATTCCTGAAGATATAATTTCCACCATAACGACTATAAATATTCAGGAATTAACTGAAAATTATCTTTAGAAATATTCAAACTTATATCGACATATACTTTTTCGTTTATCGATATAAATTTTAATTGATCACCTGGTTTTGCAAAACAACAGGGATCCGAATTCACATCAAAAAAAGACACAGGCGTACTACCAATCACATGCCATCCACCAGGACTATCAGATGGATAAATTCCTGTCTGATTTCCACCAATTGCTACAGAACCCTGTTGAACCAAACGACTAGGATTTGATTTTCTCGGAGTTATCAGCTTTTCATCAAGACCACTCAAATATAAAAACCCAGGTAAAAATCCGATAAAATGAATCGTATATAATGGAGTAGTGTGAAGCGAAATAATTTCATCAACACTCATTGATTTTCGATCAGCGAACGAAATGATTTCTGGACACACATTTTTATCATAACAAACAGGTATCGTCCACAGACGTTTTTTTTGACTCTCTTTTAAAAAGTCATCAGAATACAATGATTTTAGTTCAAAAAACCTATCATAGATATTCTCTATAGTGGATACGTATAAAATTAATAACGAGTTATATGTTAAAATCACTTCAATAATTACTTTACCGTAAAATTCCTCTATAGATTTTTTGTAAAAAATCAATAAATTCAGCAAATTTTCATCAACTTTTGCATACGTTTGAATCAAAATTGCTTTCTCACTGTATTGTTTATACTCAAATTTTATGTCATAATTTTTCATTTCAGTACAAAATTTTCAGCCAGCAACTCCTTATATAGATACTTCAAAATTTCAACAGATTTTGGATTGTCTCCATGAACGCAAATCGTATCAAAAAAAACAGCCACCTCTTCTCCTTCGATCGTTTTTATTTTTTGTTCAGAAATCATTTTCCAAACATGTTCAAATACTTCTTCAGGATTTTTGATCACAGCATTAGATTTTGATCGAGGCACCAACGTCAAATCTTTGTGATAATTCCTGTCAGCAAAAACTTCATATTTCATTTCCAAATCATCCTTACAAAGAAAAGAAATAAATGAATCTTTTGGCGATATTATTAATAAACTTTTATCAATATTTTTAACAGCAGCAATAATCGAATTTGCAACATCATTATTTTTCATCGCATCATTATACAATGCCCCATGTGGTTTCACATGATGTAATTCTGCACCTGCTTCTTCGGTAAACTTTTTAACTTTTAAAATTTGATCGGTCAAGGTTTCAACTAAATTCTCATTTGGAATTTCCATGGAGACTCTTCCGAAATTTTCTCGATCTGGATAGGAAGGATGTGCTCCAATTTTAACATCATGTTGGATAGCCAAGTCGATAGTTTTTTTGATCACCTCATCACTACCTGCATGAACACCACAAGCTATATTACACCAAGAAACATACTGCATGATTTGATCATCAAATCCTGCCTCCTCTCCTACATCTGCATTTAATATTACTTTTTTCAATTTCTTACTTTTAATATCTTATTTTCCTACAAATTTTCAAACACTTTCCATATACCTCTGAATCCTAAAAAACAAGTAATTATTACAATCAAAATTCCCATCAGATTTTGCAACATAGAATTAGTAAAATTCCCCAAAATTTTCTGTCGATTCATTACCCATAAAAGGAAGACAGCCACGATAGGTAACAACACTCCATTTGCCACCTGAGCAAACTGAATAATTACGATCGATTTGATTCCTAAAGAGGAGAATAAAACACCCAAAAAAAGGATAAACATCCAGACAGCTCTGAAGGATGTACTCTTCAATCCATCTTTCCAACCAAGACATCCTTTTACTACATAAGCTGCTGCTAAAGGAGCGGTGATTGCAGATGTAATTCCAGCTGCAAATAACCCAAGTGATAATACATATTTTGCCATAGAACCAAATACCGGTTCTAGCCCTTTTGCCAAATCGGCTGCATTGTTTATTTCTGATTGTTGAATAGCAGCTCCAGCAATAATAATAGCCATAGAAACTAATCCACCTAATACGATTGCTACCACAGTATCTTTACGAACTTCTGACAAGTCATCCTTTGATTTCCATTTTTCACTTACTATAGAAGCATGTAGAAATAAGTTGTATGGAACTACTGTTGTTCCTATTAATCCAACTATAGTGAGTATTTTTTCTGATGAAAAATCTGGTATAAAACCTTTTACTAAAAGAGATAGATCTGGTTTTGTTACGATCGCTGCGATGATAAATGCAATACTCATGAACAATACCAAGACAATCAGACTACGTTCTAGAATCTTATAATTCCCTATATACAATAGTAAAAAGGCAATAATTCCAATCAAAACACTGATATAATTGAAAGATATACTTCCAATTTGAATGGTAGGAGAACCTATAATTGTTGACAATCCAAGTACTCCTCCACTAATGTTTCCAGCTTCATATGCTGCGTTTCCAATAAAAATAGCTGATAACATTAGGGCGATGAGCGTCCAACGAACCACCTTATTCGTAAACTGGGATTTTAATACTTCACTCAATCCTTGTTGAGTCACTACTCCTAATCGAGCAGACATTTCTTGTAAAACGATACAAGCTATGATGGATAATACCACAGCCCAAAGCAGTGCAAATCCAAATTGCACTCCTGCCATTGTACAAACTGTAACTGTACCAGGACCTATAAAAGCTGCTGTCACCAAAKTACCAGGACCAATCTTAGGAAACCATTTCTTCATATAATTTATGAATTTGAATATTATGAAACCATGAATATTCTATCAGAATATTCATTTTTGTTTTTAGTTATATTTTACTACTCTATTCTTGAAGTGCATAGATTGCAAAAGAACCTAACCAATGACCTCCTTCATAACTATCTCCAACAAGGTTTGGTAGCGAATAGTTGACATGTTTATTAGCAATATTGATTAGATGTTCGTACTCTGAGTATTGATTTGCTAAGCCATACAAAACCCATGCTCTACTAAAATTAAGTCCATCTAAGTGTACAAGTTTACCATCGGTTCTATCAGACACCTCTCCTACTGGAATATCAAAATCTTTATTCTTTAACTGTGGCATAAAATCTTGAATCCAAGTATCAAAAGATGATTTGGATAAGATCCTCCTCATAATATCCACCTCTTCAAAACAAGGGGATAAAAAATCATACCCACTTGGTTCCCAACCAACAGGACAAGATGTATCGTTCATATAAAATTCTTTAGCTCTTTTACTAATAGCATCTTTTAAAGGTTGATGATCCAAGCTTACCGCATAATCATAAGCAAAAGAAAGCCCAAAAGCAGTATTCGTATGTTCTCCTACTCGAATTGGATATTTTAGTTTTGGTAGAAAATCGATATATCGTTGTATAATGAGATTTGTTAAAGGTTGTAAATTTTCTTCCAGTTCCTTAGCTACAGGATCCTTCCATGAATGAATTTCTTCAGCTAGTTTTAGCAACCATGCCCAACCATATGTTCGTTCGTAGGATTTGTTGTGTTTACCTTCAAAATACAAGACTTCGGATTCAATATTCTTTTTAGATATATTGGTTAAAAGTTGGGCTTTAATTTCTGCAGCATTTTCCATATCAGGGAAAGATTTCAACAATTTTACTAAAGACCAGTGTCCGTGTACTGAAGAATGCCAATCAAAACAGCCGTAAAAAGCAGGATGTAACGCACTAGGTTCTCCAATATCTTCTTTACCACCAATGGTTTGCCCTAATTTATTGGGATATTCTGTATTAATACAAGCTAATGGTAATTCTAATAAAGAAACAGCTTGCTTTTTAGTTAACTTTAGTGGTTTTTCAATAACTACTTTAATAGTATCTGATGCTTCTACTATGGATTCTTTTAATGATTGATTAGATGAGGATTCAGAGGTGTTACAAGAAGTTATTAGTATTGAAAAAAATACTATAATTAATCGATTCATGTGCCAATATTTTTAATTCTTGATATGCCTAAGTATTTGAAAAAACTCAGGTATCAAAAAACGATTGTTTTTAAAAATATTGATTTCCTCTTTTTAATCTATAGGATTGTTGATAACATGAATAAATAGTTCATAAACTATTAAATTGTAATCATTTTACCTTCTTTTAGGTATTCTTTTTTAATTCCTTCTAAGATGGTTTCTAAAAGAATTTCGGAATGTTTTGATGCAACAGTTTTCAAACAAACAAACTGTATTACATTAATAATATTTGCACCTGTAAGAGCATACTTTTTGGAAACTTCTTCTAAGGATACATTATTGGCTAATGTTATTTTATTGGGCAGGTTATTCTTCCATAATTCCAGTCTTTCCTTATAAGATGGATTCTCAAATTCTACAATAGATTGAAATCTTCTGGTAAAAGCTGTGTCGATATTATTCTTGAAATTTGTTGCAAGAATGACTAGTCCAGGATGCGCTTCGATCCGCTGAAGAAGATATGAGACCTCTTGATTTGCATATTTATCATGAGCATCTCTAACATTCGTTCGCTTTCCGAAAATGGCATCCGCTTCGTCGAAAAACAGAATCCAGGATTTATTTTTGGCTTTATCAAAGAGTTTTGACAGGTTTTTTTCCGTTTCTCCAATATATTTAGATACAATCATAGAAAGATCAATACGATACACATCTGTTCCTGTATACTTTCCTAATAAGGTTGCGGTAAGCGTCTTTCCTGTTCCTGGAGGACCAGAAAATAAGATACGATATCCTGGTTTGATTCTGGATTTCATATTCCATTCATTCAAAACAATATCATTAAAATTAAGCCAAGATTCTATCTCTTTTATTTGTTGTAAAGTTTTGGATTGAAGCACCAAATCTTCCCATTCTAATTGCGTTTCTATTCTTTCTGCAGGAAAATCTTTGCTCATTGTTGGTTTTAAAATTTTTCCTGTGGTAAATAATTCGATATACTCTTCATCCATGATCAAACACCCACTCATCCTAGGTTCTCCTGTAGGAACGGTATCTAAATACAGAATACTTTCTTTTCTAAAAATATGATCTTCATGAAATAGCTCAGTTAGCTGAGTTCTCTTTTGGATATCAACACCACCAAGAACAAATTGTACCGTTTCTCCGGTTGGAATAATTCCTCTATGATTTTTTCCTTTTACGCCTCCAAATTCAGGTAATTCTCCTCCATTTGGCAAGAAATCAGAGATAATAGCAGTAAAAAAGTTAGGTATTAGATGAGGAACGATTGCTAACAATAAGGTAATTACCTCATCCTCTGATAACTGTTTTGCCCTTGCAAACTCTGAAAACAAAGAATCATCTGAGACAATTTCATCAAACTTTGGAAAAATAGGAGCATCGCTTGTATAACTATCCTGTAATCGATATGATATTACTTCTCTTAAGTAGGATAACTTACTATCAAAGTGTGCTGTGTTTTGAATCAATATCTTTGTCATACTTTCTTAAACTAAGGGTTCGATTGAAAACACATCTATTTTCGATCTTCTAAAACTTCTCGTTCTTTTCATCACTGCTACTCCATTTCTAGAACCCTGATGATTTGTGTTTCCTTCTATGGTCTCAATAACGTCATCATCTACAGCTATGATAACTCCTGTGTGTGTCCAATCCAATCGTGATTTTTGAATTAAGAAAATATCTCCTGGTTTTATAATCGTTGGATCTTGTCTTATTTTTTGATATCTAGATAATAAACTTTTTTCCAATCCAGTATTCCCAACAGTATCACAACTATAGGTTAATGGCATTAGGGTTTTAAAATTTTTACCCAAAGCACTTGCTGCTTGATCTAAAATGGCTTGTGCAAATCCCATACACCAAAACCACAATGCACCATCATTGCCATCCATATAGCTTCTCACCCAAGGCCCACTATTAGATTCTCCTTTTATGGTTAATTCAAAAGGATGTTGATGTAAGTGATTTTCTGCAACCTCAACCATCAAATCTCTCAAATTGGTACTAATTAATGGTTTTTCAAAAGCTTCTTTTAATCCAAAACATAACTTACTGAACAATTCTTGGTCAACAATTCCAGTAGTTTCGAGATTATGGAATCTCTGAAAATTCTTTACAGCTCTCTCTGTTGCTGGGCCAAAATCACCATCAATTTCTGTAGCGGTTCCACTTCCAGGATTTGGAATAGAAAACAATGTTAACCAGGATTGAATTTTCCTTACTTCTTTCCTACTATTATTAACTCCTCTTCTTTTCTGAGTAGTCTTAATAACCAATTCTTTTTGATATGCTGTTTTTTTCATTGTAACACACTTTAGTGAATAATTGAGATTTAAACATTCAGATTTGGCTTGGTAATTTAGACCCTAAATTTACTCTTAATTAACTGATTTTAAATAGGGTTAAAAACTAATCTTTAAAGGGGTTTTTACCTGTGCTCTTTATGCAAGAACCTTCATCTAAAGCTGTTATTCTTTTTCAGAACATTTATCATTGCCTAGAACACGTATAGCTTCTGCATATACTTTAGCTTTTAAAGCTGCTCTTCCTAAGAATTTTTCTTTTTCTTTTAATTTATTAATATCATTACCCGCTACCCAAGAGGATTCTGGTCCTTTTCCTTGAAATGATGGATTTCCCTTAACATTTCCCGAAACAGCTACTCCACCCGCCATATGCATATATGCTGCAGAAAAAAGAAACGTAAATTCTGGATCTGAAGCTTTAGCAACATCTTTTTTAATAGCTTCGGATGCTCTTTTAATTGTTTTTTTATCTTCTTCTGAAATTTTTTCATTTTCCAACAACGCATCGAGATATGCGAGTACTCTTACATAACCATCTTTATGCGTAGTATGAAATGCTCCTCTTCCTCTAAACTTTTCACCACCTCTATAATTGGCCATCCATTTGTTTTTAGTTTCCGTAAGACTCATAAGGTTATTGCTTTCTCCTGCCGCATGTGCAAGATATACTGCTTGAGCCTTTACAGTATCTATTCCCAAAATTCTAAATGCGTTATTAAGGTGATCAGCCACCTTATTATCTACTAAAAACTTCAGATATTCCTCTTCACTTTTTAAGCACTGATTATTTTCGATTTCTTTGCAAGTACGGCCTTGTTCATTTGTTTTTAACTGATCTAGAAGATCACCTTCTTTAAAAATTGTAACCAAGTCAGTTTCAGAAATTACTTGACAGGGTTTTTTGGCGTTTTCATTCCACTCACTTGCACTTTTAAAAGTTTTATTTTTTTGGGATAGAATTTTTATCATTTTTTTTGGAAGAGTTCCATTTCCAATTGCCTTAACTATTAATCGAAAAATATTTATAATAGCATCCTTACCTCCTTGAGATGTTAAAGCATGAATCTGCTCCACCAATATATCTTTCCATTCTGTAAAAACATCCTTTTCTTCTTCAGGAATTGTATAAGCACTATTTTTGTCAATATTGTTAAAAATTACCTGAACCTCATAAGGCATATGATTATTCCCTGAAAATGTGTCTTCATACCATTCCTTATCTTCTTTTTTTTGCACCGGTTTTTCTGGTTTTTTTTGAACTATTGGAGTGTTAAAAAAAGAAATAGGATTCATCTTTTGAGATGATGTATCATCCATTGCGACTTCTGGTTCTTTGGTTTCTTCTGACCTATCAACATTGATTTTAGGCTGAATAAAAGCTAAGCCATTCCCATTGCCAAAAACTGATTGTTGACTTTTATATTTATGGGTTATATGTTGGTTTCTATCTTTGAACATTGTTTGTTTCTTTTCATAGAAATTGTTTCATTCTTTTATAGAAGTCAAGATGTCTCATTTCAGGAAAAAAATTCAAATATGACCTTAAAGAATCTTTAAGCCCTAATTTTATTCCTTCATTTTCTGGAGAATTTAAATCTATATCTGTAAATAAATACTGCCAACCCCAAAAGCCTTTTGTTTGGCATAATTTATCCACGTATTGAGTAATATCTATATTCAATGGAATTGGAGTATAACCTCCACGAAATATCCACATTTTAGGAGTTAACATGTTATCTAAGGATAATTCTAAGCATATACAATGAACGTTGTCATTTTCGATATAATCAAAAACTTTTAACCTTTTATAAAAGGAACTTATCTTTTCCGAAGTATTTTGACTCCATATTTCACCTTCCCAGAAATTACCATCATAACCCGAAATCATCTGATAGAATGGTAAAATTTTAGTGTTTTCCGAAATAATGGTTTGATTGCTTTCAACATGTCCGGAAATATAATTCCAACTTAACCTCAGACCATCAAACTCTGAATAAAAAGATTTTATTTCATCCGATATCGTAATTGTATATTCTTTGGAGTAATCCAAAAAATCTTCAGTAGATATTCCTAATCCACTTTCAAAATTGACATTTGAAATAAAGGAAGACGTTTTTAATTTCTCAATTAGCTTTTCTATTTTATCAAAATTTACTTCCATAATTTCTTAGAATGCTCTTAATTTATTTGCTCCAACTGCAGCTCTAAACCAACTTTCTAGTGAACCATTGTATTTTGAGTCTGCAATCATAAAAGCAGAAGAACTGGTAAACTCTGCCCATGTAGTATAATTGCTAGCACCTCTATTTGTTACCCATTCTCTATATATTGATCGACTTGGAGCTCCCGGTATATTCTTTAATTCTGAATCCCAATAATTAAACGGTGTATTATTAATTGATGGAATTGGATCATTACTTCCTGCAGGATCTGGTTTGCTTACTGGGAAAACATTATCATAAAGCACATCACCTACTCTTACCCATTCTCCATTTTCATTTTTCTCTTTAAAACCGTAAGTAACTCTTATTGCTTCAGCAAAATCTGTATATCCTGTTTCTGTTCTATATCCAGTTACCTCAGCTCGATACCATAATACTCTATTTTGATTATGCACCAAATCCACGGCATTACTCTCCGCTTGATTATACATATTTTGATTTTCAGTCTTTCTTCCAGGTGTTACATTTCCTGTATCGCCGCCAGGTCCTCCTAAATCAAAATGAAGCAGATGTAATCGAACGTAGATATTACTGTAATTGTTAATAGTTTTTATATGAGTTGCCCAACCATCCGGTTCTGCAGTAACTCTAGGTGGTTTCCTACTTCCATTTTTAGTTAAGGGATCTGCCTCAGAGTAAGATGCTCTCCCTCCAGTTCCGCCAATTGATACCTGTGTATTTGGTAATCTTCCTCTAGCTCCTCCTACACCTAAAGTTACTAAAAATGGGACTATTTCATCAAACTTTGTATTTAGTTCAGCCTCTAATTCATTCTTTCTATCATCAGTAAGGTTATCAGCAGATAGTAAATTAATTATTCTCGAAATATCATTATTATATATACTTGAGGCATTATTATATGCATCTTGTTTTCTGTTTTTTGCTGCACCTTCAGACATTTCGTTAATTTCTGTTTGCTTAGTGGAAAGTAAAGTCACAAAAGGCATTTCATCACTTGCTATCCACATTTGGACATTTCTTGCTGAACCTCTTAAAAATATATTATGAGTTTCTCCTTCTGTAGTAAATCTTTTTCGTAATCCTAACCATCCTAATACCGCATCACGTGCGCTTGCGCCAGCTGCCATCACTCTATCCAACAGAGCCATACCGGTATCTACAGCTTTGTTTACCAACCATGTTAACGCCTCGTCAATTAGTGCCCTTACAGATCCTATGATTTCTGCTATTCTAGCACCAATTCCTCCTAATCCTACTTGATTCGCTAAAAATCCTATTACCACAGGCATGGATTGTCCCATAGTTCGCTCCAAATAATCCGCAGCAGTAGCCACATTTCCTCGTGCGATATCCGCTACTCCGTTAACAAAAGAGTTGATTACTTCCAGCATTTCTCTTAAATACTGAATAAAACTTTGCACTGCATTAAAAAATGCTATCGCTCCATTTACCACTGCCATAATTCCGGTTGGATCCAACATACTTAATAACCGCGTAGTAACTTGCGTGATAATTCTGGTCATTACAAAATTCTTCACCGCATCGATTACCACATTCCAAAGGTTACTAAGTTGTTCCTGAATCTTATCCCAAATTGCTGCTATACCGCGTTCTTGTACATCTTTAATAAAGGTCCAAATTCCTTCTAAGGTATTTATCGCTCCTCGTATTCTAGCTACACGTTCTGGTCCAATACGTGGATGCTCTGCAAGCTTTTCCCAAATACGTTCCATGGAAAGTCCTAAAACCTCTAATACCCAACTGATAACACCTTGTAATGAGAAATCGGTTAACTCTGGAATTCCTGCATCTCTTAATTCTCGCATTAACCAACCCATTACTCCATTGATCAAGTGGGTAACAATGTTATCAAAGAATTTTATAAACCCTTCTTTAATTGCTCTCAGTATATTCTTAAGGAATCCAATAGGGTCTCTTTTGATATCTTCAATAGCCTGTAAGGATCTGGTAATGATATTTCCTATCAAATCGAATGGAAAATTCATGATTTCCAAAATCCCTACGATTACAATTCGCACAATCTCTGCTACAAAAGCAATCAATCTACCTATAGGTTCTCCGAATCGTTCTATAATCCTCATAAATGCATCTATAGGATTTAACAGATCATCTATGGTGAAAGAATTCCACAAATCTGTAAAGAGCTGAACTATAGATTGTGGAGTCATATTCAAAGTCTCTACAGCAGCTTCAATCTCTCCTACAATTCTGGCAATTGCTCCTGTTTCTACCATTTGAGCATATTGTGCTTCTCCGCCTTCCATCAAACTCATAAAACCACGAATAAGATTCGGAACTGTTCTGGGAACATGTTCATCGGTGAAAGGATCTTTTCCTATAATAACTTTCACTAATGAGAATCCTCTGGTTTCATTGGCTACAGAAGACAGCCAACTTAATAGTGCTTTCTTAATGAGCTTTAACACCTCAATTGCTACTGTTGATGCAAATGCCCAAACTCTTTCCAGGAAACCTGTCACTCTGCCTGATAATGCTGTTAAATTAGTCGCAATCTCTGTTAGATTTGCTGGGCGAATAGCTTCCCAAGCAGCATTGATCAAACCTCTTAATTCTCCTAGTAAAGACATAAACGTTCCTACCTGAGTATCTAACCAATCAGCAGTTTCTTGTAAGGTGCCTCGTTCTCGCATTTGCTCTAACTCTGTTTCCTTACCAATAAGTATTAGAAAATCTTCCAGAATTTCGACAGTTGTTGCAGACACTTCTTCATCTCGTAATGGATCGTAGTGTATAATCTTTTTAATAAGAGACCAGGCTCTATTTTCTGCTAAAATGGGCTCTGCTACATCTATTAATGCTTCTTTAATCCAATCAATAATTTGATCGACTAGTGAACTTGCAAATGTGGTTATTCTATCCACGAGATCACTAAACTCTTCTCGTAGTGCTCCAATAAATGAGGTAACGGAGTTGTTCTCCCAAGTCTCCTCTACTAGATCTAATAGCGCTCTGGTCGTCAGGTTTAATTCACTTAACTTCCCAGTTACCCAATCGAATACTCGTTGAAGAATTGCGTATTCCTGTAATTTATCAAAAATGGCAACTCCAAATGGTACTAAACCTATTAAACCTCTTAAAAGATTTGTCGGTGTAGGTTCTACTCTTTGCCCTCGCAAAGGATCGTATTGAATAATTACCGTAAACAATAAATACCCTGGTATATTGCGAGCGTTATCCAATATCCAATCTGGTATCCAATCTAAGAATGATCCTTGAACCATCTGGGGAGCTGATGTCACTTCTACTGGTTTTTTTCTTACAGTGGAAGCTCCTTGTTGTACCGTATGAGTTAATTCATGTGCTAGCAGATGTTTTCCTGAGTTC
This sequence comes from Aquimarina litoralis, assembly GCF_019295435.1. Lineage (GTDB taxonomy): Bacteria > Bacteroidota > Bacteroidia > Flavobacteriales > Flavobacteriaceae > Aquimarina > Aquimarina litoralis_A. The sequence goes on from NZ_WEKL01000040.1 coordinate 41,291, forward strand.
GAAGAAGTATCAAACTTACCTTCGTTAAAATAAATATCATTTCCATGGGTAAAAGCTTGTGCCCCCAGATCCTGACTCATCTGTTTGGCATTCGAATCCGTATGTACGCGTACATTGCTAAAATCCCTGCCAAAACCAGATTCCATTTGTGTTTTGGTATCTTTTGGTAAAGGTGATCCGCTACCTTTGGAACTTTGTAATCGAGATTCTATAGAACTTTCTGTATTGGGAACAGTATAAGACTTCATTTGTACCAGTTGTACATCTTCTTCTTCCTCTTCTTTTTCCTGAATATCTTCTTCTTGTTTCTGAAGTTCTGTAGTTATATTGGTACTTTCTACTTTTGACTGCACCAAATCTTCGGATACCTCTTGCTTTTGGATTTCATCCTCAGGTTTTTGTTGAATTTCTTCTTGTTCTTCTTTTTGCTGTATTACCTCGTCTTCTGTTTGTCTTTGAATGAAAGGAGTAATAGTATCACCTAAAGGTTTTTGTTGCACCGTATTTTCAGTGATTTCCTGTTTTTGAACGTCCTCTTCTTGTTGTTTTTGTACTTGAGGAGCAGGACTAAAAAATGGACTTGTTTGATCATTTCCTTTGGCAACAACGGTATCAGCAACTTTATCTGCTTCAATTTCATACTTGTCTCCAGGTTTTCCAATATTTAACTTTGGTTGAATGAAGGCACTATCTCCATTTTCTTTTTGAAAAAGAGAACTATTATTGGACTTGGTCGTTGTAGTATTTCTTGTTGCTGTTGTAAACATGTTACTTTACTCTGATACCCGTTTTTTTTGTAATGGTTTTAATTTTTAATCTTTAAATTTTCGAAAGCTTTTCTTTTTATAATTTTTTTGGTTCCTACCAACTCTTTATCCACTTTTAGTTCATTGATCTTAGCATTTAGCACAGTCGTATCCACATCTTTACTTTTCATATTTTGTATCCGTGCTAATTGCTTTAATTGATTTGCTTGAGTAGTAATTCTTATTGTTTGAGAGGAATTAGCAGGATCATTGGTAGTTGGATCTTCTGTTTCTGATGCATTTCCTGAATTGACTCTCTCTTTTTCGATTTTAATAGCCTTGTTAGCATATTGAACCGCTTCTTTAGTATTTCCTAATAATAATTTTGCTTTACTAATCTGTATAATATCTTCTGGAGAATGTGCTCGTTCTTCCAATTTTTCGGTAAGTTTTTCAAGATTTTGCTTCGCAATAGTATCCTCTGGATTTTCTATATATTCCTCCTGATATTTTGAGAATGCTATTTTATCCGATGAGATCGTTATTTCCTTTACACTTGGGTATCCTATCATTAAAATAGGAATCGGGAAAAACAATAATAATTTTTTAATCTCTTCTTTTTTAATAATATAATACACCAAGCCCGCACTTAGAATCAGGAACAAAAAAACACCTAAAAACAGTAGTACAAGTTCGTATAGATATAAATCCTTAAATAGCGCTTCCATGATGATTAGTTTTAGTTATTATTTAAAAAGTTACTTTACAAAAGAGCTTGATCTCATAGTTTTAATCTCTTCAGGAGTTAGTTTTTTGGGGTTCGAAGCTGTGTCATGCATTAAATATGTATTGTCTGGAACTACATGTGTCCCTCTATTTAATAGTACATGCCCCATTTCATGAGATACAGTATTGTCAGTCCCTATATTACCAACTACTACGCCTAAAAGTCCAGTTCCTGTTGCTGGCCAAAATGCTTCTCCTAAGCTACCATCACTTAATTCTTTAACAAAAAACAAGGTGATTTCTCCAGATTTTTGATTTAAAGGCAATAATGCTTTTTCCTCACTGGTAGGACTTGTAGGATTAGGATATTCATCCAATACCAAATCATTACCAATAATCAATTTTGATATAAAAGTTGGCAGACTGATTTCCTTTCCTTTCTTTACTTTAATGTTGGCTTGATGATAGACCTCATTATTTGCATAATGAATGGCGCTTGATATATTGCCACTACTACCTTTTACATGTACCACATTCAGTGTTAAAGTCTTTTGTTTAGGTTTCTTTTTCTTTGGAGTTGGTGGTGGAACAGTATTAGGAATCGTTACTACTGCTCTTCTGTTAGGACTTAGAGATTTTGAAAATTGATTGGTCTCACCATTTGCAAAAGTTTTGATATTTGCCATTGGAATTCCTTGAGATCCATCTGATGGATTCATTAACTCTTCAGCTACTTTTTCCGCACGATCACATGACAGTCCCCAATTAAATCTTGGTTTACCATCGATACTTGCAAAACCATCGATTCGAATAACATCTTTACCTCCAGAGGCATGCCAATTCATTGCCAGATTTGATAGCATTGCTTTATCTGATTCGGTTAAATTACTACTTCCCACGCCATGATTAATACTCATTTGCATTCCAAATGCGCTATCATTAGCAACACTACACCCCATTCCTGATGGTGCGTCTTTAGGATCATTTTCTAATGTATGCTTCTTTTGAATTTTCTTATTTACCATACCACTTTGTTGAACGGTATGTGTTAATTCATGTGCCAATAGGTGCTTCCCTTCTGTAGAATTGGGATTGTATTTCCCTTTATTAAAATATACATCATTTCCATGGGTAAAAGCTTGTGCTCCCAAATCCTGACTTAACTGAACTGCATTTGTATCTGTATGAATATTTACATTGCTAAAATCTGTACCAAAACCTGCTTCCATTTCATTTTTGGTACCTCCAGACATTTTATTCCCTTTACCTTTACTGCCTCTTAATCTGGATTCTATGGATGAATTTTTATGGGATTGTGAAGAAGTCAGATTATTATTTGACTTCGTTTGTACAGATTCTTCCTCTTCCATCTTTTGTACACTTTCTTCACTTTCACAATCATCACATTTGGACTGAACCGTCTCTTCTTCCTCCATTTTCTGAATAGAATCTTCTTCTTCCTTTTGCTGTACAGTCTCCTCCTCTTCCATTTTCTGCACAGATTCTTCTTCTTCCATCTTCTGCACAGATTCTTCTTCTTCCATCTTCTGCACAGCACCCTCATTTCTATCTTTAAACATACTTGTTTGTACCAAAGGAGTTATTGTGCTAGCCAAAGGTTTTTGTTGTACTTCTTCTTCTGAACTTTTCTTCTGAATAGCACCTTCAGTATTAGATGAAGATTTGTTAACGACCTGATCAGCCATTTGATCTGCTTCTACCTCATACTTATCATCTGGTTGTCCTACCTTTAATTTTGGCTGAATAAAAGCTTGTTCTCCCTGATTTTGAACTCTTGGTTTTTTCTTTCGCTGTAATCTCATGCCGTATCTATTTTATTATTTCATCTCTAATCCTATTTTTTATTCGAAAACTTCCAAAAACTGTTTAACCAATAGGTTTTCGCTTTCAAATTCACTTCGACATTTGTTGGTTTTAGAATGAAGTTCCATAGAACAACATCCTCTTTTTCCAACACCTCAACTCGCCCATCGCAATTGCGACGTCGTTTCAAAGGAGGAAGTAAAAGTTACCATTCCACAAAAATCAGTTGTTCAAACCATGGGAGTTTAACCATATTCAAATTCCATGGTAGTTTTTCTAATAGCAGATCTTGAGTTTTTCGCTCCACAACAATTCGATGTTTATTCGAATCTTGATCTAGTATTAATTTACCAGCTCTTTTTATAAAGTTTTCTCGTAATCCATCAGCAGAAGTGTTTTTTAATACCTGCCAATTTTTTATTACAGAGCTCAGTAGTTTTTCGCTCTCATCTTTAAAGCTTTTGGGTAATTTTATGTGCTTCCGAATTGGTTTATCTAGCGGATAACCACATAAGAATTTTTCAAAAATTAAGCTTCCCTCCTTTGGTTTCTCTTCTTTTGTAGCCAAATAGTGTAATAAATGAATAGCCAATTCCATTTTTTCCTGTGCTATTGCTCCTTCATCATCCAAAAGATTCAAAGCAGCAAACAAAATTTTGATATAAGGATGAAGCAATACCAAACCGGCATTGTTTATATAGAGTGCCGAATCTTCAATTTCATTTGTTGTTTCTTGAATACTTTCCTTTTCTTTTTCGAAGTATTCAAAGATTTGATCTTGACTTATCTCAAAGTCTTTTAAACTCTTATCCGCTACAAGAGTTATGTTTTCTTTTACTAATTCATCAGTGAATGATTGTATTTCTGATCTAAATCGATTACTCTTTTCATGAAAAAACTCAACTAATTGTTTAACAATTTGTGTGATTGATTCTTCCACAACTTTATAGTCTACATACTTTTTGAATGTATCATCAAGATATTTTTCAATTGTTTCAAGTGACAGCTCTAATGTTTTATTTGTTTCTAAAGCTAATTTGAGTTGTTTCGTTATAACTTTAATAAAGACTTTCTCTATGCTAGTTTGTAATCTATTTATTTCCAGCAGTTTGTTTTCTTTCTGAAGTACATTCTTCTTTATGACATCCTTTAATTTTGAATGCTTTTTGATAAACTTAGACACATCTTTTTGAATAGAATCTATTCTTGTAGAATAGTAGAGCTTATTCAATTCTTCAGTAAGTAGTTTCTTATTTTTGTGAATCTGAAACTTCAATATAGACTCCCAAAAGTGTTCTCGCTGTTTTTGCTTTTCGAGTGTTTTTGGTAGTGGAACATTACTTTTCTTTTCATTTAAGATTGTAATTATTGTTTCATCAGAAAATTGATATATCAATCTTTTACGCACATTCGAATTACGAATCAATTGGAAAAACTCATTTTTAAATTTCTTATTTGAAATTAGGGTCTCTATAAATGATGGATCCTCTACATCTTCTTCAGAATCCCACCATGGATTCCTTCCGGTTTTTAGAAAGTGGAAAAATGCATCTACATCGCTTTTTTCTTTTGTAGTATTTAAAAATGAATAATCTTTTTTATCTAAAATGGTTTTATCATCTATACTAACCAATTTCTTTTGAAGTGCTTTGACAACATCCAACTGGAG
>NZ_WEKL01000041.1 GCF_019295435.1 Aquimarina litoralis
GCGTTATACAAGGGTGTAAGATTATCTTTATTTACAGTATTCACATTTGCATTATTTGCTATGAGTTTTTCTGTCATTTTTACGTTCCTTCGCAGTACAGCATACATAAGAGGAGTGTCATCATATTTGTTTTTTACATTAATATCAATTCCTTTTTCCAGAAGAAAATTAAATACTTCCTCTTGATTACAATACGCAGCAAAATGCAACAAGTTAGATTGATTTTTACTTAATGCATTAATGCTTGTTGTTTTTAGTAAAGAATCTACCTTCTTCAGGTTTCCTTCACAAGCATATTTAAAAATAGTTTTCGTTTGAGCATTTGATAGTGTAGTAGTCGCAATGATGAATGCTAAAATTGTTTTTTTCATATCTAAATAATGTTATCGAACTAAAATTACCATCAAAACACAGGTTATTTTACAAGAATTATTGCGAAGCGGACATATTTAGTATTTAAATGGACTTTAAAATTTTGTTCAATACAAACACAGTAATCATATACGATTCTCAAGAAATTTCTGAATTCACTTTTTACAAAAATCTAATTGAGTTAAGCCCATTATTCCTATATTTAAAAGCCAAATTATGAGTGGATGAAATACATTGAGAAGTCTGCTCAGTATTGGTAATATTAGCACAAAAAATCACATAACACATCTTATAACTATGAATTTCCTTTCAAATTCAAGATTACTATTTTTCTTATTTTTTACTTCAAGTATTACCGTCTTTTCACAAAGTTTTGAAGCTTTACAATACCGTACTGTAGGTCCAGCACGTGGCGGTCGTGTTACAACAGTAACTGGAGTGACAACCAAACCAGGTACTTTTTATTTAGGTGCTTCTGGTGGAGGTGTTTGGAAATCTAACGACTATGGAACAACCTGGAATAATGTTTCTGATGGATTTTTTGATTCACCTTCTATTGGAGCCATACAGGTAGCCGAAAACGACCCCAATATTGTATATGTAGGTACTGGTTCCGATGGATTAAGAAGTAATGTCATTAGTGGGAAAGGAATATATAAGTCAATTGATGCTGGTAAAACATGGGAACATATTGGATTGAAAAATGTGGGACAAATTGGTGCGGTAGAAATTGACCCTACTAATAGTAATGTGGTTTGGATAGCCGCAATTGGCAATGCTTTTAAAAGTAATTCAGAACGAGGTATATACAAAACTACTGATGGAGGAAAAAACTGGGAAAAAGTGCTGTTTGTTTCAGATAAAGTTGGTTTTTCAGACCTTGAACTATTACCTGGAAACCCAAATGTGATTTATGCTGCTGCATGGAAGGCTGAACGCAAACCATGGACTATTATTTCTGGAGGTACCGCAGAAGAAGGAGGTATCTACAAATCTATAAATGGAGGTAAAGATTGGGTCAAACTCAAAACTGGACTTCCTCAAAAAACGATTGGAAAAATAGATTTGGCAGTATCTCCTGCAAATTCAAGTATTATTTATGCGGTTATCGAGGCTCCAAAAGGAGAACAAGGGCTTTACAAATCAGTAGATCAAGGGAAATCCTTTGAACATATTTCAGATGATAAACGGCTTGTCAATAGACCTTTTTATTATACTAATATAGAGACAGACCCTACAAATCCTGATATCATATATTCTAATGCCAATCCTCTAATTAAATCAAAAGATGGAGGAAAAACTTGGAAAGTGATGAAAGTTCCTCATGGCGACAACCATGATATTTGGCTAAATCTTAATAATCCAAAACTATTGATACAAGCAAATGATGGCGGAGCTAATGTTAGTTTTAATGGTGGTAAAACATGGTCTTCACAATTTAATCAACCTACTGCCGAATTGTATCAAGTAGAAGTTGATGATCAATACCCGTATTGGCTATATGCAGGCCAACAAGACAATTATAGCACGATAGCGATACCGAGTTTTCCACCAAGTGCAGTACAAAGTGTAGGTTCTGCATGGGTAATCAATACCGGAGGTTGCGAAACAGGACCTGCAGTTCCAAAGCCAGGAAACTCAAATATTGTATATGCTAATTGCAAAGGACGTTTTAGTGTCTTTAACAAAGTAACAGGTGTTGAAAAAAGCTATTATGTTGGAGCTTCTAATATCTATGGGCATAATCCCAAAGATTTAAAATATCGTTTTCAGCGAGTTGCACCGGTGCATGTTTCTCCGCATGATCCAGATGTAATCTATCATGGGTCACAATTTTTGCATAAGACAGATTCTGATGGATATTCATGGGAAACCATTTCACCAGATTTAACAGCTTTTGAGGATGACAAACAAGTAATTTCGGGGAGTCCTATCACACGTGATATTACAGGCGAGGAGTATTATAGTACGCTGTATTCTATAAGAGAATCTGTATTACAAAAAGGACTAATCTGGACAGGATCGAATGATGGAATCATTTCTATAACTAGAGATGGAGGTAAGACTTGGAAAAATGTAACTCCAAAAAAGCTACCAAAAGGAGGTAGAGTAGAATCCATTGCTCCATCACAGCATGATATGGCAACAGCTTATATTGCTGTGGATAGACATCTTTTAGGAGACGCAAAACCTTATCTTTATAAAACTACCGATTATGGTGTTAGTTGGACTTTATTAAGTACCGAATCTAACGGAATTCCTAATGATTACACGACTCGTGTTTTGCGAGAAGACCCTATAAAGCAAGGGTTATTATATGCTGGAACCGAATATGGAATGTTTGTTTCATTAGATGATGGTAAAACTTGGCAATCATTTCAACAAAATCTTCCGGTGACGCCAATTACAGATATTAAAATTTTTAGAGGGGATTTGATATTAAGTACAATGGGACGCGGTTTTTGGATCCTAGATAATATTACAAGTCTTCGGGATAATGCCATGTCTAACTTAGCAATGTCAGCACATCTTTTCAAACCTGATACTACTATCCGATATCGTTACCCAAAAATAAGAGCATCTAATAGCTTTCCCCAATACCCAAGAACTGCAGTGTATATTGATTACTATTTGTCTAAAAAATCCAAAGGTTTAAAATTGGAAATTCTAAATGCAAAAAAAGAATCAGTTATTACGATTCTGAGTGATAGTACTTTATTAAAATCTTCTGTAAGTGAAGAGGAAGACATGAATTTAAGTACTACCTTTCGTTACGTTAATAAAAAATTAACTTCAAAAAAAGGTTTGAATCGTTTTGGTTGGGACTTACGTAAGAAAGGTCCATGGCATAAAGAAATAAGGAAGCGATATAAAAACGGACCTATGGTTCCTCCTGGAAAGTATATTGCTAAGCTTACAGTGGATAACAAAACTATGGAACAAGAATTTGAAGTATTGATCGATCCTCGTGTTAAAACTGACGGTATTACTCAAGAATTACTTCAAAAACAACACATCGTTCAGAACAAGATAATCGCATTGCTATCTGAAGCTCGTATGGAACAAGATCAATTGGAAAAAGAATTAAAGCAGCTAAAAAACAAAAAAAACAATACAGATAATGATAGATTGAAAAACATAAATGATGCTTTAAAACTACTTAAAAATAAAGAAGGAGCCTATCCACAACAGATGTTAGTATCGCAAATCTCATACATCTACAATATGGTAACAGGTGCCGATCAAATAATTGGGAAAGATGTGATGGACCGTTATAAGGAATTAATGTTCAATTTTACAGAGATTAAAACTAAGGTTACTAAAGTTATATCAACCAGCTCTAAGTAAAATGACGGTATAAATAAGAGTATAACAATTCAAAAATATATTACGACATTTCAACATATTCCAATTTTATTTTTTTCTCTGTCTTATGATATTTGAACTTGGTTGTACCGCTAACAACAGCTCATTTTTAGGTTTGCTTGCTATTCAAATAATCCCGTTATTCGTGTATGTATGGTATTATCAAAGAAATGGAAACTAGATGTTAGCATTTTTGAATTTCTATGTGTTATAGGAGATATTCATGAACGTTCTCTAAAACAAAACCTATACCTTTTATTAAACTAACATTTATGCCATTATTCAATAAACAGAAACGTATACAATACCTAGGGTTTGATGATGTTCGATCTTGCCTTATTGGTATTTTCATTATAAGTTTTATCACCAACTACCTTTTCAATACTACACCAGAACGTAATACTTTCGATCTTATATTTATTGGCTATGCTGTTAATGTATTCTTTACCATTTGTTATTGGTTATTAGTCCGTAACATCCTAATTTTTTTGAGAAAAAAATATCCTGATTTTAAAGATGATAAAAAACGTATTATCATCCTTATGCTATCCGTAGTTTGCACTGTAGTTATTGTGGATTATGTTGGAGGTGAATTAACAGCGCGCTTTATCCGATTATTTGGATACACTTCTAATCATCGTGTAGAATTAAAAGTACTGATTCCCATCGTTCTTATTACAGTTATGGTAATGGCTATTTATGAAGCTATTTACCTCTATAACCGATTAAAAAAGTCCATACGTGAAGAAGAACAAGCCAAACAAGTAATGATTCTGGCGCAGTTGGATACATTAAGGAATCAGGCTCGTCCTCATTTCTTATTCAATAGTTTAAATACATTACGCGATATTATTGATCAAGATTCTAAAGAAGATGCTAAGGGATTTGTGGATAATCTATCAGATGTGTACCGTTTTATTATTGAGTCGGGTAATTCCAATATAATATCTTTAGAAAAAGAATTGAAATTTGCTAAGGCTTATATTCATATACAATCCGAAAGGTTTGGCGAAAACTTACAGGTAAACTGGGATATTCCAGAAGATAAACTCTCTATTATGATCGTACCTATGAGTTTACAACTATTGTTAGAAAATGCTATCAAACACAATGTAGTTTCCAGATCTAAGCCATTGATCATAAACATATCTATCGAAGAAGATAGTTTGATAGTAAGTAATAAAATTCAAGCAAAATCTACGCAAACACCATCTACCAAGATTGGATTAAAGAATATTGAAAAACGGTATCAATTAATATCTAACAAAACCCCTGTTATTTCTAATGATGGGGAGAATTTTATTGTAACATTACCTTTATTAAATTCATCAAATCAAAAGAAAAGTCATGAAAATATTAATCGTTGAAGATGAACCACGTGCAGCACGTCAATTGGAAAACTTATTACACAAAACTACTTTTGATTTTGAAATACTAACCATAATTGATTCTGTTGAAGATTCTGTTTCCTGGTTTCAAAAAAATATATCACCAGATTTAGTGTTCATGGATATTCAATTAGCAGATGGTTTAAGTTTCGAGATTTTTCAAAAAACAGAAGTAACAGCACCCATTATTTTCACTACAGCTTTTGATCAATATGCTATTCAGGCGTTTAAAGTAAATAGTATTGATTATTTACTAAAACCCATTAAACAGAACGATTTAGATGCTGCATTACATAAATTCTCAAAATCTCAAAGTACATCAAATCCTATTGAGGCTAATATTTTGAAAGAATTACTTAGTAGTATGCAAACTACACAAGAAAGATCTGGAATATTGGTGAAGGAGGGAAGTGGTTTTGTACAAATACGAATTTCTGAGCTTTTATATATGTATTCACAGGATAGTATCACTTTTGGTATTACACATAATAAACGCTATATCATTGATGAAACGATGGATCAATTATATGACTCTTTAGATGGCAGTAAATTTTATAGGATTAATAGAGGTCAGATCGTATCCAAAATAGCGATTCAAAAAATAGAACCGTATTTCAACCATCGTGTAAAGCTATCAGTATCAAATCCTCGCGATCAGGAATTCATTGTAAGCAGACAAAAAACAAGTGATTTTAAAGATTGGATGAATAAATAAACCACTATTGAATGGAAGATTCATAGTTTTTATTAAGACTGAAAGTCATCTTTTTTGATATCAATTCTTGTTCTTAGCTTTTAGCCCTTTGCTATTCGCATTTTTTGAAAAACTAACTACCAAGAGCTAATTTCCTAAAGCACTCAATAATATTTGTAAAAACTGAAAGTAAAATGCACTATAAAGTGCATAGTTTTAACTATTTCTGAGACCAATAAAAATATCTATGACGTTTCAACTAACAATAACTACGTTTCAGCATAAATTACTACTATCAAGGACAGATTAAAACCATATTTGTGATGTAATTAATAATCAATCTCTGAACGAATTCAGTTAAAAAAATAACATCATGAAAAAAGTACTCATCATCATCCAGCTATTATTTTGTTTTCAATTATCTGCACAACAAACTCCAAGTGTAAAACAATGGCAAGAAGATCTACGTTTTCTTCAAAACACGATTCATAAAGATTATTCCTTTCTTTTTGTAAAAACGACAAAAGAAAATTTTGATGCTCAGGTAGAACAACTTTATAAGGAAATTCCTAATCTAAAAGAACATGAAATCCGAGTAGGATTATCACGAATTGTATCCTCATTTAAATATGGTCATACTCAAATTCCTTATGGAACAGTGACCAAGAGTGGCATTCTTCCAATTAATTTATATGATTTCGACGATGGAATTTACATTGAAGGTGTCCAAGAACAGTATAAAAAAGCGTTAGGAGCGAAGGTGTTGAAGATAGGAGAGACGCCTATAAAAAAAGCGATAGAATTAGTATATCCAGTTGTTTCTGTAGAAAACGAGCAATATTTTAAAGCCTATGGTTTACGATTTTTAATTTCGCCAGAAGTATTACATGCGCAAGGAGTAATCCCTACACTATCCAATAAAGTTATATTGACACTTGAAAAAGAAGGAAAAGTCTTTACTCATGAATTTACTACCATTGATAGAAAAGATAAACCAAAAACATTCAATTTTACATTACCAACAGAGGAGTGGCTTACAGCACGTAATACAGATACAACACCATTATATCTAAAGCATTTCGATGACAAACTATATTATTTTGAATATTTAGAAGATAAAAAGACATTATATGTAAGACAAAGCTCTGTATTTAATGATCCTAAAGAAACCTTAGCGCAATTCTACAAACGTATGTTTGAATTTATTGATTCAAATAATGTTGAAAAATTAGTGTATGATGTACGTTTGAATGGCGGTGGAAACAATTACAACAATCTACCATTGATAAAAGGATTAATGGCAAGACCAAACCTTAACAAAAAAGGCAATTTCTATTTCATTATTGGTCGAGATACATTTTCAGCTTGTCAAAACTTAACCAATGAAATTACCAGATATACAGAAGCAATTTTGGTTGGAGAGCCTACAGCAGAAAATATTAACTTTTATGGTGATGCTAGAGCTGTCCAATTACCAAATAGCAAGATCAATGCATATATATCTTATTTATGGTGGCAAGATTATCCTGCTTTAGAAAACAGGGATGCAACAACACCAAGTGTTCCTGTTTCTATGAGCTATGATGCCTATATCAGCAATCAAGATCCTATATTAGAAGCTGCATTGAATTTTAATGCTGAAGATTTCCAGCCAAAACCTATGGAATATATCACGCAGTTATATGTAACTGGGCAAGGAGCAAAATTAGCACAGGAACTTCCTAGAATGGTACAAGATCCACGTTATGCTTTCTGTGATTTTGAAACCGAACTCAACAAAAAAGGAAACATTTTATTAGAAAGTGGTCGTGGGCCAGAAATTCAAGGTTCTATTCAGGTATTCTCGATGATTTCACAAATGTATCCAAACTCTGCTTTGACCTATAAAAATTTGGGAAGAGCATACCTAAAATTAGGGGATACTAAAAAAGCTACTGCGTTGTTGAATAAAGCAATTTCCTTAGATACAAACGGAGAACAAGGAAAAGCAGCTAAAGAAGTACTTTTGCAAATTGCGAATTAGTAAAAACTAGAAAGAAAAGTAATACCCAAATGCCAATTATGGTATTTGGGTATTTAATTATCTAAGATTGGGTATGACACTCGACCGGTTGAAATGTTTACGTATTATATGATTTTACATTTCCCTCCCAAAAAGAAGAAAATCTTGTGCTCCTCGATTGCTTAAAAACAAGTCTTTAATACCATCGCCATTGATATCCTCAAAATCAATATCAAAGCCTTTCCCTTTAATATTTGAAGGCATAAAAGTTCCTGTAGCGTCAGAAAACATTCCTTTGCCATCGTTTATGTATACGCTAAAAGGACTACTTACCCGAAATTTAGGTCCACTGGTGTTTCCAGTCATAATATCCATATCCCCATCACGATCAATATCTAAAAAAGCCACGCCAAAACAACGATTTTCATCTTTAGGAAGATGCGTTTGGGTAATATCTGTAAAAAATCCTTTCCCATCATTCAACAGTAATCGATTTTGTCGAAGAGCTTTGGGTACAAAAGCTTGTACATTACCATACAAAATATCCAAATCTCCATCTCCATCAATATCAGCAGTGACCACTTCTCTAGTTTCCTCAGGTTCATTTCGATAGGGAAGTCGCTCTGAAGATTGATCTTTAAAAAAGCCTTTTCCATCATTTACCAAAATCCGATTGGCACCTTCATTTCCTACTAATAGATCTTGATCCCCATCATTATCGATATCACAGAGCGTAAGATCTTGTGTTACATCTATAAATTCACCGAATCGAGCTATCGTTTCATCGGTAAAATGTCCTTTTCCATCATTGATTAATACATTGTTCTGACCATTATTTCCAATGAGTATATCTGGCGCTTTATCACCATTGATATCATAAACTACTACAGAATTAGAAGTGCCACTAACCGGAATTCTATTTCCGCCATCAGTAAATGTACCATCTCCATTATTCAAGTATAGTTCATTGGTTTTATCATCTTCACTTACGACGATAATGTCTGGATCCCCATCTAGATCAAAATCAGCAATTCCAATATCTTCACTATCGTGAGCTATTTGAGGTATTTGTGAACTTTTATTCGTAAATACTCCTTTTCCATTATTAATCAATAAGATATTAGGGCGATGTTCATTAGCAATCAGAATATCAGGATCGCCATCACCATCTAAATCAGCAATGGCAGCATCCATAGAAAGCGCTTGTAAATCTTTATAAGGAAGGTGTGTTGTTGTTACATCTTTATAGAAAGAAGTAGCTATTGCTACATTAGACTTCTTTTCCTGAGTATATCCGAGAATGGTAATCCCTAAAAGTAAAGGTACTATATAATCCTTTTTCATTAATTTCTATGTTTTTGCTAATGTAATGGATTACTAAAGTTAGTTCGTAAAAATCTATTCTAAAAGTTTATTAAAAGTTTGATAATGCAATAGCTTTTATCTGTAAACTATAGCTCCTTAATTATCAATAATTTTAAACTTTTTATATCAAACTGCAACCTTTTTTTAAGAACCGCTGTCTAATACGTTAAGGATAAAAATGGAAGAAAATCATATAACAGATAGGCATTTGGTAAAAAAGGTCTTAAAAGGAGATACTAAGGCTTTTGAGACCATCATTACGAATACACAAGGTTTGGTAATTCAAATTGTCTATAAAATGATTGATAACCATTTGGACAGAGAAGATTTGATTCAGGAAATTTATCTAAAAGTGTATCATAAGCTTTCAAGCTTTAAGTTTAAAAGTAAACTTTCTACTTGGATAGGTACTATTTCATATAACAGCTGTATTAACTTTCTTGAAAAGAAGAAAATACCAATAATTCAAATTCATGATCCAGAAACACATGAATTCGAGCATATTGAGAAACGAAGTTTAATGCCCTTTTTTATCAATCAAACGAATGATTATATCCTAAAAAAGGAACGTACCAAAATATTAGAAACCGAGATAGAAAAATTGTCACCAGTTTACAAAACAYTTATTACACTTTTCCATAATAAAGAATTGAGTTATGACGAAATTTCAAAAATTACTGGTTTGCCTAAAGGCACATTGAAAAACTATTTACACAGAGCAAGAAAGTTATTACGTGATAATCTCTTGGAAACCTATAACAAAGAAGACTTATGAAAACAGAGCACGCAACAGATGAACAAATCCAAGCATATGTATTTGATATACATAACTCCGATGATTTGGTAATTGAACATATCGATTCTTGTACCTATTGTAAAAGTATCGCAAACGAGTATCAATATTTATCTGATAGTATAAAATCAATTCCTGAACCAAGTTTAAACATTAATCTTTCTGCTAGTATCTTAAAAAACCTACCGCAAACACAACCAAAACAAAGTTGGGATTATACTAGAATAACTACTTTGTTTATTTTAGGATTCGGTGTATTAGCAATTATAGGAGACTTAATAATAAATAGTACTATAAGCGTTGTTTTTATGGAACATGTTAACACTATTTTCATGGTGTTTATTGGATTTGTTATTGCTGTTCTTTGGATAATAGATATGCTCAAAACCTTCAGAAAAAAAATGACTCGCCTACATTATTTATAAGTAATTGCAACCTTTAAAAGTGCTAGCTGTCTAATTCATTATAACAAGAAATAAAAAGTATGAAACCATTAATAATAATCAATGAAACGAGAATAGATCCAGATGTTTATAAAATTGGTGTGATCATCTTCTTAATTATTCTTGTATTATCATTTATACTATCAGTTTTGAGATATGTATTAGATCATAAACTAAAGAAGAAGATGCTTGAAAAAGAAATTTCAGAAGAAGTGATTGCATCTATTTTACAGAAAGACTCAAAAGGGGCAAAGCATAATAGTATCAAATGGTTTTTGGTATTAATGGGAACAGGTATAGGGCTTTTTATCAACTCTCTATACTTACCCTTAGGTATACACTCTATTGGAATTATGGCGATTAGTATTGCTCTTGCATTTTTGATGCATTCCATTTATCTAAATCGCTTCGGCTAATAGCTTACATCTCAAATAACATATTAATTATCAAACTTTTGTTGGGTTTCATTGCAATGAAGCCTAGCTAAAACACATCCATATATCACTAAAATCCAATAATCATGAAAAGATTAATTACCGCTTGCTTCTTCATTTGGGGCATCATAACGAACCTTAATGCACAAGTACAGCAAGATGAGAATACACTTAAAAATAAAATAGATCACTACTTAATTAAAGGAGTTCAGCAAGGGTTTTCTGGAGCTGTTTTGGTCGCTAAAAATAATCAGATAATCCTACATAAAGGATATGGAATGGCAGATAAAGAAAATATGATTCCTTATGATATCACAACCGTTTCTACAATAGGTTCAGTTACCAAACAGTTTACTGCCACAGCAATTCTAAAGTTAGAAGAATTGAACAAATTAAGTACTGAAAATACAATAGATACCTTTTTTCCAAACCTTCCAGATGATAAAAAAAGTATTACCTTACATCAATTGCTAACGCATTCTT
This sequence comes from Aquimarina litoralis, assembly GCF_019295435.1. Lineage (GTDB taxonomy): Bacteria > Bacteroidota > Bacteroidia > Flavobacteriales > Flavobacteriaceae > Aquimarina > Aquimarina litoralis_A. The sequence continues at coordinate 11,341 of NZ_WEKL01000041.1, forward strand.
CGGGATTAGTAAGTGGATTGGATGGAGGAGACTTTGAGGATATTCCAACGAAGAAATTCTTTAAAAAATTATTTGCTACAAAACTCCTGCATAAACCTGGTACAAAATATCATTACGCTAATACAGGTTATAGTGTTTTAGCAAGAGTTATAGAATTAGTTTCTGGTATGAATTATGAAAACTTCTTGTATACTTATTTGTTTAAGCCAGCAGGAATGAATAATACTGGATATTTAATTCCAAATTGGAAAAATCATACCATTGCATCTGGTTACATCTACAATATCATTAATGTTGGAACCTTAATTTCCAGATTTCAAAAAAGTGGAAAAGTCTTTTGGAATCTAAAAGGAAATGGAGGTATTCATTCTACAACAGCGGATATGTTTAAATGGTATGAAGCTTTAAAAACGAATAAGATCATTACTCGAAATTCCCTTAAAAAGCTAACTACACCTTATATACAGGAATATGATGATGGTCAAAGTCAATATGCCTATGGTTGGGCTATATATAAATCTAAAAATAATTCAAAGATTATAAGTCATAACGGTGGTAATAATATCTTTTTTCATGATTATATCTGGTTACCACAAGAAGATATTGTTATCCTATTATTTACAAATTGTAGTAGTAGAGAAGTGGAAGTTGCATGGCCTATTCAAAAAATGATGTTAGATGCTAACTACACGCCAAAACCAATCAAAAGGAGTATTTATCAATTAACGTACGACTATATAACCGAAAGGAAGAGTAAAAATCCTGTTGATTTAATTGATGAGATAAGAAAAAAGTATAGTTCCCAAATTAAAAACCCAAATCAGTTAAATCGTCTTGGATATAGAGTATTAAAAAATCAACTTATAGAAACAAATGAAAATGGAAAATGGGCAATAGCCATTTTTAAATTAAATACCGAACTATTTCCTGATAATGGTAATCTATGGGATTCTCTCGGAGAAAGTTATGCCAACAATAACCAAATAGAAAATGCTATAAAAAGTTATAAAAAAGCATTAGAATTAGGGCAAGATAGCAATTGTGATTGGTGTGAAAGTTCTACGAAAGCTTTGAATGCATTATTAGAAGCACAAGCTAGTAATAAATAAAATCAATGTTACTAAGTAAGCAGTGTAGGAGCAACTACGTTGCTTACTTAGTAATCCATTTTACAGTTTAAAAGAAGTAAATATTCTGTTTTTTACAATTCTATCGATATTGATCAGATGCGTCTGTAATTTTTCTTGAGGTGTTCCAAATTTAGTATACAACTTAACTTTTAAAAACTTTGGGGCTTTTATATTAGGCTTATAATTATTAGGAAGTTTAATATTAAGATACCAATCACCTTTATCTGTATTGGTAATGATATATTCATCAGAAGTATATTTACTGGCAAGCTCACGATTAATTGTTTCCTTATCTTTTTCCATGGTATGACTTAAAACCGCATATTGTTTTTTCGGATCAATATATTGCATTTCAAATTCAACAATTGGATGAGACCATTCTGTAACCACACGTAAATCATATTTAGGTAGTGTAAAGTACTTTTGATCAATATGATTAGTTCTCCATTTTTGATTACGTTTGGATAACAAATGTTTAAAATCATTTTCTATTTGACTTTTCAATCCTCTAAATGATTCTATTTCGGATATCTTATTCTTAGTAATCTTTTTAAACAAATCAACAGATTTTTGATATTGTTTCTCGCTTGCATAATTATTAGCTAAATCCAAATATGCTTGGGACATCAAAGGGGAAACATCAACGATTCTTTGATACGTTTTACGCGCATGATCAAACAACTCTCTTTTCTCCAGATTAAAAGCTAAGATTTTAAGAACTGAGGTGTTATTTGGAAACAATTCTATTAGATTCGAAAGAATCAATATCCCTTTATCTTGTTGATTATTATCAAAAAAATAATCTGCGCACTCTACAAAAAAGGTGACATTATCTTTATTGAAATCGCGCATTCTCAGGTACACCTCATAAGCTTTATCGTAATCTGATTCTTTTTTAAATAAGGTCACAAAATTGGATATCGGAGCGTTAGAAACAATAAGGGGAGCTGTAAATACTTTGGTAGGGATCTTTTCCTCTTTTGATTTGTCTTCTTTATAATCATCAGTAATTCTTTTTCCTCCTTTTGTGGTAATTAAAATAATACCATTAACTCCAACCGAACCATACAAATTAGTGGCAGCAAATCCTTTCAATACTCTCACACTCTTAATATTATAAGAATCAAGAAGTCGAAGATCCAGCTGATCACCAACAGGTACATCGTCTATATATACTTGAGGTTCTGAATCTCCTAAAATGGTCTTTTGTGTACGTATCCTAATATTATTCAGATTACTTTGATCTAAAATTTTCACACCTGCAAATTTACCAGCAAGTGCTTGCCCTAAATTAATTGGGTCATCTACATCAGTACTCTGTACAGAATATCCTAGCGCATTTTTATCTTCTTTTCTAAGCCCTACATATACTTTTTCTCGTTCTTTTTCAACCTTGGATTTGATAATAACAGCATCTAAATTGTTTACATTATCCGTCATTTTGATGTCTACAAAATTATCTTCGGGACTAATCTTAGCTGTTACCTTTTCTTTATCAGCACTACTAAATATCAAAACATCACCAGGATCTACAGTAATCTTATAACCACCATTCTGATCTGTGATTGTTCCTCTATTTTTACCTTCAACTACAATATTTACATTAGGCAAAACATCAGTACCATCTGTAACAATACCTTCAATATATTTTTTTTGAGAGTTTGTATTTTCATTAGTTACAAACTCCAAACGTATCATTCTCTTGTTTTCCTTAATAGCTTTTACACCGGAATCGGCATCCATTTGTTGTAGATCAATGTGATATCCTAAACTAAAAAAAGAAGTCTCATGAAGAAATTTTTTATTAATGTCTGGAGTACTACTTATAGTATATATTTTTGGACTGTATAAATTTCTTTCTAATTCACCAAAATAAGACTTGCCATCCGTAAAGAAAAATAAGAAATCAGCTTTTACTTTAGTATTCACTAGGCTTAGATCCAATGTCCCATCATACTGTATCGTATTGATTTTTTGTTTTAGAGTAGACCAATCTGCAGATTTTATCTCAACATTTTCATTAGCAAGTGCTTTCGAATTTACTACAACTAAATTCACAGTGGTATTCGGATACACCTTAAAAAAGGCCTCCAAAAATTGAAACTCTTTTGCGATGTTTTTATCTTTTTGAGAAAAAGACGCATCCCAATAAATGGTTAATTTTTTAGATTCCTCGTTGGTTATTAGATGATTTGCTGCTAGATTGACGCTACATAACAATGTAACGATAATGATTATATATTTTCCCATAGCAATAAATGTATGAAAAAAAGACGGAATCAATTGTTCAAAAAGTAATTAAGAATTCCCCATAAACAGACTAAAATACTTTATTATTCAACCGATTACCAAGTAGTGTAATATGATTTTTAATATCTGATTTAGCTAAAAATCCCTGATAAATTCTACAAAATACAACCAAAAATCCTATAGGTAAAGAAACATGAAAACCATAAATATTTTAAATAAAACATAAAATTTTTTATTTTTGATATAAAACATAAACATGAAAACAAATAATACTTTACAATGGGCTTTAAGATTATGCAATTTGGTTTTGGCTCTAAATATTATTGGTTTATTAATTTTTGTTAGTACTATTTTTGCTAGTATTTTTAATATCGGTATAGTTGATCATATTGTTCTAGAAGAGGGGTTTAAATCTGGGTTTAGAATTGGTAATTTTAAAACAGCAAAAACTATAGAAGATACTATGCTTTTGCTATCTAGTATTTCTATACCGATGAAATTTTGGCTTATGATCAGAGGAATCATATTATTCTCGATTACCATTTTTAGTTTAATTACAACTAAAAAAATCATCAGATCCATAAAATCTCTTAAAACATTTTATGAAGGCAATATTATCCATTTTAAAACATTAGCAAAATTAGGATTTATAGCATCTTTCTTTAGTGCTTTCAACTTCATATGGCAAGAGGATATCTCGAACGTTCATTTTTCAATTCCATTTAGTGCTATATCTTTTAGTGTAGCATGTTTAGTGCTTTCTATTGTATTCAAAGAAGGTAAAATATTAATGGACGATAAAGAATCTATTGTATGAAAATTGTCATCAATATAGATGTAATGCTTGCCAAGAGAAAGATGAAATTAAATGAACTTTCAGAAAAAGTTGGTGTATCAGTAACAAATCTTTCATTGCTTAAAACTGGCAAAGCCAAAGGTGTTAGATTCAATACATTACTAGCGATATGTAAAGCTCTAGATTGTAAACCCGGTGATATAATTGATATAGAAGATGCATAAAAAAATAGTAAAATGGCTTACTTGGTTATTAACAATTATATGTTCAATAATATTTTTGCTTGCCTCCTTAGGGAAGTTTCGTCTTGAAGGAAATATGTATGATAATTTTATTAGATGGAATTATAACGGTTTGACGCTCATATGTGTAGGCATTATAGAACTTATAGGAGCTATATTATTGTTAATTCCAAGATTCAGAAAATATGGTATTGTTTTGTTGATATCAATTATGCTGGGCGCAGTATTCACTCATTTCAGAAATTTTGAAGAATTAGGGTTTCCATTACTCCCAATGGGACTTATTATTATATTAATCGTTGTTCACTTCTTGAATCAAAAACTTTTAACAAATGCTTAAAACTAATATTCAAATCGTATTGATTTTACTATCAGCATTAATTCTGATGTCAAGCAATAAAGGGAAAAAAACTAGTAAATCAACTTCTATAAGAGAAATAAATAATTGTGATTGCGATTCATTATGGGCAAAAAAAGTTACTAAAGACTTTGTTTCAGCTTTACAACAAACTACAAAATCCGATTATTCCATATGGAAAGATTATAAAATAAAAGATGGTTATTATGTGCTAAATGCGGGTAAATCTAAAGATAGTATTCATTGCTTGGGGCTTTTTAATAATGGGGAGGCAATTTCTTATAAATGCTCTAAAGATGTTCCGAAAATGTTGACACCTTTGTATAGTTACTATTTGAATTATATAAATCGAAATGAAGAACAATCACCACTTTTTGAGACTTACAAGGAAGCACCAGAATTTTCAACTTGGATGCGTAAAAACTCGGTTCAAAGTGCTGTTTATATGCCAACAAGTTTCCCAAAATTTCCTTTTAAAATCCCTGCTAAAACCAAAGCTCAACTAGCGGTTCATGAAGCTTTTCATATTGAAGTAACTCTTCGTTATTGGTTTACGAAAAAAGGTTTTTGGCCTAAATGGGAAATCCAACCTGATAGAGCTGCTGTACAAAGTTGTTATCTCGAAAATGAATCTATCATAAAATTAATCGATGATGAACAAGAGTTTTTAGCATTAACCATTGAAGCTCTTTTAGATAAAAACCATAAAAAAGTGCTAGAAAACGCTAATCAATTTATCAGTAGGAGAGAGCAACGTTACAAAAATTTAGCCCACAAAAAGATTAAGTTAGGAGATGATACATTAGGAGATTGTAGAATTGGTGAAGCATATATGGAAATAGAAGAAGGTATCGCCGATTACGGTAGTTGGGTAGCAATGTATAATATTGGTACCGCTTCCCGTCAAGATTTATTAAAACGATATAGAGCAAAACAAAAAGACAGATTTTACTTAACAGGTTGTATGTTACTGCATGCTTCTGCACTTATGGCTAATGGAAATGATAAGCCAATAATTTCAAAAATGGTGAATGCACCTTCCGTAGAAACTGGAAATTTATTTACTATTTTCAAAGATCAATTAAAAGAATATCATACAAGCATAATGGATAGTGAAAAAAATAACTCGAAAATCCGAAATTAGGGTATTAATCAACATTAGTTTAGAGGAATATAGAAATGAAGGATTAGCCCACTTTATAAGCAGTGTCGATAAGTTGTTTTTACAAAACAAAGTGAAATTCCCGTTATTAGAATTTTTAGCGCATGAAATTAGCTCTAATCTTTCGCATAATCAACTGTTGGAATTTTGTTATGAAGTAGAGAAACTTAAAACAATTGGTGGTAATGTACTTATTGGTATTATTCTACAAAACAAATTAATTACTCATTTTCAAATAGCTCTTAGGAAAGCTACAGAATATATATCAAAGGCAGATGCTYGGTATGTATGTGATATTATTGGCGAACGTGTTTTCGGTTATGCATTATTGAATCAACCGTTAAAAACAATACCTGAAATCAAAAAACTATCAAGACATCAAAGTTTTTGGGTAGTACGTTCGCTAGGAGCCGGATGTCATTATGCCATAAAAAAGGGTTTAGAAAAAGAACATGTAGATACTATTTTTCTAATATTACTATCAATGGCGAATACAAATAATAAGGAAATAAGACAAGGTGTGGGTTGGGCTGGAAAAACTACAGCAAAGTTTCACCCTGATATTATTGAGAAATACACAGAAAAAATAGAAGATAAAATAAATGTATCCAATTGGTTTCGAAAAAAAATAGAAATTGGATTAAATCGATATAACTATGCCAAATCAAATAATAGTTAAATCCGTTTTAAATAAAACCAAAAAAAGAGATTCTTGGTTTTTAGATGATTATACCTTTAATCCTTATAGTAGCTGTTCATTTAATTGTTTATACTGTTATATTCGAGGTAGCAAGTATGGTGAAAACCTGGAAACTAGCCTCTCTGTAAAAACAAATGCCATTGAAGTTTTAGATAAACAACTAGCATTAAGAGCTAAAAAAAATCAATATGGTATTATCGTTTTATCATCCGCTACAGATCCTTATTTAAAAATAGATAGGGAGTATCAATTAACTAGAAGCGCATTGGAAGTAATTTTAAAATATAAATTTCCAGTACATATTATTACTAAGTCGAATCTAATAAAAAGGGATTTTGATATATTGAAAGAAATCGATAAAGAGGCAATATTACCCAATGATTTGAAATACTTAAATAGAGGTACCATAATTAGCTTTTCATTTTCTACATTAAGAGATCATATTGGCAAAATTTTTGAACCTGGTGCTACACCACCATCTCTAAGACTCAAAGCCGTTACCGAAACTAAAGAAGCTGGTTTCTTAACTGGAATTAGTATGATGCCATTTATACCTTATATCACAGATACTTCTGAAGAATTGGAACATTTATTCACCACTTTTAAATCTGCACAAGTTGATTATCTATTACCGGCTACCTTAACACTATATGGAGACCAAAAAGGAGATAGCAAAACTTTAATGTTAAAAGCTATTAAAAAACATTATCCAGAACTAGTTGAGAAATACAATAAAATCTTTCTAAATAGTTATCAATTACCTGAATATTACAGAAATGCATTTAGTAAAAAAATGAAGGAGTTAAGCATTCTGTATAAGATTAATAATAAAATCATGGAATAAAAAGGTTTTTTAACGTATACTTTTTACACAATACAATAATCTCATACCTAAAAAAGAGTAAAGGAGTGGAAACAAAATGTATAAGGAATAGTAGTTAACTTTTTCTATTATTCTTTTTTTGTTTATAAAATGCTTTGTCAGCGACATATATTGTTTTTCTAACCTCGCAGTACGTTTTGGTTTTCTCTTTGTTTGTCAATAATGTGTGTTTCTCTATTTCAATTTCATTGTTCTCTTTCACACGCTGAATAATATCAGTAACTTCCTGTTCAGTATATTCAAATTCAGCATATAGGTTTTCTCTTGCAGGACGTTTAAAGTAAATTTCAGCATATTTATCCCAAACTACATAATCATTTCCTATAATATTAATAAGTTGTACCATAGGAATTGGATCTACTGCCGAAAATAGACTTCCGCCATAAATAGAATTTACATAGTTCTTGTTTTTATAGCTTATTGGAAGTTTAATTTTTACAAAGTGTAAATCTTTGGAAACTTCTGTAATTCGACCTGTAGATCTTCGATACATGGGAGAAAAATTAAACCCATATTTAAAAAGACGGGCTACACCTACGTATTTTTTTAGTTTCGCTATGCTTTGATATATTGACATTTATGTAAATTATTTATTTAAAATCAGTTGCTTTTTGTATAATCAATTCATTATTTTTACTTTCAAAACGGAAGTTAAATTACAAATAACTTTCGAAATGAAAGCAATAAATGGAAGAAAAAAAATTTAGATCACATTGTTCAATTAGTTCGAGTTTAGACTTATTTGGAGATAAATGGTCCTTACTCATAGTTAGAGATCTATTGTATCATAAACAAAGAACTTTTAAGGATTTCTCGCAGAGTACAGAAAAAATATCATCTGCTCGTTTATCAGATCGATTAACAAAGCTTGAACACGTTGGGATTTTGACTAAAAAAAATCATCCTACGAATAAAAAGGTTTTTTTATATGAACTTACTCAGAAAGGCCGCGATTTAACACCAATCATTGCTGAGTTTATTTTATGGGGTTATCGATATCTAAAGGATCATATTTCTGAGTCATCTAAAGCAATTGCCGAAGAGCTTATTCAAAATAAAACCGTTGTTATTGAGAAGTTTCAAAAAGGAGTAATTCTAAAGTAAACTATAAGTTTTCATCGAAATAAAAGATTTTTAGTTAATTTCAATTTCAAGTTGTAATCTTGAAAATAAATGAACTTACTACTTAATTTCTTATTAACCATAGGTATTGTATTATCCCTTGTTTTCATTGGAGTTTTATTAAAACAAAAGCAAGATGTATATCCTAAGATATTTTTAAGCTGTATTTTTTTTCTACTTTTTAATGTCGTATTACACACCTATTCAGAAGTAAATTCTGTTACACCTCTCTTTAATTCCACCTATTTGTTTGCAGATTCCATTGGTTTTTTGCTGGGGCCTCTTTTGTTCTTGTATATAACATCACTTTTTTTTAAAAGGAAGTTACATTTTCCAAAAGTGATTTACCATTTTATTCCTGCTGTGATTTACTTAATCGTAGTTTCAGTACCTTCTTTGATTTCAATGATGCATAATTCTTATGTATTCGATTATCTAAAATTCATTGATACATACCAATTCATCTTGCAAATTCAAGCATTGTATCTCATTTGGTATATAGTGAAGTCCCTAATCTTATTAAAGCAGATAAAAACTATATCAAAAGAAAGTTTTTCAAATTTATCAGGTAAGGATTTAGACTGGATTACTTATTTTCTGTACGGTATTTTAGGCGTTATTCTAGTTAATATACTCATCGAAGTGTATTCTACATTTATAAATGGACACCTTTCTATTGATAATACGTTTACAACTATTTCACTTATAGCGGTCATTATATATTTGGGATATTTTGGTATCTCTCAATCACAGATTTTATTACCAGAATTCATTAAAAATCAAATAAAGTTTGAAACAGAAACTAATGTATTAACAGGTAATTCAAATCATCATCTAGCTAATGCTTCAGATACAGAAATAGAGTACTTAAAAAATAGTTTAATTTCCCTTCTCGAATCTAAAAAACCATATTTAGATGAAAACTTAAATCTTAAGACATTAGCAGATATGATTTCTACAACTGACAGAAAGTTATCTGCATTATTGAACCACTATCTTGACACCAATTTTTATGATTTTATCAATGCATATCGTGTGAAAGAAATACAATACAAAATGGTTCAAAAAGATTACAATAAGTTTACCATGTTAGCATTGGCTTTGGACTCAGGTTTTAATTCGAAATCTTCATTTAATCGGATTTTTAAAAAAGAAACTGGTATGTCACCTTCTGCTTATAAAAAACTTCATATTCATAATAGAATATAAGGTCTCATTGGTGCCAATGAAGCGAAAGACACTTTAAAAAGTGATTTGTTTGTAGTGAAATCATAAATGTGTTCACTATGAAAGTCATAAAATTTATACTAGGTATACTACTTATAGCAAATTGTAATTTAAAAATAGAAGCCCAATACAGTCATAATAAAACAATGCCCGTAAATGCTTTAAAAGAAGATTTACAAATAGTAAAGAAAAACTTAGAAGAAGTACATCCTGGTCTTTATGCATACTATTCTAAAGAACAATTTGATGCAACATTTGCCGAAATAGCATCTCATTTAAACAAAAAACTAACCCCATTACAGTTCTACAGAGAATTATTACCATTATTGCCTTTAATAGCAAATAACCATACGCAGATTAAATGTCCGAAGTCGTACTATGATGCTATCTCCTCTGAACTATTAAGGTTTCCTTTTAAATTATACCATCATGGAGAAAAGTTATATGTTCATAAAGATCTATCTAATGAGCAGCTTATTTCTCCTGGTTTAGAGATTATAAGCATTAATGGTCTAACATCTAAAGAAATCCTAGATAAAATGTTTTCTTATGCCTCAACAGATGGTTTTAATAAAACATTACCATCACTTGCCATAAGTACTGTGTTTAGTAAATATTATGCCTATTACTTTGATACTCCAAGTATATTTATCATAAAATACATAAATGGAAATAACGAAATCAAAACAGCTCAAATTAAAGGGTTATTGGCTCCAGAATTGAATAAAAGAAGAAAAAATAATGTTAAATACTTACCACCAGACAATTCAATTTCCTTTACTATAAAAGAGGGGATAGGCTATGTGAAAATCCCATCGTTTCAACCTGAAAAACCAAGAAAATTCAAAAATACTATTAAGAAAATTTTTAAAACACTTAAAGAAAAAAACATATCTAATCTTATTATAGATGTCAGAAATAATGGAGGTGGTTATGGAGAAGCGGCAGACGAAGTATTTAGTTACTTAATATCAGAAACTGTATATCCTTATAAAGATGAATTCGCGCTCGTCGATGAAATACCTTATCAAGAATACTATAAAAAGGAAATGTTCTTCAAACATTTTAAAAAGCAACCCCTTAAACAGAAAGGAAATACATATCATATTAAAAATATAAGCTCAGAAAAAATCAAACCAAAAAACATCAATTACAAGGGTAAATTATTTGTATTACAAAATGCTGCAAGTGCTTCTGCTACAGGTTTATTTCTTGGGTTAGTAAAATCGTATACCAATGCCAAATTCATTGGAGAAGAAGCTGGTGGAAATCCAACCGAAACTACAGCAAATGATTTACTAAGTATGGTGTTGCCAAACTCTGGAGTTCGTGTTACCATTCCGGCATTACGTACTGTAATGAACTCAACTTTTGAACATAATGGACATGGCGTAGTTCCCGATTTCGAAATGATACCAACTATTGATGATATATTAACTGGCAAGGATGTGGTTCTAGAGTACGCATTGAAAATGTTAAAAAATGATGTTCATTAACTGGATCGTAATTACAAACTCTAAAATTTAAAATATAAATTCGATAATCGTTTCAATTTACGTTTTCCTTTAATCAAAGCACTAACTCACTTAACATATATTAGCTTTCTATTTGCGGTTAATACCTGTCTGTCTACTTTTTAATTTTCTCATTTCATTTAGTTATAGATTCACACTGTAATAATAAAACAACTAATCATGAAATATTTAAAAAGTCTATTTTTTATAATACTAGTTTTCCTGCCATTGTCACATTTTGCGCAATCAAAAAACGATATCATTAAAAATATTAAAAAGCTCATGCTAGAGAATTATATTTTTCTCCATAAAGCAAAAGAAACGAATAAACATTTAGATCATTTAATCACTACCAATCATTTTGAAAAAATCGAAAATCCAAGAGATTTCGCTAGAGCATTATCCAAAGAAATGCAGAAAATTACAAAAGACAAACATCTAAATATTGTACCTCCAAGACAAGGTAGACAAACATCAAACAATTCAGATTTTATATCAAGGCACTTGACTAATTTAGTTCGATTTCGTTCCGGCGGATTTGGAAAAATAGATCTACTTGAAGATAATATTGGTTATGTAGAGTTGAAAGGTTTCAGAAGAGAAGATATTCCAAAAGTTGATGATATCATGAACTATTTATCGACTGCAGATGCAATCATTATTGACTTACGTAACAATGGAGGAGGAAGTACTCTTGGTAGTTATTGGAGTAGTTATTTTTTAAAAGAAAATACAGCATTATCTGGAAGTTACGAAAGAAGAACAGATACAAAAACTGAAATAAAAACAACTTCAGTTAAAGGAAATCAACGATTATCTATGCCTATATTTATTTTGACGAGTAATCGAACATTTTCGGCAGCAGAAGCATTTTCTTACGATTTACAAAGTAGAAAAAGAGTCACAATTGTGGGAGAAACAACTGGAGGAGGAGCACATCCTGTAAATTATATGCGATTGCCCAAAGGATACGGAATCATGATGCCTTACGCAAGATCCATAAGTCCAGTAACGAACTCAAATTGGGAAGGTACAGGCGTTATCCCAGATGTTAAAACCAACAAAGAGAATGCCCTAGAAAAAGCTAAAGAATTGGCCAAGGTTGCCGCAAAAAAATATAGAGAGCAACCATTTGAAACACTTAAACGTATTCTAGAAAAAGATAACATTACCCGAGCTGATGAGGATAAAATTCTTGCATTATTTCAATTATTACTTAAAAGAAAACACTTAGAAGATTTTGTAATTAATGATTTAGGATATTCATATGAAGACAATGACAAAATAGAAACAGCCTGTATCATTTTTAAACTCAACTTAAAGCTTTTTCCACAATCGCCAAATGCACATGATAGTTATGCAGGAATATTGGTTAAAAATGGTAATAAGAAAGAAGCTATAGAGCATTACAAACAAGCAGTTTTATTAGCAGAAAAACAAAATGACAGACGACTTGAGATGTTTAAAAATAATTTATCAAAGATTCAGGTAAAAAGTAAATAATGATAACTATATCAACTTTATATTTGTCGACAATCTCAATATTAAATGCCTGATTTAAATAAAATAAAACAACTAATTTTTAGCAAGAAGATAATTTTCCAAATTGTTTTTTGGATAGTGATTTTGTTGTACTACATAAGCACTAAATGGCCACTTGAAAAAAATAAAGTGTTTCTATTTGAAAAAATGTTCTTATTAGTAGCAGTTCAAATTCTGCTTACCTATTTTGTAGTTCGTTTTATAATTCCGAATCTATTATCAGGAAAGAAGAAATTAAAACATATCAACGCATTTGTATTCCTGATTTATGCAGCCTATGTGATGTATACAGCATTTCGATGTTACTATTTATTACCAAAATATCCAGAAGTTTTTAGGTTTAGACCTCCGCTTATTTTTCAAGAACGAACCACAAATGTTTTTGCATTTTTAAATAACATTCCTTCGCTTATTTTTCCAACGGTAATTGTCATCATTATCAATTATTATCGTCAACAAAAAGAGATTTTAAGTTTACAAGAACAAAAAAAATCTTCCGAATTAGAAGCGCTAAAAAACCAATTAAATCCGCATTTCCTATTTAATACCCTTAATAATTTATATGCGTTATCACTTAAAAAATCAGATAAATCACCAGAAGTTATAGAACGACTTTCTAATATTTTAGATTACATTTTATACCAGTGTAAAGACAAATATGTACATATCAAGGGAGAAGTAATGCTATTGGAAAATTATATTTCCTTAGAAAAACTACGATATGGTAACAGATTGGATATAATATTTAGTCACACTATCGAAGAGAATGTTAAAATTGCCCCTTTGTTGTTATTAACATTCACCGAAAATGCTTTTAAACATGGAGTAGAAGAGGAGATTCATACAGCAAACATAAAAATAGAACTAAAAACCACAGAGAAAGAAATTTATTTTACCATTGAAAATACAATCCCCAAACATCTTTCAATCGATGATACAAAGATTGAACGCGAACCTATTGGCTTAAAAAACATTGAAAAACAACTAAACCTTTTATACGAACCGAATAATTATATGTTGGATTTTAATCAAAAAAATAATGTTTTTGGTGTACTACTAAAACTAAAATCAAAATGAAGTATAAATGCCTAATAATTGATGATGAAGAATTAGCCAGAGAGTTAATGGAGAGTCATTTATCTAAACTAAACGATTTTGAGTTAGTAGCATCTTGCAGTTCTGCGCTCGAAGCTCGCGAAATATTGAAAGAGCAAGAGGTTGATTTAATTTTCCTAGATATTAAAATGCCAGTATTAAAAGGAACAGATTTTTTTAAAAATTTAACTACAAAACCAAAAGTGATATTTACCACTGCCTACCGAGAATATGCTGTCGAAGGTTTTGAACTAAATGCAACAGATTATTTATTAAAACCAATTACTTTTTCGCGTTTTTTTAAAGCAATTGAACGATTTACAGAAAACAAAAAATCTGTAAAAAAAGACGATTATATATATGTACAGTCCAACAAAAAGAACATTAAAATTTTGTTTGATGAAATTCTCTTCATTACGAGTATAAAGGATTACATACAAATTCATCTAGAAAAAGAAAAGATCATGATCAAACATGGTTTACATACTTTTCTAGAAAAATTGGATCATCGCTTTTTGAGAGTGCATAGATCATACATTGTGAATACCAACAAAATAACAGCTTTCACGAAAAAAGACATCGAAATTAACGATATTGAAATTGCTATTGGCGAATATTATAAAGATGATGTTTTTGATAAGCTAAAAAATTAGCTGGTTTCAAAAGAAATGATGGATTACTACTAAAAGAATTACACTATTTTTGTTGTTTATATACGTTGCTTAAATCCTGAAATTTGTTAGATAAAAGACAACAATTACCGCAAGAACAATCTTTAGATACAGATTATTTCATTTACTGTTTAGAAGCAGTGGATGATATAGAAACGGATGAGATTACCGAAGCACAGAAAAAATTAGAACAACTAAGCTCGCAATATAGAATATCCAGTATTTATAAAACCTGCGATACTATTGAAGGTTTAGAGTCCAGCTTAAATACATTGGTTTTGGATGATCATCATTTTAAAAACTATGAAATCATCTACCTGGTTATAACGGGTGAGGCCAATAGTATTTGTTTGAATGATTACTACTATAGTTTACAGGAGATTGCAGAAATTTTTGAAGGAAAATTAAAAGGAAAGATTTTACATTTTTCAAATGCAAAAGTGCTTGATTTAGATGAAGAAGAAGCACAGTATTTTTTGGATATCACAGGCGCCAGAGGTGTTTCTGGCTATGGTAATGAATTTAATGGAATATCAAGCTCAAATCTTGATATAGCATTTTTTAACTTATTCAAAGAAGATGAAAATATGTTAGATGTAGTAGAAGAGCTGCATCAAAGACATTATAAAGCCTGTAAACTACTTGATTTTAGATTGTATTATTAAGGACACTACATTTTATTAAAATAGTGCCGAAATACAAGATCTATTCTATTCTACATAATACATAACAACTCTTCTTTTTAGATTTTTTCTTTCTCATAAGTTTCTCCAAAAATGTAATGACACCCTTTAGGGTTCACGAACTCCTATTTATCAAATAGAAAAGGAGTGAGTAAATACTCTTTTTGCAATTAGGGCAGAGGAGTGGAGGCAAAATATGTAGGAAATAGGATTATTTTGTGATTATTTTTAAATAATCAGATAACTCATAAGTCATTGTTTATTAATTTTTTATATCTTTATTGTGATTAATACATAATCGAATTCTCCCCTTTTTTTACTTATTTAATATTTACCCATTATTAGAGCTGTTTTTAAATTGACTAGTTGTACATACTTATGACTAGTAATTGACTGTATGCAATTAAAATAGATATTCACCCGAATATTAAAAAGCAAGCACTAATAATAAATTAATTATGAGACAAATTAAATTTTTTCTATTCATCATTATCATTTCAATACTAGCATCTTGCTATTCTGTTAGACTTAGAAATGAAAATGGTGCTCAGCAGCCTGATCCCTTTTCTAATAGAGACGATTATTATCGTGGAATGCATGTTATTGAAATAGATACGGTTATTGATATGAAGCTAACATCAGGGGATTTTACATATCTAATCAAAGAAAATGACAGCTGTGAATCAGGCAAATTGAACATTATAGAGTATCGAAACACCTTTGGAAGTGTATTACTTAGCGCTATAACCTTTGGAAGAAAAAGAAAAGTAAAAATTAAATATGTATGTGAAAAATCTCAAAACTAACAGACCATGGCAAATACAAAATCTAAATTATTAAGCGAGTGGGATACATTACATAATAATGGGCCTTTCACTGTAAAACTTCTTTATCAAACAAAATTAGAAGGAGAACGATTGATGCCTAAAAAGATTGATCGCTATAATGATGCTGCTATTGAAATACAACGATTAATTAATGAAACTCGACAGGCTGGTGAAGGCTTTAGAGCATATGGATCAGCTTGGTCGTTGAGTAATATAGCAAGTCATAAAGACAGAATGCACTATAACGGATCTATGAATATATCTATTCCTATTCAAGATACTGATTGCCATCAAAATTGTAGTTTTGATCACACAAATTTGTTTATGTTTCAATGTGGAAATACTATTAAAGAAATATCCGAAACTTTAGCTGAGAATGGAAAATCGCTCAAAACAAGTGGAGCCAGCAATGGACAGACAATTGCTGGTTGTATTTCGACAGGGGTTCATGGTGCTGGTCTTGATATTGGATCCGTACAAGATTATGTCGTTGGGCTTAATCTTATTGTAGGGCCTAATTCTGATGACATTATATATATTGAACCAGAATCTAAACCTGCTTTACACGATAATTTTATTCAATCCTTAAATTCTAGAATTATTAGAAATGATGATCTGTTTTATGCAGCTTTAGTTAGTTTGGGGAGTTTTGGATTTATACATGGGGTAGTGATAGAGGCGGAACCCGTATTTCTTATAAAACGCTATGTAAAAAAAATAAATAAACAGCTAGCTTTTGAATTAGCAAATACAATGGATTTTAAAAATTCAGCATTTAAAATCCCTGAAGAGACAGATGCGCAAGGAAACGGAAAAAGACCTTTTCATTATAAGATATTTATTAATCAATATAGCGACGATCCAAATTGTATTATAGAACTTATGTATAAAAAACCATATAGAGAATCATATCCTGATCCTTTTCCAATTATTAAAGAATCTATATATAGAGATTTAATTCATCTTTTTGTGAAAATTGCTGAAAACTTTCCTAAGAGTATTCCTTGGTTGGTCAAGAGGTTACGAAACACAATTTTACCTGAAGTAAATGAAGAAACTACAGGAATGCTTAAAGAAATTTTTTGGGATGCTCCATATCAAGGACCTGCTTTTGCATGTTCATTTGGAATTGATCATAAACACTCAGAAAAAGCAATGAATCTTTTAGGAAAATTAACACGTGATGAAGGACCAATACCAGGAATATTTGCATTACGATTTGTAAAACAAACTAAAGCTACAATTGGTTTTACAAAATTTCCAATTACCTGCATGATTGAGATTGATGGTGTTCTTTGGAAAAAAACACGTAAAATAATGAGTCTAGAAGAATATAATAGACGTATGATAGAGGTCTTAAAAGAAAACGATATACCTTTTACGATTCATTGGGGAAAAAATAGCGATTGGGAATTTCCAGGACTAGTAAAACATATGTACGGTAATAAGGCAGAAGAATGGATGACCCAACGTGAAAATTTATTATCATCAGAAATGCAAACGCTATTTTCTAATAAATTTTTAAATACAATTGGTTTGAATGCGCTAATTGTTTAGAAAATATTTAATTCGGAGTTTCGGTTACTAAATGTTCTATAATCTAACTGTTTCTATTTTACATAATATAAGCGCTGAGAATCGCGTATTTGAAAAAATGTGGAGGATAATACAGAATATGAGCTAATTTTTAATAGATAAATAAAAAGCTAATAATCAGTGATTTAAAATCAACCTAAGAAGAAAACGAATAAATTATTATTGTATAGCAAAAGATTTAGTGAAAAGTTAAATTCATACTAGAAGAATATTTTACATACTCAGAAATGAGCTAACATTATTAAGTTCAAAGGGTTAAAATATAAACCTTGCGAAAAATCTAGTATTTGAAAATTTCTAAACAGTTGTCCAGAATATGAGATTTATACTTGGACAAGTTTAGTATAACATTATGATAGAATCCGGTTGTCAGATTGAGCCTGTCGAAATCTAATCATAAACAGTAAATAGTAAACCTTATAATAAGCTGAGTACAAATAGTAATTAGTTAAACGTTTCACAAATTGACTTTTACATAATTACGATCGATATAAAACCCTTGAGTGTTATTATATCTGTAATTATGTAAAATGCGAGCATCCGTCAATTTGCTTTAATTAACACATTTGTTCTATAATTTATATTATGTAAAATAGAAAATACTAGATATTGGGTATATATTTTTTACCATAAATCTCTAAATTTAAAATCCTAACCCGTTAACATTCTTTTTATGAGCCAATTAGATAACAAAAATCGTTATTTTACCAGCCCTAGAGTTAGCAATTTACATTTAGTGTGGTTATTTATTACCACAATGATTCTACTCTTGATTTCCGGTTTATTTCATATACCTGGAATTATCCAAAGTCCGCAGTTCACGACATTACTAAACTCAACTTGGCTCAAAGAGGAATTCCTAAATACAAACGTCTGGTATCATTTCAGCTATTATACTTACTTTATAATTGACTGTATTTGGCCATTTTTGCTATTATGGGCGCTATGGAAATTTGTAAAAAGACAACTACTATATACTAATAATAAACCCCTTCCCTATAAAAAAATACTATTTACTATATATACCTTTATTATAATCGCCGCTTATCTAGCTGATATCATAGAAAATATAATGTATCTCAGTAATCATAGCTATCCAGCAACTGTTAGCGTAATAAAAATTGTTTTCTATGGGATTTCAATTTTTAGTTTTCTAGTTGCTGTTATTGATTACATACTAGAAAAAGATTTGATTGGTACTATACGTACGTTCATTATATCATCCATTTATAGTCTTATTATTTTAGGTCTTATTGGTTTTGTTTTGCCAAAAGCTTCACAGGTAAACTCTATTGTGGTAGACTTATATGAGAACCCATTTAATATGGTTTTATTACTAGTGTTATTTGCCCCCTTATTAGCTATCGTATTAGTTCATTATCCTAGCTATTTTAATATTAAAGAACGCTATCGAGATTGGTTTCTTACTTATAAAATTTCACCTATTTTCGGAATAATTACTTACAAATACAGAGCAGAATACCAAAATCATGAAAATAAACGTCCGGAAAGTAATGTGAATTTTCTATTACGGATTCTCGGCGTCGTATTTTATACTTCTCTTTTTTATCTTATCGCATATACTAGCGAAGTTAATTTTAAATGGTTACTCGATACAGCAGATCTTGCTTTTGTTATCCTTGCTTGTGGGGTTTTATGGTTATATATCTTACGTGTTAAAAAGCAACGTTGGTATAATCGCACCTACAATTTTATACTTTCTCACTTTCCAAATATGTATGATGGTGATTATTCATTAAATGCAAATGAACATAAAAAAAGTCATGTATCTATAGATCCTAATACAATGTCATTAGATGAGAGCAAACTCATTCTCCATAGCATAAATCCTATTATTGGTCGTGGTATTGTTTTCTTTCTGATTACAGTTATTCTTCACCTTGTATTCTTTCTTATACTGTTTTTATCCGAAGATAAATACACCATGCTTACCGTGGTTTTAAGTCTATTGTGTATCATTTTCCAAATGATCTCATATGTGTATTATAGAACCTTTCGCTCTATCCTAAAATTTACATTTTTTTCAGAAAAATCTAAGACTACCTGTAATTCCTTTGGTAATACATCAACTGATAAACTGGTTAGCTTTTTCAAAACTTATAATTTTTCTAAAAACAATTTTTTATTCGAAATTCTATCCAGATGTAGAGCTGGAATATTAAGTGATAATTACACTTTTTTGAGAGTAACCGTATTTATCGCAAATATTAATCTTGCTTTTTTTATTGTTATAAACTGTTTTGATTTTATATCGTTTAAAATAAACGCAATAGTCATTATTCTCTCTGCATTATTGATATACTATGGGATTTTAATAATTATTACTAAAAACATCATTTACTATCAATACTCAAGAGATAGTTTTGCAACAAACAATAAAACTAAAGTGAAATTTGGGCTTTTGGTAACCGGCCTTATTTTATTGGTTCTTATAGGGCTTACTAAAATCCCTCAATTCAATAATAATCTGTTTACATTACATCCCGTAAAAGAGACTGTTTCCAGTGTTGATTTGGGCGATTTTTTAAACGATCGCGAGGCAGATATATCTAAAACAAGATATCATATCGGCTGTTATGGTGGTGGTATAAAATCTAATGCCTGGACCATGACAGTTTTACGTGAATTGCAAAAGCAAGATCCGAAGTTTTTAAACCAAACGATTTCCATTTCAGGTGCTTCAGGAGGAACCATGGGTTTGATTAATTTTTCTTCTATTCTTCATAATATTGAAAAGGAAAAACAAGAAATCATTATAGATGAAGTATCTACTCAAAATATATTGGGTCTTGATCTCACTCATATTTTGGGCAGGGATCTTTTGATGCATCTATTTATTCCAAAATGCGATTTGAGTGGATATGATCGTTCTTCGAGCGCTATGCATCAATATGCCAAAATAACTAATAATAAAGCTTTTGACCATAAAAAATCATATCGGGCATACTGGAAGAAAATGTATAATTTTCATAATAACCACTTCCCTATTCTTATTTCTAATACAACTAATGTAAAAGGAAATCAAGGAATGGCTGTTAGTGTTTCTACAAACAAAAACCCAGAGGATGCTGTATTACTATACCAAGGAGCAGATGATATACTATCCATAGGTAGTGATCAAACCTTATCATATTATGACGCTGCCTCTACTTCTAACCGTTTTCCACTTATCAGCCCTGCAGCAAAAATAGAAACCTTAGGGCATTATAATGATGGAGGAATTTATGATAATTCTGGTTTACTATCTGCATATAAACTATTTAATGCTATTAATAACAGAGATTCAATTCAAAATCCTCAATCACTAAAACAATGCAATGTTTTTATAAGTATTGTAAATGATAAAACAGCGTACATAAAAAAAATGGTAAATGATAAGTTTGCATGTACAGCACAACATATAAATGAAAACACCGAGATGAATGCTATTTTAAGTTCTGTGGCATCTACGGAAATGATGCCTATTTATGTGAAAGAACAACTTAGGCGATTAGAGAATATTAGTACGAAGATTAAATTTAAGACGATCTACTTGCCTCACCAATTTACTGTTGCTGATATTAAAAGCATCTATGGAAGAGAACTGAATTGTAATAATTTGAATGAAAAAGATTTACATAAAGAATTGTATCATACTTTGGTAAAAAAGAATGATAGTATTATTGCAACAATTACCAATAATGGTTCACTCCCTATAGTAGAACCGCCAATGAGTAGGGTAATTACAAAAAAGGCTTACCAGTTTATGAAGGACATGCTAGATCATCCCGAAACCAAGAAAGTTTTGAAAGAAATTCGAGATACCAATAAATAGTAGTCATATTCTATTTTCAAAATACACTACATAAAAACTTGTTTATTCATATATCATCTATTTGCATGTAAAGACATATTGGAATCAATCAACTTTTTCAAATGTATTGACACCTCCAAGTGACATATACTGTATTTCTCCTTTTTCATTTTCTATAAACCCCATCGTTCGCATACCATCTTTACTTCTAAATACTAAATGATCGATCTCTTCATAAGTTCGATTCATTATCGTAAATGTTCCATCAGAATTTACTACTAGTTCTTCACGATTTGGTTTCCAACCACTTTCACAACTATGGCAATGCGTAGTCCATATATAATGTCCTGCCAATTTGTTGAAATCCGTTTTTCCTTTTACCGGTTTTGATCCTACTATCTGTTGTTCTTTTTCTTTCGCAAATGTCTTTAAAATTATATCCATCACCGCATATCGTAATCTGGTTCCTTCATGATGATGTATCACAAAAACACCCAATTTTTCTTCAGGTATCATTGCCATATAAGATGCATATCCCAACATATCACCTCCATGACTTATTGTTCTAAATCCATGTGCATCTTCTTCATAAAATCCGTAAGCAAATGCTTCCACAGTATCATGTACTCTTAATTCTGCAGATTTCATCTTTTGAGATAAACTGGTACTCAAAACCCTTTGATCATCTAGAATTCCATTATTTAAATGCATCAATAAATACTTACCCATATCAGCAACCGTACTGTTTATTTCGGATGCCGGATAGGTATGATAAAACTCCCAAGGTTGTGGAAGATTCACTCCATTTCGGTATTCATATCCCCAAGAAGCATACTGTTCTACCTGATCATTCAAAAACATCGATGTCATATGCATTCCAAGCGGTTCCCAAATATGCTTTTTCATATAAGCATCTAGTTTTTGGCCACTAATATCCTCTACCAACAGCCCTGCTAATGCAATACCAAATGATGAATAACTCGAAATCACACCAGGTTCTCGAACACGAACTATTCTATTTTTTAGATAATCTGCTAACGGAATCGATTGGTTTTCTCTATAAACCACTCTACCTCTTAATTCATCAAAACCAGCACTATGATCCAATAAATTTGCTAATGTTACTGGTGTTTTATAAGTATTAGGAACTTTTACAGATTTTAAATATTGATTTACATCCATATAAAGATCCACCTTCTTTTGATCCACCAATTGCAATAAAGCGGTTGCTGTAAAAGTTTTAGTAACTGAACCAATCCTAAATATGGTAGAATCTGGATCTACACGTCGTACATCTTCTCCCAAACTTGTATATCCATATCCTTTTTTTAACAGAGTTTTTCCATCTTTCACAATGATAAAAGCTGCACCAGGAATATGCTCCTCTTCCATCGTTTTTTGGATCAAAGAATCTAAACTGCTTTCAAGTTTGCTCTGATCTATCGTTTGAGATTGAATACTATTAAGGATTCCAATACAAAAGAAATAAAGAATATAATATCTAAACATAAGTATTTTGGGGTTTAATACGGTACGTAGGTATACGATTTATGGATGATTTTCCATTCTCCTTGTACTTTTAACAACATCATATAATCCGTGTATAGCCTCTTCCCTTTCGGAAAATCAATTTCTACCTTTGCCATCGCCGCATTGTTAACCACATCAATGGATATAATTTTTCCTATTCGATCTCGTTTTTCACCTTCTTTAAAATATCCAATATACTTTTTACCAGAAGTAATACTCAAACTGTCATTAGTAATTGAATATAAATTCAAGTTTTTATGGAATGCTTTTTTGATTCTCTCAGGTGATCCATCTGCGGTACCTTCTATATAATCTAAAAGTGTTTCTTTGATTTTTTCTTTATCAGATTGGGCAACAGTAATTGTAGTACTCAGTAGAATTACTAAAATGATTAGGTTTTTCATTATTCGTTTTTTAGAATTGATTTCAAATACGAAACTATAAGAAAGCTTGAAAACCCTAGTAAAAAAAGGAGTTGTTGTTCTTCGGAATTATAAATCCGAAGAAAAAAATTAGGTATTAGTTCTTTTTTTGAACTGTGAAGGTGTCATTCCTTCTTGTTTTTTGAAAGCAGTATAAAAAGTAGAATTAGATTTAAAACCACACTCGTTTCCAATAGCCTCTAGCGTTAATAAGTCATTGGTTTGAATCAATTTGGTTGCAGTTCGTATACGATGTTGATTGATAAAACTGGAAAAACTTAAGCCCAGATTATCATTTAGATATTGTGATAATTCATGAGGTTTTATATGAAGTTGACTAGCAACTTCCGGAAGTTTCAAATTAGGATTTCGGTGTAATTCTTGTTCTTTAAACAAAACATTTAATTGATCAGCAATCGAAGATGCTTTTTCCGTATCAATTTTCCTATTAGCATATTTTACAACTGGTGTAAGAAATGTTAGCGTACTTTTTCTTCGTTTGATGATCCAAATAACCAATGTAATATAAAAGGTAAATGAGAATGATAATGCTCCAACAATATATGATGTGTAGGTAGTAGTGTTATAAGCAAGCCAAATGATAAAACCTCCAGTTACGATATTGATAATCCAAAAATCTAAGGTATTTATTGATTTTGTTTTACTCCAAAGTTTACTAAAAACATGACGTGCTTGGTATATGGCCGCAATAGTATAGATCGTCCATTGCGTAAATAAGAGCATTCCAAAAATCCTAGGAGGACTTCTCCACCATAAATACTTATAAGATCGATWTGGATACTGAATACTGATCACCAACATAAAAATTAGTACTGGAAGAACGTGAAATAACCAATTCCATCGATGAACTTTAGTTGGATGCAATGCAATTTTAATGTATAAATACAAAAATGGTCCTATTAAAAAACAAGCAGTGAGTCCAATACTAACAAATGTATTAGAAGTGCCAGGATAAAATGTTAGAAATACGGATTTAGTCACTCGAACACTGATCACAAATAAAAGAGCCGCTAAAAAATAAGTTGCTCTACTCCTATTTTTTATCAAAAACCCAAAATACAGACTTAAAAAAAGCCCATTAAAAGCACCTAATGCACTAAAAAAGAACAATAAATTTTTACTGAATTCCAAATGCTCGACAATTAGTGTTGTTAATGATGATTTATCTTTATTTCTTTAATATCCACAATAAAACTAAAATTATCAAACAAATAGGTAAAACAATTTTCATCATCCAACGCTGATATTGATTTTGCTCCTTTAAAAACTCTCGTTCTGTTTTTTTATATTCACTTTTCATTTTCCTTTTAAGATTACTATCGATTCTTTTATTAAGTTCGAGCATAAGCTTATCTGGATGTTTTATTGCAAAAGTGGTAATTCTATAATTTTTATCATTTGAAAAAAAACGGATCTCTTTACCAGTTTTATAAGAATAATCGCTTGCACTACTTTGAGTAGTAATGAATTCCATACCAGCATCAGATATTGATTTCCATTCAATGTTTTTCTTCCTTCCAATGAATGGATATGTTAACACAAGATGCTTCTTGGTTATAGTAATTGTACAAAGAAGTAATGTATGATAAGCAATCAATCCTCCAAGGAGAATAAATACTAAAGGAAAAACAATGACCCAATTAATTCCAGACTCTTGAGTATTTATTAGCATTGTAATCCCCATTCCTATAAGAAAAAGACATCCAACTATCATCATTATCAGATTAAATGTAGACAATCGACTTTTATAAATAATTTCGGAACTCTTTTTAGGCATAGATCATTCTGTTGTTTTACAAATCAATAGGTAAAAATGAATCATACAAATGTACTATAAATGTCCACAACGCATATACATAAAAAAGATGCTTCAGTATTTCTGAAGCATCTTTTGATATGCATAATAATCCATCTATAAGAAATAACCTGAATACTATAGATTCAGGTTACCTAATAATCAGTTTTTGAGTGCTTTGCAACTCTCCTTTCGACACTACTTTTACAACATAGATACCAGAACCTAATCCTATTGCGCTGGCAGACAAACTTTGAGTACCGGTTTGTAAAGTAGCTTCATATTTTATTTGTCCTAGTATAGTATAAATTCGAACAATCATCTCATCTTTGGTTTTGGAATGAGTATCTAAACTTAAAGTGAATTGATCGCTAACCGGGTTTGGTGCAATTGTTAGAGTGTTTATATCTTCTGGTTCCGTACCAAGTACTGGTGATTTGGTACTTAATTGGGCTATGATTTGCTCAGCAGATAAAGAATTACCACAAGATCCTTCATAGATTCTTACATTAGAGAAAATGGAATTATTTCCAGAACCACTATCATTATCATTGATAAATACCAAGCGATCCATAACTCCTGTATAGAAATTTCCAACAGGAATCGTATACGTCACAGTTCCCGAAGTATAATTATCAAAATTAGTCACTCCATAGTTCTGCGTTCCATGAACTTTAAAATAACGTGAAGAGGTCAAGGTATTATTATTTTCAAAACCAATGGCATGTATTTCTCCTTGGGATGTACTACTAAAACTAAACTCAATAACCGTATTAGCTGTTACCGTATAATCCAAAGGAATAAATTTCCATGTATTATTCGTTAATGACAAACCATCTCCGCCATTCACCACTGAAAAATTCCCATCGGCATCTTGATTCGAGAATCCAGAAATTGCAAAATCATTAAAATTAAGTGCCGTACAATCAGGATCTGGATTTCCTATACCATCTTGGATACTAATAGCATCTATAGCAATATCACTTTGCCAACCACTACTTCCTGTACCCGTTAGCACATTAAATCGCAACTGCACACTATCATTGCCTACATAACTTGATAAATCAATACTAGCAGCATTCCAGGCATTTCCTTGATTTCCGGATCTACTAAAAACAGATAACCAATTACCTGTATTGTTGGTTCTAGCTTCGACTGTTAAGCTATTTATTTGACTACCAAACATATGATATTGGAAATTAAGTGTAGGATTCGCTACACTACTAAAATCTAAACAAGGTGAATTAAGTATTGCTCTTTTATTAGGAAATCCTGTTCCATTACCAGAGGCTTCTACATACAGATAAAAACTACCATCAGCTCCGTTAGATGGTCCTGTATTGTTAGAAGGTGTACCTCCAGAATCTCTGGTCCAGTTTAAATCATCATTCGTAGCTTGTGACCATTGTCCGATACCCGTTTCAAAACTTTCAGTAAACGGAAATGATGATACTGTTGCAGCACAGGTATCTGGTGGTGGCGGTGTACTATCGATAGCACCATCAATATCAAATCTAGAAAAGAAATCCCATACTTCTTGAGAGGTATTTATGTTACCTCCATTCCAACTATGTCCTTTTCCTTGAACTCGAATAAATTCTGCAGTCACCCCATTATCTCCATTATCCCAAATGGAACGTGTAGTTCCTCCTCCCAACTGAATAACATCTGGAGTCGAATCTGCATTGTTTACAGAAGCCCAATATTCCATAACATCTTGTATCGGTTCATTAGTTCCATTACCATTGATAGAAATCACATTATCGTTTGTTCCTGTAATTTGTAATACGGCCGTTGGATGTTGCGGCTGACATTGATTATTATCAATCCAAATTCTTGTCATACTTCCAGCTACAGAAGCAACAGCGGCAATCCTTGGACTTAATTCGCAGGCCAATCGGTAACTAAAAAAACCTCCATTAGAAAATCCAGTAGCATAAATACGTTTTTCATTGATATTATAATCTTCTTGAATTTTATCTATCAAGGCATCAGAAAATCCCAAATCATCTTGGTTTCCTCCAAAATTATTGTTGATAGCCCATCCTGAGAAAAAACCACCTAATCCTTGAGGAGTTACGAACAAAAATTGGTTGTCTTCTGCTAATTGTCGAAAATCACTCTGATTATACTGCGTATCTATATTATTCGTAAATCCATGAAAGTTTAATATTAAAGGAGCAGGTTTACTGGGATCATAACTAGCGGGTACATACAATCGATATTGCCTGGTTCTACCATCATTTTGTAAAGTAGCATTGATCACTTGTTGCGCATTGGTAGCAAAAGTTGTGAGAATAGCGATGACTGCTATCCAAAAATTTCTTTGAATAAAGCTTAGTTGAGTTTTCATTTTTAGGTTTTAAATAATTGATTTGTGTTAAATAGTTAAAAAATATTATGCATGAATAATAAATGAGTTGATGGCGCAAATATACCTACTATTTTAAGTAAACATCAATTTTTATCTTAAAAAATTACAATATTCATAAAATTATTATATTAAAAATACAAGAAGCGCAATACATGAAATTCTTTGAATTATTCGCAATGATCGTAATCAATACATAAATGAATTCGTATTTTTAGAATTATAGGGTGAAAAAATAAAATTCGAAGGATACGATCCTCTATAAAATTGAGTAAAAACCTATATTCGCGCCCATGTGGATGTACCTCGGATTATTGGCAGCTCTTTTTCTTGGATTACATAATTTATGCAAGAAACATGCAGTACAAGGAAATGAAGTTTTTCCTGTGTTATTAGGCACTATTGGATCTGGTTTTTTGGTATTACTTCCTTTTTTTATTGGGTCTGTATACTATCCAGAATTCACTAAACAAATAGGATTTTATATAGATCAAATTCCATTAAAAACTCATGGTTTTATTTTTATCAAATCCATGATCATGGCATCGTCATGGGTATTAGCATATCAGGCTCTCAAGCACTTACCAATTACCATAGTAACACCCATACGTTCTGCAGGACCATTTTTTACATTTATAGGTGCAATTTTGATTTATCAAGAAAAACCGAATCTCTTGCAATGGATTGGTTTTTTTATGATTATTTTTTCAGTAATTCTATATTCAAAAATTGGAAAAAAAGAAGGAATCAATTTTAAGCGGAATAAATGGATTTTTGCTATCATTGGCGCTACGTTTTTAGGCGCTTCTAGCGGATTATATGATAAATTTTTGATCCAAAATCTCTCTCTAAATCCACAGACATTACAATTCTGGTTCTGCTTCTATACAGTACTTATCTTATCAGTTATTTTATCTGTTCTATGGATTGGGAATGCAGAAAAAAGGAAAAATTTCACTTGGCGTTGGACCATTGTTGCCGTTGGAGTGTTATTGCAAGCGGCAGATTACTTCTACTTTAAGGCCTTACAAGATCCCGATGCCTTGATTATGCTTTTATCTGCCATAAAAAGAAGTCAAATATTAATTGCAGTTGTAATTGGTGGACTTATTTTTAAAGAAAAAAATAAACGTAAAAAACTGGTCCCATTATTTGGTATCATGTTAGGTGTGTTCTTAATTTTATATTCTTAAAACTATATATTTTCATATCTACAGTATTATATGAAGCACAAATTGTTTCTAATATTAATTGGTTTCGTATGTAGTATTTCTTGTACTACTACTGATGCATCTAATGAGCGCTTTTTTATTCCCAAAGGATATACTAAAAATGGAATTGTCAATAAATATTATGTTCATACCTATCCGAAGGATAAACAAATTACCACCACCAGTTTAGAATATTCATCCCTTAAAAAAGTTAACGATAGTACTTTTCAAAAAATAGTATATAATCCAGCATTCAAGATTCAATCTATTAGAGATTTTAGTGTTAAAGAATATAGATTTATAGAACTTGGTTATAAAAGATATTTTCAATTAGATTCGCTTATAGCAGAATATCCAAATGATTTAGAAAAGAACTATCTCACTTTTAAAAATGAAACTGTTTCCTCAACGTCCAAATTAAAAAACAAAGATTCTGTTTCTATAGAAGTTCAAAGAACTACCAAGTTTATAAAAGATACTACGATCTTATCTAAACCAGCAAAAATTGTAGCGCAAAACATACATAATATCATTGTTTTTGGAAAAACTCCAAGAGATACCATGTATTATCAATATCGTAATGTTTATGTTCAAGATTTAGGACTCTACTCCTCTACCTTAACTACTGATAGCAATCGTATAGAGCGAATACTTGTAGAACAAATACTTCCGGAAGAATTTGATACATTATCTGATCACAATATAGAACGTGTAGGTTATATTGATTTTGACAAGACTATAGATAAAGAATTAGAATTAGAACTTTGCTTAGATCATCAATTCATAGCAGATTACTATAACGGTGGTAATGATCGTGCAGGTTTTATTGGCGGCAAGGGAAACTTAAAAAAGTTAGTATATGAACAGCTAGACACCACCAAACTTAAAAATGAATCTGGTTATTTGACTTTTCGATTTGTCATTAATTGTAAAGGTAAGGCTGGTAAATTTATTACCAACGAAGCGGACTTTGATTATAATGAAAAGCAATTTGACGACGAAACTAGAACGCATTTGTATGAAATCCTTTCTTCTGTAAAACAATGGAAGCCTTGCGTGATGCGAAATACAGCTAGAGATTCTTATTTCTATGTAACCTTTATTTTAAAAAATGGAAAGATTGAAGATATTTTACCTTAGTCTTGGTTTTGTCGTCATTACATTTAGTTCTTGTGATACGAAGCCGGAACTCTATAAAACAACGTTTGATAGAACAATATCTCAAAAATATGTTAAGCAATTTATTGAAGGGTTGCATTATGATTCTTATTATCAAGGCACACCTGAAGAGCATTTTTTAATCCAGGAAGCCATCGCATTAGATCCAAGTTTTTCAGATCCTCATCGAGAAATGGGAGCTTCTAGAGTTAAGAGAGGTATCAATACAGAAGCTATGAAAAAATATGCAAAGG
This sequence comes from Aquimarina litoralis, assembly GCF_019295435.1. Classification (GTDB taxonomy): domain Bacteria; phylum Bacteroidota; class Bacteroidia; order Flavobacteriales; family Flavobacteriaceae; genus Aquimarina; species Aquimarina litoralis_A. Next base: position 41,715 of record NZ_WEKL01000041.1, read on the forward strand.
CAGTTGCATTGGATGCTAAAAGCTGGCAAGGATATAGAGGATATTTGTATTTATATTTTTATAGAGACTATGATAATGCCATTAAAGATTTTAATGAGCTAGATGCACTTACTCCCAATTTTGTTGATTATCCTCAATCTCAGAATATTGATTTTATGCGAGGCATTGCGTATATGATGAAAGGAGAATATATAACAGCTCAAGAATACTTTAAAAAGTTTTTTGATCACGAATCCAAAGACTTAGCATATATAGAAAGTAGAGCTTTTGTGTATTATGGAATTACCTATTTTAAAACTGGAGATTTTCAGAAAGCTTTGGAAAAGTTTGATCAAGGAATTCAACTTAATAAAAATGCAGATCTATTTTACTGGAAAGCTAAAACATTAGCTAAGCTAACATATCCTTCGGCTACTATTAATGAATTATTAGAAACTTCTAAGGAATTGCTTCTGCAAGGATCTAATAGCAGAAGACCTTATGTAGAGGAATTTTATCAAACGTATATTGAAGATATCGAAGCACTTCAATCTAGTATTCAACAGATCAATTAACAACCAGATCTTTATCAGTATCTGGCTTCATTACAATACCACTATATCGTATTGAAGTACGATGAGTACTGTTGATATTAATGCTCGTTTTCCAATTAGGAAACATGGTTATGGTTACTCGATAAGATTCTTGATCATCGTTTACTGTAAACTTGATAATATGTCTTTGTTTTTTTTCATTTTTGATCACTTCATATCGATCTGGTATTCCATCAAACTTAATTCCAATATCATTTGAACCATACTTACCAGGTAGTTGGCGTTCGCCATAGAATGGTAATTTCATGGAGATACTGTCTCCGTGTATTTTCACAAAATTAGCGTTACCAATAAGACTAATACCATTTATGGTACTTCCTGGAGGCACCAATCCGCTATTGGCCAAACTATTCAAACTTGTTGTCATTAGAGGATACATCCAATCCGATTCAATACGAAAAGACTTTTCAGTAATTAATGTTTCTAAAGCTTCACTTTGAGCAGTTGGTTCAACTGTGCTTTTAGCACTATTACAACTCATTAGTACTCCTCCTACTGTTAATATAAACACTACTACTCTACCTAACCTATACATCTGACTATCTTTTATTTACTACAATTTCACTAAAGCATAATTTACAAACTTTATACCAAAAATGAAGAGCCTTTAACAGACCTTAACCATTAATCCTTGATTCTATTTTGCTTAAAATATCTTTTGAACTTGTAAGGTGTTGCTCTAATAATGGTTTTAAATTCCCATATACGAGCATATAATGAATCGCTAATCTAGCATGATACGTATCACTTAAAAAATAATCATACATCTCTGGATTATCTAACTTACCAAATAGCAAATCTCCAATCCAAGCATGATTATATTTAAGATAATCCATATTATCTGTTACATCATCGCCTATTCGTTCATGAGTTTCTTTTAATAGCGTGTCAAAAGCATTATGATGTGCTAAAATCTGAATTACTAAACTATCCGTCTCCGTAGTACTGCTTTCAAATTTTTCTAATAGTCGGATCCCTTTTTGCTGTAATTCAAAAGGATTATAATTCAGTGTTAATCCCATAGCTCTCGGATACGTTTTATACATCTCAATATCCACCGTATCACTAAGAAACTGATCAAAACGTAGTTTCCTAGTATTTAGTAACTCCAAAGCGTTATTCACCTTTAAAGTATCTAATTTAAGATCTTCTTGATAGGTAACTAAAACATTTTTTAAATGATTCTTGGTTTTTCTAACCTCATTAGCATTATTAATACTTACAGCTATTAAAATACCAATAACCACCAATATAATTTCTCCTATCGCATAAAGCACGTATTTCCGTATCCCTTTACCTTTCATTAAGTTTCTTCGTTGCGCGTTGAACAATTTCATAATCCTAATATACGATAAATTAAAAATCAGTTTCTTACCCTTTAGGAAGACGCAATAAATATTAGTTAAATCACAATAAAAAATATTGGTCAGCATATGAAATGAGCTATTTTTGCCGAATGCAAATTAAAAAGATCCAACAGTTCGAATTTATTGTCTTAATGGCATCTTTGATGTCTATTGTGGCACTAGCTATAGATGCTTTGCTTCCTGCGTTAGATATTATAGGAATTCATATTGGAACTACTGAGTTGGCTGATAATCAATTGCTGATTACAATGATCTTTTTAGGATTAGGAATTGGTCCCTTAATTTTTGGGCYAATCTCGGATGCAATTGGAAGAAAACCTGTGGTATACATGGGTTTTTTATTATTCATTATCGCAAGTTTTATTTGTATTAGTGCTACAAACCTTACGATGATGGTTATAGGAAGAATTTTACAAGGTATAGGACTTTCTGCCCCAAGAACCATTGCAATTGCTATGATTAGAGACACCTATAGTGGCGACTATATGGCTCGCATTATGTCATTTATTACCGTGGTGTTTATTCTAGTTCCCATAGTAGCTCCTGCTATAGGAAAAGCAATCTTAGATCATTATGATTGGAAAGCTATTTTTTATATTCAATTATTTTTTAGCGTATTGGTATCTTTTTGGTTCTGGAAAAGGCAAAATGAAACTTTAGATATTTCCAAAAGAATTAGATTTAGTCCTTATATTTTTGTTGATGGGTTAAAAGAATTAGCAAAGTATAAAGACACCATGGGGTATACTTTTATTTCTGGATTAATTGTAGGATCCTTTTTGGTGTATTTAAGTAGTTCACAACAAATTTTTGAACAGCAATATCAACTCAAAAATGAGTTTCCGTATATTTTTGCTTTGTTGGCCATTTCAATTGGTACTGCTACCTTTCTAAATGGCACCTTGGTGTTAAAATATGGAATGGAAAAACTGGTATCTATTTCTTTATATTCCTTTTTTGGAATATCCCTAGTTTATATTCTTTTGTTCAATGGAAATACAAACCCTAATGTAGTTGTACTATTAATTTTCTTTGGATTACAATTTTTTGCGATTGGATTTTTGTTTGGAAACCTAAGAGCACTGGCAATGGAACCTGTAGGTCATATTGCAGGAATAGGCGCTGCTATTACAGGTTTTATAAGCACAATAATGGCTGTACCTATAAGTACCTTTATAGGCAGATTTGTAAACGACACAGCATTACCGCTGTTTCTGGGATTTTTGATTTGCGCTAGCATTTCGATTGGTATTCTTATATACCTTAAAATTTCTTCAAAAAACAAGATAACCTCTTCTTAATCAAATTGATTTTTATCGTTTACTTGTTTCTTTTCAGGAACAGATAGTTCTCCATTCCCTGCAATAGCAAATTGATCTCTTTTTGATCCGTATCCAAAATTTGAAGATCTTCGATACTTATTTTGAAAATCAGCAAATTTTCTCTTTGACCAGGATCTTTTTTTCTTTTGATTTTCCATACGCTTTAAAATTATGGTATAGCTACCTGATTGATACTTAATTTCTTATCTAAAGTTATATGATTTTGGAGAATAAATCTGAAACGTTAACATCAAATTATAATTATTTCCCTGATTTTTGTACCAGTTCAATTTTTCTGATTTGTTAAAGCTATTGGAATGATTGTTGTTTATTTATATATTGAATCACTAATAGTGCCATTATGAAAACCTGCTTTAACAGTATTATTTTTCTTATTTGTTTAATTCCTTTAGGATATGGGCAATTTCCATCTTCTCCAAATGATATTACAAATGTTTCCGATGGATACACTGGTCATGAAGATGCATTGATTAATGATATTATCAAGCTTGAGTTTGATAAAAAGAATACTAAAATCACTTTTGAATTTGTATCTGAAGAAACTACCGGAACAATTGAAGGTCTTGATTATAAGATTTCTTTTAATCCCGAAGATACAGACAATGCGCATTTTAAAGGGACTGCACTAGTAAACACATTGGATACAGGTAATTTTTTGAGAGATGGCCATTTAATGTGGGAGAAGTTTTTCCACAAAAAGAAATACCCTAAAATCGCTTTCGAAAGTAAAGAAGTAGTACATTTTGGTGATAATAAATATAAAGTAATTGGTAATCTTACTATCAAAGGGATTACCAAAGAAGTTATTATTAATTTCACTTTAGATATTACCAAAAATCTTTTAGGCAAAACTACAATTTACACCAGTGACTATGGAGTTAATATCCATGACGAAAGGGAAAAGAATAAACTACATATAGTATTCGATTTCCCTATTTTGGATTAAAACAAAAGCATCACGCATTGTGATGCTCAATTTAGATATGAATTGTATGTGCTTTTGCTAATTTTTCTGAAGATTTCAGAAATTCGTTATTAACGATATTCATTTCTGTTAAACGTGTTATTTTTATTTTTTCTTCACGTTTGGTATTCCTTTTTTGCATTAATGATCGCATCATGTTACTTGTTTTTACTTTTATTTTTCCCTGATGCGAAGTTAAGAACAAATCGTAAAAAAAATAAGGGTATAAATACGGTTTTTAACA
>NZ_WEKL01000042.1 GCF_019295435.1 Aquimarina litoralis
ACTAGTGAATATCTTCCTGCCACTAAAAAAGAACCATTGTTTTTTCCTAAAGGTCCTTCTGCCATTGCTTCAATTCCAGTGAAGATTCCAACTTGTCCTGTATATTCGTAATCATCTTTATTTCCTTTTCTAAAACCAAGATCGAACACACCTCCAATTGCATTTCCATATTCTGAAGGAAAAGCAGACGTTATAAAATCAGAGTTTTTTAGCAAATTAGGATTTAAGGCAGATACAGGTCCGCCAGTAGTACCTAATGTACTATAGTGATTTGGACTAGGAATAGGTACTCCTTCTAATCTCCATAGTAATCCCGTTGGCGAATTTCCCCGAATCACCACATCATTCCTGCTATCATCTGGCGCTGAAACTCCCGCAAAATTTGCCGCTAACCTACCGACATCACTTCTACCGCCTGAAAAACGTGTTACTTCTTCTAAACTGAATTGCCTGGCAGATACCGAAGTAAGTTTATTAATTGCTCTTGACTTATTTGTATCCGAAGTAATAATAACTTCATCTAAGCTATCAAAGGCTTCTGTTAACGAAACATTTACCACAGCATCTTTACCTGAGGTTACTACAATATTAGGTAATGTAATAGACTCAAAACCGATATAGCTCACTCTAATTATTTGCCTTCCTAGTGGTACATTTTCTAATGTGAAATACCCATCTAGGTCTGTAATAACACCTTTAGTTTCTGATGTATTTAATAATTCTACAGTAGCTCCTATTAATGGTGTTTCGGATTGTTTATCAACTACAAGCCCTTTAATAGTTCCTGTTTGCGCACTGAGGAAGGAAATACATAAAAATGTATACAATAACATTAATTTTTTCATCGATTTCTATTTTTTTAATTGTCAGACAGAATTTGCTACTAGTTATAGCCTATCTCATAGTCCTTTTTGATTTTACTCAAATCTGCTAACTTCATTGCAATGACCAAAACCAAAATCGAAGAGTCGTTATTTTTACTTTTGAAGTGTGTAAAACCCACTTTGAAGTCATTTCTCAGGAATATTTACGCGATTTTTCAGGTAAAATGATGTTTACGACAATTCAGACTGTTTTTTGACAATTCGATGAAAACTGATCCCGTAATTGATCCTTTGTTATGTATCTTTAACCATACTATTACATTTTATATGCTCAAAACAACTACTATAAAGAAATTAGGAATACGCTTTCTTATCATCAATGTGATATACTTTTTAATAAAGCTTACGATCGTTCATGATGAAAAAGATTCCATTTTTGATGCGCCAGGCGTATTCTATTATTGTAGTGCTTTTTTTCTATTTATGCTTGCCTGGGAAAGCAATGATTGGTTAGTAAGAAGACAACAATCCAAAAATGGTGGAGGACTTGATTTTAAACAAGGAATACAAATATTAGTTGTTAATCTTGCTATATGTCTTCCCGTTTCTGCGCTGGTATATTATTTAGCCATTTTTCAGTTTGATCAGATTTGTCAAATCGATGCTGATGATCCATGGTTACGATTTAGAATTGACTTTTTCAGAGCTGCCATTCTAGGGTTTGCTCTCATTATCTTCAACCTCTTTTATCATTCTTTACAACAGAAAAAGGAAATGGAAAATAAAATGAATGATATGCAGAAAGAAATTATGACCTCTAAATATAAATCTCTAAAGAATCAAATTAGTCCACATTTCTTATTTAACAGCCTAAATACCTTAACTTCTTTGATGTATGAAGATAGAGATTTAGCCTCTGATTTTGTTTCCAGATTAGCTACTTGTTATCGCTATATTTTGGATAATCGCGAAGAAGATCTGGTAAGTTTAGAGAAAGAACTTAGTTTTTTGGACTCTTTTATATTTATGATGAATGTAAGACATGAAGGAGCTCTTAGCATTACAACGCATATCTCTGTAAATCCAAAGGATTTTGTAATTCCCACACTTTCGTTACAAATGTTAGTAGAGAATGCATTAAAACATAATTACTATTCCAAGGAAAAGCCTTTAGAAATAAGTATCATTTCTGTTGAGAATTCTAGTTTGGTTGTTCAGAATAATCTACATGTTAGAAAGCGAAAAGAAGAATCCACAAAATTAGGTTTAAAAAACATAGAAAAAAGATATTCTTTCTATACAAATCAAAACGTAAATATAGAAACTCAAAATGGGTACTTTAAAGTAACCATTCCATTACTACCCAAAGACATAAAAGAAGTATCTATTGTAAAAGTATCCTAAGATGACAGCTGTAATTGTAGAAGATGAAAATTTTGCCTCCAAACGATTGGCATCTTTAATAGAAGAACTGGCTCCAGAAATTAAAATTATTGGGCAGATTACTTCTGTAGAGAATGGACGACAATGGTTTGATAATAATCCAATACCAGATTTGATATTTCTGGATATCCAACTAAATGATGGATATGGTTTTGATATTTTGGATATGTTAGAAGATCATCCACCAGTTATTTTTACTACTGCTTATAACGAATACGCTATTAGAGGGTTTAAATACAATGGATTGGATTATTTATTAAAGCCTATTGATAAAAACGATCTCGGTAATGCATTAAATAAATATCGAAAAACAAAATCTTCTAATGAAACCATTTTTGATGAGCAAAAACTAGCAACCATCAAAAATCTATTTAATAAAGAATACAAAAAGCGATTTATGATAAAGGTCGGCAATCAGTTCAACACTTTTAGTGTAGAAGACATTGCTTACTTTAAATCAAATGAAGGACTGATTTTTTTGCATTCTCATACAGGACAACAATACCCCATCGAATATTCCATAGATCAATTAGAAGAAATCTTGGATCCTGTACATTTTTTTAGAATCAATCGAAAATTTATGGTTTCTGTAAAATCTGTCATAGAAATTCACAGCTACTTTAATAGTAGACTACTTTTAAAATTGAAACCTCAGGAAGATGAACAAATTATTGTTTCTAGAGAAAGAACCTCGAATTTTAAAAAATGGTTAGACCTCTAATTTTATAAAAAACATTCAAAATGAACACTAAAAAAGTATTGTTAACAGGAGTTACTGGATTTTTAGGATCACATACAGCTATACAATTATTAAATAGAGGTTATAAAGTATTAGGTACCTTAAGAAATTTAGAACGTGCCTCTGAAATTAGAGAAGTTATAGCCCAAAAAACTACTCATATTGATAATTTAGAATTCGCTGAGGCAGATTTGTTAGATGAAGAAGTATGGAATGACCTGATTAGCGAAGTACAAGATATCATTCACATTGCATCTCCTTTCCCAAGAGAGTTACCTAAAAATGAAAATGATCTTATTCTTCCTGCAAAGAATGGAACCTTACATATTTTAAAAGCAGCCTCAAAGCATGGATTAAGGAGAGTTGTTTTAACATCATCATCAGGAGCTATTATCTATGGAAAGGATAAGTCTGACAGAAAAAATATATTTGATGAAAATAACTGGACGGATATCAGCAATACATTAGATTCTACGCCTTATTTTAGAAGTAAAACCATTGCTGAAAAAGCAGCTTGGGATTTCATAAAAAATGATACTAGCGGTTTAGAATTAACAACAGTATGTCCTGGAGCAATATTAGGACCTATATTAGAAAAGGATTTTGGAACTTCTGCCAATATAGTCATTAAAGCTTTGGACGGTAGTTCTCCTGCTATTCCGAGAATAGGTTTCGATATGGTAGATGTTCGATCTGTTGCTGATTTACATATCAAAGCATTAGAAGCTCCTGAAGCTGCAGGCGAAAGATTTGTATGCTCTGCAGGCTACGTGACTTTTAAAGAAGTAGCCAATATCTTAAGAGAAAATTATCCTAATAAAAAAGTACCAAAATTTACTTTGCCGGATTTTGCAGTTCGTTTATTTTCTAATATTGACAAAACTATTAAACCTATCTTAATTGACTTAGGTACAGAACGTAAAGTAAGTAATAATAAAGCTATAAAACTTTTAGATTGGAAACCAATTCCAGTAAAAGAAGCTATTTTAGCGTGTGCCGAAAGTGCGATAAAACTCAGTTTGGTTTAATATGCAAAGAGGTATTAAAATTTTATTCATCATATGCTGTATTCTAATCGGCTTATACCCTTTTGCTTACTTTTTTGTAAATCGCGAATTTGGCTTGCTTAGTACTAAAAGCACAGAACTTTTATTAGATAACATATGGAATATTGCCTTTTATCTTCATATTATTTTAGGTGGGATCTCATTACTAATTGGATGGATACAATTCAGTGAAAAAATAAGAGCTACCAACATTAAATTGCATAAAATTTTTGGTAAAATCTATGTAATCTCTGCGTTGATCAGTGGATGTGCCGGAATATATATTGGCTTTTTTGCTACCGGAGGTTTGATTGCTTCTTTAGGTTTTATCAGCTTGGGAATCATATGGACAATGACTACTTATTTTGGATATGCACACATTCGAAAAGGAGCTGTCCAAAAGCATGAAAAGCTAATGTATTTTAGTTTTGGAGCTTGTTTTGCCGCCGTTACTTTAAGAATTTGGTTACCAATTCTTACTATTTCATTTGGTGATTTTATAATTGCCTATAAAATTGTTGCTTGGTTATGTTGGGTACCTAACTTGCTAGTTGCTTACTATTTGCTTTGCAAAAAAGAGCAAAAAAACAACAAAATCAACTTATCAATATAGGTTTGATTTTTAGTTATCTATAAGATTTTTCTTTCAATAAATTACGGGGAAATCTCACAAAATTATATACATATAAGACATACAACTTACTGATTAATTTACTAATTTAGTAGTTCACAAATCATACAGGTTTCAGTAACTCTTCGAAACCAAAACTATATCATTAAATTTTAGGGCTTAGTATTAAAATTACAGCTAATAGACTGTATATAAATTAGTATTAACATAAAACACCCCTAATGAAACTAATTTTACTATCCCTATTTACCAGTGTTTTTGCCATTGGTGAACCCAAAACTAAAATAGTGTCTAATGTAGAAGGCATATTTATTACTTCTACAGATCCTATTTCTGGTAGAACCCTAATGATAGAAGAAGATGAATATTCGGTTTGGGTATATGTATTAAACAAAGATAAGCAAGGAATCGATTTTGACGGATTTCTTTGTTCTGTAGTAGATCCTGAATCTATAACTATAAGTCCGCAAGAGGCTACCAAAAATGGAAATGCTCCTCCGCTAACTACTGATTATGCGAACAAGTTCAGTTACATTAAAAATTTGAAATCAAAAGATATCAAAGTCTATTGGAAACAAAATAGAATTGAAATCAAACTAAAAAAAGAAATTTATCTTATCATGGATTTAGAGGACAAAATAAGTTATTCTAAAGCATTATCAAAAGATTGTTATTACGGTAATAGTTTATAAAATACCAAAAACGCCCTCAAAATGGAGGGCGTTTTACGTAACATTAACTAACTAACTTAAGTCTCACAACTTATGAAATTTCTATTGAGCGCTTCGGCTGTACTTTTGCTTCTTCTTTTTTAGGGAGTGTTACCAATAATACTCCATTATCATAAGAAGCTAAGATATCAGTTACATTTACGGTATCAGGTAAATTAAATGATCTCTTAAATGTGCTATAACTAAATTCTTTTCTCGTGTAATTATCTTTTTCTTCTTTAGTCTCATTTTTTCTTTCTGAAGAAATCGTTAATACATCATTATCTAGTTCTATATTAAAATCTTCTTTCACCAATCCTGGTGCTGCTAATTCGATAACAAATTCGTTATCACTTTCTTTTACATTAACTGCTGGAGTATTGAACCCAATTTTGTGCTCGTTGATACTTCCTCCAAACCAATCTGTATTAAAAATGTCATCAAAAATAAATGGTAATCTGTCTGCTCTTTTTATTAAACTCATTGTATTTTATTTTTTAAGTTATTCTAGATTTAAATTCAATTAGTATATAGCAATTTGAGTTCCATTGTAATTTTTATGTCATTTTGTCATTTTCGTTATATTAAAAACTGTCATATTGACACCTTATCTTGTTCTGATATGACAAAAACACATAAAAAAACCTCCAGACTTTCATCTGAAGGTTCCTTATAAAGGTTGAGATTACTTTTTTCTAATTATAGAATCTTGTAAAAATAGCAATCAGCTCATTTGGAGGGATCACTTTATTGGGATATTTGTGCATTTCTTTTAAAACAGTATCTATTGCTTCTGGTCGTAGTCCCATATGCAATCCCATTTCTCTTATCTTATCTATTTCTGTAGGACTAGTTTCCTGATCCACATTCATCAATAATACTAATCTATGAAACTGAAGTATTCGTTGCGATTCTGGCTGTAAGTTCTTTTTCTTTGCATTATTTCTTACCAAATATCCAATTTCTTCTTCTGTAACATCCAATTGTGAGGCTACCGCCAAAATAAAATTATATTCTTCATCTTTAATTTCTTTATCTGCTTTTGCAAATTCAATCATTTCAGATAACAAGCTCAATTTCTCCTCCTTAGTATACATATTCTTTTCTAAATTTTAAGGGTACAAATATCTTATAATCATATTTGTTATGAAACATAAAGGATATTTTTCTTGAAGTCAATTAAAAAAGTACCTTTGCGCCATGGGTTTGACAAACAATGACATTTTCAAGAAATTACGAGTAGCTCATAAATTACGTGATGATGAAATCGTAAAAATTTGTGCTTTGGTTGATTTTAAAGTTACTAAAAGTGAGCTAGGTGCTATTTTCAGGAATGAAAATCATCCTAAATATATGGAATGTGGTGATCAGATTCTACGTAACTTCCTCAATGGATTGATCATTCATTTAAGAGGCCCAATGCCCGAAAAAAAATCCGGACCACATTCTCCTAACAAGAAAAGATAAGTTTCTTCTTATAAAATAAATGCTTAATTTGTATGTCTCGATATTATCAATGTACTCAACCATACCAATTAAATATTTATGCTCACAAAACAGGAAAAACAAACATTCCGAGAAGAATTGTTTAGACATTTAGATGGAATTGCCATTGCTCCAGTAGCCTATTCACTTCTAAAAAATGGAATCACGGATTATGTTAGTAATCATTCAGAAGTTTCTGTATCAGAAATCTCAGAACATTTCAAAGGCAATTCCGGATACATCAACGTTGCTTTAAGAATGCTATCATCTCAAGGATGGTTAGATTACAAAATAGCAGATGACATTCCAGTTGTTACTGTTAATGAGAATACGAAAATAGCATTTGATCATTTTCATTTATATGAAGGCGTTGTAGATCTTTTGGAATATTCTGGTAAGTTTCATCATCGAAAATTTGAGCTAGAGCCTTTTCGAAAATTAGAGAAATTATTTCATCAATATCAAAACTCTTTTGATATCACTTTTTCTAAAGATAGCCGCACCAAAACAATACAATCACAGATTTTAAAACATATTGAAGGCATTTTGGTAGGACCTACCATTGTTCATTTAGGTATGGGTGGTATGTTTCATAAATATTTTATGGAAGCATCATTTAGTGCTGATGAATACCATAAGTTTCCAGAAAGTTTCGATACTATTCTTAGTTTTTTAGCCCATTTAGGATGGTTTAGCAAGAATAACGAGAACTACACTTTTACCAGCAAAGGATTATTTTTCGCAAAAAGAGCCACCGCATATGGCGTAACTGTTTCTTACATTCCTATGTTTAGACGAATGGATGAACTTTTGATTGGCGATCCAAACATTTTATGGAACATGGAAAAAGACACTGACGAAACTCATGTAGATCGTGAAATGAATGTTTGGGGAAGTGGTGGCGCGCACTCTACTTATTTTAAAAAGATTGATGAAATTATTATCCGTTTATTTAATAAACCTTTAGATGAGCAACCAAAGGGAATTTTGGATATGGGTTGTGGTAATGGTGCTTTTCTAATTCATCTTTTTGATATCATTGCTACCAAAACATTGAGAGGAAAACACTTGGATGATCATCCTCTATTTTTAGTAGGTGCTGATTATAACAAAGCCGCATTAAAAGTTACAAGAGCTAACTTGATACAAGCAGATATATGGGCAAAAGTAATTTGGGGTGATATCAGTGATCCCGATCTGTTAGAAAAAGATTTAAAAGAAAATTACAATATAGCACTCAAAGATCTTTTGTCGGTTAGAACTTTCTTAGATCACAATAGAATCTGGAGTGAACCCAACACCTCATTAGATGCTCCAAGTAGTTCATCTGGAGCATTTGCTTATAGAGGAAAACTACTGTCTAATAATGATGTGGAAAGAAATTTAAAAGATCATTTCAAAAAATGGGAACCTCATATTGCAAAATTTGGACTCATTGTAATTGAACTACATACCATTCCTCCAGAAATTACTGCGCAACATATAGGAAGTACAGCTGCTACAGCGTATGATGCAACTCATGGGTTCTCGGATCAATATATTTTAGAAATCAGCTCTTTTCTTAAAATTATAAACGAAGTTGGACTGAAAAGTAATCAGGATTATTTTTCTAAATTTCCTAATTCAGATTTGGCAACTGTAAGTATTAATTATATTACTGGGAAATAAAAAATCCCGGGTGATGAATCCGGGATTTTTATTTTTCACATATGTAACTTTTAAGAAGCCACTACTCTCACTGGCATCGTATAAAACTTAATACCTGTAGCTGGCTTTGTCTCTAATTTTTGATAGTTTAATCTTTTTTTGATAAAACCTTCAACCATATTACTATCTGAATCTACAGAAAGCACTACGATCTCACCTTTATTATTTAAGGTAAAAGTAACACTAGCTTCAATTTCATCTTCAACCTTAAACGAAGGATTTTCTAATAATTCTTTAATTTCATTAGTAAAACCTGTTTCAGATTTTGTTGGTTTTGTACTGGCACTTGCAACACTACTGATTGCAAAAGCAACTGCTAACAGCATAACATTTAATTTTTTCATTCTATTCGTTTTTTAATGATTTATGCTAATAAGACGAACCTAAATCAGGGATTGTTACAGCAGTAAAATAGCTTTAACAACAGATTAACAAACTAACAAACAACAGTTTGCGGAATTTATAGTTTCATTAAAACTATTTTTATTGGTAAAAAAATCTGTATATAAGAACGCTAGGATCATATACTTTTATTCCCCATTCATTTTAAAAGGCATATACCGTTAATTATTTTAAAATTTGATTAACAAAATCCAACATATAAAAACTTAAATTCAGCAATTGTACATACAAATCACATAAATTATCATCAATCATAAAGCTTATGAAACAATTAAATTCAATCTTTTACACAGTATTCTTTTTAGCAATTCTGTATTCTTTTAAATCTTATGCCACAGATCCTAAGGATACAAGAATGTTGCATACACCAGCAATTAGTCAATCACATATCGCATTTATTTATGCGGAAGATCTATGGATTGCAAATTCTGATGGCTCTCAACCACGTAGATTAACCATAGATAAAGGAATAGAATCCAATCCAGTTTTTTCACCTGATGGTAAGCACATTGCTTTCAATGCAGAATATGATGGAAATGTGGATGTTTTTATCATTCCTGTAGAAGGAGGTATTCCTAAAAGACTTACCTGGCATCCTATGAGGGATACTACTTTAGGTTTTTCTCCTGATGGTAATGCTGTGCTATTTAATTCACAAAGAGCTATTCATACCAATCGATATTCTAAACTTTATACAGTTCCGGTTGCTGGAGGTTTTCCTACAGAACTAGAAATACCGAATGCTTGGCATGCCACCTATTCGCCTGATGGAAAATATATGGCATATACCCCTATCAGAGAACGTTTTCAGCAATGGAAAAATTACAGAGGAGGTACTACCGCTAATATTTGGTTATTCTCATTTAATGATAAATCAATTGTTAAAATCCCACAGCCAAAAGGAGGAAGCAATGATGTACAACCTATGTGGATCAATGGTAAGGTATACTTTTTAAGTGATCGTAATGGAGAATTTAACTTGTTTTCTTATCAAGTAGCTTCAAAAACAATCGAACAGCTTACTCAATTCGACAAATTTCCTATTATTAATGCAGATTTAGGAGATAACAAAATTATTTTTGAACATGCTGGCTACCTTCATACTTATGACATCAGTACAAAAGCAATTACTAAATTGACTGTAGGAATTGCTACAGATCTTTTAGAATTACGAGAACGATATGTAAATGGCTCTCGGTATGTTCGTTCTGCCGATATATCACCATCAGGAAAACGAGCTGTTTTTGATTACAGAGGAGAAGTGATAACAGTTCCTGAAAGTAAAGGAGATCCAAGAAATCTAACAGAAAGCCCTGGAAGTCATGAAAAATATCCTTCCTGGTCTCCTGATGGAAAACATATTGCCTATTTCTCTGATAATTCAGGAGAATATGAATTACATATCAAATCACAAGATGGTAAAGGAGAGCTTAAAAAATTCACGATATCCGGAACTGGATTTTACGCTTTTACTAGCTGGTCTCCAGACAGTAAAAAAATTAGCTTTTCTGATAATGGAAGAAATTTATACATATTAGATATTGCTTCTAAAAAAGTTTCTAAAATTGCTAATGATGAATACTATGTTCCAGGTCCTTTTAGAAACCTATTTGGTGATTGGTCGAATGATTCTAACTGGATGTTGTATACAAAGATCATCGATTCCAACTTTGAGCAGGTATTTTTATATCATCTAAAAGACTCAAAATCATATCCTATCAGTGATGGATTGAGTAATGCCTCCAATCCCGTTTTTGATCCTAGTGGAGATTACATTTATTTCTTTGCTTCTACAGATGCTGGACCTGTTGTAAACTGGTTTGATCAGTCCAATCAGGATATGAACGCTACTAGTTCTATATACTTAACTACACTTAGAAAAGATATCATTTCTCCTTTTGCCAAAGAAAGTGATGAAGAAGAAACTAAAGAAGAAGAAAAATCATCAGAAAGTGAAGAGGCAGAAAAATTATTAAAAATTGATCTAGATGGTATTCAAAATAGAATAATTGATCTTCCCATACGGGCTGGTAATTATTACGGATTAAATTCTGGTGAAACTAGTAAAATCTTATATGTTTCCTGGAATCCATTAGATCGTTCAGCACCTTCTTCACTTCATCAGTATGATCTAATAGAACGTAAAGATTCTAAGGTGATGGATCTAGATGATTATGTTATCTCTGCCAACGGTAAAAAAATGCTTTACCAAAAAAGAGATACTTGGGGAATCACAGATACAGGAAAAAAACCAAAAGCTGGAAAAGGCATTCTAAAAGTCGATGGCATCGAAGTAAAAATGAATCCAGCTAAAGAATGGAAAAACATATTTGAAGAAGCCTGGAGAATTAATAGAGATTATTTTTACGATCCAGGAATGCATGGTTCTGATTGGAAAGGAATGAAAAAGAAGTATGAACAATTTCTACCACATTTATCCTGCAGAAATGACCTGAATAGAGTAATACAATGGATGTGTAGCGAATTAGCTGTAGGACATCACAGATTACAAGGTGGTGGAGAAAAATTGAACACTCCTAAACAAATTCCTGGAGGTCTATTAGGTGCAGATTATGAAATAAAGAACAACAGATATAGACTTAAGAAAATTTATGGTGGTTTAAATTGGAATCCAAATTTAAGATCCCCTTTAACTGAACCAGGAATTTTAGTGAATGAAGGAGATTATTTATTAGCTGTAAATGGGATCAATCTAGAAAGCTCAACAAATATTTTTAGCGTTTTTGAGAATACTGCCGATAAAATTACAGAAATAACTGTTGGACCTAATGCTTCATATAAAGATTCTAGAATAGTAAAAGTCACTCCTATTGCCAGTGAGTATAGATTACGCAATCGAGATTGGGTAGAAGGCAATCTCAAAAAAGTGCATGAAGCCACTAACGGACAAGTTGCTTACGTATATGTCCCAAACACTGCAGGAGCTGGGCATGAATATTTTAAAAGATATTTCTTCCCACAGGCAAATAAAAAAGCTATTATTATTGATGAGCGTTTTAATGGTGGTGGTCAAATAGCAGATTATTATATCAATCTATTACTAAATCCTTATCAATCACATTGGAATTTTAGGTATGGGAAAGATTTAAAAACACCAAGTGCTTCGATTCAAGGTCCTAAAGTAATGATCATAGATGAAACTGCTGGATCTGGTGGTGATATGTTACCATGGATGTTCCGAAAATTCAAAGTTGGACAAATGGTAGGTAAACGAACTTGGGGAGGTTTAGTCGGTGTTTTAGGATTTCCAGAATTCATTGATGKTGCTAGTGTCACAGCTCCAAATGTCGCAATTTGGACAGAAGATGGCTTCATTGTAGAAAATGTTGGAGTTGCACCAGATATTGAAGTAGATCAATTACCATCTGAAGTGATTAAAGGAAAAGATCCTCAATTGGAAAAAGCTATAGAGGTAGTTTTAAAAGAGTTGAGAAATAATCCACCAAAAGAATATAAAAGGCCACCTTATCCTAAAAGAGCTAGTCATTAAACTGAAACTTTGAAACAAGAGTAGATTATTTATAAACTAAAATATAATAACCAAACTTACACTATTAACAATGTGGGTTTAGGGCAAAACATATTTGTCTTGAACTCACATTTTTATAATAACATATCGTATAATTACAAAAAGAATAATGCTAATAAAAACTAGTTAAACCTGATTGAAAATACCTAGAAAATTCTATGCAGCTTGCTCAAATGCTATATAATTGATTAATCTACCTTTTTTGTCACGTACCGGATATCCCTTGATATGGCATAAGTACGTAGATCTATCTTTTTTATAGTTAACAATGGAAACTTCAAACGGTTCTTCGTTGTCGATAGCAGCACGAATGGTTTTAGATATATTCCTGTCAGTTCGTGTCCCTTGAAACATTTTTGGTGAATTACCTATGACTTCTTCTGGAGTATAACCACTCATTTTCTCAATATTTCGAGTGGCATATACAATTTGTAAATCAGGATTCGTAATTACAATAACGGATTCTTTGTGTACCAACTCATTATGATATACATTCTCGAAATCCCACTTTTTAGTGATCTTATTTAAGTTATCAAGATCATTTTTATAATTATGTAAGCGCCAATTGTGCTCACTATAAAATTCCCAACTCGCAAGTGGCAAAATAAAAGATGGAACAGAATCATAATATTCTGCCATCATATTGTCATATCCTTCAAACTCCTTCATAATGTTGGTTTTGAGCAAATGTATCCATTAAATTGGTAATAGTTAATTGAACAAAAGTTAATTATACAAGTAAACAAACGTTAAATACACTATAAATTACCATTTAAATTGTAATGTAGTATACCATGTTAACGGTTCTGAAGGAATGATTCCTGGTCCAGGATAACCCGTAGCTCTTTGTGTAAAATAACTTTCATCTAAAAGGTTATTAATTCCTGTTTCCAGTTTAAACATTTTATAGGTATACGACAAAGAAAGATCTACAATAGAATATGCAGGTATTGTACCAATAATACCACTTGGACTAGGTGTTGTTGAGTTTTCAGCATCTGAAAACTGCTCTGATAAATATGAATACTGCATAGATGCAAGCAAGTTTTTCCAGCCGAATTTTAATCCTGTTTTTATATTTACATTTGGAACAAATTCTACCTCTCTATCGGTATTATTATATTTAGAATTAACTAGAGAAGTATTTAAAAACCAATTAAAACTTGTTGTTTCATTATTTTTCAATAACAACTTGTTTAGGTTTACATCTACTAAAGATTCTAATCCATACATAGTAGCATCTCCAACATTGGTTCTAAAATTTTTTACACTCCCGTCATCTTGTGCTTGTTGAATTACACCTATTCTGTCATTATAAAACAACCCAAAAAAGCCAATATCATAAGAAACTAAGCTATTTATTTTCCCTCTAAATCCTATATCTGCAGTAAATCCAGATTCATCAGTAATATCAGGATCTACTCTAAAAGAAGGATTTACAATATTAATATCTGAAAAGGTAACAGATCTATAATTTTCTGAAATGTTACCATATATTTCTAAACCATCAAATGGTTTGTAACTACTCCCTAAACCAAGCAAAACAAATGATCTTTCAAAAGTTCGATTATCGGGCATAATTTCATCTCTGATCACATTTCCTGCCAAATCGGTAACAATTGTTCTTGACGCTCCAGCTACTTCAGTTTTTATATACTCAAACCTAAAACCAGGTGTGATAGAAAAAGTATCTGAGAACTTAAAAATATTTTCTCCAAAAACAGCTATATTCTGATTAGGATAATCAAAATCTGATTGAATTGGATACGTTGGAAATTCATCATTCACAAATTCAAAATCCGGACCTGTTCCATTAGATCCTGGTCCTTGTCTTTCGGCATTCTCCGCTTGGTAATATTTTGCTCCAATTAAAAAAATTGACTCTTGATCCAATAAATTATAGCGTGACAAAAATCTAGCTTCTGCCCCAAAGTTCACAAATTCTCCTTCGATTAGATCTCTAGGACTATCCAATTGATCTGGCTGATCTACTCGATTCGTTCTAAAACCTAAAGCTGTTCTAGAAGCATCTAATCCAAATAGATTAATACTTAGATCTGTTTTTTCTGAAAACTTATGATCTAATCGTAAAGAAAATAATTTCCAATCTACTTTAAACCAATTTCGTGTTCTATTGCTTTGACTAGGATCTTCCTCGAATCTAATATCAGAAAGACCACCAGGCTGTTGCGCTAAATAATTTAGATAGGTAAATTCTCCCGTTAATTTCGTCTTATCAGTAAGTTGATATCCTAAATGACTATAAAAATTCCTGGAATCAAATTGAGTATTGGGTCTAAAACCTTCTCCTTCCTTATAATTAAAATAAGTATAATAGCTAAACTTCCCAACTGTTCCACTCAAGCTATTAAAACTATTAAACAAATTATAAGAACCAATGGTCTGACGTGAAACTATCTCTATCTTTTTATTAGGATTAGGTTCTTTCATTTTAAAATTAATCAATCCTCCAAACTGTGTTCCATATTGTAAGGAGGCTGCCCCACGAACTACCTGAATTTCTTGCAACGCTTCCGCAGGAGGTGTATAATAACTTTCTGGATATCCTAGAACATCAGCACTGATATCATATCCATTTTGTCTGGTATTAAAATTTGCTGTACGGTTAGGATCTAACCCTCTTCCCCCTATATTTAATTGCAATCCGCCTACGCTATTCTCATAGATGTTTAGACCTGCTACTTGTGCATAAATTTGTCTTGCATTATTGGAAGCTAAGTTACCTTGTACATTACTTAGTAGCACTACTTCGCTCTTTTTACCAGCATAAATAGCTGTTCCTTCTACGGGTTTTAACTGTTTAAGACCAAAAACTTTTTCTTTACGTTGTGTAACCACAACTTCAGATAATTCTTCTCCCAAAGGTTTTAAAACAAAATTGATTTCTACATTATCCGAAACAGTAATTTGACGTTCTAGAATTTCATAATCAAAACTAAAAACAGACAAATAACAGATACCTTCCTCAACCTCTATAAATTCGAAACTACCATCTCCTCTAGTAATTGTTTGATCTCCAGTAGATCTATTATATACTTCTGCACCTTGAACCGGTTGATTATCTTGATTTTTTACAACTCCTTTAATAGAATACTGCGCTGAAGCTACCGCTGCACTAAATAAAAAAAGCACAACTACTTTACAATCCCTTAATCTCATCCTTAAATGGAATAATCCACGTTTTATGTTTAAATGACTCTTTTTGTTTCCCTAGATCCACATTTGGATCAATATATTGACTGCTTAATCTACCATTAAGCGCTACATAACTTTCTACAAACACCTGTACATTCTGATGACCTTGACTTTCAAAATGTTCTTTGAGATAATGCGCATACTCCAAAATAAAATCAGGCTGTGTTGCCATTTGTTTTTGTTGAAATGGAGTTAAAAAATCATCATTATCTACATAAAATCGTTTCCCTGTCTCTTTATTTACAATCTTAAAATTGGCATATCCAGCTTTTTCCATCAACATTACTCTCCATGAAAAACGATACCCTTCTTCTGTCCAAAACAGTTCTCCTGGATATAGCATGTAACGAAACGGCAAAAGTAACTGGATTACAAAAAACAATCCCAAGATTGGGATTATTATTTTCATCATGTTTTGGGAATAAACAAAGGATTTAGCACTATCCAAATTCGATTTACTCACTGCAAATATTTTGGAGATCCAGCTTATTATCTTATGATGAATATTTGCATCAAAAAAGATGGTAGCCCCTACAATCATTATGTATGGGAACATTCCTATTGGGAAAAGCACTCTGGTTAGCACATGAAACAACACTACAAAACCAAAAGCAACAACTCTTGTTTTTCTATACAACAGAAGAAATGGAATAGCGAGATCATAAATAGCACCAAAATAACTAAATGCATAATGTACCCATTCTTGTTGCATTAGATCTCCAATCAACGGAATATCGTATTTAGAAGGCAACCATATTTTAAGAGGCATTGCATTTACCAACCAGTCTGAATTCAGTTTGGTCAAACCGGCATAAAAATACACAATCCCTAAAAGCAATTTTATAGCATCAACTGTCCAAGTGGGTATTTTTTGATAAGATATTCGGCTAATTTTAGCATCTAAAGAATAATAAGCATTAGCTGGTAAAAAAATCAACAAGAAGCTAAGAACACTTATGAAATAGTAATGATTAAGATAAGTTGTCTTATCCATCAATTCTATATAGGTAAAGCTTAAAAAAAAGGCAATGATCGCTATTCTATATTTAAACCCAAGGGTTATACAGATACTAGAAATAGCACATATAATAAAAACTAGATAGGTATAATTACCAATGGGTTTCACAAAATCGAAACCATAATATGAAAAGAAAAAAGTAGGTTTTACATATAACTTTTCTATCCATCCATAACTCCAAAAACGAATAATACTAATGAACATCATCAAACCAAAAAAAATACGAAAGACTGCAAGTGGTGCAGCCTCCGTATTCTTTTTAAAATATTCACTTAGTCGATAATTCATAGGGTATTCAGAGAATGAGTTTAATCTCCATCCGCATCTACAAAATCAACATTCACCGATATTGCTTGTAACATATCTACTTTAATCAGAACCACATTCTTTTGAAGTTCATCATAGGTGTTAAGCATTAAGCTATTATTTGTTCGAACTTGTTCTGAGAAATCGTTACTTAGATTGGTAGCCGTAGTTCTTGCTACATTAAATTGATTATTAATCAATGTGCTCAAATCCTCACCTTCTTTAATCGTATTTAGAAAATCCAAGTATGTTTTAAGACTTTGACCAGTAGCACTACTAGAAAAATGTTCTCCATTAAAAAAATCTTGTAATGCATCTAAATTGGCATTAAACAACATTTTTGAAATATCTCCCTTGTAAAAACCTTCTACTCTATCCTCTAATGGAGTTCCTGAAAACACACCTGCAGGAATACCAATTTTTCCAGCTCGAAGATGCTTTTCATAATGAAAGATAAAGTCGTTTACTATTCGATCTACAGAACTTGTTGCTGAAGATCCACTGTTATTTACAAAAGTATCTCTATAATTAGTTGTCCAATCTGTAACAACCTGAGATGTCAACGCATCCATTCTATCAACAATATCCGTTAGATAACTTTTATAAGTATCTCCATTCGAAACATCTGCAAATACGGCAACAATATTAGCATCAGAATCTGCAATTCCATTAATCAAATAATCTACCGCTCCAAATCCTTGCTCATCCTGAAGATTTATAGAAGAAAGATCATACATTCCTGAAGAAATATTACTTTCTATATTAGCAGTATTTACAGGATAAACATTCATAAAATTTCTATAGGATATTGCTTCTGCCATACCGATCTCGAACATACTTATTGACTGCCATGAAACAAAAGCACTAAGCCAAGCTTCTCTTAAAGCAACAAGATTAGTTTCGTTCGTGGTAGTTGTAAAATTAGATGCTGCTGTTTTAAAAGCAGACATATCAGAAGAAAAGTTTTGATATGCAGGTACTATAATATTATCTGCTAGATTTTCTAGCATAGCTTCTCTGTCAAAGTTATCTACTGTTACTCCTCCATCATCACTTGATGAGCATGCTACCATTATGAGTGCAAAAACAAACACTGATAAAAACCAAAACTTCTTCATCTTATTTTTATTTATTCTTAATAAATTTTTGCAAATGTAAAAAAAGAGGTTGAATAGTTATTTACGATTCACCTCTTTTTTTTATACTTTATGATTTGTTGATACTAATTTGTACTTCCTGCTTGTGCAACTGTAAAACTAAATTCAGCAGCAATTGTATCTGATAGCGTATCTAAGGTTGCTGGAGTTACATCCCAAAGACCGTTTGTAGCTCCCATTAGTTGATCCAATAAACTTTCTACTTCCGATTTACTAAAGTATGGCTGATTTGTAATCGGATTTCTAGTAAACTGAAGACTATATATGAAACCARATCCTTCTGATAAATCGTGGAAAACACTTGCATAATCTATTGTTCCAGCTTCTAAACCGTTTTTACCCTGCTGTAAGTAATACACTGCTCTTATCCCGATGATCTCAGAAACTTTTTCTCTTACGATCGCCGCTTGCGCATCTCTCACTGTATAATTCTTTGCTACAATCGCAGCTCTACCTAATTTTAATGCATCATAGATCTCAGCAGCAATCCCTTCAAAGTCAGGATCACCTTCTACTCTTCCAATATATTTATTTAGGAAACTATCAGCATCACCAATAGTAGGATTAGGATTTGCAGGATCAGCAGACGCTCCATATAAATATCCATATGCTTCGTCCCACTTATGTTCCATAGTTGTATACACTTGACCATCTGCTACAACATCATTATCATTGTTTGCCACATTATCAGCTTCATCCAAAACAGCGGTTCCTAAATAATTATTTAGTGCTTGGTCTGTCATTAAAGCTCCGATCAAACTTTTTGTAAATGCTTGATCATACTCTAATCCTTTCGCATTTACATAACGCTCTGATCCTCCACCAGCTTCTTGAAGAACACCAGCATTTCCAGAAGTAGCGGTTACTCCCCAATTTGGAAATACTTCATCAATCTGTCCTTTGATCCAAGCATCAAAATCTGCTTTAATTTCGGCTGCATCTGTAGCATTCGAAGAAAAATAATCTCTAGAAGCTGCTGTTTTTCCTCTTACACTTTTATCTGAAGCATTTAGTGCTGGATCATTAAAATCATCAGCATTTTCTTGATGATCAAACATAGCATCAACGATGGCTTCAGTAGTAGCTGTATTTTTAAATTGACCTATAATGGCTTCTGCCATTGCAATCCTTGTAGTTTGTCCGCTAAAGCTTACAGTACTTTGTCCATCACGTTCGAAAACATAGGTTGCTGGTGCTTCCACCTGAACAACTGAAGTATTATCATCATCTGAAGAACAAGAAGCTAAAACGATTGCCCCTGTTACACCTATTACTTTGGCTATATTTTTAAAATTCATTGCTTTTTATTTAGACTTAATTTAAATAGTTAATGTGGTGCAAATATATCCATCCAGAAATATTCTGCAAACTTTATTTGTAATAAATCTAAATAAAATTAAAGTTTTAACAATTTCGTAAAACTAGGCAGGTATTTTAAAAATATATTAGAGAACTAAAATTCAATACTAATTGGGTTTATATTTTTTCCTTAGGTTTTGAACCCAATTGATCAATATTTCTTTTTCGTCATCCTCTAAGTTTCCATGTGTCCAAGTGTATGAATCCAATGGCATTTCTCCTTCTTCTACTTCTTCAATGAGTTCGTCTAATTTATGATCTTTCTTTTTATCTGAATATTGCTCCCATTCAGATACATTAAAATGCTCTTTACCTTCATCAATATGGTGTGATAACCAATAGGATACTGGAGCAATATTTGCATACCAAGGATAGATGGTTTGGTTGCTATGACAATCATAACAGTTGCTTTTCAATATTGCTTGTATTTCTGGAGTTGGTTTTGTTTCTATTTCAAAATAAGCTACAGATTCGTATCCAGCTTCATTTCTATCTGGTCGTATAAATTGCATAATAACCAGTACAACCAATACTAATAGCCCTACTTTTTTTAAGATACTTTTCATTGTGTGATGTGTTAGTTAGTGGTATTTAGTAAATATTTTAGTTGCTTCATTATGAGAAGCTTCAAAACTCATTGTTTTTATATTGGTATCCGCTTTAGCCGTTGTAAAATAAGATAGCATCCTCTCGGTCGGCATGTTACCCGTTAGTTCATCTTTTGCCATCGGACAGCCTCCAAACCCTTGTATAGCACCATCAAACCTTCTACAACCAGCTTTATAAGCAGCATCTACTTTTTCATACCAAGTAGTTGGAGTTGTATGCAAATGTGCTCCAAATTCTATATCTGGGTATTTAGGAATAAGATTTGAATACAGATAATTAATAGTTTCTGGGTTCGAAGTTCCGACTGTGTCAGAAAGCGACAATATCTTCACTCCCATATGACTTAATTTCTCCGTCCACTCACCTACTATCTCCACATTCCAGGGATCTCCATAAGGATTACCAAATCCCATCGACAAATATGCCACTACTTCTTTATTCGCTTTATCTGCCAAGTTTAAAATTTCTTGTAAGGTTTCTACCGACTGTGCAATAGTTTTATGCGTATTCCGCATTTGAAAATTTTCCGAAATTGAAAATGGATACCCTAAGTAGTCTATCTCATTATGCTGAACCGCATCATTTGCTCCACGAACATTTGCAATAATTGCTAGTAATTTACTTTCTGTAGTAGAAAGATCCAATTTAGAAAGTACCTCAGCCGTATCTACCATTTGAGGAATTGCTTTTGGAGAAACAAAACTTCCGAAGTCTATCGTATCAAATCCGCAACGTAATAATGATTGTATATATTGAACTTTTTTTTCTGTAGGAATAAAGTCTTTGATGCCTTGCATAGCATCTCTAGGACATTCAATAATTTTTATTTTTTCAGCCATTTACGAGCCTCTATCTAAAAGAAATTCAATTAAGAGTATAAAAATATGATTATTTTTCAGAAAATAGTATAAAAATTCCAATTCCTATGAAGACAATGATCTGTAGCCATTTTAAGAACAGACCTACTTTGGAGTTATCTCTTACATAATCAGAAATATAGCCAGCTGCTATTGCTATTCCACCAAATACAAGAAAAGATACTAGAATGAATATAAATCCTAACACATAAAACTGAATAACATTGCTTAGCTCTTCACTAAATAAAAAACCAGGAAAAAAAGCCAAAAAGAAAATAGAAACTTTAGGATTCAAGACATTCATTATGAAACCTTGTTTAAATAATTGACCTAAACTTTTCTTTTCCACAGTACTTTCTGAAAACTGAATAGAAGCACTGCCTCTCCAAACTTTGTAAGCTAAAAAAAGAAGATACAAAGCGCCAGCTAACTTTATTATAAAAAATAACACTTCACTTTGTTGGATAATCACTGAAACTCCAAAAGCAACTAAGGTAGTATGCACTAAACATCCAGTCATTAAACCAGCTACAGTAGCTAAGCCATACTTTTTTCCGTTAACCATGCTTTGCATTAAAACGTAGATATTATCAGGGCCTGGAGAAATTGATAATGCTGCTGTTGCAATCATGAAAGTGTATAAAATTTCAAAATTCATTGATTTCGTGTAAGGTTTTGATAAAATAAACGACCCCTCAAAAATATATATTCTTCCAAACAATTTAGGGTAATTTACCATTCAACTGTTTAGAATATATAACACAAATCACTCTAACCAATAACCACACAAATGAAAAAGCTTATACTCAAAACTATTTTCCTATTATTTTGTTTTCACACTTTCGGGCAAACCTCAGCTACATATGATATTGTTTTTACTAGCAACTGGGAATCTCATGGAACACTTCCTGGCAGTGCGCACTTTACGGAATTGGTAGGAGCTACTCATAATTCTAGTGTTACTTTTTTAGAAATGGGAGGTTTAGCTACTCCAGGAATTGAGCAAGTAGCGGAAACGGGAGGTTTTAATGTTTTTGAATCAGAAGTTAATACTGCGATCAATGCTAATAATGCAGATCAATTTATAGAAGGTCCAGATTTATTTTTTAATGGACCTGGCAGAACGATTACGATTAGCAACTTAACTGTAAGTTCTGAGTTTCCATTAGTAAGTTTAGCTTCGATGCTAGCACCAAGTCCTGATTGGATGATTGCTGTAAATAGCGTTTCTTTAATTGATAATGGTGGCCAATGGATTCCAGAAATTACAATGGATTTATTTACTTATGATGCGGGTACAGAAGAAGGAAATGGCTACAGTTTAAATAATAGTCCAACAAATCCTCATGAGCCAATTTCATTAGTGGATCATTCTAATACTCCTCTAATAAACGAAAAAATAGGAACTATTGTTTTTACTCAAAAACAATTAAATGTTCAAGAGTTTAATAATAAAAAAGAGGCGATCACCATATCACCTAACCCAAGTAATGGTAATATTTCTATTCTAAGCGGAAGTTCCACCAATATAAAGGAAATAGAAGTATACAATGTACTCGGTAAACAAGTTAGGCGTTACGATTTTAAAAATAGTAACAATACTATCAATTTAGATTTAACGAATTTAAATTCTGGAATTTATCTAGTACGTCTATTTACCGAAGCTGGAAGAATAGAAACTCAGAAGGTTATCCTACGATAATTATAAACCTTTTGCAATTACTGCTTTATTGATATCTCTTATCAGTTTAGGTCCTTCATAAATAAAACCGGTATAGATTTGTACCAAGCTTGCTCCTGCTTGTAATTTTTCTACAGCATCGGCTGCGCTATGGATTCCTCCTACTCCAATAATTGGAAATGATCTATTACTTTTTTCTGATAAATATTTGATAACAGCGGTACTTTTGTCTTTTATCGGTTGACCACTAAGACCTCCGTTACCAATTTCATCTAATCGCTCATTTGAAACTTTTAATGCTTCTCTAGAAACAGATGTATTACTTGCTATTACACCATCAAGTTTAGTTTCTTGCACCAATTCAACAATTTCGTCTAACTGGTTTGTATTTAAATCCGGAGCGATCTTTAATACAATTGGCTTTTGAGTATCAAAAGTTCTATTTTTCTCTTGTACCGCTTCAATTAATTCTATTAAATAATCTTTATCATTTAGCTTTGCATGACTACTCACATTTGGGCAGCTAACATTTAGCACAAAATAATCCACATAAGGATGTAAAGCTTCAAAACACTGCAAATAGTCTTTTGTATAATCTTCTGGAGAAGTATCAGTATTTTTTCCAATATTTCCACCAATAATAAGCTTTCCTTGATTTTTCTTTAATTGAGTGATTGCAGCTTCAAGTCCTTCATTATTAAATCCCATTCGATTAATAATCCCTTTATCTTCTTTTAACCTAAACAATCTCTTTTTAGGATTTCCAACTTGTCCTTTGGGAGTAACTGTGCCTATTTCGATAAAACCAAAACCAAAATTGGCCAATTCGTTATACAACACAGCATTTTTATCAAATCCTGCAGCTAATCCTACTGGATTTTTAAATTTTAATCCGAAAACCTCTCTATGCAGTCCCGTGCCTTTCACAAAATATCGAGAGCGAATTAAGGAAGAGACAAAAGGAAGTCGAGAAATAAATTTTATCAAACTAAACGTAAAGTAGTGTACTTTTTCTGGATCGAATTGAAATAGAATTGGACGAATTAATGTTTTATACATTCCAATATAGTTTTGGCTGCAAAAATAACTTTATAAAGCTTCTTATAAAAGTATATGAATATGTATTTTTGAAATCTTCAAGTAAAAAATTCCTCGCTATGATTCCTAAAAAACATATTATTGATCGATTTATAAGTTACGTTACTATAGATACAGAAAGTGATCCAAATAGTGATACCACTCCTAGTTCTAAGAAACAATGGGATCTTGCGAATAAATTAGTTGAAGAATTGAAATCCATTGGGTTAAAAGATGTAACTATTGATGAAAATGCATACATCATGGCTACATTACCTTCTAATGTAGATCATGAAGTAGCAACAATTGGTTTTATTTCACATTTTGATACTACTCCAGATTTCACTGGAGCGAATGTAAATCCACAGATCATAGAAAGTTATGATGGTAAGGACATTGTACTAAATGAAAAGGAAAATATTATTCTATCTCCTGACTATTTTGAAGACTTAAAATTATACAAAGGACAAACGTTAATAACCACAGATGGAACTACTCTTTTAGGAGCGGATGATAAAGCTGGAATTGCTGAAATAGTATCAGCAATGGAGTATTTGATACAACATCCTGAGATCAAACATGGAAAAATCCGAGTAGGATTCACTCCTGACGAAGAAATTGGAAGAGGAGCTCATAAATTCGATGTTGAGAAATTTGGAGCGGAATGGGCTTATACTATGGATGGAAGTCAGATTGGAGAATTAGAATATGAGAATTTCAATGCGGCTGGAGCAACGGTTACTATAAAAGGAAAAATAGTTCATCCAGGATATGCAAAAGGAAAGATGATTAATAGTATGTATATCGCTCAAGATTTCATTAACTCTTTACCTCGATTAGAAACTCCTGAACACACCAGTGGTCGCGAAGGATTCTTCCATTTACATACTATGAATGGAGAAGTAGAAGAAACCAAGCTACATTATATTATTAGAGATCATGACAAAGAGCATTTTGAAGCTCGCAAGGAAATGATGTCTAAACTTGGTGATGAATTGAATAGACAATATGGAAAAGATGTTATCAATGTTGAGATTAAAGATCAATATTATAACATGAAAGAAAAGGTAGAACCTGTGATGCATATTGTAGACATTGCTGAAGATGCAATGAAACAACTTGGCATCACTCCGCTTATTAAACCAATTCGTGGCGGAACGGATGGTTCACAATTGAGTTATATGGGATTACCATGTCCTAATATATTTGCTGGAGGTCATAATTTTCATGGACGATATGAATATGTTCCTGTTGAAAGTATGATAAAAGCAGTAGAAGTAATTGTAAAGATAGCAGAGCTTACTGCAAAAAGATAATTCGTACTTTATCGGAATTTTATTTCTTTTGACGATTTTACCGTTTTTTCTGATTTCAAAATAAAAAGTAAATACTGTACATAGTAGTAGATTTATGTGATAACTATTTAATCACTTTAAAAACATAAATCATGCAAACTACAGAAAAAGTAGTAGATACAGCCGTATCTGCTACAACTGAAACCGGAGGTGCCATTATGGATTCTTTAGGAGGTTTTTTTACTTCCATACAAGAAGGAATTGGTCAATATGGATTAAAAATTGTTGGAGGAATTGTTGCTTTAATTATTGGTCTTTGGATTGTAAAAATGATCATGAAAGCCATTAAAAAAGCCTTTGATAAGAGCAATGTAGATAGTACTTTAAAGCCCTTCTTGGTAACTTTGGTTAATTTCTTACTAAAGGTATTATTATTCATCTCAATAGCTGGAATTGTTGGGATTCCTACTGCAACCTTTGCCGCTTTATTGGCTGCTGTAGGTTTGGCTATTGGAGGAGCTTTTAACGGCTCTTTAGGCCATATGGCAGCTGGAGTAATGTTACTTATTTTCCGTCCTTTCAAAGTAGGCGATCTAATTGAAACTGGAGGGAAACTAGGTTTTGTAAAAGAAATTTCAGTGTTTGTAACCATCTTAGAAACTTTCCAGAACAAAACAGAGATTATACCAAATGGTTCGATTACCGCTGGAACTATCACCAATCTTACTACTATCGGTAATTTAAGGGTAGATATGCCATTTGGTATTCAATATGGGACAGACATTGAAAAGGCAAAACAAATTGTATTAGAAGTCATGAAGAATGACGCTAAGGTAATGGAAGATCCAGCACCGAGAGTTGCTGTTAATAATTTGGGAGCCAATGGAGTTGAATTGCTAGCACTACCCTATTCTACTTGCGACGATTATTGGGATGTATACTGGGATACCCGTCAAAAAATTGTTGAAGCTTTAGGAAATGCAGATTATGCTGCTCCTTTACCACAACGAATTGTTACTATGAAATCATAAATTATAGCACTTATGCATAAAAAAAGCGTCGTATTCGAAAATACGACGCTTTTTTTATGATATAACCTTTATTATTTCTTCTTTTCTGCAGGAGGTGCATTTAACTTCTGGCTCATTTCTAAAGAAATAGCAGATTTATCAAATGTTAATTTACCTGATCCTGTTTCAATAATAACGGCATTATTTTTTTCACTGAAGTCAAAAACTTTTCCATGAAGACCACTTTTAGTAACTACGCGATCTCCTTTTTTTAATTCTTCAGCAAATTTCTTCTCCTTTTTAGCCTTTTGCATTTGTGGTCGTATCATAAAAAAATACATAACCACAAATATCAGAAGTATAAAAGGTAACTGTCCTCCTAATGCTTCCATAAATATTACTCACTTACCGGAGTTCCGCTAACTGGTTTAGCTTTTGGAGTTACCATTGCCTTAATTTTAAGGATTTCTTTTCCTGCTTCCGTGTTAGCAGTAATAGTAACTTGTTTGTTTTGAGCATTTGGCTTACCGTTAGAGTTAAACTTCACTAACATTGATCCTGTTGCTCCTGGTGCTACTGGTTCTTTAGTCCACTCTGGCACTGTACAACCGCAACTACCTTTTGCATTTACGATTACTAAAGGAGCTTTACCAGTGTTTGTAAATGTAAATGTATGCTCTACCACATCACCTTCATTGATAGTTCCAAAATCGTGCTCTGTTTCAGAGAAAGTCATTACAGGAAAATCTGTGTTCTTTGCATCACGATCCGCAGCATCTGCTACATTTTCTTCTTTAACTTTTTCTGCTGCATTATCTTTACAAGACATAAATGTCAAAGCAAAAACACCAGCTAAAATTAAGATTCCTTTTTTCATTACTTGGGTTTTTAATTAATTGAGGGTTAAAAATACTATTTTTTTTGAACTACATAAGTCCACGGCCAACTTTATTTAATTTACCGTTTTCTTGATATTCTTTTGATATTTTATCAAGAATTCCATTGATAAATATACTACTCTTTGGAGTACTATATTCCTTTGCAATCTCTAAATATTCGTTAATTGTTACTTTTACAGGTATAGATGGGAACTTTTGGAACTCACAAATGGCCATTTTAATCACTGCTTTATCCAATTCGGCAATTCGATCTTTATCCCAATTTGGAGTCTTACCTTCTATCTCTTTGGCGAATTGAACTCCATTCAACGCAGTTTTTCTAAAAATATCCTTGGCAAATTTTTTATCATCTACATCCTTATAAAGTTTTGGTAAC
This sequence comes from Aquimarina litoralis, assembly GCF_019295435.1. Taxonomy (GTDB): domain Bacteria; phylum Bacteroidota; class Bacteroidia; order Flavobacteriales; family Flavobacteriaceae; genus Aquimarina; species Aquimarina litoralis_A. Next base: position 27,398 of record NZ_WEKL01000042.1, read on the forward strand.
GACATATATTCATCATGCGTTTTCTTTACTTTTCGGAGCATTTTTATAATTCCTGTATTTATTAGAGGAATATCATCAATCCATGTTAGGTTTTTATCCTCTACATACTCATACAACTTTTCATTTGGAGCAATAATCTCTTTGAATACATCTTGAATAAAATCTTTATCTTCTTTAAAAGAACTCATTTTCGTACCCATATAATCAGCATACAGTTCACTACTCTTGATTTCTTTCCAAAGTATCTTTACATATTCATCATCGAGATCCCAACAATTTAATTTTTTGCGATCCATTTCCTCTTTTAATTCTAGATTTTTGTCTAGCAATACAAGGACTTCATTATTAATGAATTTTAAATTAGGATTTTTTTCTTCGGAAGTAGCTAAATGTTTTTTCTGGCTTTTTTCTAAAAACTCAGCGGCATGCTTTCTTATTTCTACCAAAAGCTGAAGGTTTATAAGAAATAAATCATACATCTGATCAATACTAAAAAGCAAAAACTTTTCTTCTTTATCTAAATTATCACTTTGCGTCTGCTCCATAGCGTAGAGTGACTGCATTACTTTAACTCGAATATGTCTTCTGGTTAACATAAGAAATTACAAAGAACATTAATAAAAAGGGGCGAAAGTGGTGTTCACTTTCGCCCTGCAAAAATACTATTATTTTTAATCTACAAGTCCTAAAACTTACTTTATTAAATTGTAAATTTTTGAATCTTATTATTTGTTGTTTTTTCTGGCAGCTATTCTTTCTTCAGCAATGCTCATAGCAGCTGCATTTGTAGTCATTCCTGTAGCTTTTGCTTTATTTAAAATATCTAAAGTAGTATTATAAATATTTTCAGTTTTGGATTTAATTTGTTCTCTACCGTATCCTTCTATCTCTGCATATACATTAATAATACCTCCTGCATTGATTAAAAAATCCGGTGCATATACAATTCCTTTTTCCTGTAATAAAGGTCCATGAATATTTTCCGTCGCCAACTGATTATTTGCAGCTCCAGCAATAACTTTAACTTTCAACTTATGAATAGTATCATCATTAATAGTAGCTCCCAAAGCACAAGGTGCATAGATATCAGCTTCTTCCGCATATAAATCTTTTCCATTATAAATATCTACTCCATAAGCAGCACTTACTTGTTCTAATCGCTCTTGATTGATATCTGAAATAATAACATTAGCACCTTCTTCCGCTGTTAAGCGAACAAGTTCCTCACCTACATGTCCGATTCCTTGTACTAGTATTTTCTTACCTTCAAGATTATCGGTTCCATATGCAAATTTAGCAGAAGCTTTCATTCCCATATATACTCCATAAGCAGTTACAGGTGAAGGATTACCTGCACCTCCTTTTTCTTCAGAGATACCAGTTACATACGGTGTTACTTCTCTAACCGTATCCATATCAGAAGTCTCCATCCCTACATCTTCTGCAGTATAGTATTTTCCACCTAAAGTATGCACAAACTCTCCAAAACGTCTCATAAGAGCTGGAGTTTTTAGAGTCTTAGGATCTCCAATAATAACAGCTTTACCGCCTCCTAAATTTAAACCAGTGATGGCTGCTTTATAAGTCATACCACGTGACAATCTTAAAACATCATTTAGAGCATCCCATTCTGTTTGATAATTGTACATTCTAGTACCTCCCAAAGCAGGTCCTAAAATTGTGTTATGCACACCAATTATTGCCTTTAAACCAGTATCTTTGTCTTGACAAAAAACAACTTGTTCGTGATCATTAAAAGACAATTGGCCAAATACAGGAGCCTCTTTTTTTAATTGATTTGCAGTAAGCACTTCAGTTATCATTATTCAGAAATTTTAAATTGTTATTATTATATAATAGTCAAAATTGAAGCGCTAAAATAATGTATTTTTACGAATTTAAAATTTTTTGTTGTTAAATTTTAAGAATTTGTTAATAATTGAACTTCTAAAAACCAATACTTTATGCGTGCATTACGGCATTTGAATAAGTACTTTTTAAAATATAAATACCGTCTTCTTATTGGGTTGTTCATTACTATAATTGCAAGAATTTTTGCGGTTACAGTGCCTACTTTTATAGGTGATAGCATTGATTTAGTAAGACAATATATATCTGGGCAGATTTCGGATTCAGATGAATTCAATTATATGATGATAATGAATCTCTTATTACTTTTGGGATCAGCAACATTAGCCGGATTTTTTACTTTTTTAATGCGGCAAACATTTATAGTTGTTTCTAGATTTATAGAATTTGATTTAAAAAATGAAGTATTTGAACACTATCAGATTCTGTCTCTTAATTTTTACAAAAAAAATCGTACCGGTGATTTAATGAACCGCATTAGTGAAGATGTTTCTAAAGTAAGAATGTATGTAGGGCCAGCTATCATGTATAGTGTAAACACTATCACGTTGTTTGTAGTAGTTATTGGTTATATGATTAGCATAGCTCCACAATTAACACTATATACTGTTGCGCCTTTACCAATTCTTTCTGTTTCTATTTATAAACTTAGTGTTGCTATACATAAAAGAAGCACTATAGTTCAACAGTACCTCTCAAAATTAACCACATTTACACAAGAATCATTTAGTGGTATATCTGTAATCAAGGCGTATGGAATAGAACCCCAAACCCTTACCAATTTTACTGAGCTATCAAACACCAGTAAAGAAAAAAATATTGATTTAGCAAAAGTTCAAGCCTTGTTTTTTCCATTAATGGTATTACTCATAGGAGTTAGTAATCTTATGGTCATCTATATAGGTGGTAAACAATATATCAATGGTACTATAGAAGATCTTGGAATCATTGTAGAGTTTATCATTTTTGTAAACATGCTAACTTGGCCAGTAGCTACAGTCGGCTGGGTTACTTCTATTATACAACAAGCAGAAGCATCTCAAGTACGAATTAATGAGTTTTTGAGTCAAGAACCTGAAATTACCAATACAATTACAAAATCGACTCCAATAACTGGAAATATTGTCTTCGATAATGTTTCTTTTACATATGATGATACAAATATAACTGCATTAAAAGATATCAGTTTTACCATAAATTCAGGACAAACTATAGCAATTGTAGGGAAAACTGGATCAGGAAAATCCACCATTTTAGATTTACTAGGAAGACTTTATGATGTAAGTGATGGAATAATTAAAGTAGATGATATTCCAATAAGAAAATTAAATCTTATAGATTTAAGATCTTCCATAGGATACGTACCTCAGGATGCATTTTTATTCAGTGATTCTATTAGTAATAACATCAAATTCGGAAAAACTAATGCTACTGATAATGATGTTATTGAAGCTGCTAAAAACTCCGTAGTACATAAAAACATTATTGATTTCAGTAAAGGATATGATACCGTGTTAGGAGAAAGAGGAATCACTTTATCCGGTGGACAAAAACAACGAGTATCCATAGCTCGAGCTATAATTAAAGACCCAGCCATCCTTCTTTTTGACGATTGCTTATCAGCTGTAGACACAGAAACTGAAGAGGAAATACTAAATAATCTTAATAGAATTTCTAAAAATAAGACCACTTTTATCGTAAGTCATCGAGTTTCGACCGCTAGAAATGCAGATAAAATAATAGTATTAGAAGAAGGAAAAATAATCCAACAAGGCACTCATAATCAACTATTAGAGATGGACGGGTACTACAAAGAATTGTATTTAAAGCAGCTTAGCGAAAAAGAAATTTGATATTTTGTTGTACGATTAACAATTTTTTTGGATTTTTGATTCCATCGTAACAGACTAATTAATTAAGAAATAAGGATTATGAGCGATAATGAAATGTTGGATAAAGAGGAAATTTTCTCAAAAGTTTTAAGAGCTGGTAGAAGAACATATTTCTTTGACGTAAGATCAACAAAAGCGGGAGATTATTATCTTACTATTACAGAGAGCAAAAAATTCACTAATGATGATGGATCTTTTCATTACAAAAAACACAAGATCTATTTATACAAAGAAGACTTTAGTGGATTTACAGAAATCTTAAATGAAATGACAGACTTTATCGTGAATGAAAAAGGCGAAGAAGTTATAAGTGAAAGACACCAAAGAGATTATCAAAAATCTTATGATCAAAATCCTGTATCAGCAGTTAGTGAAGAAGTAACTGCCTCTACAGAAAGTTTTACAGATGTAAGCTTTGATGATATATAAGGAATTATAAGTTTTGTTAAACTTATGCAAACCGCTTCAGTCTCTGAAGCGGTTTTTTTTATTTTCGACAGCAAGAAACTCAACAATCGCAGAAACGCACTAATATGAAGTACTTATTTTCTCTCATTCTCTCACTTTTATCACTTTTTTCCTTTTCTCAAAACAATCTTTCTTTAGATTACTATTTACCAAAAGATGTGTCTTATGACCCAAACATCCCTACTCCTCAAAGTGTCTTAGGTTTTGTTCCCGGAAAATGGCATGTTACCCACGATAAATTGGTAGAGTATATGAAAGTTTTAGCAAATGCTTCACCTAGAATTAGCATTGAAGATCGTGGAAAAACTTTTGAAGATAGACCGATTATTCTTTTGACAATAACATCTGAAAGAAATCACCAAAATCTTGAAAAAATTCGAACGCAACACATAGAACTCACTAAAAGTAGTGTTAGTGCTACTGATATTAATTCTATGCCTGCTATAGTATATCAAGGACTTTCTATTCATGGTAACGAACCCAGTGGGGCCAATGCAGGTTTAGTAGCTGCATATTATCTGGCTGCCGCTCAAGGCGCTAAAATCGATGAGCTATTGGATAATACAGTCATTTTATTTGATCCCTCTTTAAATCCAGATGGTTTACAGCGATTTTCTTATTGGGCAAATACTAATAAAAGTAAAAACATAAGTACTGATCCTCAAGATAGAGAGTATAGTGAGGTATGGCCTGGAGGAAGAACCAATCATTATTGGTTTGATATGAACAGAGATTGGTTACCAGCTCAATTACCCGAATCAAGAGCCAGAATAACAACATTCCATAAATGGTATCCTAACATTCTTACTGATCATCATGAAATGGGAACTAATAGCACCTTTTTCTTCCAACCAGGAATACAATCCAGAACACACCCCTTAACACCAAAATTGAATCAAGAACTTACCAAAAAAATCGGAAATTATCATGCAGATGCATTTAACAAAATAGGATCTTTCTATTATACTGAAGAAAATTTTGACGATTTCTATTATGGTAAAGGATCTACTTTTCCGGATATAAATGGAGGAATTGGTATTTTATTTGAACAAGGAAGCTCTCGTGGTCATGCTCAAGAAAGTGACAACGGAATACTTACTTTTCCTTTTACCATTAGAAATCAATTTACTGCAATACTTTCCACCTTAGAAGCTGCGAAATCAATGCGTATAGAATTATTACAATACCAAAATAACTTTTATACTAATGCTCGCAAAGAAGCTGAAAATGGAGCTTATATTTTTGGAAACGAAAAAGATGCCGCTACTACATATCATCTTGCTGAAATCCTAAAAAGACATCAGATATCATTTTATGAATTAAAAAACAACATCTCTTCTGGCGGTAAAAAATTTAAAAAAGGATATAGTTATATAGTACCAAAAAATCAAAAACAAAGCCGTTTGATCAAGGCGATGTTCGAGAAAAGAACCAAATTTCAAGATAGTCTATTTTACGATGTATCTGCATGGACATTCCCCTTGGCTTTTAATCTAGATTACACAGAAAAGATTTCGAATACAGAATTAGGTCCTAAAGTGGTAAACTTAGAATTTAGAAAACCTAAAAATATTTCAAAAAGTAATTACGCATACCTAATGGAGTGGCATGAGTATTATACTCCAGCTGTTTTATATAAAATACTCGACAAAGGTTTAAGAGCCAAAGTAGGAATGAGACCTTTTTCTGTAGAAAATAAGAATTATGATTATGGAACGATTATGATTCCTATTCAAAATCAAAAATTAAATACTGATGAGATTCATTCTTTTTTACAACAACTTGCATCTGAAAATCATGTAGACATCACAGGAGTTTCTACCGGCTTAACCTCTGGAATCGACTTAGGAARTAATCAATTTAGAGCATTGAACTTACCGAAAATAGCATTATTAACAGGAAATGGTATAACCCCGTATGATGCTGGAGAAATATGGCATCTTATGGATCAACGTTACAATATTCCGATCACTAAATTAAATACAGAATCTCTTGAAAGAAGGAGTTTATCAAGGTATACACATCTTATTTTACCGAATAGCTGGAATCAAAGTATGGGTAAAAATGTTGTTGACAAAATAAAAACATGGATCAGAAACGGCGGAACATTGATAGGTTATAGAAATGCAGCTCGATTCTTTAAAAATAATGAGCTTATGAAAATCGAATTTTCGAAACCAGAAAATGATGCCAAAAATATTTCTTTTGAACAAAAAAGAGATTTCTTTGGCGCTCAAGTAATTGGAGGTGCTATTTTCGAAGCAAAAACGGACAGATCGCACCCTATAAATTTTGGTTATAAAAACGAGAAAATTTCCCTTTTTAGAAATACTACATTATTCATCAAAGCAGACAAACAAAGCTATAACAACCCTATCCAATACACTAAATCTCCTTTGTTAAGTGGATATATTAGCAAGAAGAATTTGGATTCATTAGCCAGTACTGTGCCTTTTAGACATCAAAGCCTAGGAAGGGGAAATACAATTTTATTTACAGATAACACCAATTTTAGAGCATTTTGGTACGGAACCAATAAACTACTAATGAATGCAATTTTCTTTAGTGATGAAATGTAATAATTTACTTATCTTCAACACATTAAAACTAAACAAATGAAGAGTAAACTTTTTATAGGATTATCTTTTATTTTTCTATGCGTTGTTGCAATGATAGTTGCTAGACCTGTTCCTATTGTATCTGAAAGTGAAGCGCTGATAGAAGAAGGTATAGTTACTAATATTTATGAAGGTGGAGTAAAAGATATTGTATTTAAACTAGAAAATAATGATAAGATCTTTTATATCAATCGTGGATTAGAACAAGGGCTTGATATTGCATCATTAAAAGAAAAATTAATCGGTAAAAATGTAATTTTTAAATATCCAAAACACTGGACTCCGCTGGATTGGGATAATACTACTAAGCATATCTCTAAAGTTCAAACGAATAATGAGGTTATATTTAATGAATTAAAAAAGTGATACTATAAATTCATTATAATAATGCAAAACCTCATCTGGAGCTTCTGTTTGAGGGTAATGACCTATAGTTTCTAAAATTATTACATCTGCTTTCGGTATGTTTTCTTTATAAAACTCTGCCATATGCTTTCCTGAAATTGGATCTACTCCTCCATCGATTAATCTTTTCGGAATATCAGTATATTGTATAGCTTCTCTCCAACGAATTTTATGGACTTTTCTTTCTTTTAAATATTTAATAAGTTTAGGAATCACATTTTTGCCAGAATTATAAGCTATCGTTTCCCAGAATTCGTCTATTTCTTGTTCACTAGCTTGTGTCTCTTTTCCAAATATTTTTTTAAAGTTTTTAGCCAATGTGTGTCGCCCCATAAAGTGCTTTAACAACTCACCTAAAGGCGTTAATAACATTTTCTGTGTAAACGTCGGAAAGTTTGTTTCTGGAAACATCCCTCCATTCAAAAAGCAAACAGAATTGATATTTAATGGATACGTATTATTCTCCTTTGTTCTAGCTAACATTTCCTGTACAACAGTATCACCATAATCATGTGCTAGGATATGAATTGAAGAGATTTCTTGTGCAAGTAAAAAAGCTTCCCATACATCTACTTGTGCACCAATCGTATAAACAAAATCATTAGGCTTAGAAGAAAAACCAAAGCCCAACATGTCAATTGCATAAACCTCATACCTTTCGGTTAAAGAAGTCCAGATTTTATGCCAATCCCAAGAAGAAGTTGGAAATCCATGAACCAGCACTAAAGAATCTCCTTTTCCCTCTTTTTTATAGAAAATTTGATAATTTTTAAAAGTAAAATATGATCCTGAATTCTTCCAATCCTGTAAATTCATATTATTTTTTTCCAAACATTTTTTGGATCACCCATCCAGGTCCGATCAATAAAAATTGAAGATCTTTAAGAAAAGAAGGTTTTTTTCCTTCTAGTTTATGACCATAAAACTGACCTAGCCAAGCCGCTACAAAGATTCCCAAAGAAACCATCCATAAAGGAGCATATAAGCTTATGTAATAATTAGCAATGATACAGAAGGCAGAAAAAATCAAAATCTGTAATGCCATTTTAATAGATAATCGTACATAAAAAAACAATACAAATAAAAGCACTACAAATGCCCAATTTTCGATAAACTGATTATTTCCAGGAATTATTGAGGCTAGAAAGCCATTCGGAATACTCATTAGAAGTCCTACAATAGAAAAGTAAATTGCTGGAACACAGATAAAGTGAATAAGAATGTTTGTTTTATTTTGGTGGCTCACAGCATACTCAGCAAACCAAGTTTCTAAAGTTCTCATAATTTTATTTTTTGAAATGTAACTAAGATAAGAATTTTTAGACTGATACAGTATAATATTGTAATTTCGAAACTACTAAAAAAATAAGATTATGGCTCGTACACCTTCCAATATGTTACCATTAGGTACTGCAGCTCCAGATTTTAAACTAGTTGATGCTGTTACTAATAATGAAGTTTCACTTAAAGATATTAAAGGTGAAAAGGGAACTGTTATTATGTTTATATGTAATCATTGCCCTTTTGTAATTCATGTAAACGAAGAAATCGTACGAATTGCTAATGATTATCGTGTACAAGGTTTTGGTTTTGTTGCTATAAGTAGTAATGACATTGAGAACTACCCACAAGATGCACCAAAATTTATGTGGAAAACCGCACAAAAAAACAACTATTCATTCCCATATTTGTTTGATGAAACACAAGAAATCGCAAAGGCTTATGACGCTGCTTGCACTCCTGATTTTTATCTTTTTAATGCCGAACTAAAACTTATTTACAGAGGGCAATTAGATGATTCTAGACCTGGCAACGGAATTCCTGTAAATGGTCGAGATCTACGTCAAGCACTAGATGCAGTATTAAGAAATGCTACCGTTTCCGAAATTCAAAAACCTAGTATTGGCTGTAATATCAAATGGAAGGAATAACGAACTCTAGATTGCCTTGTTAGCCACAATCTGAAGGTGTGCTAAATGATGATTACTATGCCACGCATAAATACCTATATCCTCTGCGAGAGAAATCTCCACATCTCCTTCTGGATGGATAAATGATTTTTCTAAATCTTCGCTAGACAGTCCTTTTAAAAAATACACCCATTTAGCATGTAATGCTTTAATTAAATCTAGTGATAGCTCAATCGGTGCGGATTTGGTATCAAAAAGTTCTGCCCATCGATCTTCATAATACGCTTTAATAACCGGCATATCTTCTGTTAGCGCCCATTTAAACCGAATATACCCGTTATGATGACTATCATGGATATGATGAACAACTTGTCTTGCTGTCCAACCACCAGGTCTATAAGGAGTTTCTAACTGTTCTTCTGTAAAATCAACGACTAGTTCTTCAATTTTATTCGGAAGCTCTTCAATATCTTTTATCCAATTAACAATATGTTCTTTTGTGATTTTCTTGGGGCATTCAAATTTTCCGATAGGATATTGAAGATTCATAGGAATTTATTCGACTTTTTTGTAAAAAACTAAATCCGCAGATGCTAATTGTAAATCTTTAACTACCAACTCATTAGCATTTAAAGATTCAATTTCATATTTATAGATATATTGATCCTTTGGAGAAGAGCAATACATCACATTATCTTTTATTTTTACTTTAAGTCTTTTCAGAAATTTCCCATCTCTGAAGTTAAAACGTATGGTTTCCTCAAAAATCATATGCTCTTCCGGAAATTGAACATTCACCCACTTTCCTTGTAATGCTTCGTAAGTATTTCTATTCTTGAATTTATTATCCAGCAAAGACTTCATTCGTAAACTATAAGAGACGAATGTATCTTCGGGTTTTATATTTTTTACTGCATTACCCAAAACTGTCTTCTCAATTTCATTTCCTTTGTCAAAATAATGATTCGATTCATATTTGGTAAAGGCATTCGAGTAATCCATCACCACGAGACCATCTGCATTCTTAGTCTCCATATACTGACGTTGTTTATAATTTACATGAATGAGTTGATCATTCCAGAAATAAAAAACAGTAATAACCATAGCATTAGGCATTCCTATTTTTCTGATAATCTTCTTTAAACGTTCATGCTCATAGTATCCATTAAGTTCAGCGCCATGATCTGCAATTTGATCTAAAAATTCTTCCGGATCCAATGAAAACACATCAGACTCCATATAACTATCTATGATTTCTATCTGATCTTTGATAGCTGCCATTGCAGCGTCATTTTTCTGGGCAAAAGAATAATTTATACAACAAAATGTTAAAAAAACTATTAGTATCCACTTCATAACTATCCAAAATCGGGGTTTCTTTATTGGTTTATTACCTCAAAAAGGGTTGTAAATATCTAAATAATAGACGGGAAAGTTTACTTTTTTTGGTAAAACTTCCAAATTTTAGAAAATAAATTAACATTTGACGCCTAAATTCAAGTGTTAATTATGAGTTAAAGTAGTTTTTTTATGTAGGGTAACCAGAAGGTAGTATATAAAAAAAACCTCTGAACTATTTACTCCAGAGGTTTTTTAATATACTATATTTTAAGAATGCCTTATTTCACTCCCATTAGTTCTACGTCAAATATTAATGTTGCGTTTGGAGGAATAACACCACCTGCTCCATGCTCTCCGTATCCTAATGATGGTGGAATTACGAAACGAGCTTTATCTCCTACTTGCAATAGGGATATTCCTTCATCCCATCCACGGATTACTTGCCCAATACCTAATGAAAAATCAATAGGCTGATTACGCTTATATGAAGAATCAAAAACAGTACCATCTGTCAAGCTTCCTTTGTAATGAACTGAAACAGTTTTACCTTTTTCTGCTTGTGTACCATCACCTTTTTGAATGATTTTATATCGTAATCCGCTCTCAGTTTTATCAAATCCAGCTGCAATCTCTTCTAGCAATTGTTCTGCTGCTTTTTTTGCCGCAGCTTCTCTCTCTGCTTTTGCACCATTAAATTGTCTAAAAGTTTCTACAGCATTAAAGTTTTCTGCCTCTGATCCTACTCTTAGAATTTCCAAAGAATCTATACTATCTCCTTGCGCAATTGTATCTACCACATCTTGTCCTTCCACAACTTTCCCAAAAACAGTATGCTTACCATCTAACCAATCAGTTTTTACATGCGTAATAAAAAACTGACTTCCATTAGTTCCAGGCCCTGCATTTGCCATAGATAATACTCCTGGACCATCATGCTTCAAATCTGGATGGATTTCATCATCAAATTTATATCCAGGACCACCAGCTCCTGTTCCTTGTGGATCACCTCCCTGAATCATAAAATCAGGAATCACTCGGTGAAATTTCAATCCGTTATAATAAGGTTTTCCTTGTGGAATAGCTTGATTTTCCAAGTTTCCTTCTGCCAAACCAACAAAGTTCCCTACAGTTCCAGGTGTTTTTTGATATTCTAAGTTTACCAGAATACTTCCTTTTGTAGTATTAAATTTTGCGTATAATCCGTCTTGCATAACTGCGTATTTTTAAGCTTGTTAAATTTTGAGCTGCAAAGATAGGTAATTGCTTACTGTTTAAGGCATAAAAACAGCTGATTGTTAAGGACTCAAAAGATATAAAGAAGAGGTGAGAAAGCTAAAAACTATTGTTACTATTAATCAATAGCATCGAGCAGTTCTTTGGCCTCTTGGTATTTATAATTACTGCTATTTGCGGTAATCGTATTTAAAACAGTTTTAAGAGCCACTTTGTTCTTTTGTTTTAAAAACACCAAAGCTTTATACCAATCCGCTTTCTTTGCTTGTAGTGTATTGGATTTTTTTAGCAATTCAAATTGTTTCAAAGCATTGTCAAATTTACCAAGCTCAATATAGGAGATTCCATTGTAGATATAACTTAGTGGATCAATAGAAGTTTCTTTTTGATGGTATTCTGAAAAAGACTGTACAGCCTCATTATATTTTTGAGCTTCAAACAATAATTGTGCTTTTTCTAATAAGGTATGATTGTCCTCTCCTCTTGTTACTAATGAAGGTATTTCGTCTAAATGAATATAAGAAGCATACAAATCATCATAGTTATTATCTTTAAAAACAAACAAAGAAACAGTTAACAATACAGCTATGGATGCTGCTATGCCAATAAACCAATACCGCTTATAACTGCTACTAGCATGATTTTCAACCACTACTTCTTGTATCGTAGCTTTTAAGTTAGCGGATTCATCACCTAGAAAAAACGTTTTTAGCTGTTTTGCTTTATCTGTATTTAATATATCAGTATCTTCTTCTACCCATTCTTCATCTCCATAAATTGCAAGCATTTCTTTTTGCAATTTAAACTCTTTTGCGAGTTCGGTATCTGTGCGAAGTCTTTCCTCGAACGCTTGCTGTTCTGATATTGACATATTACCACTTAGGTAATCATCAATTTCTATGGGATAATCCTTCATAATTCTTTAATTTGGTTGAATCTAGTATCTTTTTTGATCAATTTTGTTAATTGCGATTTACAATTAAAAATACGTTGTCTTACTACATTATCATTATTATATCCTAGTTTTTCTACAATTTCTTTATAGGGTATTTTTTTAAAAAACATTTGTAATAATTGCTTGCAATTATCAGATAATTCAGCGAGTTTTTCCTGAAACAATTCCCATTTCTCTTGTTCTAGAGATGCCATGGTCATGTCTTCGGCTTCTTTGTTACGTTCTATAAGTTCATCATTTGTTACTATGCGTTTTTGTTTATTTAATTCTCTACGCCATAAATTTCTACAAACCGCATAAAAATAACCACTAAAAGAACCCTCTATAACAAAGGCTTTTACTTTATATCTGGCAATTAACTGTAACAAAGCTTTCTGAAAAATATCTTCAGCATCACTAACAGTACCACTATTACTTAATATAAAACTCCTGATTTTTGGAAACTGATGTATATACAAATCTTGGATCACTGTTTTATCACCAGAAACAAGCAGTTTTAGTAGGTCTTTTTCATTTTCAGACATTAAGATATCTTTAACTTTTTATTTTTTTTTACTTTCGCGTAGTAACATTTATTAGGTTAGGGAAACATACTAATAAATAATGAAAACAAAAAACATTTTAAAAATGAAAAAAATCGCGTTACTATTAGTAGCCGCAGTCTTTGCAATTGGAATACAAAGCTGCTCCACAGAAGAAGATGTATTAATCGAAGAAAGTTTATTAAAAGAAAAGTTTAGCATCCCAGAAAATGCAGTGCATTTTGGTGAAAAATCTATTAGTAAAAGCCCTGATACTATAGAATATTACGTACGCTTGTTTGTACGCTATCCATTCGGAACTGGGATCCAGGAACAACTAAATCACGCCGCTACTGTAGGTACTCAACATTTTGATGACTTTTATGTAGTGATGTTAAATGGATGCCCTTATATAAATGAATGGTACATAAAGGTAAAAAAGCCATGTTACACCCCTATCAATTGTTATCCATACGACAATGACAAATCAAAAGTAGCTGAAGCCGAAGAAGTTGGTGATGTTGTTATAAGTGATTCAGATATTATCCCACCTGGAGGTAATAACCAAGGTTATCGTGATTGTTCTGAAATTCCAGTACATTCTGGAGAAAGTATTTCTATATTGGATAATGACGATAATATTGACAAACCACGTTGTGTAATTTGTGAGTAAGTATGAGCAAACTGAATAACCATATTATTAAAAACAAGAAGAGACCAATTATACGGTCTCTTCTTTTATTTTTCTTAATACTACAACCGATGAGTTTGTCGGCGCAACAAATTTCATCAGCTTTAGACTCAATTCATCAGTTGAATCCAAAAAATGATTATGGCAATATTCATTTATATGATTCTCTACTTACACATTATAAAAAAACAAAAAATTATACTCAATTAGGATCAGATGCTCATCAATTATCCAAATGGTYAGTCCGTGAAAACAAATTAGAAAAAACTATAGAGGTATTAGAAACCGGAATCGCTGCACGAAAAAAGGCTATACCGTTTAACCCAGAATTGTTAAAAAGAAGTTATGTCAACCTTGGCAATTATTATGCAGTTCAAAAAAACTATACAAAAGCCATACAAGCCTATGAAAATATGCTTGACATAAAAGAAAGTACGATTTTCAATGGATTATCTTATACCCGACTTGGTACCATTTATAAGATACTGGAAGATCCTTACCTAGCTGTTAAATATTATTCTACAGCATTTGATTTGTATGATCCAGAAAAAGATAAAAAAAGAATTATAACAAATCATATACGAATATCTGAAGCTTATTCTAATCAAAAAATAGCAAGTAATGCTAATAAAACATTATATCATTTATTGGCTGCAGATTCTTTGATTAAAACTCAAAAAAAACCTAAATTGATCGATCTATGTTCTGTTAACCTCAATTTAGGAGCAGTATATAGTAGAAAGTTCTTCCTCGATCACGAAAAAGCCTTATACTATTTCAAAGAAGCCCTAAGATATGCCTTGGAATTAAATAATCATAGGTTTATTGGATTAAGTTATACAAATATGGGGTTTGCAAATCTAGAATTAAATAACATTGAGGCTTCCAAAAACTGTTTCGTAAAATCTCTAGACTATCTAGATAATAACATAGATTTAAGAGCTTCCTATTTCTTGGGGTTAGCATCTATAGCCTCCAAACAAGAAAATTATGATCAAGCCCAAAAATATTATCTACAATCACTCGCGGATATATTAAATTATCAAGGATCAATTGAATCCTGGACTCCTGAGTCTAAAGCATTGCAAACTTCCAATAATAAAGAAGATATACTAGAATTATTCTATTATAAAATAGTAGACTATTTAAAACAGGTAAAAATTGAAAATAATTCAGATATCTATACGCAAATACTTAAAACGGTTCGATTAAGTGATTCTTTAATTAACTATATGACGGTTGAAGATTTCTCTTATCACACTAAATTATTAGCACGAGATATAGAATCGGAAATAAACATTATGGGATTAGAAGCTTGTTATCAAACTAATGATTTAGGGACAGCTTTTTATTTGATGGAAAAAAGCAAGGCAGTTTTATTAATGCATACGATTAAAGATCAAAACACATCATTTCCTCCTGAAATATTATCTTCTAAAATTAATCATGAGAATGATATAAAAGAACTACAAAGTAAAGTATTGATTGCTTTAGATAAACGTAAAGATTCGTTAGCCAATTTACTCAAAATCAAAAAAGAAGAATTTAATGAGTTTAAAGATTCTGTAAGCATTAAGTATCCTAATTATTTTTCGAACTATGAAATACCTAGAATCTTGGAGTTGTCTAAAATAGAAGTTCCAGATAATGAGATTCTGATTCAATACGCGATGGCAGAAAGAACGACAGGAGAGCTTCCCCATGCTTATATTATGGTTCTTTCAAAAGACGGTCAAAAATTATTTAAAATTCGAGATATCCAACAATTAATTGAAGATATCAAAACCCTCAGAAAACTAGTAAACCAACCGTTTAAAACAGCTGAAGATATAGATATTTATAAGAATACGGCACATCATATCTACCAAAGCTTATTTCCAAAAGAGATACGAGCTAGTCTTACCAATAAAAAAGTAACCATCATACCAGATCATATGTTGGGTATGATTCCTTTTGAAGCTTTGGTTACTGATATAGATGATAACCACTATTTGATTGAAGATTGTGAAATCAATTATGCATTTTCACTTACTTTCCAGCAACAGAATAAGAAAATAACACGAGAAGCTGATCAGGATTTTCTAGGTATTGCACCTGTTGATTTTGCTCAAGAGTTGACATCTTTACAAAGCAGCGGTAAAGAAATCACCAATGCTAATGAATTTTATAATGGAGATTTATTACTAGATCAAGAAGCTACCAAAGAAAACTTTATCAAAAGGATCAAAGAGTATAAAATCCTACATCTTGCTACACATGCAGATGCGTCAGATTCTATAGCGCCATGGATTGCGTTTAGAAATTCTAAACTAACAGATCTCGAACTAAATTCCTTACAAAGTCAAGCTGAGTTAGTGATGCTCAGTGCTTGTAATACATCCTTGGGAAAAATAAGTCGCGGAGAAGGAATTTTAAGTCTTGCCAGAGGATTTTTTAAATCTGGAGCCAATACGGTGATTCCTTCTTTATGGAGTACCAATGATAAAGCTACAGCTACGATTACTGCTGATTTTTATAGAAACCTAAGCGAGGGACAAACCAAATCTGAGGCCTTACGCACTGCAAAACTTAATTACTTACATAACAATACAGACGCAGAAGCATCACCGCATTATTGGGCATCCTTAGTATTGATTGGTGACACAGGAACGTTGCTACCACAATCTAATAATTTGTGGATGTTATGGGTTGGATTAGGGATTGGATTAGTAGTATTCTTAGGATACTTTTTAGTTAAAAAATTGAAATGAGTTTCCTGATAAAATATCATACCTCTCTATTCTCCCTATTTTTTAGTCTAGTTTCGATTTCTGTATTAGGTCAAGGAATTTCACATCAATTAGACTCCATACACAACCTTCCTGGAACTGATTTTGAAAAGTTGAGTATTTATCAAGACCTTTTGGATACATATACTGAACAAGAAAATTATACTCAATTTGGCTATGATGCTACTAGACTTGCCAAATGGATTTACATGGAAAAAAAATGGGATGAAGCCATAAACCTTGTAAAAGCTGCTTATAAAGCAAGAGAAATTGCTACTCCTCTCGATACAAAACAATTAAAAATAAGTTATTACAATTACGCTAGATATAACAAAAGAAAAGGAAATTTAAATATTGCAATAAGCTTTTTTAAAAAAATGCTGACTCTCGATGAAAGCGAATACCTTAAAGGAAGAGCTCTTTACTATATTGGTAGTTCTTATAATCTTTTAGGAGATTATTATAAAGCTGTAGAGTATCAAAAAATATCTTTTGAACATTTTGACCCAACGAAAGATTTAAAATATATAATACGTACTCATAATGCTATAGCGGTATCCTATAGAAATATTAGAAACACTCCAAGTGCAAGAAAAGGTATTTATCATCTACAAATTGCAGATTCTCTTTTAGCACAAAATAAAAAACCAAACAAAATAGATCAGTACTCTGTATATAATAATTTAGCAGCTTTTTATACCGAAGAGATAAATCTAAAAGATGTTCCAAAAGGAATATCTTATTTTAACAAAGCACTTAAGATTGCACAAAAAGAAGGCTTTAAAAGTTTTTTACCCGAGATCTATTTTAACCTAGCTATTGCTCATTTAGAAGTTGATAGTTCTATATCTCAGCTGTATTTTGATAAGGCATTGAAGCATTCAGAAAATCTACCTTCTTTAATTCCTGACATTTATTTTGGTTTAGCTATCAAAGATGTAAAAGAGCAACTATATTTGGAAGCACAGAAGGATTTTGCTATTACTTTTTCTTATTATTTTGGGATGGATAAACCTAATATTTATTGGTTGCCAAAAGAATCCCATATGAAAAATATAGTTGATAAAGCCTATTTTTTACAGATTCTAAAGGAAAAATTAAAAGCCTGGATACTATGGGCACAAAAAGAAAACAACCCTACCTATTTTAATG
>NZ_WEKL01000043.1 GCF_019295435.1 Aquimarina litoralis
GGTTATTTTCTCTGTTTGAAAAGCAGCATTTAATAACTGTTCGATGTAACTTCTTTGATTGATTTTGTGAACTGTAAGCGCATCTGCAATATATTCATGTAATAATGTAATTCTAGCTTGATAAATGTATACCAATGGATTCCACCATAATAAGATCTTTAAAATTTCTATTCCAATTTGATCAATCGTATGTTTTTGATGTACATGAACTAATTCATGAGAAATAATGTGTTCACGCTCTTCTGATGTTAAGGCATCTCCAATAAAAATAGTGTTCCAAAAGGAAAATGCATGAGAACTATTAGGCAGAACAATTACTTTATGATTGAATACCTTTGATAGATAAGATACATTTTTAAGGATACGCAATTTGTGAAACTTCAATACAAGATTGATTAGACTGAGTAATATACCAACTAGATATGCGATCAACCACCAGTTTAGTGTAATTCCATTAGTATTTGCAGTTGTTTTTTCTAAAGTAGTATCAAAAATTATCCTTTCGGTAGGAGCGATAAGGGTTCGCTCAATATTGGTTACAACAACTTCCGTAGTACTAGAACTTAAAAACTCTAATTGAATAAATGGTAGTATTAAAGACAAAAATGGAGTGATAATAAGATATAGTCTGTTCCAATTAAAAAAAGTGTCTTTTTTATGAAAAATATCATAAACAAGTAAGAATAGGAGCTGAAATATTAAGATTTGAAGTAGGTAATGAAGCATATTTTTCCTTTTACATAAATTCTGGTTTCTAATATGTCAATGTGGAGTCTACTTTAAGTGATAAAACCCTAGCATAAAGTAGACCCAAATTGACGTCCCCAAATGTGTTTATATAGATAACTATATCTATTCAACTAAAATGTTAGTTGAATGACAAATATATAGATTTTTTTGATTTAACTAATTTTTTAGTTAGAAAAAATTAAAAAAAAGTTAATTAAACATTTATATACTAGTAAAAAGGGGTGATTGCACAGAGTATTATATGTGGAAATGGGTTTAATAAAGAAATATTTACTACTTGATATTACTAAAACTTCTAATAAATTAAAGATTTGTTATGGTGTTTTTAATTTCAAATTGAATCATAATGGTATAAAAATCATTATTACTCTGAGTTATATTCTTTGCGGGAATTAGATCAGGAAACGATAATAGTGTTCTGATTGCTTCCTTTTCTATTTCAGGAGAAAACCCTTTTACCTGAATATCTTCGATGCTTCCTTTATTAGAAATCTTAAATCGAGTGTATATACGATTGAGACCAGACTCCGCATAAGAAGAAATTGACAGGATGTCGTAGTTGTTTTTTACATACTGTTCTATATCTTTACATACACAGTGTTTGCGAACACGCTCAATTGTTTTATTCTTACATTTAAGAGTTGTTGGTTTGTTTTGAGAATATGAATAGAATACGGAGAAGATAACCATAATGGTTATATAGATATGTTTTTTCATTTCGGGGGATGTATAGGTTTCTAAGGGTACTGTATTTCCTACAAATTTATGAGTTACAGTCTGTTTTTGTGTTAACATAACTTTAAGTGTTTGAGAAAAAAATAATATTAGAGTAACAATATTGATTTTTGGTAGTCTAATTAGGTATTATGGATATAGCATTAATAATCATTGGATTTATTCTATGTTTAATTGGTATTATTGGAAGTTTTCTTCCGGTTTTGCCAGGTCCTTTTACATCTTGGATAGGTCTTTTACTACTACATTTTACAGAGGTTATTCCTCAGAACTGGACGTTTCTTGGTATTACTCTTGGGATCGCTATTTTCGTTTGGGTGTTAGATTATGTTGTTCCAGCATGGGGTACAAAGCGTTTTGGAGGCACAAAATATGGTATGATTGGAAGCTCAATAGGTCTTATAGTTGGATTGCTCTTTTTGGGGCCATTTGGAATCATTGTCGGACCTTTTGCAGGTGCATTTATAGGTGAGCTTATAAAAGATAGTAAAGATTCTTCCAAAGCTTTGAAAGCAGCATTTGGTTCTTTTTTGGGATTTTTGGCAGGTACTTTTGTAAAATTTATGGTTTCAATAGCGTTTATTATTCTTTACATTAATAAAGTTTGGGAGCATTGGGAAGTGTTATTTTGAGCATTGTAATCTACAATAAGGCATAAAAAAAAGTGCGATAAACGCACTCTTTTTCTTCACACAAATCATCTTAATTTAGGGGGCTTATTCTAAAATTAAAACTCACTTTTATAAAAACTTTCATCTTTGGGGATAATGAAAGCACTAACTCATTTTCACTTTGTAAAGATAATAAAAAATATCTCACGCACAAACTTTTTGTGTAGTTTATCGTAAAAAAATACGTTTTTAACACAATAATCAATTTTATTAAATAAATTAATAAGAATATTCTTACAAATTGTATTGTTTAATACTATTTCCCGTTTGAGATGTGTTTTATAGGAAATAATTTTGGATTCTTCTTTAAAGAAAATGAATGAAGTAGATATTATAGGAATTAAAAAAAGCCTCTCCTAAAATAAGGAAAAGCTTCTCATTGGTTTACTAAACCACCCACGCAATTGGCGTGGGACAACACAACTTTGTTTATTGCAAAAAAAAGCTTCAAGATAAATTGAAGCTTTTGCAATGTTGCGGTCTGGACGGGACTCGAACCCGCGACCCCCTGCGTGACAGGCAGGTATTCTAACCAACTGAACTACCAGACCATTGCCTTATTGCGGATGCAAATATACACCTCATTTTAATACTCACAAATCTTTTTTGGACTTTTTTTACGCATTTTTTTATTGAATTATACAAATTTCTGCCTTTCAACAAGATAGGTGGTCAGAATTTTATCAAAATTTTTTGTGATATCTGCCTCAACATACTTGATTTTATATTGAGAACATTTTAGTTTAAGATCATAAAAGTAAGAACTAACAGCTTTTTGATAATTATCTTTAATATTATCAGCATATAAATTGACGAACTCTCCTGTTTCTACATCCACAAATCGAGTGGGTCGATTGCTGAAATCAAAATTTAATTCCTTAGTGCTATCAAAAGTATGAAATAACACAACCTCATGTTTATTGTATTTAAGATGTCTTAATGCTTCAAATAACTTTTCGGGACTAGAGGTTGCTTGCAGCATATCTGTAAATAAGAATATTAGTGATCTACGATGAATTTTTTCAGCGATTTGATGTAAAAATTTATAGGTATCTGTATTTTTTGTTTCCTTAGGTGTTGTAATAATCTGGCTAAGTTTACTTAGTAACATTTGATGATGTCTTTCACTACCTTTTTCTTGAGTATAATAATCGTAAGTGTTGCTATATATGCTGAGACCAATCGCATCCCTTTGTTTTTTTAAGATATTCATTAGGCAGGCAGTTGCAAGTACTGAAAAACTAATTTTATTCAGAGATGCTAAATGATGCTGTTTTATTTCAGGGTAATGCATGGAAGAAGAATTATCAATAATAATATGACATCTTAAATTTGTTTCTTCTTCATATCTTTTAGTGAATAATTTATCTGTTTTAGCATATAACTTCCAATCAATGTGTTTGGTGCTTTCCCCATTGTTATATACTTTATGCTCTGCAAATTCCGCAGAGAAGCCATGAAAAGGACTTTTATGCATCCCAGAAATAAATCCTTCGACCACTTGTTTTGCTAAAAGTTCTAGATTAGTAAAACCGCTGGTGTTATTAATTTCATTCTGAATATTCATTTTCCTCTTACACTTTAAATGATTCGATTTTTCTAGTCAACAATATACGTATACTAATCTGTTTTCTACAAAAAAAGGGTTGACAATCCGTCAACCCTTCTATATTTATAAAGCTATTTTTTTAGATAAGAGAATCTAATGCTTCTGCATAAACGTTTTTAGGAGAAACTCCTACCTGACGCCCTACTACCTCTCCATTTTGGAAAACCAAAACAGTTGGGATATTTCGCACACCATATTTTGCAGCAAATTCTTGATTAGCATCTACATCAACTTTACCTACAACGGCTTTTCCGTCATATTCTTCACTAATTTGTTCTATAATTGGACCAACCATTCTACATGGACCACACCACGCTGCCCAAAAATCAACTAATACTGGTTTATCGCTTTTAAGTACTACTTCATCAAAAGTAGCATCTGTTATTTCTAATGCCATAGTTATTTATTGTTTAATAATTCTTGTTCTATTTTAATTTCACAAAATTAGTCAATATTTCTCCCAAAGCTTACAGTCAAAATATTTGTTTTGACTATAAGGGTATTGATTTTATTGATACCAAATATACTATTAAATTGTTCCTATAGAAGATATTTTTAAGCTTTTAGATCTAAAAGAGGTTTTGTTGTCTGATTTTAGAGCTTATACTTTTAGGATGTCAACAAAAAAAATTAGCTACCTTTAGTATCGTAAATTATACAATGACAGAAACTCAACTACCATATTGTGATCTAATATTTAAAAGCTCACATGCTATTTTAGTGATGAAACCAAATACAGCTATCACTCTAGAAATAGCAAGTGAAATTACCAATCACCTTGAGACCTATTATAAGAAAAGGAATTTTATCTTTATCACGCATCGGAAGTATCCTCATGAGATTGATTTGAATGTTTATAAAGGAAGGATTTTAAAAAATATGATTGGATTTGCAATTGTATCTGAAAATCCTGAAGAGATGAAAAGAGCTTTGCAAGAGCAACCATTATGGAACGAAGCTTTTACATTTTTTAAAGAATTAAGTGAAGCAGAAATTTGGGCAAGAAGCTTTTTTGAATAGTACTTTGATTATTCTCCTTGATTATAGATTCCAATAAGATGGGTTCTAACATCCACAGAAACCTCTTCGTCTTTTGCTAGTTGTATTTTCATGGTTTTACTCTTAACCAAAGGCATATGACATTGTATACAATTATTACCCATTTTCGCAATTTTATCTTTGTCCCCAGAACAATTGATAGGTTGGGAAAAAGTAGCATGACAATCGATACATTTTTGATTAAAGGAAGTGAAATCTCCTCTTTCTTTTTTATGGGGATTGTGACAAGTAGTACAGTCCAAAGAAGCACTATGCGTAAAACATTTACTAGCTAATAATAAGCCATATTGATTTCCATGTACATCTAATTCATCTAAACTGGATTCATCATAATCAGGAAAAGAAAATTTCTTTAGCGTATCCCCAATTCCAAATGAGAATGCTCTTTCTGTAGTTTTAGTGCGCAAACCAGAATGGCAAAGGGCACAAGCGTCTAATCTTTGCTGACGTGATAATGAACTATGTTTTACAATATGTTTAGCGATCTTATCTTCAGGGTTTTGCTTATGGTGTATCACATGTTTTTTTACAGATCCATGACATCGTTGGCAATCAATTCCATATACCCAATTTTTTCGATGAAATTGATTGCTATTCGGACTTCCATTAATGCTTTGCGCATAGGTAGTGTGGCATTCTAAACAGCGTTCCAGTACAGGTCTTGCTGGACTTAACTGGTTTAATGCTCCTGGACTGTTGATCCAACTATCTGTAGGAGTAAAATAAGAAGCTTGCAACTGAAATAAATCATTATTATTCCACATTAGATATGATTGCCCTTTAGTTCCTGAACCTACAACCAGATCCATTTTAGCAGAGTAGAAAGGAGTATTCTGACCTGCAAACTTAGGCTCTTGATAAAAACCAGAATCTTTTTCTACAAAATTGAAAGTAACTTTATCGTTCAGTACTAACGTATTTTTATCATTTTCAAAACTACCTTTTATGGTTGTTTCATTAGCTAACTGTAAAGAGTTATAATGTGCTGTTTTGTAATGATCTTCTACAATCTTGGGGTGACATTCAATACAGGTGGCAGAATCAATAAATTCCATTCCATTTAAATGAGTAGCGATAGGAGATATGTCTATGTATTCACCAATGTCATTAGCTTCTTTTTTTAATACTATGAAATATCCTATTACAATAGAAATGATAATACTGACAACAATAATGTATTTAGAGTTCTTTGACATGAATTATAGAAAACTATTTTCTTACAATATAATGCAATTTAAGGTTATAAAGTATTTAAGAATTCATAGAGGTCTTCTTCTTTTCCGAGCTGAAGTTTCTTTTTTAATCGATATTTTGATTTCAATACACTATCTGGTAACACATTTAACATGGTAGCAATTTCTTTGGTTGTAAGGTTCATTCTTAGAAAAGAGGCTAATCGTATTTCCTTTTCGGTGATTTCATGATGAATTGCTTTCAATTTGTTATCGAAATTATTGTGTACATCTGCAAAGTATGACTTGAATACTTCCCAGTCTTTATCTTCGGCGCTTTCTTTTTTTAGTAACATTACCAATCGTCTAAACTCGACTTTAAAAAGTTCAGGAGAGTTTTTTATTCGTTCCAGGTTTTCTTTGAGCTCCTGAATAAAACTGCTTTTTTGAACCAGATGTAAGGTTTGTGAGGTGAGTTCTTTCTTTTTAAACTCAATTTCCTGTTTATAGATTTCTTCTTGTTTTTCTCTTTCGATGTTGTTCTTTTTGATTCGCTGTTTAAATCCAAAAAACAACAATCCAGATACTGCAATAAATGAAACCATTCCTCCTGCATATAAAGTTTTACGAAGATCACTAATCTCTACTTGTTGGTTTAGGTTTTTTATTTCTTCATTTTTTAAAGTAATGGCAGCTTCCTTTTTTTCTGTTTCGTAAATGGTTCTTAATTCTTCTATTTGTTGAGATTTTTTTACAGAGAATAAACTATCTCTTATTTTTTGAGATGCCTGTAAGTCTGAAAGCGCTTCACCATTTTTATTCTGTAATTGAAAAAGGTTAGAGCGGTTTTTATATAATTCCTGAAGATTCGACATTGTACCAATTTTTTTAGCTATGTTGATTGCTTGATTAATGTTTTTAATAGCTTCAGGAATGTTGTTCTCATTTTTAAAGGTATTGCTTAATCCTTTGTAAGCATTTATAATCCCGAGTTTTATGTCTTCGCCCTCTGTAATCTCTTTGGATTCTATAAAAGATGCTTTTGCTTTTTCGTATTTTTTTTCAGTATTGAATAATTCCCCAAGATTGTAAAGTGCATTAGCTAATGGCGATTTTGCCTGATGTTTTCTTGCTAATTTTATTGCATCTTCATAGTGTGTTTGAGCTTCATCTATGCGGTTTAATTTTTTTAAGGTATTCCCAGCTGAGTTTTTTGCGTAGGACAAATAAATCTCATCATTTTGAACTAAATAAATGGCCATTGCTTCTTTAAAATAGGTAAGCGCTTTTTTATAGTTTTCAGTTGCATATTCCAAATCACCTAAAAGTTTTAGAATATCAGCTTTTCTCATGATGTCGTTAATTTCTGTAAAAAGCTCTAATGCTTTTAAAGCTTCAATTAAAGCAAGTTTGTAATTACCTTTTTCCGTATAAATAGTAGCGAGACTATTATATTGTGCCCCCTTAAATTTTGTTTTGGCCTTATCCACTTTTTCATTTTCTTCTATAAGTTCAAGGTTTTCCAGAATTATATGAATAGCATTTTCAAAATCACCTTTGCTTCGCAAGATGTCTGCAATGGAATAATTAACAAATAAAGTACCTCTGTAAGAATTACGATTGCTAAATTCTTCTTTTGCTTGTTTGTAATAATAAAGAGAAGAATCTAGGTCGTTTCGGTTGTTATAAAAATCACCTAAGTGTAGTAAGCCTTTGCCAATCCCCATTTTGTAATTAATTTTTTTTGAAATCTTCAGTTCTTCTTCTGCGTATTTTTTAGCTTTTAAAGGCGCAGAGAACATCAATTTCTCATGGAGCTCAGTTAAAATATCAACCCTAACACTATCTTCTTCTATGTGATTGTCTAAAGCATTTTTTAAACTGTCAATCAATTTTAGATTTTGAGAAATCACCAGTTGGGTAAAAAATATGAATACTGCTACAAGAAGAGATTGAAATTTCATAAAAGTGAGTCATTTAGTTGACATCTAAGGTAATTAATAAATATTATGATTTTTAGGTTTGAGTATTTGGTAGAAAATCCACATGTGAATTTGTAGAGTGATATAGACTCTCTTTTTTCTTTGTAAATCCCTTTTACAATACTGAGAACACTATGAATTTTTAGGTTTGGTGTTTATTAATAAAAACATTGCTTATTGGGTTAATTTATTGGCTTTCAACACGTGTCCATGCTTTGTCCATGCCAAAAATTAGGTCTAAGGGGGCTTTGCAAGTAGTTTTGAGCTGTTGAATCATTAAAAAGAAAACTCATGAAAACTTCAATTTTAAAAATGCCCCAAGCATTTATTTTGATTAGTTTAATTTGTACATGCATGGCTTGTGGCTCTTGTAGTAAAGATGAAGATGCTATTCCAGCAGAACCAACCAATCCAGAAGCAAGTACTATCAATGAATTTATCAAAAATTTGGATTACGATGCAAATGAATTGTTGGGTGTGGAAGAAACAGGAGGAGAGGCATTACTAAAAACGCCAGGGGAAACTACTACAGATGAATCGTATGATTCTGGTGTAGAAACTACCTGTGTGAGCATAGATTATAACTTGAAAGCGAATTTTGAGGATGTGGCAATTCTTCGCCCAACTAGCGGAATTGTTTGGCCTGGTGCATTGGTAATAGGAAATCAAACCATGAGAGATGGTCTTCCTGAGCCTTTTCAAATCGCTAGAGCTCCGATGACCTTACGATTAGACTTGCCTGGAATTGGAGAACAAGGTAATATTTTAGTAGAAGATGTTAGAAATTCTGTTGTGGAGGCGAAAATTGATGAAGCTTTAGAATGGTGGAATGCAAATGCATATCAAGAAGGGTATGTAAATCCTTCAAACTCATCCTATGCGGCTAGTACCTCATATAGCTCTAAACAAATGAGCTTAGAAGTTGGGATGAATACCGAATGGGCAACAGGAGATGTTTCTGCACAATTTAATTATGAAACTACTTCCACAAGAAGAGTGGCAATTATGGTATTTAAGCAGGTTTTTTATACGATAAAAATGGATATTCCCTTAGATCCTTCGGATGTATTTGCAGCAGATGTTCCTTTTTCTAAGATTGAAAGTGCTTTTAATTCAAGTACACCACCTGCATACGTACATTCTGTGAACTATGGTAGGATTATCATGTTCAGAATGGAAACAACAGCAGAGGCTACAGAGTCAGAGCTTACAGGAGCTTTTAATTATGCGAGTGGAGTTACCAGTGCGTCTGGCGATGTGGAAGCAAAGTACAAAGAGATTTTAAGCGAATCTAATATTACTACAGTTACTATTGGAGGAAATGCAGCTGTAGCTTCTGAAGCGGTTTCGGCTCAGAATTTTGGAGACTTACAGACGATTATTAAAGGTCAAAATGCGGTGTATAGTAGAGATAATCCTGGTGTTCCTATTGCATATACCATTCGATTCTTAAAGGATAATAGTTTAGCAAAAATGGGATATGCTACAGATTATGTGGCGTTAAATTGTACTGCGGTAAAACGAGAGCACAATCAAATATTATTCAAAAATACTGTTGCAGATAATTTTAGAATCGGCATTGAATATAAATTAAAAAATGGGGTAAATGTTCCTTATGATGATATTGTCTGGAAAGAAAATAAAGTAGATGGAGAAACTACTTCTATTACGCCTCCAGATGGTTCGTATGATATTTTTTACCATGTAGAACGTGCTAAGTTTGGGGTTGGTTATGAAAGTAAATTAAGAGACAATATTGGAGGGTATGTGCATAGTCATGAAGACTGTTTTGAATCTTATAGAGATATTTTAGAAGTAAAAGTGAGAGCCTGTCAATAAAAGCAAGATTTTTTCGAAAGTCGGCATCCTACGTTGTGATTCAACAACTTGATGTCGGCTTTTTGTATGTTTTTATGTAAAAAAGAAAAGCTCAGTTCGCTTATGTGCGACTGAACTTTTCCATAGGTTTTAAGAGTTATTATTAGTTATTTGTAGGGATTCCGATTTGGGTACCAATAACACTATCATCAGGTTGTGTAATAACAGGGCAGTTGATAATAGCACCTGTAGCGGTTAATAAATCAGATAAGGAATTTGCTAACGGGCTTGGATTTGCATTTCCTCTAAATGGGATCAAAGTTCCATCTGCTAATAGGTCATTAATTTGATCAAAGCTCTGTAAGATTGGACGTTCAGACTCTGGAACAGTAAATTCTGTTACGTGAGCATCCCACATTGGAGCATATCTTGTGTCGCTAGGATCTATTGGGAATGTATTTGTAGGATCTTGTACTTGTCTGTTACTTAAAGAAGCAGTATTTAATCCTTGTACTCCAAGTCCATCAGTATCTGTTGTTCGTCCATTAGCTGTTGGGCTAAAAGGTAGCATTGATCCTCCTGGGAATAAACCAAAGGTTGGTAAATTCGCTAATCTTGGAGCAAATACTCCTAATTCTATAGTTGCAGGTCCTGGATCAGAAGTATCCGTTACTATATGGAAATAATAAGGTCTATCAGCATGCCATCCATCAAGTAATTGCATTACAACAGATGCTTGTTCTGGTGCAAAATTTGGATTGTTTAAATCATCTTCTTGCTCTTGCTCGTTTCCAAGAGGATTTGGTACTCTGTCATGAAGACCTGTGCTGTTTGCTACTGGCTGAGCATTAATTACTACTCCACTAGGTAAAACAACATATGAAGACCATTTACCATCTGCAATTGCTCCAGGATTTGCCTCAGCTGGAGGGAAACCAAATAATAATCCATCTGCTGGTCCAGTAACTAAAGATCTTTTTGGAGAAAAATCTACTGATCCTTCAAAAACAAGTCGTCCTCTTCGTGTGAAATATCCTTTTTGCTCTCCTCCAGAACCAATAGAAGCAGCCATTCTTGGTGCGAAAATAACACCTAGCTTTTTAGCCATTAATTTATCTGATACTTCTGTGATTACATAGTAAAGTTCTCTTTTTTGTCCATTTGGTAGGGTTTCCCAACCTTTAAACATAGGAAGCCTAACTGTTGGTCCTGCGGGAACCACGTTTCTGTCAATTCGAAAATCAATTCCCAAAACACTAGGTACAAAAACATTTTGTGCTTCTGTGAATCTTAAAGCTGGGTTGAAAACGTTGTATGGAATTCCGCCGTCTTTACGAATACTTGTTAATAATATTTTGGCTTCTCTTAATGCTCTAAATGATTGAAATAAGCCTTTTGCTTGTGCTTCTTCCTCTAATGCATCTTCAGCAATCTCATCTGTAAGAGATGATTGATTTGTTTCAACTTCTAAAAGATTGTCATCATTGTTACAAGCGAGAAATAATGAGGCAGCAAAAATACTTAAAAGTAAGGTTTTAAAATTTTTCATTTTTTGTGTTTTTAATAGTTATATTCTGAAAAAATAAGATTGAAAAACAATTGGCCAATCGTTTGAAATAATAGGGTTTTAAGATCTTACATAATTTGAGACGGTTAAATAATTAATTCTTACACCAAGGGAAATTTTAAAGTGTTAAAAGGAATTTTGTTCTAACAGGAGTAAATCTCGAAACAAGCTGATTTAAAAGAGTTTGTGTATGATTATGACAGTTTCGAGAAATTTTAAAATTGCAGTTTTTTAGGAAATAATTAACTAGATTCCATTGATTTTTAGGAATCGTTAACAGCGCGTAAATGTTAGTTAGCTAACATGTTAAGCGGTTTTTTTTGACTTTTTTATAGGAAGTTTTTGAAAAGGGTATTTTCCCTTTTCTTAAAAATTTCTAACCTATGATTGAGAATTTGGCAATAGTTTCTAGTTTAATTTATAGTATACGGAATCGCTCTCTAATGCAGTTAATAATTCTTGTGAGATATTAACTTTTTGTTTTCGACTGGGCATATGTAATTTTAATTTTTCAGCCATTTCGAAGATTACAAAATTTAAAGTATGATTTCCAGCATGTTCTGTAAGCAATTCTTTCAGTTTATCGATTCTAGAATCAGAAAGCTCATTAATATCTAATTGTATGGTTAACTTTCTGGCATAGGTTTCCATTACATCATGTAGTAATTGAAAACTATTAAATTGTATTCTAGGATCACCTTTTTTACCGGTATCTCGATTTACCCAACCTTCTTTTATAAAAGCTTTTGCGTATACAAAAGTACTCTGCACTAGGAAAGGTCTATGCTTGAGGTAATCTTCACCAAAAATTCTAAACTCATGTGCAGTATTGTAATCTTCAATGGTAAATGTAGCCCAGCCTTTCCCATTTTTAGACGTACGATGTTCTACACCAGTGATTACACCACCAAATGAGATTTCACGATTGAGGTTGTTTTCTAGATCTGCAAAATTTAGTAAGGTTCCATTGCAGAAATATTTCATTTCGTATTTAAAATCATCTAATGGGTGCCCTGATAAATAAATACCCACCACTTCTTTTTCTCTGGCAAGTTTTTCCATAGTCCCCCATTCTTCACAAGGAGGAACTACAGGTTCAGGAATTTGAACATCGCTGGATTCGCCAAATAGACTTACCTGAGATGAGTTTTCATTTTCTTGATATTTGGATCCATATTTCATGGCTTTTTCTAAGAAAGTGATTCCATCACCATCCTGATGAAAATACTGACCTCTATGCGTTTCAAAAAAAGAATCAAATCCACCAGCTAATGCTAAACTTTCGAAAGCTTTTTTGTTGGCAGCTCTCAGATCAATTCGTTTAGCCATATCGAAAATAGATTTATAAGGTCCATCTTCTTTTCTATTTTCTACAATAGTAGCAACAGCTCCAGTTCCAACTCCTTTAATGGCTCCCATACCAAATCGTACGGCTCCGTCTTTATTTACGGAGAATTTTCTATAGGATTCATTTACATCAGGACCTAATACATCCAATTTCATTCGCTTACATTCTTCCATAAAAAATGTAACCTGCTTAATATCGTTCATGTTATTGGATAGTACAGCTGCCATATATTCTGCAGGATAATGAGCCTTGAGGTAAGCAGTTTGATATGCAATCCATGCATAGCAAGTAGAGTGAGACTTATTAAAGGCATAGGCAGCAAATGCTTCCCAATCTTTCCATATTTTTTCAAGTTTATCTTCGGCATGACCTTTTGCAGCAGCTTGCTCGATGAATTTAGGTTTCATCTTATCTAGTACTGCCTTTTGCTTTTTACCCATTGCTTTACGGAGTACGTCGGCTTCACCTTTGGTGAAATCAGCTAGTTTTTGCGAAAGTAGCATCACTTGCTCCTGATATACCGTAATCCCGTAGGTTTCTTTTAAGTATTCTTCGCAAGCTTCTAAGTCATATATAATTTCTTCTGTTCCATGTTTTCTGTTAATGAAACTTGGAATATATTCTAAAGGTCCTGGACGATATAAGGCATTCATTGCAATAAGATCCGCAAAAACCGTAGGTTTTAGTTCCTTCATATATTTTTGCATTCCAGGAGATTCATATTGGAATACCCCAACGGTTTCTCCTCGTTGGAATAAAGCATAAGTCTCTTCGTCGTCCAGAGGGAAGTTTTCAGGATCTAATTCGACACCATGTTTTGCTTTTACAATTTTTACAGTGTCTTTTATTAATGTTAATGTCTTTAATCCTAAGAAATCCATTTTTAGCAGACCTGCACTTTCTACTACTGAGTTATCAAACTGCGTACAGTACATGTCAGAATCCTTAGCTAGTGCAACGGGAACAAACTTTGTAATATCATCAGGAGTAATGATCACTCCACAAGCATGAATCCCTGTGTTTCTTACAGACCCTTCTAAAACTCTAGCTTGGTTTAAGGTTTCCGCTTCCAGATCGCTACCTTCTGCTATATTAAGTAGTTCATTTACTTTTTCTAATTCGTCACTTCTAAACTTCTTTTTTAATACAGCTTCCTCAACACCAAATATTTTACCAAGTTTGGACATATTCGGAATTAACTTTGCAATTCGGTCTGCATCACCAAGTGGTAAATCAAGAACTCGAGCAGTATCTCGAATAGAAGATTTTGCAGCCATTGTACCATACGTGATGATTTGCGCTACCTGATTGGCTCCATATTTTTCAATTACATAATCCATTACCCGTCCTCGTCCTTCATCATCAAAATCAATATCAATATCAGGCATACTTACACGATCAGGATTTAAGAATCTCTCAAAAAGTAAATCGTACTTTATTGGGTCTAAATTTGTAATCCATAAACAGTAGGCTACTGCAGATCCAGCTGCAGATCCACGTCCAGGACCTACAGAAACTCCCATATCTCTTGCAGCGCGTATAAAGTCTTCTACAATCAAAAAATATCCAGGATATCCTGTGTTTTCGATTACTTTTAATTCGAAATCAAGACGTTCATCAATTTCTGGAGTAATTTCTCCGTACCTTATTTTAGCACCTCTATAAGTAATATGTCTTAGATATGCATTCTCTCCTCTTTTGCCACCATCTATCTGGTCTTCTTCTGATTGAAATTCTTCTGGAATATCAAAAGCAGGTAATAATACATCTCTAGCAAGTACAAAAGGTTCGATCTTGTCTACGATTTCCTGAATATTCATGATGGCTTCCGGAAGATCCTTAAACAAGTTTTTCATTTCTTCAGAGGATTTGAAATAATATTCTTGATTAGGTAATCCATACCTGTAACCTCTTCCTCGACCAATAGGAGTAGCTTGCTTCTCACCATCTTTTACGCATAACAAAATATCATGAGCATTGGCATCTTTTTTCTCGCAATAATAAGTGTTGTTAGTAGCTATGGTTTTGATATTGTGTTTTTTGGCGAAGTTGATCAAAACCTGGTTTACTCTGTTTTCATCCTCTTGATTATGGCGCATGATTTCGATATAGAGATCATCTCCAAATTCTTGATGCCACCATAGTAGTGCCTCTTCTGCTTGCTTTTCTCCTATGTTTAATACTTTACTCGGAACCTCTCCATAAAGGTTTCCGGTAAGTACAATGATATCTTCTTTATATTGTTTGATTACCTCCTTGTCAATTCTAGGCAGATAATAGAAACCATCTACAAAACCAATAGAAGACATTTTAGCCAAATTGTGATACCCATTTTTATTTTTAGCAAGTAATACTATTTGATATCCGTTGTCCTTTCGGGATTTGTCTTTATGGTTTTCGCATACAAAAAACTCACAACCAACAATTGGTTTTATTTCAACTCCTGTTGGCTCTTCTCCATTTTCAAGCGCTTCTTCGTTGGCAGCTTTTACACTTTTATTATGGTTAGTAATCGCTTGAACAAAATGAAAAGCACCCATCATATTGGCATGATCAGTCATTGCTACTGCTGTCATTTTATGTTTGGCAGTTTCCTTTACCAAATCAGGAATGCTAGTAGTAGATTGTAAAACCGAAAATTGTGTATGGTTATGCAAGTGCACAAAATTTACGGCATCTAGGGCTGCAATATTTTCCTTGATTTCTTGTTGAGAAATATCAGAGCCTCCTTGTTGATCTAACGCCTCTTGGATTTTTTGGGAGGCTTTTTTTAGATTAATGTGCTGTAAACCTATTAATTCTATAGGTTTAGGATTAACATGTTTGAAATTTTCGAAGTAATCTGGCTGTACATCCAGTTCTTCTTTTGTGAAAACCTGTTTTCTTATTAATTCTAAAAAACATCGAGTAGTTGCTTCTACATCGGCCGTTGCGTTGTGAGCTTCACCAAATGCAGTACCAAATAAAAACTCATGTAATTCTGTTAGAGTAGGTAGTTTGAATTTTCCTCCGCGACCACCAGGGATTTGACACAAGCTAGCTGTGGTTTCTGTACAAGTATCAAGTACTGGTAACTCTTGTAGTTGGTTATCGATGCCAAGTCTATAAAACTCAGCTCCCATAATGTTGACATCAAAACCTACATTTTGACCAACAACAAATTTAGTTTTGGATAGCGCAATATTAAATTTCTCCAGAACCTCTTTTAAAGTAATACCTTCCTGATCTGCCAAGGCAGTAGAAATACCATGAACTTTCTCAGCATCATAAGGTATATTGAATCCCTCAGGTTTGACTAAATAATCTTGATGCTCGACACAGTTTCCCATTTCGTCATGCAATTGCCAAGCGATCTGGATACATCTTGGCCAGTTGTCAGAATCACTGATGGGAGCGTCCCAACGCTTAGGTAAACCTGTTGTTTCGGTGTCAAAAATTAAATACATAAAAATAAATTTCGAGAAAGTTCAAACTTCTGGTCGAAGCGATTTTCAAAAATAATTAAAAAGAGGTGTTCAATGAGTGAAAAGTTATCCAGAATTATTAACCACTTAAAATTTCCTTTACATGTATCAATAGAAAGATTGTTTTAAGAAATAATGTAATATCCTAAAAAGTAAAAAGCGTTCACTACATTGTGTTAGTGAACGCTTTTCGAACTATAGTTGAGTTGCAATTAATATCCGTATTCAAATCTTCCTTCAGTAACTTCAACACCTGTTGTTGTGGTGAATTCGAAACTTCCACTAATGCATTTGGTGTCTGTGTCATGAGATGTTATTGTAAGTCTTCCAGAAACTGCTGAAGCCTTATCATTATATAGACTGTAGGTTGCACTAAAATCTCCTGAACCTGTTAAAGAATGCTCACCTACTTGAACACTAATAGGGAATACTATGGTGATTTCTTCATCTTCATTGCTAGCTTTTATTAATATAGAAGGATTGTTAACTCCAAACGGGATAGCGTCATGATCGTCAGTAATCATTTCATTACCATTAATCATCGCGGTAAGAGAAGCGTTTAATAAACAAGGATTAATTTCTTCCTGCTCTTCTTCTTCAGAAGTGATAATAATTTCTTCTTCTTCTGGTTCTTCTACCTCTGGAACAAAATTTTCTATTGGAAGTCTGTAGAACCATCCATTCTGAAAACTCATTGATTTTCCATTATTTCCCTTTAAATCCTGAAAATAGAAATTACCAGACACTAAATTATCTTGAATTTCTGTAATCACAATCTGTCCATTACTTACACCATCTTCAGAAATATATTTTGTGTTATCACTTTCGAAACTTACTTTATTGATTGCTTGAGCTTCCAGACGATAAGTTCCTGCTTCTGTAGATGAAGTGGTAAAACTAATAGATTCTGAGCCGGAATCTCCAACAATAACTAAAGTTCCATCATCGTGGATAATGGCTTTTCTAATATCAGGTCTGAACAATTTGCCATCAACAGTGGCTTGTAATCCGGGTGAGTTAACTTCAATGTCAGTTGTACACGAAGTAATTATAAGGCAGAAAACTGCCAATAACAGGGTAATATTTTTATTCATGACGATGGGGCTTTAAAGATTTGATTACGGCATTACCATGATCAAATATTCTATGCAAACATAAGATTAAAATTCCAAGAAAGCAATTTTTTGAATCAAAAAATCACATTTTTATACGATTAATAACAAAATAATATCGACGAAATACACAAAAAGTCAAATTATATTATAATAAAGTAAGTAATTACGTTTTTATTGAAAAGTGATTTTTTCCCGTAAATAATAAGTAGAGAGCTCTTTTGGTATAAGATTACTTTTAAAATATTTTTTTTAAGAGGAATAAGTGTCATGCTAATTTGCTAAAAATGATTACATTTGCGCACTTAATTATAAACAGGGTCGAGTACCCAAAAATTAATTTATATGCCTGTTAAAATTAGATTACAGAGACACGGTAAAAAAGGGAAGCCTTTTTACTGGATCGTAGCAGCAGATGCTAGAGCAAAAAGAGATGGTAGATTTTTAGAAAAAATCGGTACGTACAATCCAAACACTAACCCAGCAACAATCGACTTAAATGTAGATGGAGCTGTAAAATGGTTACAAAATGGAGCGCAGCCTACTGATACTGCTAGAGCTATCCTTTCTTATAAAGGAGCAATGCTTAAGAACCACCTTGTAGGAGGTATTAAGAAAGGTGCTTTAACTGAAGAGCAAGCTGAAGAAAAATTCAATGCTTGGGTTCAGGAAAAAGAAGGATCTGTTAGCGCTAAGAAAGATTCTTTAGCAAAAGCAGAAGCTGATGCAAAAGCAAAAGCACTAGCTGCAGAAAAGGAAGTAAACGCTAAGCGTGAAGCTGAAGCAGCAGAAGCTGAAGCTGCTGCAAAAGCGGAAGAAGTAGCTGCTGAGGCTGCAGAAGCAGAAGTAACTGAAGAAGCTAGCAACGAGGAAGAATAGTTGCATTATTGACGATGAAGAAAGAAGATTGCTTCTATCTAGGCAAAATCGTAAGTAAATTTAGTTTTAAGGGTGAGGTATTGATAAAACTTGATACCGATGAACCCGAAAGTTATCAGAAAATGGAATCAGTTTTTGTAAATTATAACAAAAACTTGGTTCCATTTTTTATTGAGAAAAGTTCACTTCATAAAAGTGATTTGCTTAGGGTTAAATTTGAAGATGTGGATTCTGAGGAAGACGCAGATGATTTGATGAAGGCGGAAATATACTTGCCATTAGATTTATTACCCAAGTTAGAAGGTAATAAGTTTTATTTTCACGAAGTAATAGGTTTTAGTGTTGTAGATCATAATTTTGGAGAGGTCGGGACTATTATGCACATAAATGATAGTACCGCTCAAGCTCTTTTTGAAATTGATCGAGATGGTGTTGAAGTCTTAATACCTATGAATGATGAGTTTATTGATAAGGTTGATAGAAAAAAACGAATTGTTTTTGTGAATACTCCAGAAGGATTGATTGATCTTTATTTATAAGAGTATGTCTAAGCCATTTCATTTTAAACAATTTACAGTTCATCAAGATCAGTGTGCCATGAAAATTGGTACTGATGGAGTGCTTCTAGGATCATGGATTCCTATAGAAGAAAATGTAAATTCTATTTTAGATATTGGAGCAGGTACTGGCGTTATAGCATTAATGATGGCTCAACGTTCTAATATTCAAACTATCGATGCAATTGAAATTGATGATCTTGCATATGAACAAGCAGTAGATAATTTTGAAGCTTCTGATTGGGGAGATCGATTATTTTGTTATCATGCTTCTTTCCAGGAGTTTTTTCAGGAAATTGATGACGAATATGATTTGCTCGTCAGTAATCCTCCTTTTTATAAAGAAGATTATAAATCTTCAAATTCTAGTAGAGATTTAGCTAGATTTGAAGATGCATTGCCTTTTGAACATTTATTCATAGGGGTTTCTCATTTACTTTCGGAACAGGGTAAGTTTGGAGTGATTTTACCATTCAAAGAAGAAGAGGAAACTATAAGAATTGCTAGTAAAGTTGGATTAAATCCACAAAAAATAACCAGAGTTAAAGGGAATCCTGCTTCAGAAATAAAGAGAAGTATGATGTTATTTGGTTTTCAAAAGATGGAAGTCCAAACCTCTGAACTGATTATAGAAAATGGAAGGCATCAATATACTGATGATTATATAGAGCTAACTAAAGATTTTTATCTAAAAATGTAAAAAAGAGGAGCTCAAATAACTCCTCTTTTTCCAAATTCAATCACTCTACGTAGTTTAACTTATATTACTATAAGTAAACAATCTTAAATATTTTTAATATTATTAGCTTTTGCCGATCCAATTTCCTTCAGCATCACAAAGTACTTCCACAGTTTCACCGTCTTCTTTAGTAAGTTCTAATTTAAACTCAGAAGCGTCTTCTTTTGCTGCAGCTTTATTGATAGTTGCTCCAGCAAAATCCTTAGCTACCGCATCTAATATTGGTTGAGGTAAATTTTCAACAGCTACTTCAATATATTTTTCTTGAGTAGTAATCTCAATAGCATCATCTGATGAAGTCACTTGTGCAGTGATGTTATTAGTTCCTAATAAAAGTCCAAAAGCTACTACTGGTAATACAAATAAATTTCTCATCTTGATTTCAGGTTTTAATTATTTTTATTTTGATACTTAATTAATTGGAAGAATTATGCCAGAGGATTTAGATGGTTATATTTTAATTTAATTATTTGTAAATCAATATTTTAAATAAAATATTAATATTGTTAAGAGTATCCAAAATGTGTAGAAATCAGATCTAAAATGCGGAAATTAACCACAAATTTGAGTTTGAAACTAGGTAGACAAATATTGTATGATCGCCTTTCAGTACTTATGTTATTTGCAGTAAGTTTGATTATAGGGGTATAAAAGGATTCGTTTAAAAAATCAAAAACAGATTTATTGTGAAGAATAATAATAGATTTGACATTTTTTAATGCAAAAAGAAATAATCTGAGATCTTTCTTGATTATTTTATAATTAATCTCACTATTTTTGAATATATCATAAAAAATAATCCGTTTACGCTATGAAACCTGATCTTTTTGAAGCACCAGATTACTACAATTTAGATGAACTTTTGACAGATGAACATAAGTTAGTACGTGACGCTGCTCGTAGTTGGGTAAAGAGAGATGTGTCTCCAATTATAGAAGAGTATGCACAACGTGCTGAGTTTCCTAACCAAATTATCAAAGGATTAGCAGAGATTGGTGCTTTTGGTCCTTATATTCCAGAACAATATGGAGGCGCAGGGTTGGACCAAATAAGTTATGGTTTAATTATGCAGGAAATAGAAAGAGGAGATTCTGGTGTTCGATCTACTGCTTCGGTTCAATCTTCTTTAGTAATGTACCCTATATGGAAATATGGAACGGAAGAGCAAAGGAATAAATACTTACCAAAGTTAGCATCTGGTGAATTTATGGGATGTTTCGGACTTACAGAACCGGATCATGGATCTAATCCTGGAGGAATGACTACTAATTTCAAAGATAAAGGAGATCATTACTTATTAAATGGAGCAAAACTATGGATATCAAATGCCCCTTTTGCAGATATTGCTGTAGTTTGGGCAAAGAATGAGGAAGGAAGAATCCATGGATTGGTGGTTGAAAGAGGTATGGAAGGGTTTTCTACACCAGAAACTCATAATAAGTGGTCTTTGCGCGCTTCAGCTACTGGAGAACTTATATTCGATAATGTGAAAGTTCCTAAGGAAAATCTATTGCCAGGTAAAAGTGGTTTAGGAGCACCACTTAGCTGTTTAGATTCTGCTCGTTTTGGTATTGCTTGGGGAGCTATCGGAGCTGCTATGGATTGTTATGACACTGCACTTCGTTATTCAAAAGAAAGAATTCAATTCGATAAACC
This sequence comes from Aquimarina litoralis, assembly GCF_019295435.1. Classification (GTDB taxonomy): domain Bacteria; phylum Bacteroidota; class Bacteroidia; order Flavobacteriales; family Flavobacteriaceae; genus Aquimarina; species Aquimarina litoralis_A. Next base: position 21,119 of record NZ_WEKL01000043.1, read on the forward strand.
AATCGGAGGAACTCAGTTACAACAGAAGAAATTAGCTGAGATGATCACTGAGATTACCAAAGCACAATTACTTGCTTGGCGATTAGGAGTCTTAAGAGAAGAAGGAAAAGCTACTTCTGCTCAGATATCTATGGCAAAACGTAATAATGTAGATATGGCAATAAAGATTGCTAGAGAAGCGAGACAAATTCTGGGTGGAATGGGAATTACAGGAGAGTATAGTATTATGAGGCATATGATGAATTTAGAAAGTGTGATTACTTATGAAGGTACCCACGATATTCATTTGCTCATTACAGGAATGGATATCACAGGGATTCCAGCTTTTAAATAAAGTGATTTAAAGGGAAAGTAAAATTATATCGAGAAGCATACATACTCTGAGTTTTTAGGAACTCAATAAAGGCTGTTTTTAGCTTCAGTAAATATGCTTATCGTTTTGTTAATATCTTCTTTTGTTGTCATCCATGAACAGATGCTGATACGAATAGCGGATTTTCCTTGCCAATTTGATCCACCACACCAGCATTGTGATGAACTTTGAATTGTGTTTAAAACAAAATTTGTTTGTTGATCATTTTCACAAGCTATCAAAACTTGATTAAATACTACTTCATTGAGAATGATAAAACCGCTTTCTGATAATCCTTCTGCTAGTTGTTTGGCTCTAGTGTGAAATTCTGTAATCATAGTGTTCATGCCTTCTTTTCCTAGATATTTCATGGTAGCCCATAATTCTATAGCTCTAGAACGCTTTGATAATTCTGGTGTGTATAGCAAAGGGTCTCTTTGTTCGCTATATGTAATATATTCACCGGATGCTTGTAATGCAGATATTAGCGCTTCAGCATCTTTACAAAGAATAATTCCTGAGTCATAAGGAGTATTTAAAGTTTTATGACCATCAACCGCCCAAGAAGATGCTTTTTCAATTCCTTTTGTAAGATAAGAAAGAGATTTAGAAGCTGCAGCCCACAATCCGAATGCTCCATCTATATGTACCCATGCTCCTGCTTTGTTAGCCTGACTGCATATGGCATCAAAATCATCAAAACTTCCAGTATTGACGTTGCCAGCCTGTAAAATCAATAAAGATCTATGATCTAATTCAGGAAGTCTGTCAAGCCTTAATTTTCCATGAGTATCTGAAGGAATCCAATGGATGTTTTCAATGCCAAAACCAAGCATTGCCAATGTTTTTTTAATACTGGCATGCACTTGCTCATGAGCGAAAATTTTAATTTCCGGAGCACCATTTATCCCTTTTACGTTAATATCCCATCCAAGATTTTTAAATAATCTGAATCTGGCTGCGACCAATCCTGAAAGATTTGCCATAGATGTTCCACTAACAAAACCAGCAACTGTTTCCATAGGTAAATTAAAAACAGTTTTTAGCCATTGCTCACAAACTTGCTCTAACTTAGAGTTTATGGGAGATGTTAAGTATAGTCCGCCACATTGATCCCAAACATCTGATAACCATTTTACTCCCAAAGCTACCGGAACAGCACCTCCATTTACAAAACCAAAATATCTTCCTCCTAACTGTGCAATGGTAGCTTTAGAGCCAAATTCATGTAACTGATCAATGATTTCTTCAGCTGAACTTGATTTGTCGCTTAACGGTTCATCAAATGTTTTTAATCGTTCAATATTTTCTTTAGAAGGAAAGACATCCATATGTTCAATACCATCTATATACTCATAAGCAAAAGAACGGGCTTGGTCGAATATCTTTTTCTTAGATAATTCTGTTCGCATTTGTTGCTGAATACTCATAATTTAATTTTGTTAATTATTGTTTGGAGAAAGCTAACTTAATACCTAAAGCTATAAAAGTAACTCCGGTAAATTTATCTAACCAGTTTTTTATTTTGTAGTTTCTACGTATCCGGTCTGATAATTTAGCAGCAAAAAAAGCAAGAAAAAGACACCATGTAGTTCCAGTGGTTACAAAGGTTAAACCTAGTATGATAAAAGGGATGTGATTTTCTGTGGCTTCAGGACTAATAAACTGTGGTAGAAAAGCAAGGAAAAACAAGGCTACTTTGGGATTCAAAATATTAGTCAATATTCCAGAAAAATAAATTTTAAGGGAACTTATATGATCWTCAGTATTCTTGTCTACTTCAAAACTTTGAGCTGTTTTGGATCTTACTAATTGAATACCTAAGTATATTAAATATATGGCTCCAGCATATTTTATGATTTGAAAAGCCAATGCAGATTTTGCCAAAAGTACCGATAAGCCTAGAGCAGTTGCTAAACAATGTACTAAAGCACCTGTTGCAATCCCTAAGGCGGATAAAACACCTGACTTTTTCCCCTGGGATATGCTTCTACCTAGAATGTACATAGTGTCAGCTCCTGGAGTTAGGTTTAAAAGAATTCCTGCAATGATAAAGGCTTCAAAGTTGATAATTCCGAACATGTGTAATGATTTTTGTGAAAATGATTTAAAGTAAAAGTAGCTCACTCATACAGTGTAAATTTAGTCTTATCTTCGCAAGTAGATAAATGGATTCGCGGGATATAATATGTGATTTCCCTTGAAAACGTTTTTTTAACTAAAAAAACAATGGATTGTGGTAAAAGACGAATTAGATCATAAGATCCTATGTTATTTAAAGGAAAACTCTAGAGCGTCTTATGCTCAAATAGGAAGAGAAATCGGTTTGTCGGCTTCTGCAGTTGGTGAACGAATACAGCGTTTAGAACAGACAGATGTCATTAAGGGGTATAGAACACTTATAGATCCTAAAAAGATGGGATTTTCTGTTTCTGCATACATTCACATGAGTTTAGAAAGTAAAAATTTTCATTCTTTTGTAGCTACTCTTGATAGTTTTTCAGAGATAGAGCATTGTAGTCGTGTTACTGGCGAAACGTGTTTAATAATGAAGATAAATGTAAAGGATAGTGATCATTTACAAAGGTTTATTGATCGCTTGGCTAAACACGGTAATCCATCTACTCAGGTAATTCTTTCAGATATTATTACAGCCTGAAAAAGATGAATTAATAGAGATTTTAATATTCTAAATATCATAATTTAAAATTGAACCAATGAAAATATTCGGGCATCGCGGTGCAGCTGGATTAGTTGCGGAAAATACATTAGAATCTATTGAAGAAGCTTTAAGTCATAAAGTAGATGGAATAGAAATAGATGTTCATAGATGTAAATCAGGAGAGCTTGTGGTAATCCACGATGAAACCTTACAAAGAACAACCAACGGGTTTGGTAAAGTATCTGAATTTACACTTCAGCAATTAAATACATATAGAACTAAAGAAGGTTTTCAAATTCCAACATTAGATCAAGTACTCAATTTGGTAGATACAAAGTGTGATCTTAATATTGAACTAAAAGGTATCGGAACGGCTATACCAGTCATTGAATTATTAGAAAGTAAGATCAAAAATTCAGAATGGAATTACGATCATTTTATACTATCTAGTTTTGATCATTCGCAATTGTTTCAGGTGAAATTAGCGACAAATAAATTTAAGCTGGGAGTTTTGACGGAGAAAAATATAGCATCTGTATTGAAAGTAGCTGAAAGTTTAGGAGCTTATGCTATTCATCCGCCAGTACGCTCATTAGAAAAAAAAGAAGTAATTGCTGCAAAGGATAAAGGCTATGAGGTGAATGTTTGGACTGTTAATGATCCTGTAGATATTAAATCTTCAAAAAAACTTAAGATAGATACTATCATAACAGATTTTCCAAATTTAGTTTAATGCAATATGATCTGATAATAATTGGTGGTGGCGCGGCTGGATTTTTTACAGCAATAAACGTGGCAGAAAACGATCCAAACCTGAATATAGCAATTCTGGAAAGAGGAAAAGAAGTGCTTTCTAAAGTTAGAATATCAGGAGGAGGAAGATGTAATGTGACGCATGCCGAGTTTGTACCTAATCTTTTAAGTAAAAATTATCCAAGGGGAGAGAAAGAACTATTGGGGCCTTTTCATACATTTATGACTGGTGATACAATGGAATGGTTTGACAAACACGGCGTATCATTAAAAATAGAAGATGATGGACGTATTTTTCCAACTTCAGATTCTTCTGAAACGATTATAGATTGCTTTTTATCAGAAGCAAGAAAATTAGGGATTCAAATTCTTAAAAATCATGTAGTGAAGGATTTTTATAATGAAAATGAACATTGGAAAATCAATACAAATCAAGGGGGTTTTGAGAGTAAGAAATTAATGATCGCTACAGGAAGTAATCCTAAAATTTGGGCTAAATTAAAATCGCTTGATATTCAAACAGTAGATGCTGTTCCTTCTTTATTCACTTTTAATATTAAAGATAAGAGAATTAAGGAACTCCCTGGTATTTCAACAAATGCTTCTGTAAAAGTGAAAAATTCCAAGTTGTTTAGTGAAGGTCCTTTGCTAATTACACATTGGGGAATGAGTGGTCCGGCTATTCTCAAGCTTTCAGCGTGGGGTGCTATAGAGTTAAATGCATTCAAGTATAATTTTGAAATTATCGTCAATTGGCTTCAGGATTATTCTACAGAAGATGCTTTAGATATGTTGAAGGTTTTAAAAAGTAAGCATCCAAAACAACAAGTTTATAAGTATGCTCAATTTGAATTACCAAAACGACTTTGGCAAAGTTTAGTGTTAGCTTCAGGAATTGATAATGATACCAGATGGGCAGACACTAATAAGTCTCAGTTATATCAACTATCGGAAGAATTAACCAAAGGTGTTTTTAAAGTGCAAGGTAAAAGTACATTTAAAGATGAATTTATTACCGCTGGAGGAATAGATCTTAGAGAGATTAATTTTAAGACTTTTGAGAGTAAGAATCATAAAAACTTGTATTTAGCTGGTGAAGTGCTAAATATTGATGCCATTACAGGAGGATTTAATTTTCAGAATGCTTGGACCGGCGCTTATATCGCCGCAAAAGCAATTACATCAAAATAATGAATACATACATCGCACTACTTAGAGGAATTAATGTAGGAGGTCATAATAAGATTAAAATGGCAGAGCTGAAGTCAGCACTCCTTTCTGTTGGATTTGAATCTGTAACAACCTATATACAAAGTGGAAATATTATTTTTAAAGACATATCTGAAGATATTGATATGTTAGAAGAAAAAATGCATAAAACAATTCAAGATACGTTTGGATTAGACGTTCCTGTACTGGTTATTCGAGATAGTTTATTACAAGAAATTCTGAATAATAACCCTTTTGCTGAGCGATTAAAAAATAATGAGATCGAAGATAAAAAAATGTACTTTATGCTTTTGTGTAATGCTCCAGATGAGGCAGCAACACTTGAGTTGCATAATCTTTCTTTTGATCCTGAAGAATTTAAAATTACTCCTTATGTAATCTATTTATTTGCAGCAAATGGCTATGGCAAAACAAAGCTTCATAATAATTTTTTCGAACGAAAGTTGAAATGTCAGGCGACCACAAGGAATTTAAAAACATTAAATAAGTTGTTGGAATTAAGCTTGTTAATGGACTAAGTTCTCAGGTTACTTCTCGGAAATTTGTGTAAAATTTCGTATCTTAAAAAGGTTTAACTATTACCTTATATACTATGAAAAAAATTACACTAATACTTATTGTTATTTTTGTTTGTAATAGCTTCAATAGTGCTCATGCAGGAGATATTGAACCTATAAAAAAGCTATTGATGGATTACATAAATAAGATCAATGATCTGGAAAGAGGAGCAAAGAAAAATAGTGTTTTGCTATTATTTGATGAAAAATATAGTGGAAATACGGTTTATGTTAATTTATCAGGTGCCTTGGTACGAAAAGATTATGATAAAAAGAATATTTCTTCTCAATTAGATGATATTATCAATGATGATAATTATAGTTTCAAATTAACTTTAGACAAGATTGTTTTTCAGAATCAGAAAGAAAATGCAGGAATTATCTCGGCTGTTGTTAATTTCGAGTCTTTTATCAATAAAAAGCTGGCAGAAAAGGGAACAATGCTTATGGATATCGTTGGTATAAAAATTAATGAAAGATGGAAAATTGTACAGAACAATATGGTTAGAGTTTCTGAGGCAAAGGATATTGGAGAATGCGTTTGCTACATGTATGGCAATGGAGATACTAAATTTGTTACAGAAGTATATTTTCCTGCTGGATTAGAATATGATCAAAAGCTAGAATCTTTTCAGATTACTAAAAAAGATGGCTTGCGAGTTATCAAGTCACACAGTGATGAGTTTTCATGGAAAGGAAATGGAGGTGTTTTTTATAAAGGAAAGTCAATAGGAAAGACCAAAGATCCAAAGAAAGCGATACAAGTTGCTGTAAAAAAAATGTATAAAGATTCGTGTATAGAAGTTGTATTTAACTAAAACATATCGAAATAATATATCCTGCTTAATCATAAAAGCAGGATATATTATAAAATCTAGGGAATCGTAATTTTATTCTCTTAGAAAACCCTTCCAGGATATTTCTATTGCCTGATTAATATGTTTATCAAGTAGTTTTACCTTCTCATTTTCATGTATTTTTACAATGGATACCACATTTCCAAAAAATAATTCTTCCATTACAAGAGTATTGTAAGACTTAAATATTTTTTGTCGAATCCCTGTTTTGAAATAATTTTCAATCTCTCCGTAATATTGTCTTGCTTTATCTTTTAAAGATTGAGGGATTTCAGGAGATCTAGCTATTTGTTCAGAAAATATGAATGCTAGAGGATTGTTAACGAAATAGTGAAATAAATTAAGCCACATAATCGAAAACTGTTTTTTAATGTCATCTTCAGGGACATTACGCATTACAACAGTTCCGAAATCCTGTGTAAGCATTAAATATAACTCAGTTATTATTTCCTCTTTGTTTTTAAAATGATGATATACGGTTCCATTGGCAACGCCGGATTCTTTAATGATTTGCGAAAGAGAAGTTGCCTGTATTCCTTGTTTGGTGATTAATTCTAAAGTTGTCTGTAAGACGATTGACTTTTTGTTCATAAAAATTTTTGTTCCTTCATTCTTGGTTTAGTTAAGTTGCCATATACTAAAATTTAATGCAGTCGCAAATGCAACCCAAATCAAGTATGGGATAAGTAGGTAAGCGGCCGTTGAGTTTACAACTTTAAACCACTTGATTGTAAACAATAATAGGATAAACAGGGCAAGTATATCCACAAGTGCAATCAATGGATTGCGCATTCCAAAGAAAAAAATGGACCACGCAGCATTGAGTAAAAGTTGAAACCCAAAATGATATAACGCAGTTTTTACCCATTTATGATAAAAACCTCTACTCCAAACAATACCAGCAGCGATTCCCATCAAAATGTACAATACTGTCCATACAGGAGCAAAAAGCCAATTCGGGGGCGTAAATGATGGTTTTTTTAATCCTACATACCAGGTGCTAATGGATGTTTGAGTGGCAATACTGCTTAAAAACCCAATTAAGAGGCATAATGAAACAGCAACGCCAATACGAAGTAATTTTTTCTTCATTTAGAATTAGTTAGTCAATCACTAAAATAACAATTTATTTTTACTAGTTTACCCTTAAAACCGCATATCCGCTTATCTTTGCCAAAATTATTTTTCGCATTATGGGAGATTTTAGTCAGTTTATCACCAAAACACCTTCAACAATACCTGATAAAGGAACTTTTTCCTGCACATCCCCAAGCAATATTGCTTTGGTAAAGTATTGGGGTAAACGGCCTATACAATTACCAGAAAACCCTTCGATTAGTTTTACATTAGACGTTTGCAAAACTGAAACAACCTTACATTTTGAAAAGTTAAACCATCCAACGGATGATTTTCAGTTTGAATTATTTTTTGAAGGCAAACCAAAACCAGATTTTAAACCTAAAATTCAAAGTTTTTTTGAGAGAATAGAAACATATGTTCCTTTTTTAAAACATTTCAAATTTATAATTGAAACAAAGAATACATTTCCTCATAGTAGCGGTATTGCATCATCGGCAAGTGGAATGAGTGCCTTAGCATATTGTTTAATGCACTTAGAAAAAGGGATCAATGGTTCGATGACAGATGAAGAGTTTGTGAATAAAGCTTCTTTTCTTTCTCGATTAGGATCGGGAAGTGCAAGTAGAAGTGTAGAAGGTCCTATCACTGTATGGGGAAATCATAACGAAGTACCTGGAAGTAGCGATGCTTATGCAATAAAGTTTCCCTATTCAATTCATGAAAACTTTACTAATTATCAGGATACGATATTGCTTGTGGACAAAGGTGAAAAACAAGTGAGTAGCTCGGTTGGTCATGACTTGATGCACGGACATCCATTTGCTGCAAAACGTTTCGAACAGGCAAATTCTAATGTTAGTAAACTTAAAAATATTCTGATCTCTGGAGATTTAGATATGTTTATTGAAGTGGTAGAAAGTGAGGCTTTAACATTGCATGCTATGATGATGACTTCGCTACCATATTTTATTTTGATGAAACCTAATACGTTATCAGTCATCCATAAAATTTGGGAGTATAGAAAAGATACTGGATCTAAAATTTGCTTTACCTTGGATGCTGGTGCTAACGTGCATGTATTATATCCGCATTCGGAAAAGGATACTGTGATGGAGTTCATTAAGAGTGAGTTAGTTGTGTATTGTCAGAAAGGACAGTATATTTGCGACAAAATAGGATTAGGTGCTAAATTGTTGTAACTTTATCCTAATTAATTAGACAAATTGGATAAAAGGAAATCAAATTGATGAAAGGACCATTATTTTACTCGAAAATACTTCTATTTGGCGAATATGGAATTATTAAAGATTCTAAAGGCCTTTCTATACCATATAATTTTTATAAGGGTGCTCTAAAAGTTTCAGACAACCCCGATGAACAAGCGATTAAATCCAATAAGAGTTTACAAGGGTTTGCAAGTTATCTGGAAGAAATTCAGAATACGGATGTTGTGACCTTCAATTTAGAAAAATTGAAAGCTGATGTTGCAGCAGGAATGTATTTTGACAGCAGTATTCCACAAGGATACGGAGTTGGTAGTAGCGGAGCTTTAGTAGCTGCAATATATGATAAGTATGCTGAGGATAAAATAACAGTTTTAGAAAACCTTACTCGTGATAAACTGCTGAAGCTGAAAGAAATTTTTGGATTAATGGAGTCCTTTTTTCATGGAAGTAGTTCTGGATTGGATCCGTTAAATAGTTATCTGAGTCTTCCTATACTAATTAATTCCAAAGATAATATCGAACCAGCAGGGATACCTTCTCAGAGTGTTGATCATAAAAAAGGAGCTGTATTCTTATTAGATAGTGGTATTGTTGGTGAAACTGCACCAATGGTAAGTATTTTTATGGAAAATATGAAGCAAGAAGGATTCCGTACGATGCTTAAAAACCAATTTGTCAAGCATACTGATGCTTGTGTAGATGATTTCCTAAAAGGAGATATAAAATCATTATTCTCTAATATCAAACAATTATCAAATGTAGTATTCGATAATTTTAAGCCGATGATTCCTCAACAATTCCATGAATTATGGAAAAATGGTATCGAAACTAATGACTACTATCTTAAATTATGTGGTTCTGGTGGTGGAGGCTATATTTTAGGTTTTACCCAGGATTTAGATAAAGCACAATCTGCACTAAAGGATTATAAATTAGAAGTGGTATATAACTTCTAAAAGCATCTCCATTACGATGTTTTCCAGAAAAAATAAACTCATTCTTCTTAAGCTATTGAGTCTATTTTCTATTGTTAGAGGTTATAATATTCTTATTATTGTTATCGCCCAATACCTTACTTCTATATTTATTTTAGCACCAGATATTCCTCTACGAGAGGTGCTCTTTGATACAGACTTGTTTGTTATTGTGTTAGCCTCTGCAGGAGTTATTGCAGCTGGATATATTATCAATAATTTTTATGACCGAGAAAAGGACTTGATTAATAGGCCTCAAAAAACAATGTTAGATCGTTTGGTAAGTCAGCAAACCAAACTAACTGGATATTTTGTGCTGAATTTTCTTTCGGTTATTTTAGCTAGTTACGTTTCATTTAAAGCTGTATTGTTCTTTTCCTTATACGTATTTGGAATTTGGTTTTATTCTCATAAGCTGAAAAGAAAACCTTTTTTAGGAAATTTTGTAGCATCTACATTATCTATTACTCCTTTTTTTGCAGTATTTATTTACTATAAGAATTTTGATGAGGTCATTTTTGTACATGCTACTTTTTTATTCTTAATGTTAGTAATGAGAGAAGTGGTAAAAGACCTCGGAAACTTAAGAGGGGATATGGCTCAAAATTACAAAACCATTCCTATTATGTATGGGGAGTCTACATCAAAAATATTAATCAGCATTCTTGTATTAGCTTCCTGTGTTCCAATTTATTTATTGCTTACTTCATATGAAATAGGGTTGATGAACCTTTATTTTTACGCATGTTTATTGTTGTTGCTTTTGTTTTTAATTGCACTATGGAAATCAGATAAAAAGACACATTATGTATGGTTGCATAATATCCTGAAATTTATTATTGTTTCAGGTGTATTTAGCATCGTTCTTATTGATGTGAATATGATACTTGATAGATTACTTTGGTAATAATAAAACAGAAAGCAGTTATGTTTTGATTACATAACTGCTTTCATTAGGTGCGCAATATGTTAGTATTTCTACTAAGCTTCTGGATTTAATACTTTTAGTTTTAATTTAAATACTTTGTTGCCGGTTTTATTGATATTATCACCAACTTTTTTATAGTTTAATCTAAATTTAACGTATTCTTCTATTGCTTCTTTTTCAGAATCAACGGTAAGGATTACAATTTCTCCATTTGTGTTTACGATAAATTCAATGTTAGCTTTGATTTCATCAGTGTCCAATTTGATCTCTGGCCTTTTAAGTAAAAGTGCAATTTCACTTCTTAATTTTTGTTCATTAGTTTCCTCAGCTTTTTTGTCGTTTGCAAAAATCTGAGTAGATGTTAAAATAGCTACGGCTAATACAATTAATTTTTTCATTTTTTACGTGTTTTTGGTTTGAGTTTTAAGATATTGTTTGCTTAAACTTTACAGGACAAATTTAGATCTGATAAATAGTTTTTTGTGAGTTTGCATTTTATTAGAATGTATTGTTAGGTTTACCATTATGTAAAAAGAAGTTGGTTTTAACATAAATTGAACTTTGAATAATAAGTACTTTTTATATGTTTACTTTAGAAGTATAAAAGCAGATTGATTTTTTTGATGTTAAATTCTCATACTTGTCAAGTGGAAGAATGCGAATAGTTTAATTTTTCGACAGCTTCTAATGTTAACTTAAGGTTACGTGATGGTTTAGCCGTAAAGTAGGATGTGTTGATTAACTTGTTGAAATACAGTTTTTTGAATGTTAATTATTCGTTAACTAAAATCATAATACTTCTAAAAAAGTATATAAACTAATTTATAAAATCAGGATTCTAGATGAATAATCAATTACTTACTGTTGCCTTAGCACAGATATCACCTATTTGGTTAGATAAAAAAGCAACTATTAAAAAAATAGAAAATTCAGTTATAGAGGCAGCTTCAAAGAATGCGGAGCTTATTGTGTTCGGAGAAACATTACTTCCTGGATATCCTTTTTGGGTTTCGCTTACGGATGGTGCACAGTTTGATAATAAGATTCAAAAAGAAATTCATGCGCATTATGCTCAGAATGCAGTAATTATAGAACAAGGAGATTTGGATTCTATCTGTAAGTTAGCAAGAGAACATTCGCTGGCTATATATCTGGGTATTATAGAGAGGCCTTTAGATAGAGGAGGGCATAGTTTATATGCTTCTTTAGTTTATATAGATCAAAAAGGAGAGATAAAATCAGTACATAGAAAATTACAACCAACATATGAAGAGCGACTTACCTGGTCTCCAGGAGATGGTAATGGACTTCGTGTTCATCCATTAAAGGCATTTACTGTAGGAGGATTAAATTGTTGGGAAAATTGGATGCCTTTGCCAAGAGTCGCATTATACGGACAAGGAGAAAACTTGCATGTAGCTGTTTGGCCAGGAAGTGATTATAATACCAAAGATATTACTCGATTCATCGCTAGAGAATCAAGGTCTTATGTGATTTCGGTTTCTAGTTTAATGCGTAAAGAAGATTTTCCATCAACTACTCCTCATTTAGAAGAGATCTTGAAAAAAGCACCAGACGTATTAGGAAATGGAGGCTCTTGTATTGCTGGCCCTGATGGAGAATGGATATTAGAACCAGTACTTCATAAAGAAGGATTACTTATAGAAACCTTAGATTTTAATCGTGTATTGCAGGAGCGTCAGAATTTTGATCCCGTAGGGCATTACTCCAGACCAGATGTAACTCAGTTAAGTGTAAATAGAGAACGTCAGAGTACTGTTTGGTTGGATGAAGACTAAATATTGTTATTCCTAAAAACGAAACAACTATCTTTGCAAAAAATGTAAGATATGAGTCGTGGAGACAATTCCAAAAAAGGAAGAGGAAGTGGAAAAAAAGGAGGGAAACCTAAAAGAAATTCTTATACGAAAGGTAATGCCTCTGCACGAAATACAAGTAATCGACCAAAGAAGATTTCAGATTCTGATGAAATCAGATTAAATAAGTTTGTTGCTAATTCTGGTGTTTGTTCTAGAAGAGATGCCGATTTATATATACAAACTGGAAGTGTTTGGGTAAATGGTAAGCCTGTAACCGAAATGGGCTACAAAGTAAAGTTAACGGATGAGGTAAAGTTTGATGGTAGATTGATTACTCCTGAAAAAAAGGAATATGTCTTACTTAATAAACCTAAAGGTTTTATTACTACTACTAGCCCTGAAAAAACAAAGACAGTAATGGATTTAGTAGCTAATGCTTCTAAGGCTAGACTAAAACCCGTAGGAAGGTTGGAGCGAAATACGACTGGATTATTACTTTTTACCAACGATGTGGATTTAGAAAAAAAACTTACCCATCACAAAACCGGTGTTCGTAAAATCTTTCATGTAGAATTGGATCGTAATTTGAAGTTTGAAGATTTTCAAAAAATAGAAAAAGGCATCAAACTCCAGGAAGGTTTTATTCAAGTAGACGAAATCTCATATATCGAAGGTGCTTCTAAAAATGAAGTTGGTATACAGTTAATGTCCTCCAAAAATGGAATCGTAACAAAATTATTCGAACATCTAAATTATGGAGTGATAAAACTAGATAGGGTTATTTTTGCCGGATTAACCAAAAAAGATCTCCCAAGAGGTCATTGGAGAATACTTACCGAACAAGAAGTGATTAATTTGAGAATGATGTAATTAAGTTTCTGTATTTTTGTGGAGTTATATATATGAAGATATACTCTACCTTAAAAATTGGGAACTTTCACACCAATTATTGCGAAGATTTTTTAGTAGTCGAGAAAATTAGTTCTGATAAGTTCATAGTTGCTGTGATGGATGGCTGCACTATGGGGAAAGAATCTGTATTTGCTTCCATTCTTATTGGAAAAATCCTTAGAAACATTGCTAAAGAAGAATTTTACAAAGAATTTTTGAATAAAACTTCCAAAAAATTAGCAGTCTTATTACAAGAAATTTTAGAAAAGCTTTTCCTGCAATTAAAAACCACTAAAAATAATTTAGGGTTGGAAACTGAAGAATTATTRTCTACTCTAATTATAGGTGTGGTAGATGAAGATACTTCTAATGGTGAGTTTTTAGCAATTGGTGATGGTTTGATTTACTTTGATGGTGATTTGTTAGAATTCGAACAAAACGATAAACCTGATTATTTGGGATATCATTTACATGAAGATTTTAATACTTGGCACTCATTGCAAGAACAAAGACTATCAATAGTAGGTTTTAAGGATTTATCCATGGCAACTGATGGAATCTTTTCTTTTAAAAATTTTAAAAATCCTAAGAAGCAGCAAACTGAAAAAGAGGTTTTAGATTTTTTATTAAGAGATCAACAAGGTATCGATAGTACCATTTTTTTGGAGAAGAAAGTTCGGGATTTGGAGTCTAAATATGATCAGGTCTTAACAGATGATTTAGCAATTATAAGAGTAGTTTCATAACTCAATATCCAGCCAACAATTCTTGTAACTCATCGTAATACTGTTTCGAAAAATAAATGCCATTATGGCCAGCACCTTTAATAAGTGAGAGTTCAATTTTATTTGGATATAACTTTTGTAATCGTTCAGAATGTTCTTCGGGTTTAATTAAAAAATCTCTAGCCCCATGAAATATGTGAATAGGACATTTTACTTTTTCTAAGAATTTATAAGAAGGAATTTCATAATTAATTAAAGATTGAGGGACAGGAGCTACATTCGCTATAAACTCATTCCAAGCATAATAGGGTGCTTCAAGAATGAGAAGTTTCGGGTTGTTTTTAGAAGCTGCATAGGAAGCAAAACCTGTTCCTAATGAAAAACCTAAAACAATAATATCTTCTTCTTTATAGCGAGTTAAAGCGTAATCATATATTTTTTGAGCATCGTTATATAATTCAGACTCCTCTTCATAAAAACTATCGCTCTTACCGTAACCTCTATAGTCTACAAATAGCACATCAAACTTGTTTTCTGTATACAAATACGCACGTTCTCCCCATTCGTGAATGGCCCCAGCATTTCCATGATAATATAATATCAACCCTTTGCTTACGGAATCTGTTTTAAATAAGAGGGCATTTAAAGTAACATCATCTTCCACATCGATACTAATTTCTTCAAAAGGTCGATCAAAAGAATATGCATAATCTTTTGCTAAAACTTTAGGATTAAAAAAGAAACGTTCTTGTTTTACATACAAGAAAATATATCCAGAAATAATTAATATTGATATAACTGCAAAGGTGCGTAGTAATCTTCTTCCTATTTTTTTGAAATTAATTTTCAAGATGATAACTTATTTTTTTAACACATATAGATCAGATGTTTGCTCTGCAAATAGAACAAAGCCTTCTTCTTTTTGATCATGAAGTCGAATTGTTGAAGTTCCCAATATACCCGAAATTTCATCTTGTAATGAAGAATCAAAATTAATGAAATATACCTGATCATACTGGTGCTCTATTTCAAAATTACCAGCATCTATTTTTTTTGAGTTCTCATAAATAATATACTGGTTTTTGGAAAATGTAATCTGATATTTGCAGTTTAAACGACTTTCATTGTTTTCACAATAATGCTTGGTGGTCATATATTTACACATATCCCAACTGTTAGATAATGACGTAAGTACAGTTTTACTATCTTGAGAAAAAAGAAAGCTACTAAACAGTAAACAAATGCAAGTTATTATATTAGTAAACTTATTGAAAATCAATTATAAATAGATTTTAATGAAACTCTTGAAGTATTTTTAATTACTTCGAAAATAAAAATAGCAAATACGGTACTATATTCTAGAGTAACAAACCATAAATTTTCTTTAAAATCAGGATTGATATAGGCTGTATAGCTACAGATAATAATAAAAGACCACCAAATTGGRAATTTATATTTTGTAAATATACATAGAACCAAAGGAACCGCTATGTACCATGGATGAACAGTAGTTGATAGAAAATAATAGCTACAGATGCCTATCATCATTACAGTAATTAACTGTGTTGTATCTTTATTTTTTCTTAGAAATGTGAGTAGTAACAGAATACCAATTGTCACTAGAGGTAAAATTTTACCAACTGTACCAATGATATTCCAACCGATAGTTTGATAACCTATCCATCTAATAATATAATAGATACTGGCATTAAACTCGAAATTTTGAAACCATAGACTGATGGTTTTACTAAAATTTGAAACAAATTCTGAGGATAAAAAAGGAGCAAAGAGAAGTATGGTTGTAATAATTACAATGCTATAAAAACCAATCAATTTCAAAAACCTATTAAATAAGGAAGAAGTATTTTTTTCTAAAATGAAATTTTGAAAGAACAAAGGCAAAAACAGTAATGGTATGAGTTTTACAGATACAGAAAATGCCAATGTAATTGCTGCCCAATACCAATATCTCTTTTGTAATAGGTATAGTGACAAGATAATAAAGAAAATCATTACTGCTTCAAAATGAAGATTTCCAGTAAGTTCTATAATGATAAAGGGGTTTAATAAATACCAAAAGATCTTATTTTCTGGAATATGAAGCCTTTGTAATAATTTACGACCAACAAAAAAGGTTCCAATATCAGCTAGGATAATTAATAGTCTCAGTACAATTGCAGAGCCCCAAATACTATTTCCAGTAAATACTGCGGCAATCAAATAACAAAACTGACTTACAGGAGGGTAATTGGTGAAATGACTGCCATTTAATGTACCCATGCCATCATATAGCTCTTGTGCTTGAGCAATTGGTGCATTGCTTTGGGAAATCCAATTTTCTGGTAAAGAGAGATATGGATTAAACCCTTCAAGTAACATTCTTCCATCCCAAATGAATCGATAAAAATCTTGTGAAAGGTTGGGAATGGCGAATAGAAAAATTACTCTAAATAATAAAGCAAGTACTGCTAAAAATTTAATGTTGTTGGGATTGATTTTGATGATTTGATAGCTGAGTAAAAATAAACCCGCCCAAAGCCCAAACATTTTTATAAAATCTGTCCGTTCTAATTGATAAGCAAAACTCCAATAGAAAAGAGTGCAAGCTATTACAAATAAGATGGAAAACTTATGGTATTTCCATAGTTGTATCATTACAGTTTAGAAGTCACTGATTTAAAAAACACAAAGCCAAAACCTAAAAATAACATGATGTGAAATAGAAATAATCCAAAGTCCTGAAGCTTAAAAGCACTATACAATGCAAAAGCAAAATAGCACATTAATAACGCTTCTATAATAGTATTACCTGATATATTCTTATTTATATATTTATTTCCTTTCCAAGAATCTTTTAATGAATTAATGTTGAATTTTGGAGTTCTAACAAATTCGCTTTTCTTTCCAAAATGCCCTTCTAATACAGCCATAGAATTGTGCACGGAGAATCCCATAGCGATCGAAAAGAAAGTAAAAAACATCTTTACATATTCAATAAAATTCCAGAAGCCACCGCTGTGGATTTTCTTGAAGGTATGCCAGTAGCAAAAGAAAAATATAACGGTACTTAGTGCAAAAAATGCAATTACATTAAAATACCAACTAAACATAGGGTTACTATTTTTAATGTACATTACTGGAACACTCAGGACTGCTACCAATAATACCAATAAAAACATACTACTATTTAGCAAATGAAAGAAGCTATGAAATTTGGTTTTAAAAGGTACAGTTTTGTCTTTTAATAATTTCCAATATAGTTTTTGAAAATTCTCAGCAGCACCTTTATTCCATCTAAATTGCTGAGAACGCGCCGCACTAATAACCACTGGTAATTCTGCAGGAGTTTCTACATCTTCCAGATATTTGAATTTCCATTTTTTTAATTGTGCTCTATAACTAAGATCTAGATCTTCAGTAAGCGTATCCCCTTGCCAGTTTCCAGAGTCTTCGATACATTTCTTTCTCCATACACCAGCAGTTCCATTAAAGTTGATGAAATGATTTTTAAAATTACGACCCACTTGTTCCATTGTAAAATGAAAGTCTAAGGCAAATGCTTGTATTTTTGTAAGCATAGAGTAGTCTCTATTAATATGCCCCCATCTTGTTTGTACAACACCGATTTTTTCATCCTTGAAATATGGAATTGTCTGAAGTAACCATTTTTTACCTGGTAGAAAATCAGCATCAAAAATCGCAATAAACTCACCTTTAGCAATTTTAAGACCTTCTTTTAATGCCCCAGCTTTAAAACCAGTTCTATCTTCTCTTCGAATATGTTGAATATCCAGTCCTGTTTCTTGTAACTTCTTAATATGTGAAGCAGTTGTATGAACAGATTCATCTGTAGAATCATCGAGCACTTGAATCTCTAATTTATCTTTTGGATACTCTAATAGAGAAATATTATCTAATAATCGCTCCATTACATACAATTCATTATACACAGGAAGTTGAACTGTTACATAAGGAGTTTCTTCTTCTTTAGAAAGATCGTAAGTAGGCGATGTATTATCCAGTTTACGCGATTTAAGATAGTTGAAAAGTAGGTTCAACTGCGCTAAACTGTATAAGAAAATGATAAGTAGTGCTAACGTGTAAACAACGATGATAGTAATATCCATTACGCAAAACTATATTTAAAAATCCAACTTAAAATCTTAATGCCTGCAAAGATAGCACCTTTTATGGTTCCTGAAACTTTTGAGACACCTATTCTCTTTTTGTACCGCACAGGAACTTCAATATAGGAATACCGTTTTTTGATTGCCTTGAGCTGCATTTCTACTGTCCATCCATACGTTTTATCTTGCATGTTCAATTCTAGAAGTTTGTCATATTTTATTGCTCTAAAAGGGCCAAGATCAGTAAATTTTGCTCCAAAAAAAAGTCGCATTAATCGGGTTGCAAGCCAGTTTCCAAAAATTTGTGGAATGGTCATCGATCCGGATTCTCTTAGTTTTTTATCTCTAGCTCCAATCACCATATCTATATCTTCATGAAGAATTGGAGCAACAATTTTTGTTAATTCTTCTGGATAATCACTATAATCTCCATCCAGAAACACGACAATTTCGGGTATTACCTCTTGCGAAGCTATATAGTCTAGTCCTTTCAAACATGCAAAACCATATCCCATTCTTTCTTCTTTTAGAACTATAGCGCCAGCTTCTTTAGCTACTGTTTCCGTAGCATCTGTAGAATTGTTACTTACTACAATAATTTCAGAAACTATATCTGGAATTTCATTAATTACATGGCCTATGGAATCTTCTTCATTGAAGGCCGGTATGATAACTTTAATTATAGGATTCATTTATAAGGAAGCATTGGGATTGTCTTTTTTAAAGCTAAAAACATCTGTCCATTCTCCCATTTTTTGGTTGTCAATGTATTTTTCTGCTTTAAAGAGCTTGTCATTTTTATATAAAAGGCAGTATCCGTTTTTCTTATTATTACGATATTGAAACTTTCTGGTAACTCGATCTTTTTTGTTAATGGTCGCAATATCGTAAATTATCCACCATTTTTCAGCTTTATTGTTTATAAAGTGCCCTTCTTTCAATAGTTTATTTTCAGAAGAATAAAAATACCAATACCCTTGTTTTTTATTGTTTTTGAAATGTCCTTTTTCTAAAACATTGCCATCTGGATAGTAGGAATACCAATAATCTGTTTTTTGATTGTTTATTTTCCAGCCTTCTGCTTTAATAGAACCATCGCTGTAATATTCTCGATGATATTCTTTCTGATAAGAGGTTTGGAAAGAAAAGAATAATAGCGTACTAACTATAAATAGCAGATGTTTCATCATTATATGCATTGGTTAGGTGCTTAGACGAAAACCAATTGACATACCTACAAAATATTTTAAAAAATTAAAATGTGTATATTTTTTGTAAGTACTGTGCTTACGTTTTTTTGCATTTTTTTAACACAATTGTGTTTTTTGTCGATGATTTTGGTATATTTGTCGATTCAATAACATTTCGATTTATATCGATTTGAAAAAAAATTAATTGAATTTTATGAAGTTGAACTTGTCAGGATTTCTAGGTGAGCAAAAATACGATAGAGTATTGGCACCGTTTTTCTTCGTAATACTTCCTGGGACATCGCTTCATGGGTACATTGAATATCTAAATACTGGATGGAGTCAATACTTTTTTAGAGATGTGACTAATGTGTCGATTTTAATTTTAGGTCTTGTTTTATTAAAATTCTCTGCAATAACCAAAAAGCAGTTAATAGTAATGTCCTTATATACTATTAGATTTGCTATAGATTATACATTTATTCTTGGTTATTTTGATCCCGATTTTGCCTTTGAATATAATTTTATTCATGTTCAGATGATCTTTGCAACTGTCATATTTGCTGCAGGAACTTTAATCCATGCAAAACATCTTTTTATATTAAACACGATAAATATTCTTTTTATTATATGTTGTGCGTTAACTATCGGTAAGGATCATTCAATATTGAGATTTATTTTTTGTGGAGTATTAGTTTCTGGTGGAGGTTTTATAGCATATGCAGGTAAGAAATTTGTTCAATCACTTTTCAAGAAAATAAAAGCAGCTAATATTTTAATAGAACAACAGAATACAGAGTTAAAAAAAATGAATGCTTCAAAAGATCAGTTGTTTAGAATTATAGGGCATGATCTAAGAACACCTTTTCATCAATTGAATTTATTAGTTGAACTTATTTCTGAAAGTAATGATGAAAAAGAAAGACAGCAATATGCTGATTTAATTAAAGAGTCAGCTACCAAAGGAAATGAGTTATTAGAAGACTTATTAAGTTGGGGAAAGCAAAACATGGATACTGCTAATGTAAATTTAGAGGAAGCTTCTATAGCAAGAGTAGTGGATAAAACTTTTGAGTTTTTTAAGTTTAAAAGTGGTGTAAAAGAGATCAAATTGATCAATGAATTGCCAGAAAATATAAAACTAAAAATAAGTCACTCTATGATGGAGACTGTTTTTAGAAACTTAATAGGGAATGCTATAAAGTTCTCACATCCCAAATCTAAGATCATTGTAAATTGTAGTATTAAAAATAACTACGTGGATATTTCTGTTGAAGATAGAGGTGTAGGAATAAGTTCTGAACAATTAAAAATACTTTTTTCAGAAGATCAAGTTGTATCTACATCTGGAACAGCGGACGAAAAAGGTACTGGTTATGGACTAGGAATAGTGAAAAAACTAGTCGAAAAACAAATGGGATCATTGTCTATAGATAGTGAACCAGAAAAAGGCACAAAAGTAATACTTACTTTCCCAATGGTAGCTTAAGGCTTAATTACCTAGTCTGATATTTCTAATATGGTTGCCCTTCTTTCTTCAATTAAATAGGGTTTTATTAAAATCTACATTTAGCAGTAATAAATTTTTTCACTTATTTAATTTACCATCAAACTAAATGATTTATCTGCTTGTGATAATAGTATCATCAATGATTTCTTTTCAACATGGTTTTACTCAATAATTTCTTTGTGAAATGATTAAAAACATTTAAAAATCAATTGTTTAGATGTGTTTGTTAAAAGTAAGTGCTTGTCTTATTAGGGGTTAGGTAACATATCGTTTCATTCATTTTACGAATATAAGTGCAATAAAAGTAGGGAAAATTTAGTAAATTTCTTACAAATATATTTTTATTTAATCGATGAAATACATATTTATAAGGATGAAATACACAAATTATTTGGTTTTTTAATATAAACGTATTATATTGGTATCGTTAAATTATCACAATCATCCAGGCTTTTCTAATAAAATTTAGAAGATATGAGTGTTTCGCCCCCAAAAACCAAAAATCTTTTCAAATTTGATAAAGTTTTATTTACTACTGTCTTCATAGTGATGCCTGGTGTTATTCTTGACGCTTTAGCTGAATACTATAACGGAGGAGTTAGTTTGTATTTTTATCGAGGAGTTGTAAATCTAGTAATAGTATCTATTGCCCTAATTTTATATATCGCTTCATATATTAAGAAGTGTACGCTGTTAGGTACATCTGTTTATTCTGTTGTGATACTTATGATGTCAACGATGATATGGGCAGTTAATGACCCCTTATTTGAGATAGAGTCTTTTTTTCTAAAAGTAGAGGTTATAGTGTCTTTATTACTTTTTGCAGTAGGAATGTTGGTTCATTTTAGACATATCATTTCATTACTGGTTTTGAATTTTTTATTTATCGGCTTTTGCGCATTCAAATACCCTGAACTTCCTTTAGTTCAGCTTGCTTTTTATGCAGTTATAGTGAGTGGAGGTGGATTAATGGCCTTTTTCTGTCAACGAATTTTAGTAAAACTATCTCGAGAAGTAAAAGAGGCAAATAGGGTAATTAGTATCAAGAATGAAAAACTTAGAGAAATGAATCAATCTAAGGATGATCTTTTTAGAATTATCGGGCACGATTTACGAACCCCCTTCTATCAATTGGAAGGATTAATTGATATGGTTGATCAAACTGATAATGAACTTGAAAAAACAAAGATTAAAGCAATGATCAAAGAATCTGCTAATAAGGGAAATCAATTATTAGAGGATTTATTAGAATGGGGGCATATGTATAAAGAACAGTCTCAAGTTTTGTTAGAGAATAAAGAAGTTGCAACTATTGTTGATAAAGTATTTAAGTTTTCTGATATGAAACGAAAACGAAAACAAATTAGTTTAATTAATAAACTTCCTGAGGATTTAAAAATTACGATAAACCCTGCTATGATGGAAACGGTAATGAGAAACTTGATCGCCAATGCTATTAAGTTTTCTCATAGAGGTTCTTATATTATAGTAAAGTCTGAAAAAATGGAAGGTAAAATTCGAATAGCTATAGAGGATAAAGGAGTTGGTATGGATACGGATAGTTTATTTCGTCTATTCAGAACAGAAAAGAATTCTTCTACAATGGGTACCGAAAATGAAAAAGGAACAGGATTTGGTTTGAGTATAGCAAAAAAACTTGTAGAAAAACAGAACGGAGTTCTAGAGATAGAAAGTGAGTATAACAAAGGAACCACAATTAACCTTTATTTTCCACATACAATGAGTGCTTGAAGGCCTTAAATCGAGATAATATTAAAAAACAGCCCAATAACAGGCTGTTTTTTTTAGATCAGGTGAGAGGATAAATATTCATTAATAAGGATAACGAATCAAAATTTATACTTATTAAATTTTGAAAATCTTCTCAATATTTTAAAAATTAGGGTAGATGTCGATAGTTTCTCCTCCATATACCCACCAATTATTATTGGTTGCCCATTGAGCATCATTAATTAGTACTTTACATTCAAACTTTTGACCTTCAGGTATTGCATCCGTTTCCCAAACCCAGGTATCAGCATCTACATTTGTCATTTGAATCCCTGAATTCCAATTTA
>NZ_WEKL01000044.1 GCF_019295435.1 Aquimarina litoralis
GTTACCGCTGGTATTGCTGCTTACAAAACAGCTTCCTTAGTGCGTCTTTTTATTAAATCAGGCGCACAAGTTAAGGTAGTAATGACCCCTGCAGCAAAAGATTTTGTAACGCCACTCACACTTTCAACATTATCAAAAAATCCCGTAAATTCCTCTTTTTATGACGAAGAGGACGAGAATGCCGAATGGAATAATCATGTAGAACTTGGATTATGGGCGGATTTAATGATCGTAGCACCTGCCACTGCTAATACATTRTCTAAAATGTCTACAGGTAATAGCGACAATCTATTATTGGCAACCTATCTTTCGGCAAAATGCCCTATATATTTCGCTCCGGCAATGGATCTTGATATGTATAATCACCCTTCTACTCACAAAACTTTTAAAAAGTTACAATCGTTTGGTAATATTATGATTCCTGCAGAATCTGGAGAATTAGCAAGTGGATTGGTGGGACAAGGACGAATGGCAGAGCCCTCTAATATCATTCACTTTATAGAAAATGATATCTTAGAAAAATTACCTTTAAAAGGTCAAAAGGTCTTGATCACTGCTGGACCAACTTATGAGGCAATTGATCCAGTTCGTTTTATTGGAAATCACTCTAGCGGTAGAATGGGAATAGAACTTGCTAAGCATGCAGCTAATCTTGGAGCACAGGTTACATTGGTATTAGGTCCATCTTCTTTATCTGTCAACCATGGTCTTATTAACGTAATTTCTGTTGTTAGTGCTGCATCTATGTATGAAGCAGTAGAAAAAGAGTTTGGTAATTCAGATATTGCAATAGCATCTGCTGCAGTAGCTGATTATAGACCTAAAAATGTATCAGATCAAAAAATAAAGAAATCCGATAGTAGTTTTGCTATAGAATTAGAACGAACTACTGATATTCTTAAATGGATGGGATCTGTAAAGAAAGATCAATTTTTAGTGGGCTTTGCATTAGAAACGCAAAATGAGGAAGAAAACGCGAAGGCTAAGCTGGAAAAGAAAAATTTAGATCTTATTGTACTTAATTCATTGAACGATAAAGGAGCTGGTTTTAAAGCGCAAACGAATAAAGTAACACTGATTAATCATAAATTAGAAATTAAAGCGTTTGAATTAAAAACCAAAGCTGAGGTTGCACAAGATATTTTTAACGAAATCAATACTCTACGAAATGCGTAATTTTTTTCTTTTTGTGGCGTTAGTTTTTTCTTGCATTTTAGGAAATGCTCAAGAATTTAACGCTACAGTGGTAGTAAATGCAGAGCAAACAGGAAACCCAAATTTGCAAGTTTTTAAAACATTAGAAAGATCTGTTGCAGAGTTTATTAATAACACAAAATGGACAGAAGTAGATTATCGTACAGAGGAAAGGATTGATTGTAGTTTTTTTATAACAATAACAGGAAACGATAATGACAGCTTTAACGCTACAGTACAAGTTCAAGCCTCAAGACCTGTCTATGGATCCAATTATAAGACCACGATTTTAAATGTTAATGATAAACAATTTAATTTCAGGTATTTAGAATTTCAACCTTTAAATTATAATCCTAATAACTTCGAATCTAATTTAATATCAGTAGTCGCTTTTTATTTATATACTATTCTGGGAGTTGATGCAGACTCTTTTGAATTAAACTCTGGAACAGCTTATCATCAAGAAGCTAAAAATATTGTTGGTAATGCTCAAGGAAGTAATACACTAGGATGGAATGGACAAGACGGTCTGCAAACCAGATTTAGACTAAATGATGATTTGTTATCAGGTACATTTGATGGATATAGAACAGCTTTATATTCATATCATAGAGAAGGACTTGATATTATGAATAATGATCTAAAAAAAGGAAAAGAGGCTATCTTAGCATCTGTGAAGACCTTAGAAGGAATGCATAATACCAGACCTAATTCTTATATCATGAGAGTCTTTTTTGATGCTAAAGCAGATGAAGTAGCAAAAATTCTTTCAGGTGGCCCAGCTATGAATGTAGCAGAAACCATTTCTATTTTAGGAAGAATTGCACCAACGTATGCAAGCAATTGGGCAGAGATAAAGTTATAAGTTTTTCTGTATTGGAATTGAAAACTTTTTAAAACTATAGTATCTTTACTTCCTTTAATAAATTATAAAATAGAATCATCCTTTGCTTAGAAGTCTTTCAATAAAAAACTTCGCTTTAATAGAACAGTTACAGGTTTCCTTTGATGCTGGTTTGATTACCATTACAGGAGAAACAGGAGCTGGTAAATCTTTGCTTTTAGGAGCGTTAGGACTTCTTTTAGGAAAAAGAGCTGATCTTTCCAGTATAAAAGATAGTGCTAACAAATGTAGTATAGAAGGCGTTTTTGACATCGAAAAGTATAATCTTATTCCTTTTTTTGAAGATGAAGATTTAGATTATGAATCCGAAACAATAATAAGAAGAGAAATTTTACCTTCTGGTAAATCCAGAGCCTTTATCAATGATACTCCTGTAACATTAAGTTCATTAAATAAATTAGGGCTCAAATTAATTGATATTCATAGTCAACATCAAACCTTAGAAGTTACTACAAATGATTTCCAATTTGAAGTTTTAGATGCATTATCAGAAACCGATAGAGAAATACAATCTTATAAAAGAGGTTTGTCTCTTTTAAAAACAAAGGAAAAAGAAGAACGATTACTTCTCGATAGTCAACAAGAATTGACAAAAGAACATGATTATAATTCTTTTTTGTTGAATGAGTTATTAGAGGCAAAATTGCAATCTGGAGAGTTAGCTCAGTTAGAAGAACGTTATGAAACGCTCATTAATATTGAGGAAATACAAGAACGGCTGTCAGGTTCTGTTTCTTTAGTGTCTTCGGAAGAGGTTGGAATTTCTGATCTTCTTAATACGTTAAAAGCTAATCTCTCGAAAATTGCTCCATTTTCTGGTAAGTTAAAAGAACTTTCAGATCGAGTTCATAGTGTGTATATAGAATTAGAGGATGTTAATGAATCGTTGCAGAATGAATTAGAAAGTTTGGATGCAGATCCGGAACAATTAGAAGAAGTAAGTAATAGATTACAGATTATACACAATCTTCAAACAAAACATACAGTTAGTTCTGTAGAAGAACTAATTTCAATAAAAGAAGAGCTTGAAGAGAAAGTTTCAAAAACCGAATCACTTTCTGATGATATAAAGGAGATTCAAAAAGAAATTGAAACTATAAAAAGTCAATTAGATGAAGTTGCGATAAAAATCCATAAGAAAAGAACAAAGGCTTTGCCTAGATTGGTATCAGAATTAGAAGATATTTTAAAAAGTCTTGGTATGTCTAATGCTACTTTTAAAACTTCTTTAAAATTACAAGAGAAGTACCTTTCTAATGGAAAAGAAGAGTTAGAGTTTTTGTTTTCTGCAAATAAAGGTGGTGCTTATGGAGTGTTAAAAAAAGTTGCTTCTGGAGGTGAATTGTCTAGAATTATGATAGCCATTAAAGCAATCCTATCTCGATATACACAATTACCTACGATAATTTTTGATGAAATTGATACAGGTGTATCTGGAGAAATAGCCCATAAAATGGCAGATTTGATGATGACAATGAGTAAAAACCTTCAAGTGTTTAGTATTACTCATTTACCCCAAATCGCTGCAAACGGGCAAAGTCAGTATAAAGTATTTAAAGAAGATGTAAATGATACTACAGTGACTAGATTGAAGTTGCTAAATGAAGAAGATCGAATTCGTGAGATTGCAGAGATGATAGGAGGAAAACAAATTTCTGATTCTGCATTAACTCATGCAAAATCATTATTACATAATTAAAACGAAAATTGGTAGAGTGTCATTTTGATTAAGGTCGTTTTGTTATCTTTACCACTCATAAATCATATTATAATTTAGTAGTAAATGTCATACAATTTATTAAAAGGCAAAAGAGGAATTATATTCGGCGCACTAGACGAAAATTCAATCGCTTGGAAAACAGCAGAACGTGTTTATGAAGAAGGAGGTAGCTTTGTGTTAACCAATGCTCCAGTTGCTATGAGAATGGGAGCAATTAAAGAATTAGCAGAAAAAACTAATTCTCAGATTATACCTGCAGACGCCACTTCACTAGAAGATTTAGAGAATCTGGTAGAAAAATCTATGGAGATTTTAGGAGGAAAACTAGATTTTGTATTGCATTCTATAGGGATGTCTGTGAATGTCAGAAAAGGGCGTCACTATACAGATTTAAATTATGACTGGAGTGAAAAAGGTTGGGATGTATCTGCCTTGTCTTTTCATAAAACCATGCAGACCTTGTATAAAAAAGAAGCAATGAATGAATGGGGAAGTATAGTTGCATTAACCTACATGGCAGCACAAAGAGTATTTCCTGATTATAACGATATGGCTGATAATAAGGCATATCTTGAATCCATTGCAAGAAGCTTTGGGTATTTCTTTGGAAGAGATAAAAAGGTAAGAGTGAATACAATTTCTCAGTCTCCAACTCCTACAACAGCTGGTAAAGGAGTAAAAGGATTTGATGGATTTATAGAATATGCTGATAAAATGTCACCATTAGGAAACGCATCTGCTGATGAATGTGCGGATTATACGATAACATTGTTTTCTGACTTAACTAAAAAAGTAACCCTACAAAACCTATATCATGATGGAGGATTCTCAAATATGGGAGTAAGTCAGATGGTTATGGAAAAATTTGTAGATGAAGAATAATATAATTTACAATATTGTAAAAAGCTTAATTCGATAAGGATTAAGCTTTTTTATTTTGCACTATTAACTGTAACCAGAATAAAAATACTGGTTACAGTTAATATTAGGATTTTTTCTTTATTTACATTTGCCTCATGAATATTTCTTTTTCTTTTATAGTACCTGTTTTTAATAGACCTAATGAAATAGATGAACTGTTAGCAAGCATGATACATTTAGATTATGATCACTCTTATGAAGTGGTGATTATAGAAGATGGTTCTTCTGAAACGTCCGAAAGTATTGTGAGATCTTATGAAAAACAATTGCAGATTAGTTACTATCAAAAACCAAATACAGGGCCAGGAGATTCTAGGAATTATGGCATGCGTAAAGCAAAAGGGAACTATTTTCTAATATTAGATAGTGATGTAATACTTCCGGAAAATTATCTGAGAGAGGTACATGATTTTCTTTCTAAAAGATTTGTTCATTGTTTTGGAGGTCCCGATGATGCTCATAAAGATTTCTCAGATTTACAGAAAGCGATAAGTTATAGTATGACATCATATCTTACTACTGGAGGTATAAGGGGAAGAAAAAAAACACTAGATAAGTTTCAACCCAGAAGTTTTAATATGGGAATTTCAAAAGATGCTTTTGCTGCATCTAATGGTTTTGGAAATATCCATCCTGGAGAAGATCCAGATCTTACCATCAGATTGTGGAAATTAGGATATGAGACCGCTCTTATTCCAAACGCTAAAGTTTTTCATAAACGAAGAATTTCTTGGAATAAATTTTACATTCAAGTAAATAAATTTGGTAAAGTGCGGCCTATACTTAATTTATGGCATCCAGATACAGCAAAGATTACATATTGGTTTCCAACACTGTTTTTGGGGTATATTTTGTTTTCCTTGCTCACTATGATAGTAGGCTATTGGTATTTCTTGGGACTATTGATACTATATTTTGGGGTCGTTTTTATAGATGCAACAGTAAGTTATAAGAGTATTTCTATAGGAATGAAAGCTTTGGTAGCCGTATTTGTTCAGTTTTATGGTTATGGAACAGGATTCCTAAAATCTTATTATTATATTCATCTTTTGAAAAAGAATCCTGAACAGAAGTTTAAAAAGCTGTTTTTTTCAAAGTAATACTATATGGCTAAAAATAAATTAAGTCGATTTTCTTTAAAAAGGAATAATGTAAAAACATTTCTGTTCTTTTTAGTGTTTACATCTCTTCTTTGGTTGTTTATACAGTTTTCTAAAAATTATACCCAAGAGGTCGAGGTGGATATTCAATATACCAATATACCTAAGGATAGAATTTTACACGATGATAGTGACCAAACCTTAAAACTGATCCTTAACGGTAATGGCTTTAGGCTTATAAATCATACCTGGAGTAAACCAAAATTGCAGCTTGATATTGCTAAAGCAATAGAAGGTTCTGAGGGAGAATATTATTTTTCTGTGGACAAATCGGACCAATCATTAAAGGATAAATTAAATTTTAAAGGTAGAATTCTAGCTGTTCAGAAAGACTCATTAAGGGTTAAACTAGATATTAATTTGGAAAAGAAAATCCCAATAAAGGTATCTAAAGAACTGTTATATGCCGCTGGTTATGGAAGTGATAAAGGAGTTGTTCTTAATCCTGATTCAATCACTATAAACGGTCCCAAAAATACAATCGATACCATAAACTATGTGATTACTGAGGATCTAAAGCTTGAAGGGTTAAACACAGATTATAAAACGACTTTAGCCATAAAAATAGATAGTTTGCCGTCTAGAGTAGTTGTTTCTCCAGAAGAAGTGGAGGCAAGTATTGCAGTTAGTAAATTTACTGAGGGAAGTCAGGAAATTCCGATTACACTTATGAATATTCCAGAAGGAAAAGAAATCAAGATATTTCCAAAGGAAGTAAAAGTCGTCTATAGAGTTGGACTTGATAAATATAGTGAGATTAGCTTAAGGGATTTTAAAGTTATTGCCGATTATAATAAAGTGTCAGCAGATAGTCCTTTTTTGATTTTAGAGCTTGTAGATATGCCAGAATCTATTCATGATGTGAGGTTACAGGATAAACAAGTACAATTTGTAATTCTAAACTAAAAGATGATTGTAGTTGGATTAACAGGAGGTATTGGTAGTGGTAAATCAACAGTGGCAAAAATGTTTGCAAAACTTGGAGTGCCAATTTACATTGCGGATGATGAGGCAAAACAACTGATGCATAAAGATATACAAGTTAAAAATCAAATTATAGAATTATTAGGGGAAGCGTCCTATATAGATGGTAAATTAAATAGAAAGCATATTGCTGATCTTGTATTTAATGATAAACAACTATTAGAAAAGCTAAATAGTATTGTCCATCCAGCGGTAGCGAATCATTTTTTGGTTTGGAAGGATAACCAAAAATCTACATATGTGATTAAAGAAGCTGCAATTTTATTTGAAAACGGAGGCTACAAAAAATGTGATCATACAATTTTAATTACAGCTCCTGAAGAGATAAGAATAAATAGAGTTTTAGAAAGGGATAATTCTACGAAATCTGAGGTTATTGCCAGGTTAAAAAATCAATGGACAGATTCTCAAAAGATTCCATTAGCAGATTTTGTTATAAATAATGTAGATTTAGAGGAAACTTGGCTTCAAGTTAATAAAATTCATAATAAACTTATTGTTTGATTACCTTATTTTCACAATCTTTCATTTTGTTAACATTTGGTTAAACCCTAAAGTAGCTAAATGTTAAAGTCTTACTTTTGACCTATGAATAAAAGGTTATTCGCTTTACTGATCCTCTTGATGAGTTTGTCATTAATCGGGATTATTTTTGTTCAGGGATATTGGATTCAGAATACCGTAGAGAATAACAGAGAGCAATTTTCTTTCAATGCAAAGCAAATATTGATATCTGTCTCCAATAAAATTGAATACAGAGAGTTTGAAGAAATGTACTATCCGTTACAAGAGATTTTGGATAGTATAAAACAACCTGATAGCAAGACAATACAGCAGCTCTTAGACATAGGTTTTGATAAAGGATCATTTGCTTTTGGTGATGGTGTCCTAGAAGAAGATTCTAAACTGTTTTCTTCTTTTATAGATTTTAATATTGATACAGTAAGATTAAAAGATATATTAAATCGAAATGCAGAAATAATTGATGACAAGAAAAAGAGTTATCAAGCTAAGCAAAGATCAAAATCAAAGCTGGATAGGCTAAGTACGCTTACCGATTTGCAAAGGAGAGATTATGAAATAGTCATAGATCAATTAGCTAATTTTATTCCAATTCATCGTCGTGTGAAAAAGGAAGAAGTAGAAAAGTTACTAAAAAAAGAATTGGCTGAACGAGATATGAAAGTTGATTTTGAGTATGCTATATACAGTAATGCATTGGCAACTCGTGTACGTTCTGAAGATTTTAGTGCAACTGAAAGTGATGGTAATACATTTGCCGTACCTCTTTTTGTTAATAATGAAGATGGTTCAAGCTTGTATCAACTCTATGTGAATTTTACAGGTAAGAATCGATACATATTATCGACAATTAAAGGGATGGCGATTTTGTCGATTATTTTTACGTTGGTAATTGTTGTAGCATATTCGAGTGCTTTATCTCAACTTTTGCAACAACGACAGATATCGCAAATTAAAACGGATTTTATCAATAATATGACGCATGAGCTTAAAACGCCAATAGCAACAATTAATTTGGCGTTAGATGCGATTAAAAACCCAAAAATATCTGGGGATCCAGAAAAGCGTAAGCGTTATATGATAATGATTCGTGAGGAAAATAAAAGAATGCTTACGCAAGTAGAAAATGTATTGCGGATTTCACAGTTAGAGAAAAATGAGCTAAATATCAAAAAGGAGAGGCTTGAATTGCATGAAATTATTGAAGATGCTATAACTCATGTTTCTTTAATAGTTGAAAATAGAGAAGGCTATATCAAGACTCATTTGGGAGCATTAAAGTCTTCTTTTTTAGCAAATGAAAGTCATATGACAAATGTAGTAGTGAATATGTTAGATAATGCGATTAAGTACTCGGAAGGAGCACCAAAAATTGATATTTATACTGAAAATGTAAAAAATAGTATTGTACTAAAAATACGTGACCAAGGAGTGGGAATGAGCAAAGTAGCACAGAAAAAAATCTTCGAAAAGTTCTTTAGAGAACACACAGGAGATTTGCACAATGTAAAAGGTCACGGACTTGGATTAACATATGTAAAACGAATAATAGATGACCATCATGGTCAAATATGGGTGGAGAGTGAAAGGGGAAAAGGCTCCACATTTATAACTAAATTACCGTTAATATCTTAAATTATGGAAACAGAAAACAAAAAGATTTTGCTTGTAGAAGATGATCCAAACTTTGGAACTGTATTAAAGGATTATCTTGTTATGAATGATTATGATGTTGTACATGCTAAAAATGGTATGGAAGGCTTCGAAAAGTTTAAAAAGGACGACTATGATATGTGTATCCTAGACGTTATGATGCCTTATAAAGATGGATTTACTTTAGCAAAAGAAATTAGGGATAAAAATGAAGAAGTTCCTATTATTTTCTTAACTGCTAAGGCAATGAAAGAAGATGTGCTTAAAGGATATAAGGTTGGAGCAGATGATTATCTTAATAAGCCATTTGATAGCGAAGTACTTTTAATGAAGATACAAGCGATAATGCAACGTAAGAGCACAGAGTCTGTTGCAGATAGTAAACAGTTTGAATTTAAAATAGGTGGGTTCCACTTAAATTCCAAGCTTAGATTTTTAACTTTTAGAGAAGAAGATCCTATCAAATTATCCCCTAAAGAAAATGAATTACTACGTTTGTTAGCATTGCATCTTAATGATTTAATGCCAAGAGAGCTAGCGCTTACCAAAATATGGAGAGATGATAATTATTTTACTTCTAGAAGTATGGACGTGTATATCGCTAAGCTTAGAAAATATTTAAAGAAAGATGAGAACGTAGAGATTTTAAATATTCACGGAGAAGGATTTAGATTAGTAGTTCGAAGTGATGAATCTTAAAAACAACTAAATAACGGTAATATAGCACAATCAAAAAACCGCTTCAGAAATTATTCTGAAGCGGTTTTTTATGATAAAGTATTTATTTGAATTTTCGAGTGTTTTAAAGATTAAAATTTTAAATTTAATTATTCTTCATTTGTATTGATAGTTTCAATAACTCTAGTCACATTTTCTATTGGTTCTAAATAATCAAACCAATTAATTTCTTCATCTTTTCTAAACCAGGTAAGTTGTCTTTTTGCGAAACGTCTTGTGTTTTTTTTGATTTCGGAAATTGCAAAATCCAAATCCCAGGTACCATCCATATAGTTGAAGATTTCTTTATAACCAACGGTGTTTAAGGCATTTAATTTTTTATGAGGATATAATTTTTTCACTTCTTCTAAAAGCCCTTCTTCAACCATCATATCAACTCTTTGATTAATCCTATCATAAATGATTTCCCTTTCTGCTGTAATTCCAATTTTAATAATTTTAAAAGGGCGTTTTTTATGAGTTTGGGTAATAAAAGATGAATAAGGTTTTCCACTGCTCAAGCAAACTTCTAGAGCTCTCATCACACGATGCGTATTCTGAAGATCAACTCTTTGATAATATGAAGGATCTAACTCTTTGAGTTGCATTTGTAACCTATCAATTCCTTCAGTTTCATACTGCGTTTGCAACCGTTTCCTAATATCTGGAGATACTTCAGGAAAAGTATCTAAGCCTTTCGTGACCGCATCTACGTATAATCCAGATCCACCTACTAAAACAACATAGTTGTTTGTCCTAAAGAGTGTGTTTAGTTTATCAATTGCATCTTTTTCAAAATCCCCTACAGAATATGTTTCTTGAATACTTTTATGTTGTATGAAATGATGTTTTGCCTGTTGTAATTCATCTGCACTTGGAACTGCTGTACCGATTCGCATTTCTTTGAAAAACTGCCTACTATCTGCAGATACAATTTCACAATTGAAATGTTCAGCAAGTTTTATACTTAAACTTGTTTTTCCGATGGCTGTAGGACCAACCACAACGATGAGAGTATGATGATTAGTCATTGAATAAAGTATGTCCGCAATTATGGCAATATTTAGCACCGTCTAGATGATTACTTTCTGAGCAATTTGCACAATGTTGTGTATTTAGATTAGTGGAGTTCTCTTTGACCTGTTGTGTGTACTCTGCACTCACAATACCTGTAGGTACGGCGATAATTCCATAACCTAAAATCATTACTATTGATGCAATAAATTGACCTAAAGGAGTTTCTGGTGAGATATCTCCATATCCGACTGTAGTAAGTGTTACGATACACCAATATACGCTTCTGGGGATACTATTAAAACCATGTTCTGGACCTTCTACCAGATACATTACCGTTCCTAAGATTATAGCCACAATTAAAACAGCAAACATGAAGACAGATATCTTAGCTCTACTCGCTTTCAATGCTTTAACAAGGTTATTAGATTCTCCAATAAAACGAGCTAATTTTAATATTCTGAAGACTCTAAGCAAGCGCAGTGCACGAAGCGCAACCAATGCATGTGTACCAACAAATAAAATAGAAAGATATTTTGGTATGGTAGATAATAAATCAATAATACCATAAAAGCTAAATATATATTTTTTTGGTTGGTTGATAGATATAATTCTCAAAATGTATTCAATGGTAAATACTATAGTGATAATCCATTCGAGAATATTGAATAAGGAAGCGTATTTGGTATTTATGTAGGATACACTCTCCAACATCACAAGTACGATACTGGCGAGAATGATAATTAGAATAATCAGATCAAAAKATTTTCCTGCTTTTGTGTCTGCTTCATAAATAACTTCGTGTAGTTTGTGTTTCCAGGTTTTATGTTTGGAATTATCCTTCAAAATTGATTGTTTTAACGAAAATACTAAAAAATTAACTTGTTTTTTTGATTGCAATTAAGGTGTTGTTTTCCATATCCACAATTAAATTGAAGAATTCCTTTAATGCACTATAATAATCTACCGGATAATAGGATGATAAAAATGTAATAGTATGATTGATTAAAAGTTGGTTGCCTTGTAAATTAAAATCAAGACTTAGTTTTCCGGACTTTCCAGGTAATGCATAGTTTAGGTTTTTCGGAATATCTTGAAATTCATAATTATCTGGAATTTCTATATACGTTATATATGTAAAAGAATCTTTATATCCGAAATCTACTGGATATGTTCTTTCACTAAGTTTAAAAGGGTTTTCTTTAAAAAATATTTTTGTAAATGGTTTTACATAAATAATATCCTCTATGTTCTCAGTAGATTTTATAAAGTGAACTTCTTCTATAAAAGGTTTTTCCAGTTCTTTTAGATTTTGAACAGTTGCTTTAACTACAGAAAGGTTCTCTTCTGTATTTAGAATGTTTTGGATGTATTTTTCTTCGGATATTCGATCTAATGTTTTTCTTTTTGCATTTGCGTGATATCCAACATATGTATATTTTCCAATACCTTTTAGACTTAGATCTTCTGTTAGTGTAAGCTTTTCTCTATAATAGTAGGAGGAACGTTTTTTAGGCTTAACGTCTATCCAAGAACTTCCGTTTTTAAAATCTAAAAGTCTTCCATATTGATTTAAACATCTAAAAGGAATCTGATCAAATGGTAATGTTTTTTCAGTTGCATCTAAAAGATAGTTCTGTTTGTCAATTTCTAATTGTACAATTAAATAATTAAAATCTGAAAGAATAGGATGAAGTTTTGTGGCATAGCCATTATTTCTGGTCGATAATAAAACCGGTGCTGCAGAAAACCCTTGTTGTTTATATACATTATGCAGCAATACGTTAATTTCACCCACATTTCCTACTTTGGTGTCCATAACCTCTTTAATATCTACATCTGTAAAAATTTTATATTCGTCATTCCAGTTATATTGGGTGGTTATATATTTGTATATGGATTTTGCTTTATCCAAGCCGTAAGGCATATTCTTAATAGAATCTGGAAGAACATTTTTAGTAGCATTAAGTTTTTTTAACTGTTGCCCAATAGTTCGTTTGGTTTTTAGTTCTTTATCAACACTTTTCCAAGTTGAAGTATATTTTGTTTTAGTACCGTCGAAATTTTTGAATTCTTTTAATTCATATTCAATTCTAGAAAAATAATTTTTCTTCGCAGTCATGAATTTCTCCTTTTTAAAGGCGGGAATGTTTTTCATAACATATTTGCTATGCGCGCAATCAGCGATTCTGCCATAACCAATATCAAAACAATCTTTCTTAATTGAATTTTCTTCGGTATCTAGTTTTTGAGCACCAACTAATCTAATGTTATATACATAATTACCTGGAAGATCTGCTATATACTCACTATAAATTTTAGGGATGTCGTCCTGAAAATCCCATCCTCTAAAATTAAAACGAAATGGAGATTCTGTTTGATAAGAATAGGTGATTACAGAGCCAGGTCTGATGTTAGGGAAAGTAAATTTTACCAACGTATAATTTTCATCGTATTTTTCTCTATAGATTTTATCTTCTTCTAGTTGTGTTTTTACGATTTTTCCATTTTCTAGATTATGTGTAAAAGCGATAAGATTTCTAAAAACTTCTTTTCTGTTTTTATTTCGATATAATAATATCTCGAAGGTGCTTTGATCAAACCCTTCTTTGTTTAAGATTTTAATTTTTCCGCTATAATCTGTTAATAGTCCATAATTTCCTTCACTCTCTATGCGACTATACCCTTTTTCATAAATGTAAAAAGCATTTGCTGTTGTATCCCTTAGATAACGAGTTCCTTCTAAATCAGCTTTGCTTACAACTGAACTCTTGAAATTGTAATTTTCTTGGGAAATACATAAAAGGGGTAATAAAAGAAGTAGACTAATTATAATAGCTCTCAACATAAAATATTCTTTGTTTACTTGTAAGTATCTTGAAAGTGAGAAATGTTACCATTAAGAGCTAATTTTATTTTTCTCCAAGAGGAACTACTTTTAATCTTTTATGTTGTCGTACATAACTTTGTATGATATGCTGAGCATCACTATCATGGTGCATAGGTGTAATAATAGATTTCAGAATATCAATATTATTGATCTGGTGATTTAGATTAAAATATCCAATTCCTAAAAATTTCCCATTTTCAATCAAAATCACACTTTGTTCATCAATATCTCGACCTCTATCAATAATCATCATGTTTTTGCGGTCAAAAGAGTGTTGAGAAATAAACTCTTGTATCCTTGCATTGTGAACTTCTTGGGATTCACAGGCATTATCCATATCATTAGAGCTATCTGAACCTTTTTCGTTGTCTTTATCAAGTCCTATAAATTGAAGACATAATTGATATTCTTCGGCCCAACGATGCATGAATGACTTTGCTTGTTGTCTATTAGAAAAAGTGGTAATTCTTTTTTTTCGACGATCTACTTTTTTTACTATTAAATTAATGTAACCGTTCTGATCAGTAAACTGATAAAGCGCTTGATTAAATTTTGTTCTTTTAAAAGTTCTATTATATCTCGGTTTGTTGCGCTTAATTTCTTCATTTTCCTTTAATAACGCTAATAGTTCGCTTCCTGTAATCTCATAAGTTACGTTGGTAACTTCTTCTTGAATTTTTCTAGACTTTCTATTTTCGTTTGTAAAATGCTGAGTAACTCGCTTTTTGATATTTTTACTTTTTCCAATATAAATAATACCACCATCTTTGCGATGTATATAATATACTCCAGTGGCAGAAGGTAGATTTTCTAGAAGTCGTAGCAATTTATCATTAACCTTCTTTTTAGTATCAAGACGTACTGTTTCTTTAAGGATTGTTTTTTCGACATCTTTTGATAATAATAACTTAAATAACTTTACAGTAGCTTGTGCGTCTCCTGTAGCTCTATGTCTGTCAGAGATAGCAATGCCAAGGCTTCTAACTAGTTTGCCAAGACTATAAGACTTCTGATCTGGAATTAGTTTCTGAGATAGTTCTACAGTGCAGAGAGATTGCCGTTCATATTCATATCCAAGTCTATCAAACTCAGTTCTTAAAATTCGGTAATCGAAAGATGCATTATGTGCTACGATAATACAATCTGTAGTAATTTCTACGATTCTTTTTGCTACTTCATAAAATTTAGGCGCATTGCGGAGCATCTTGTTGTTAATTCCGGTTAGGTTTACAACAAATGGCTGAATTGGCCTTTCAGGATTAATTAAACTTATAAATTGATCTACAACTTTATGTCCATCAAATTTATAGATCGCAATTTCGGTAATTCCTTCTTCATTATATTTTCCTCCTGTAGTTTCTATATCTAAAATCGCGTACATCATACGTATCTGGGTCCGGTAGTCTTTTATAAGTTCATGTATTTATGATCTAAAATAGTACTTTTTAAGTTGTATAGTTTCTTACTCCAAAAATAGAACTTCCAATTCTAACCATTGTACTGTTACATTCTATAGCAATTTTGTAATCACCACTCATACCAATTGATAAAGTATCAAATTCAGAAAATGTTGTTTTTAACTTTTTAAAGAGAGACTGAATACGTCCGAATTCAGTTTTAATTTGAGTCTCATCAGAGGTGAAAGTTGCCATACCCATAAGTCCTTTGATCTTTACATTTGTTAACTGTTGTACTTCTTCGGAATTCAAAAGACTGATTGCATCCGTTTCATGAAGTCCAAATTTGCTATCTTCTTCAGCGATTTTGATTTGTATAAGACAATTAATTTCTCGGTTGTTTTTTATGGCTTGTCTATTAATTTCTTTCAATAGTTTCAGGCTATCTACTGCATGAATTGTATGTACATAGGGAGCCATGTATTTTACTTTATTGGTTTGTACATGTCCAATCATATGCCAAACAATATCTTTGGGCATTTCTTCCCATTTTTGGGTCATTTCCTGAATTTTGTTTTCTCCAAAAATACGTTGACCTGCATCATAAGCTTCCATAAGATCAGATACAGGTTTTGTTTTGGATACAGCTACTAGAGTAACCTCATTAGAAATTGTATTTTGAATTTGTTTTAAGTTTTCAGCAATAGAATTCATAAGCGGCAAAGATACCTAAATTTAGAATAATGAGACTGGATAAATTATTTATAGTAATTCTTTGTGAGAACTCATTTTAGAATTCATAAATAGTAATTCCGCTTCTTAGTTTGGGTTCTATATAGGTGCTTTTGGGTGGCATTTTTAAACCTTGATCTGCAATTTTTTTCATTTGATCAACCGTAGCAGGAAATAGGCCAAAACCCACTTCAAATTCTCTTTGATCTACTTTACTTTTTACATAAACGATATCATTTTTACCATGAGAATATTCTATTCTGGTATCTGTTCTAAGATCTTTGATGCCAAGAATGGGATTTAGCACGGTTTGAAACAAAATCTGTGCATCTAATTCGGCTAATGCATCTGTGAACTCATAGATTGTTTTTCGAAGGTATAAAGAATAAAACTCTCCATCTAGATACATGCTAAAATGATGAGGTTTTGATGGTTTGTATACTTCAATACCTCTGTTTTCTATTCGAAACCATTCATCTAACCTGATTAAGAATTCTTCTTTTGATAAACCATTTAAATCTTTTATGAGTCTATTGAATTCGTATATTTTTAAGTCCGATTCTGGAATTAAATAACTCATAAAAAAATTATAGGGCTCTGTTCCATTATGTTTTGGGTTTTCATTAGCCAGATCTTCTGCTAGTAGATAAGAAGATGCAGATCTATGATGTCCATCGGCGATGTAAATAGTCTTCATCTCCTCAAAAGCCGATTGTATTTGATCAATACTATTTTGATCATCTACTTTCCATAGGTAATGAGTATCTCTGTAGGTTGTGGTAAATTCATATTCTGCTCTTTCTTGGATTACTTCCTGAATAATCTCTGTAATCTTAGATGTGTCAGGATAGGTGAGTAGTACCGGTTCTGCATTAAAGCCTACTGTTTTTAAATACTGTTTAAAAGTACTTTCTCGATCAGCGAGCGTATCTTCGTGTTTTTTGATAATATCATTTTGGTAATCATCGGCACTGGCAGCAGCAATAATTCCGCAAAAAGATTCTTGCTCTCTGTTTACAATTTTATAAACGTAATAGCAAGAGGTATCATCTTGCATAAAAATCTCATCTTCTTTAAATTCCAAATATCGATTTCGAACTAGTTTATAACGTTCTTCTCCAGAAATCTCTTTATGATATTTGTATCCAGGATTTACGATGTGTAAAAAAGAGTAGGGGTTATAATCCATTCTAGAATCTCTTTCTTCTGGAGTATAACTTTGATATGATCGAGAAGCTATTAGACTTACCTTATCTCTGGTAGGTCGTACAGCCTTAAATGGTAGGATTTTCGCCATTTTGTAATGATTTCTAGTTTTGGCTTAGTCTTTAAATAATTCTTCTAACTTATTTTTTAACTGATTACCTCTTAACGTTTTGGCAATTATGGTTCCTTCTTGATCGATTAAAAAGTTATCCGGAATTCCTTGGATACCATAGGTTAAAACGATATCACTTTTAAAACCTTTCAAATCAACTCCTTGTTTCCATGGGAGTGAATCCTTTTTTATAGCTTCAATCCAATTTTTCTTTTGGTTATCAATAGACACTCCGACAATTTCAAAACCTTGATCTTTAAAAGTGTTGTATGTTTTGATAAGATTTGGATTTTCTTGTCTACATGGATAACACCAAGAAGCCCAGAATTCAACTAATACGTATTTTGATTTTATATCTGAAATTTTAATTGGATTTTCATTCAAATCAGATAATTCAAAGTCAATAAATTTTTCTCCAATTTTTGGTGTTYGTGGGAGTGAAATAAAATATTTTATAGATTTTCCATAACTGGATGCTTGCATCTTTTCAGATAAACCGTTAAAGAGTTCTATTATTTTTTCTTTATTCCATAATAATGTAGAATTATTGAGGTGACTAACACTTACATAGGAATTAGGATTGTCTGATATAAATTGTTGATTTACTAAAGATATTTCTTCTAAAATCTCAGTTTGCTGATTTACTAAGTCTTCTGTTTCTTGTTGAGACATTTTTTCAGCTTCTGGGTGCATGAACTTATCATTAATCTCGTTAAAAGCAGTTTCTAAACTATCCGTTTTTTGTAATAAATCATTGTATTCTTTTTGTGATTTTCCACCAGTAATTTTAGCACTTCTTAGATTTTCTTTTTCTCCTTCAATTGTTATTTTTTGGTTTTCTACCCATACCGAAAAGTATTCAGGTGTTATTTTACCCACCTTCATAAAAACAGAAGAAGGTTCTTCTACGGATCCTGTAAACTCAAATTTTTCATTTATAATTTGTGTAGAATCTATTGTTTCTCTTTCTTTTTTTATAAATACCCAAGTGCTATCGGATATATTTTTAAGATTACCAACAATATGATAACCATCGGTTTTGGTGATATCGTCATTTGTAGAAGTCTCCTTTTTATCTTCTTTACAAGAGAATAAGAAAAATATTGTAGCAAAAAGCCCAATAAAAAAGTTTTTTTTTGAAATCATTTTAAAATGTATGAATGTTTATAATAATTCTTTTAGTTTCCTTTCTAACTGATCACCTCTTAAGTTTTCTGCGATAATAGTTCCTTTTTTATCAATAAGGAAATTATAAGGTATTGCGTTAACACCATATAACAGAGCGGGAAGAGATTTTTCTGCTTTTAAATCACTTGCTTGAATCCACGGTAATCCATCTTTTTCAATAGCTTTTAACCAATTATCCTTTCTAGCATCTAGAGATACTCCTAAAATTTCAAAACCTTTATTTTTATAAGAATTATATGTTTTTACAAGATTTGGATTCTCTTTTCTACAAGGGCCACACCATGAAGCCCAAAATTCTACTAATACATATTCGGCTTTTATATCAGATAYTTTGATAGGTTGACCATCAGTTTTAGGTAATTCGAAGTCCACATAAGAATCTCCTACTCTTGGTTTTTCAGGTAATGAAAGAAAGTTATTGATATCAACTCCTTTTGATAACTGTTGCAGATTTGGATTTAAAGAATTATAAAGTTCCTGTACTAATTCTTTATCCCAACTTGTTTTATAAATATTTAAAATATTTAGACTCACATGAGAATTTGGAAAATCTTGAACAAACTCAACTTCAATATCTTCCATTTTTGAAAAAATTGCTGTTTGGGCTCTTATCACAGAGTCTCTAGTCTCTTCTGAAACTTCAGCATAACGGTATTTTTTCTCTATCCAGTCTAATAACTTATTCAGGCTATCGGTTTTCTTTTTCAAAATATTTTGATCTTTTTGAATAGGTCCTCCTTTTACAATAGCATCTTTGAGATTGCTCGTAGTGGTTGTTACACTAATCCTTTCATTTTCAACCCAAAGAAAGGCGGCTCCATTCTCTTTAAAATCTTTGGTTTGTAATACAATTTGTTTCGGTTCTTTTAAATTACCCTCAAATGAAAATTTATTATCTATGATATATGTAGAATCAATAAAACTTCCTGCTTCATTAATATAAACTTTAGTGCTATCTTCTATTCCTGTTATTTCACCTTTAATAAGATATGTTCCTTCTTTTAGGACTGTCATTTCTTTTTGATCTTCTTTACAAGAAAATATGGTGAAAAGGATGACAAGTGATGTAAATAAATAGGTAGCTTTCATGTAAATAGGAGTTTGATGTTACGTTTATTCATTGCTTAATATATCAAATATTGCTGATCTAGAAGATAACCATGTTTGGTTATACTGTGTTAAGACTTTTAATTTTTTCTAATCCAATCCATTCATGTTTAATATTTTTCATTAAAAGTGCATTATCAAATTTTACAGAACCTTTTGGGAAAAAATTTTCATTCTCAAAAAAACTAGATTGCACTTTCTTTACTTCTAAAAGTGATACTTTCCAGTTATATGCTTTGAGTTCTAGTCCATCAAAATCATTTTTGTCTGGAGAATAACCGATGGAGCCTTTTTCGAAAAAATCTGAGACACAATTTAGATTTTCAAATACACTTTCTTTGTTCCATTCATCTGTTTCAGAAGCTTCAATTGATAAAGTAGTGGAGTCATCACTAACAAATGCTACATTATAATTTCCATCAGATTCATGAACCTTAAATTCAGCAAGGTGATGAACTCCAGGAAAAATAGTTCCTCCAGCTAGAGAATTTAATTTTGAAGACGTATCTCTCCTTGGGATGTAAACACCTTCTTTAGTTTTTCCATTTTCATTCCATTCTACTGCTATTCTATGAGCTCCATTCTCTGAAGAAATTCCAATCTGTTTAGGTAATCCTTTAGGTCTAATTTCTTTTAATCTGATCAGACATATTCCAGCGATACCTTTTCCATTAACGAGCTTTGGTTTAAATGGTTCTGGTAGATAATTTTCTAAAACGTCTTTGTCAACTTGATAGTTAATAAGAATCCGCCTGTCAATTATTCCTTTTATTTTAGGTATTTTCATTTCTTGGTAATTATTACTAACATTTATGATCATCTTTCAGATCAAATCCTCTAACGAAGACTTAATGTTCGTTAATAAATTTCGTTGGATCTAAGTATCCTTTTGTATTATTAGAATATCCTGGACCAATATCCATAAAGATATCATCTCTAATCTCAAAGTGCAAATGGGCTAAAT
Organism: Aquimarina litoralis; assembly: GCF_019295435.1. GTDB lineage: Bacteria > Bacteroidota > Bacteroidia > Flavobacteriales > Flavobacteriaceae > Aquimarina > Aquimarina litoralis_A. The sequence continues at coordinate 20,386 of NZ_WEKL01000044.1, forward strand.
AGATACCGTCTGCATTACCAATAGTACCGATCAATTTTCCTTTGGTAACAAAATCTCCTATACGAACTTTAATGGCATCGCAATGTGCATATACAGATTCGTAATATTTGCCTTTGTATTTATGAATTATACGGATTACATTTCCCCAACCGCCACCAATATCATCGGCAAATGATACATATCCATTGGCGATGGAATATATAGGATCTCCAAGATCTGAATTTCCTCCACCTACACCATTCCAATCATCTCCTAAATGTTGATTTACCTGAAACTTCTGAGCATTATAATATCCTTTGGCATTGGGTTTTCCTACTGGGAAATCAAAGCTTTTGGCTACAAACTCTGGATGTTGAGCAAAAAGTGAGTCATACTTTTTAAATTTATTTTGTAACTCTTTTGTAGGGTAATACTGTTTTGAATAGCTTTTTAAAGTTGTAGTTTCGGTAAATAAAAAAGTACTTGCCCAAATAAAAACAACATATAAAATAGTTTTCATAGGCAAGTACTTTTTATAAGAATAGGTGCTTTATGTTATATAAACTGTTTAGCTACTTTCTCAGCTTTTCGACTTTCTGAGTAATCATAAAAACCTTCTCCACTTTTTACTCCAAGCTTACCTGCCATTACCATATTCACTAATAATGGACAAGGAGCATATTTTGGGTTTTTAAATCCATTATACATTACATTTAGAATAGAAAGACATACATCTAATCCTATAAAATCTGCTAATTGCAATGGTCCCATTGGATGTGCCATACCTAACTTCATAACCGTATCAATTTCAGATACTCCGGCAACTCCATTGTATAAGGTTTCAATAGATTCATTGATCATAGGCATCAAAATTCTATTCGCCACGAATCCTGGATAATCATTAACTTCTACAGGAACTTTGCCTAAGGTTTTAGACATTTCCATAATAGTATTTGTTACCTCATCAGAAGTGTTATATCCTCTAATAATCTCTACCAATTTCATAATTGGCACAGGATTCATAAAATGCATTCCTATTACCATTTCAGGTCTGTTTGTAACTGCTGCTATTTGAGTTATCGAAATAGATGAAGTATTAGTAGCTAAAATGGTATCATCAGGACAAGCTTCGCTCAGTTCCTTAAATATGTTGAGTTTTAATTCTACATTTTCGGTAGCAGCTTCTACTACAAGTCCTGCATATTCTACTCCTTCTTTGATATTGGTATAGGTAGATATGTTTGCAAGTGTTGCTTCTTTATCGGCTTCAGAGATTTTCTCTTTAGCGATCATTCTATCTAGGTTCTTAGTAATTGTCGCCAACCCTTTATCTAAAGATTGTTGAGAAATATCAATCAGTTGAACTTTAAAACCTTTTTGTGCAAAGGTATGGGCAATTCCATTTCCCATTGTTCCTGCACCGATTACTGCTATGTTTTTCATGTGTTATAGTTATAATTATTCACTAATAAATAGTGAATGAGATGTTTGTTTATGCTTTTTTATTTTGTGGTTATAGGTATTATTAGTTGGATTAGTTGGTTTTGTCTTAAAGCCTATTTTTAATCTTTTTGAAGATGCTTCCCATGACCTATGAACTGTCAACTAATAACTAATTAAAACACTCAATTATTTTTAATGCTACTTCTAATGCTTTTTTACCTTGAGTAAGGGAAACAATAGGTGTTGTGTCATTTTGTATAGCTTCTGCAAACGTGTCTAATTCGTCTAATATGGCATTATTAGATGGTATCTCAGGATTGTCAAAATAAATTTGCTTTTTTACTCCTTCAGCATTTTGTAAAATCATATCAAAATCACCTGGATTTTCTGGAGCATCCTTCATTTTAACTACTTCGCACTTTTTCTCAAAGAAGTCAACAGAGATGTAAGCGTCTTTTTGAAAAAATCTAGCTTTCCTCATATTTTTAAGAGAGATACGACTAGCGGTTAGATTGGCAACACATCCATTTTCGAATTCAATTCGTGCATTCGCTATGTCGGGTGTTTCACTAATTACAGAAACCCCACTAGCACTTATGTTCTTAACATCAGAGTGCACCACACTAAGAATTGCATCTATATCATGGATCATCAAATCTAATACCACAGGTACATCTGTTCCTCTTGGGTTAAATTCTGCTAGTCTATGCGCTTCAATAAACATAGGATTGACTATTTTATCAGCAACAGCTGTATAAGCAGGATTAAAACGTTCCACATGTCCCACTTGGCCTTTTACATTATGAGTTTTTGCTAACTCTATAAGTTTTTCAGCCTCTCCAACGGTATTTGTTATGGGTTTTTCGATGAAAACATGCTTTCCAGATTCAATGGCTTTTTTTGCTACTTCAAAATGAGCAAATGTTGGCGTAACGATATCTACGACATCAACTGCATCAATTAATTCTTCAACAGAATTAAAGAGCTGATAACCGAATTCTTCAGATATTGCTTTTGCTTGTTTTTCACTGGAGTCATAGAAACCAACGAGTTCATAATTTTCGGATTGTTTCAGGAGGCGTAAATGAATTTTACCTAAATGTCCTGCGCCAAGTACTCCGGCTTTGAGCATAATTAAAGATTTTACACAAAAATAGTATTATTTATAAATTTTAAATCTTAATTCTATCTAAAATAAAAAATAATCAGTTTAATGATAAAATTGTTCTTTATTCTTTAAAATCTTTATGTAATTTTAGTGCGTTAATCTACCCTAATGAATTCAAAAGATACGCTAAAACACGCCGGAAAAAGAAAGCAATTGGTTGATATACTAATTGGTAAAGGAATTAAGGATACGTTTGTTCTTGATGCTATTAATAAAATTCCTAGACATTTGTTTATGGATTCTAGTTTTGGTGATCATGCTTATCAAGATAAAGCTTTTCCAATTGGAGCAGATCAAACCATCTCACAACCCTACACAGTGGCTTTTCAATCTGAAYTATTGCAAGTCGAACGAGGTGATAAAGTTTTAGAAATAGGAACAGGATCGGGTTATCAGACTGCTGTTTTATGTGAATTAGGATGTAAAGTATATAGTATAGAAAGACAGCAGGAACTTTTCAAAAAAACAAAGTTGTTTCTTCCGAAATTGGGTTATAGACCAAAGCACTTATCATTTGGAGATGGGTATAAAGGTTTAGAAGAGTTTGCTCCTTACAAAGCTATTATCGTTACAGCTGGAGCGCCATATGTTCCTAAACCATTGTTAGCTCAATTAGAAATAGGAGGTAGGCTAGTAATTCCAGTAGGAAATGATCCTCAAATAATGACGCTATTCGTTCGCAAGAGCGATACTAAATTCGAAAAGCATGAATTTGGTGAGTTCCGATTTGTACCTTTATTAGAAAACAAAAATTAAAAAGCTAAAACAAAATATAGAAAAGATTACTTATAATTTTTTTTGATTCTATCTAGTGCGCGTTTATTATCTCTGTCTTTGATAGTCTCGCGCTTGTCATAAAGTTTTTTACCTTTAGCAAGTGCTATGTCCAGTTTAGCTAATCCACGATCGTTCACAAATAATCTTGTCGGAATTATTGTGAGTCCAGAATTTTTAACTTCTTTTTCAAGTTTTTTTAATTCTTGTCTATTTAATAATAGTTTTCGTTCGCTTTTTGGATTATGATTAAAATATGTAGCATGAGAATACTCTTCTATATGCATATTAATTACAAAGAGTTCTCCACCATTATGAAACTCACAGAAACTTTCTGCAATACTGGCTTTTCCTTCTCTGATAGCTTTAATTTCCGTGCCGGCTAGTTTAATTCCAGCGGTATATTTATCCAAAAATTCATATTCGAACTTGGCTTTCCTATTAAGTATATTGATTTTGTTCTTATTCATGTGTTGCTGCAAAAGGTTTGCGAGGTGTACAAAAATACAAAAGCTTTCTATAAAAGAAAGCTCTGTAAATTATATTATATGTTAGAAGTTACTAAGGTTCTTGGAATTGTATCGTTGCTATTTTTCCTTCAGCATTTAATTTTAGCTCCATAACCAGACTGATATTATCAAAAGCAGCCGTATAACTATTAATTCCTTCAGCAGATTCTATAAAAGTTATCGTATTTAAATTTCCAAACTGAGAATGACATCCTTTTATGAAACGTGTAACTCCTTCTTTGGTCATTTCTTCTTGCATTTCACTAGAATACAAGTCGAAAACAGCATCTATATTTTGTGCATTAAAATTTTCTTGAAAAGCTTTGGTTGCTTTTTCGTAGGCTGCCGCATCTTGTGCTATAATTGGTTGCGCAAGAATACTAACTAAAAGTAATAATATATATTTCATGGTATTCATAGAATTTAGGGACTGCAAATTAATTATCTTTTTGAAGATTCAAAAAAAATATCCTTAAAATTAGAGGTTTTGAAGAAAGTTTTTCTCTAAAAAGTTGACTTAAATAAATGTGTAATTATTTCCATGTGTAGCAGGTAAATTACATTTATTAGTTTAACAAAATTGTTACAAATATTGAAGGTGTAAAAAGTATTTTAGCCTTCAAAAGTAAATTTATAGATTTATGAAGAAGTTTGCGGTTTTATCGGTAATAGTATTGTTGATGTCCTTTACGACTATATCAATAAATCAATATTCTGCTCAAGAGATCATAGATAAAGCAATAGAAAATGCTGGCGGATCAAAGTTTGATAAAGTAGGTATTCGTTTTACATTTAGAGGAAAAGAATATAGTAGTATTCGGAATAATGGAAACTACCAATTAGAAAGAAAAATATTTGGTAAGGAAGGTATTGTGCATGATGTTGTTAATAATAAAGGGTTATCACGATCAATTGAAAATTGCAACATAAAAGTAGCAGATTCTTTGATTACCAAAATTAGTGATGGCGTAAATTCTGTACATTATTTTGCTAATTTACCATATGGATTGAATGCTCCTGCGGTGAATAAGGAGTTAGTTGGTGAATCCACAATTAAAAATGTTTCATACTATAAAGTCAAAATAACTTTTAATCAAGAAGGAGGTGGAACTGATTTTGAAGATGAATTTTTATATTGGATTCATAAGGATAATTTTACTGTAGATTATTTGGCTTATAGTTATGCTGTTGATGGAGGAGGAATCCGATTTAGAGAAGCATACAATTCCCGAATCATCAAAGGAATTCGCTTTGTAGATTATAATAATTATAAAACGGATGACATGTCTACTCCCTTATCGAACTTGGATAAACTTTTCGAAAAGGGAAAATTAAAACTATTATCTAAAATCGAGCTTGAAGATGTATATGTATACGATGAAAACTATGTGTATTAATTGAAATTAAGTATCATATCCGACACTTTATCATCTTGAAGTGTTATGATAAACAATTTGCTATATACCTTTTCATCTATACTTTGATATTTTTCTTTTCCGATAATTTTGTTGACTAATGTTGGCGTAGAATTACTATGTCCAACAATTAAAGAAGTTTTACCTTTAGTTATTTCCTGAAATGCTTTGTCATATATTTTTCTAGGATCATATAATTCAATCTCTATTTTTCTGTCTTTGGCTAAAGGTTCTGCAGTTTGTAATGTTCTTTTATAATTTGTACTATACACCTTATCTATATGGATGTCTTTTAAAATAGCTACCAGATTGTTCGCTCTTTCTTTTCCTTCTGTAGTAAGATTCGGGTTTCTATTGCTGGGATCGCTAAGATCTTTCTCAGCATGTCTAACTAATATATAAGTGGTGATATTATCTTTCGGACTGTCTTGACTGTATCCGATAAAAGTAAAAATACAAAGTGCAAAAAGTACTATTCTAAATTTCATATCTAAGTAATTAATTTTTTTTTATTAACTCAAGTAGTATAAGTTGATTTATTTGTTTTGAAACGGGACTGAAATTATTATCAGCTATTAAAATTAAGGATTGATTTCCATTGGACAAAATTGGTCCTAAAGTAATCCCTTCAATATTGTCTACAATATGATTTGTTAATTTTGATCTAACGGATTCAAAATCAAAAAGTAGTTGTTTTTTGGCTACTTGATATTTTTGATTTTTCAGTTTATCAAAACCTAAAGTATTCGTAGCATTTTTTAGATCTGCAAGATATAATCTCACAGTGTTACCTTGCGTACCATACCCAGCTGCATATCCACGTTCTATGATTATGAATTTGTTTTTTGATAATTGTAATAAATCAGTTACACCATTAACGCCAAATTTTTCTTTAGGATCTTTCGTTAATTTATCTAAAGGATATGTAAATTGGAAATCTGTTTTTCGTGTATTTATATCAAAATGTGTAATTCTAACTGGTGCTCCAGAACTTTGAAAAGTAGGTTCTTTACCATCTAGTTCCAAAGGAAGTTCCATAGATATCCAATATCCACTATTACTAATATCTGGAGCTAAGCCTTCAAACACTCCATTATGTCTTGGTGTATTTTCTGAATTTTTATTTACTAAGAAATAGGAGGGAAGCTTAATGTTTTCTAAATAATTTCCTAGGCTATCAGTAATAAATACAGAAGGGTTGTAATCCTCTTTTATAGATCCTTCACTTGTAAATATGAGTTTGTTTTCTTCAAAAATCCTAATTGCTTCTAAATCAATAATAGTATTTTTTAAAAATAGCTGGTTTGTATCCTTTATTTCTGTTAATTTATTGATTTTTAAGTTATTAATTTTGTTGTTGTGTAAAGAAATTGTTCCTTCATAATATCTCGGTTTGTGTGCATCATCACAAACAAAATAATAGGAGTCTTTCTTACTGTGATATGTTATACCAGATAAACCTCCAATTTTAGATCCTGGAAAAATAGTATCATTATATATCACATATTCATCTAAATAATTGACTTCGTACTGTTCTGTAGTAACTTCTGAAATAGTGCTACAAGAAATGATACTGATCGTTATGAATGAGCTAATTATGCTGTATATAAAGGTTTTCTTCATCCTATTATTTACTAATAAAGCCTCTAATATAATTTATTAGAGGCTTTATCTATAAGAGTTAAGATATATTTTACAAATCTATAACTTTACGAATTTCGTAGTAGCACTGCTATTATTAGCATTTACCTGTAAAATATAATTACCCGTATTGAGATTAGAAATATCTACTTGTGGATTGTCTTTATTGATCTCTTTAGAGAAAATTGACCTTCCTGTCATATCGAATACAACTATATCTTCAATGATAACAGATGAGCTTATAGAAAGCATATTTTTAACAGGATTTTGCTGTAATGAAAGTTTCGTATCTCCAATTGCAAAGTCATCAAGGCTTAATGTTTGCGCTCGTGAAAGTATATGATTTCTAATAAATATTCCAGAAGTTGTAAGACTTCCGTTTAGAAGACCTTGCAATCCTTGGTTAGGACTTACTACACATGAATCTTCATTTTTATGAGATACAGTCCAGTTTACGTAGCTAATATTATTCTGAATCATAAAGTCTATCCAAACTTKCGATTCTTGTGGATTGTATCCTCCATTTCCGCTAGCATCTGTAGTTCCCCATTCCGTTACAAACAGTGCAATCCCATTATTCATTGCTGAAACAGCTCGATCTCTAAGGAATTGTTGATGCGTATTTGCATAAAAATGTAATGTATATGCTAAATTAGGATCTCCAACAATAGGATCAGCAGCAGCGATATGTACATCTTGAGACCAAGTTGGACTTCCTACAATAATTAGATTATCAGGATCTTTTGACCTTATACCTGCTATTACTTCTTGAGCATAGCTTTTTACTTGACTCCAAGATTGATTGATAGGTTCATTATAAATCTCATAAATAACATGATCGTTAGATCCGTATAATTCTGCCATTTCAGTAAAAAATGCTACTGCTTCATCTTTATAAACTTCTGCAGCATGCGTATGCCAATCTATAATGACATAAACACCCTTGGCGATAGCAGCGTCAATCACTGTTCTTATTTTGGCTTTTTGTGCAGCAGTGTTGTCGATATATCCCATGCCACCATCCCAATCTTCTTTAACTCCTAAAGCAGCTCTGATTATTGGGTTTTTCCAGTCGTCTGTAAGATGATTAACGGTTTGACTATTGTAAAAATCACCACCATCACCAGCATTGCTCCAAAAGAGACTCATTCCGGCAAGACTAATTTTATCACCATTTTCTGCAGTTACATGACTACCATTTACTTGTAATCTACCGTATCGCTCAACAACAGTTTGAGCTTGCATTGTATAATTGAAAAAAACAAGTAAAAAGAAGGTGCAAGCTAAGAAAGAAAGTGGTTTTTTGATTGTTTTAGATGTTTGTAAGTGTGTAAAGTTTTGTTTCATGATTTGTGTGTTTGAGACATTAATAAAACTGGTTAACAATATCTCCAAATAACGAAGTTAATTTCTATTTAGTATAGAATATCATCGATTTTGTAAAAACAAACCTCCTAAACTATCAAAACTAATTTTTCTCTTTTAAAAACTTAAAAAGATGGCTAGGTAAAAGAATATACAGCCTTATTTCTTAGGATGTAAGAAATAAGGCTGTAGTTACTAATTTATATTTTCAGAGTCATTTAAATTTGTTATTCAAACACTCCTAATTTCCAGGCAACTATGGCCATGGATAAGATTGCTATTATAAAAAATACAATAAAAAAGTATGAACTTCTCTTCTTGTGAGAGGAGCCAAGATTGTCAGAAGTTTTCATAAATGGTTAGATTTTGTTGATTGATGTTATTTATAAGACTGCTCTCGAAAGGATATGTTACACTTTTTGTGGTTTAAATTCTAAAATTCTTTCATTAAATGAAACAGCTTTTAATGGATTTACGATTGAAGCAAATAATCCCATCAGTTCATCCGTGTGATTCCAACGTTTTTGTTTTAATAAATTAAAATGTACGAAAGAGCTCCACATTACAGCTTTCAATTCCGTTTTGTCATGATTCCACATACGAATTTCTACATGTAATTCGTTTTCTGTAAAAGAGAAAAGCTGAGAATCAATAACAATGTCTTCCATTAAGAATGCGGGACGTAAATATGCAATTTGATTACTGCCTACTACCCAACTAACACCTTGGGTTTGCGCCATTTTGAAAAGATCTAAATTGTAATTATTGATGATCTGATCTTCTCTAGCATTAATCATATAATTAATATACTCAGCATTATTTAAATGATTAAATGGATCACAATGTTGAAATCTGATTTTAGCTTTGCTTTCTAGTGTTTTTGGTAATGTTGTCATAACTTTTTTGGTTTTATACCGATCGGTATATTTTGGTTTAAAAAAATATTATAATTTTAATTCAGTTTGTATCATAGTATCTATCTGATCCATAGTTTGTAATAAATAACTATTATCTTCCATAGTGTGGGTCATAAAAATAGCCCCAATGATCATGGTGTATAACCTTTTAGAATATAACAAAGAATCTATTCCTATTTTGATTTCTTCAGATTGTTTTCCTTGATCAATAAGCGCCGCAAGATTGCTTTGTATTTTGTTTATAGTATACTGAACATAGTTAAAAAGCTCTCCATTTTGATGTTTGGCATCTACTCCCATGTTAAGTACTGGACATCCACCTAATTCTTGGCTATAATTGTAATAGTTTCTATAAAAATCAGTGATTAGAAATAATTTTCGAATTGGAGAGTCACTTAAAGATTGATGTTCAGTAATACGTCTAAGCATATTTTTTACGGTCATAGTAAAGGCAGCGATTGCTAATTCTTCCTTATTTTTAAAATTTCCATAAATAGCTCCTTTTGTAAGACCTGTTGCCTTGGTTATATCACTTAAGCTAGTGGCAGCATATCCATTTTTATTAAAAATAGGTGCAACTGTTTCAATAATAAATTCGGTTGTTTTTTCTGCTTTTGTGTACATACCACAATAAAAATATAGTCGAATATACTTAAAATATACCAATCGGTATATTTTTAAAAAGGATTTAACATAATTTAGTAACTTACTAATATATTTTCTGTTCGTTTTTTTAATAATAAGATAACTTTAAAAACTACTTATTATGATTATATTGCTATGCTAATATTTTGTGGTTGTGAATAAGAATCTATCAACTGCTTTTTCTTACCACTCGAATAAAAATTGAATACATGAAAAATCTCTACTTTCTCATTTTTGCTTGTTTCTGTACTAAATTTTCCTTTGGGCAATTGGTCATTAATGAATTAGATGCTGATACTCCAAGTACAGATACACAGGAATTTATAGAGTTAAAATCTGATACTCCCAATTTTTCCTTAAATGGATTCGTTTTAGTTCTATTTAATGGTTCTACAAGTGGGGGAGACTCAAGTTACTTTACACTAGATTTGGATGGTTTTACAACGGATGAGAATGGGATTTTTTTGATAGGTGGCCCTGAGGTTTCTCCAGTTCCAGATTTCTTATTATCCGAAAATACAATTCAAAATGGAGCAGACGCAGTTGCAGTATATATAGGTAACAGTTCAGATTTTCCAGAAGGTACTGTAGCAACTACTACAAATTTGTTAGATGCATTAATTCATGATACTGATGATGCGGATGATATGGGGCTCATGTCTCTATTAGGACTTACTGAACAAATTAATGAAGACGAAAACAATAATAAAACTACTGAATCAATTCAGCGTAATAATGATGGAACGTATACTGTAACCACGCCAACTCCTGGAGCATTAAATGATGGTAGTGGAATTCAATTTAATGGAATATTAATATCCACTGCTAATGAAAGTTATGATGAAGGAGATACAGTTGATATTATTTTGACAACAGAAACAAATGTTACTACTGACATAACATTTGATATATCGATTACCAATGGAACTTTTACAACTTCGGATTATTCTGGCAGTACAATAGTAACAATTCCTAACGGAACTAATACCGCTACGAATACTATACAAATTATTGATGATGCTGATGATGAAGGTGATGAAGTGATGAAAATAACTTTCGGAATGATTCCTTCAGGTTTTAAACGTTTAAATGATAATAAAGAACTTCGAATTATTGATAATGATTTTGTTGTTTCTTCATGGGGAACACCGTTAAATCCAACGTATGGAAATGTAACGAATACGGCTCCTACAGATTATTATAACTCCATTGAAGGGTTATCAGATGCGGCTTTGGTGCAGGGAATCCAGGATATTATTGCGGATCCTACGGTAGTCAGAGCACATACATACACAGATGTTATAGATATTTTGAAAATGGCTGATCAGAGCCCTTTAAATAGTAATCAGGTTTGGTTATTGTATACTGAACAACAGCGAGCTAAATTAGATTTTCAATCGAGTGGAGGCAGTAATGTTGGCAAGTGGAATAGAGAGCATACCTATCCAAGATCACGTGGTGACTTCAATAGTATAGAAGCAGATGATATAGCGGATGGGATTAATATTTTTACTGTTACAAGACCGGATTCTTTAAGGCATGCTAACTCTGATGCACATGGATTAAGAGCAACAGATGGTCCTGAAAATAGCTCAAGAGGGAATCAAGATTATGGTGAATATAGTGGCCCTAACGGAAATCAAGGAAGTTGGCAAGGAGATGTCGCCAGAAGTATCTTTTTTCTTACGGTACGTTATAATGGACTTGACGTGGTAAATGGAAATCCAGATAATAATACAGTAGGACAATTAGGTGATTTGGCAATTTTATTAGATTGGCATAGAAATGATCCTCCAGACGATTTTGAAATGAACCGAAATAATATAATCTATACTTGGCAGCTGAATCGAAATCCATTTATAGATCAACCCAATTTAGTAGAATATATTTGGGGTACTAATATAGGGCAACCATGGTCAAATACGCTATCAGTTCAGGATAATATAAAACCAGAGTTTACTATATATCCTAATCCAGCGAAAGATTATATTACACTTATAACCAATGGTAAACAAGGAAGATTGGAGATTTTTGATACTTTAGGTAATATATTAATCGCACAACCTTTTTATGAAAATACAAAGATTGATTTAAACCTTTCTACGGGAGTTTACATTACTAGAATATATTATGATCAGATATCTGAAACTAAAAGAATTGTAGTAGAATAAAAGAATTAGTTTCGACCGAGACTTCCATAAATTACATCATCAGATATTATTTTTGCAATGCTCCTTGGAAGATCGCAAGTATCTACCATATCCATATCTTGATACTCTAATAGTATGGCATATTTCTCAAGAACTTTGTTGGCATTTTCGCAATCCGTGTTCTTGTTTCTTACATAATTCGTCTTAGGGTTTTTACTTCGATTACTTCGTGTTTCGAAGTCTTTGAACTGGCACTTGATCGGCAATAAATTATAAAAGTAAAACCGCTCTTCTAAAGTAAGTACAACATTCACTTTTTTAATTTTCTTCTTCTTTGAACGTTCATAATCTTTATAACGAACTTTGTGTTTAGAAAATTCAAAAAATAATTCATCATCCCAAACATAATATTCGTCTTCATAAGTAACTCTACCTTGAGTGTATTTATGTACAATATGTTTCAATTCTCGACTATTATAATAAAAAGTAATAGAACCTTTTTCTAGTGATTCCTGACAAGTATAATCCGTATGTAATTGTCTAAGTGTATTCGTATCTATTAGCTCTCGAATTAATGAATATTTATTTTTAATATCGGCAAGAATTTCTTTCTTGTTTTGACCATAAGTCAAACTAAAAGATAGAAGAAAAACGTATAGTATTAAAGTTGGTTTCATTACTTCGCAAGTTACTTAAAACTTGAGCTGGTGTAAGAAAAATTTATCAACTATGTAAGAATATATCTGTTGATAACTACGGTAAAACCGTAAAAACATAGTGTTTTGATAGTTGAAAAACTTTGAAAGTATCTTTTTTTTCTAATAAAAAAGGGCAGATTTTATGTGAAATCTGCCCTTTTCGCTTCTTTTTTTAAGAAATACAATCAATTATAACACTAGGTTTGTTTGATTTCTAAAAACTAAATTATCATCAAATTCATCTAATAATATGATACTTTCCGTAGATATTTTTCCTGCAAGAATTTCTTTAGAAAGCGCATTTAAAACTTCTTTTTGAATTGTTCTTTTTACAGGTCTAGCCCCAAATTCTGGTTGGAATCCTTTTTCTGATAAAAACCTTATTGCTTCTTCTGTAGCATCTAAAGTTATGTTTTGCTCTGCCAACATTAAAGAAACATTTTTTAATTGCAATTTTACAATCTCTTGAATGTTTGTTTTTGTCAATGGAGTAAACATGATAATATCATCAATTCGATTTAGAAATTCTGGACGTACGGCTTGTTTTAAAAGCCCTAAGACATCAATTTTAGCACTTTCCATTGCAGTATCAATATCTTTTACAGCTTCGAACTTCTCCTGAATGATATGACTTCCTATATTACTAGTCATAATAATAATGGTATTTCTAAAATCAGCAGTTCTTCCTTTGTTATCCGTTAATCGACCTTCATCTAATACTTGTAAAAGGATATTAAATGTATCAGGATGTGCTTTTTCAATTTCATCTAGTAGTACTACAGAATAAGGTTTTCTTCTTACAGCTTCTGTTAATTGTCCTCCTTCATCATATCCAACATATCCAGGAGGAGCACCTACTAATCTACTAACTGCATGTCGTTCTTGATATTCGCTCATATCAATACGCGTCATTGCACTTTCATCGTTGAAAAGATATTCTGCTAAGGCTTTAGCCAATTCTGTTTTACCAACCCCAGTAGTTCCTAAAAACAGGAAAGAACCTATTGGTTTTTTTTGATCTTGTAATCCAGCACGACTTCTTCTTACAGCGTCACTTACTGCCTGAATCGCTTCAGCTTGTCCAACCACACGTTTTTGTAACTCTTTTTCAAGAACCAAAAGTTTTTCTCGATCGCTTTGCAACATTTTTGTAACTGGAATCCCAGTCCACTTAGCCACTACTTCAGCGATATCATCATTAGTAACTTCTTCTTTTATTAAAGAAGATTTATGTTGTTGCTGATTTAATTGTTCTTGTAAAACCTCTAAATTCTCCTGAGCATCTTTAATTTTCCCATAACGTAACTCAGCTACTTTTCCATAGTCTCCGTTACGTTCTGCTCGCTCTGCTTCAAGCTTGTATTCCTCAATAGCTGTTTTTGTATTCTGAATGGCATCTACAACTTCTTTTTCGCTTTGCCACTTAGAGAAAATCTCATTTCGTTCTTCTTTAAAATTCGCTAAATCAGCATTTAAAGATTTTAACTTAGAAGCATCATTTTCACGTTTTATAGCTTCGATTTCAATTTCTAATTGCATGATTTTACGATCCAATACATCTAACTCTTCAGGCTTTGAATTAATCTCCATTCTAAGCTTAGAAGCCGCTTCATCCATTAAATCAATAGCTTTATCTGGTAAAAACCGATTTGTAATATACCGCTGAGAAAGCTCAACCGCAGCAATAATTGCTTCATCTTTAATTCTTACTTTATGATGTGTTTCATACTTTTCTTTGATTCCTCTAAGAATAGAAATTGCACTTTCTGTATCTGGTTCATCCACTACTACTTTTTGAAAGCGTCTTTCTAATGCTTTATCTTTTTCAAAATATTTCTGATATTCATCTAAAGTAGTGGCACCAATAGCTCGTAGTTCTCCTCTTGCTAATGCTGGTTTTAAAATGTTTGCGGCGTCCATAGCTCCTTGACCACCACCAGCTCCCACAAGTGTATGTATTTCGTCAATGAATAGTACAATATCTCCATTACTTGACGTAACTTCTTTTACCACAGCTTTTAAACGTTCTTCAAATTCTCCTTTAAACTTGGCTCCTGCAATTAATGCTCCCATATCTAAAGAATAGATTTGTTTATCTTTCAAATTTTCAGGGATATCACCTGCTATAATTCGATGCGCTAATCCCTCGGCGATAGCTGTTTTTCCTGTTCCAGGTTCTCCTACTAACATTGGGTTGTTCTTTGTTCTTCTGGATAAAATCTGAAGAATTCTGCGAATCTCCTCATCACGACCTATAACGGGATCCAATTTACCATTTTCGGCAAGTTCATTTAGGTTCTTAGCATATTTACTCAAGGATTGATATGTTTCTTCAGCGCTTTGCGAAGTAACTCTTTCTCCTTGTCTAATTTCGTTGATTGCTTCTTTTAAATGTTTTTCAGTTACTCCTTGATCTTTTAATATTTGACCAATTTTGCTTTTTGATTTGAAAATAGCAATGACTAGATGCTCTATCGATACAAACTCATCATCCATTGATTTAGCTATTATGCTTGCTTCATTAAGAGATCTTCCTGCTTCTAGAGATAATTGCATGTTTCCACCATTTACCTTAGCAAAACTTTCTAAAGTACTATCTAATACTTGTTGTAAAATAGTAATGTTGACATTTAATTTTTTTAATAAAAAAGGAAGTACATTTTCATCCACATTAAATATAGCTTTAAAAATATGTTCATTTTCTATTTGCTGGTGGCCATAGCTTTGTGCAAGCTGTTGAGCTTGTTGTATCGCCTCTTGTGATTTTATAGTGAAATTATTGAAATTCATAATTTATTCTTTTGTTTTATCCTCTAAAATCAAATAGTATTCCTTCCATAAACAAGTGTCAAAATGTCTTGAAACCTCTTGGTTTATATGACGTTTTGTCTTTTTTGTATTGTCTGTAATTCATATCAAGATAATTCAATTTATGGAAAACATCATTTCAGTATCATAACATTTTACAAGTAATAAACTCTAGGTACTTTTTTAAATATTTCCTATAAGTTAACATATTCTCAATTAATCTAGACGAATTCTAGTTTTAAACTTTATGGCTTTTGATAAGTGATATATTTCCGACGAAAATTGGAAAAGGAGGTTTATTTGATCATTCGAAGAAATTTCCAAATAAAACAACTAGACATGGACGCTTTGAAACAAACTTTTATAGTATGCTTTTTCATGCTATTTTTATTAAATGGAACTATTTTTTCAAGAGATATTTATGTAGCGATTGATGGTGATGACGGGAATAATGGTTCTATAAATAATCCCTACAAAACAATAGCTAAAGCGGCATCTGTTGCCGTAGCTGGAGATATTGTTTATATAAGAGAGGGTACATATGAAGAAATACTGAAACCTTCAAATTCTGGTGCTGCTGGTAATCCAATTATTTTTACTTCATATCCTGGCGAAAAAGTGATCATTTCTGCTATGCAATCATTAAGTGGATGGACAAATGATTCTGGATCGATTTACAAAACCACTATAAATTTTGAATCTTTAGGGCAGGAGAATTTTGTAATGAATAGGAGTACTGCGTTGGATCTTGCTAGATGGCCTAATAATACAGATGGTGAACCTTTTACATTAAATTCTTTGCGTAATGATAGTGGAAGTGGACCAGATGTAGTAAATAATGCTTTTTTAACCTCTTCACAAATTCCTAATATTGATTGGACAGGTGGTTCGGTATTCTTTTATGGAGATAAACCAGGTTCTGGTTGGATTGCTTGGAAATCTTTTATCACTTCAAGTTCTGCTGGAAGAGTAAATTTTAATCTAGATAAAAACCCAACTTGGATTAGAACTTTTCATGCTCCAAGGGATTTGGGTGATTTTTATCTGGAAGGCGTAAAGGCAGCTCTGGATTATCAAAATGAATGGTGGTATAATGAAAATACGAAAGAACTATTCATTCAATTACCTAATGGAAATGCTCCTCAAGACGGTATTGTTCGTATGAGAAAGCGAAGATTAACAGTAGATCTAAATGGTAGAAGTTTTATTGAAATTAGAAACTTGGCAGTATTTGGAGGAGCTATTGAATTAAAAAATAATTCTAATAACAATAAGTTATTTGGTATTTCTTCTTTTTATGGAAATCATACACAAGGTATTTTTAGAGGATTCAATGCAGGCAAACCAAGTGTAGAGGTTAATGGTTCTAGAAATGTAATAGAAAAATGTGAAATAGGATTTAGTGCTGCTACTGGTATCCGCTTGGGTGGACAATTTAACGAATTAAAAAACTCCTACATTCATGATTTTAATTATCTGGGTTCATACGATGCGCCTTTAGTGGCAAGAGGAGGAACGGATAATAAAATTATAGGCAATACCATCTTCAATGGCGGACGTGATGGAATTAACTTTAATGGAAATCGCTGTGAAATAGCATATAATGATGTGTATAAAAGTAATTTGATTGCTGATGATTGTGCTACATTTTATACCGTTGGAGGTCCACAAAATACTGAAATACATCATAATTGGTTTCACGATACTGCTTCAAGAGGTTCTAAAAATAAAGCAGCTGGTATTTACTTAGATAATGATGCAGAAGCATTTTCTGTACATCATAATGTAGTTTGGAATACAGAATGGACTGGTATTCAAATTAATTGGGATGGAAAGGATATTGATGTATTTAATAATACATTTTATAACAACTCTGATGAGATGGGAGCATGGCATAAAGAAGGTACCTCTTTTACTAATGTCAAAGTTTGGAATAATCTGGGGTTCAAAGGAGAATGGGAACCTCAATCTGATAAGCAAAATAATATCGTAGTAGGAGCAGATTCTTATGTAAGTGTTGCGAATGGAAACTTTAACTTAAATCAAGGATCTGCAGCAGTTGATGCAGGAAGAGAAATTATAGGTATTACCGATGGCTATAATGGAACTAATCCAGATGCTGGTGCGTATGAGTTAAATGGTGATAATTGGGTAGCAGGCATTGATTGGGACATTACCTTAGGACCTAATGGATTAGGGTGCTACGGATTACCAGGAGAAAACGAAAATTGTGTTCAAAATTGTACCAATCCTACCAGTTGGTATGCAGATACCGATAATGATGGTTTGGGAGATGAGAATAATATGATTTCAGCCTGTTCTCAACCAAATGGATATGTTTCTAATGCAGACGATGAATGTCCTTCAGATCAACTTAATACTTGTACCATTTTACATAATATACCTGGTATTTTAGAAGCAGAAGAATATACAATTGAGCAGGGAATACAACGAGAAACGACAACTGATGTAGGTGGAGGAATGAACATTGGGTATATCGAAAATAGTGATTTTACGGAGTATCAATCTTCTGTAGAAAATACAGGACCTTATGAAGTTTCTTTTAGAGTTGCTTCTGATTCTCAAGGAGGAACTATCAATATTTTGAGTAATCAAACTGTAATAGGTATGGTAGATGTACCAAATACAGGAGGATGGCAAAGTTGGCAAACAATAAATACTTCTGTAAACCTAACCTCAGGAAATCAAAATATTAGACTCTCTTATAGTGGAGGAAATGGTTTTTTATTTAATATAAATTCTATTGAATTTTCATCAACGGTTTTATCTATTGATGATTTCGATGTAAAGGATTTAGTTATATACCCAAACCCTGCAAAAACATCCATATCTATTTTAGGTTTAAAAAACGAACATGAATTTAAGATAACCGATCTTACTGGAAGAGTAATAAAGAAAGTAACCCTTTCTGAACAGATCACAAAAGTTGATGTTTCAGAGCTAAATAGTGGTTTATATATCATTACAGAAAATAAAACCAAAGCAGTTTTAAAGTTTATCAAATCATAATTAATTGATTATATATTTGTTTTATTGGTATAGCGAGTTCGGAAATAGAACTCGCTATTTTATATAGTAGTAATTGGGCTGTAATTTTTAGTATTTTTGCACGACTCAACAAAATAAAAATTGCATGGGATTATTCGGAAAATTATTTGGATCAGAAGACAGCGAACCTAAGGAAGAAAAACAAGCATTACCTTGGCAAGAATTGAAGTCTTTAGATCAATTAGATACAATAGCAGACGCTTCAAATGTAAAAACACAAGCGATTTTTAAGCATTCTACTCGCTGCGGAATAAGTAGAATGGTTATTAAAAATTTTGAAAGTGGTTTTGATGTTTCTGAAAATCAGGTAGACTTGTATTACCTAGATTTATTAAATCATAGAGACATTTCTTCTGAGATAGCGGCTAAGTTTCAAGTGTATCATGAGTCTCCACAATTTATTGTTATAAGAAATGGAGAAACCGTTTATCATGCGTCACATAGTTCTATAGACCCTCAGGTATTACATAAGTTTATCTAGAGTGGTTGTATATAAACCAGTAGAACTGAAGAAGGTTCAAAATGGAAATCGACCATATATTCATATTTTCAAAAAATAAAGGAAAAGAAGCAGATGATCTAGTTAATTTTGGTTTTGTAGAAGGAAGTAACCGGATTCATAAAGGACAAGGGACTACAAATCGAAAATTCTATTTCAAAAACTTCTTTCTTGAGGTTTTATGGGTTGTGGATCAAAATGAAATTCAGAATGATACTACTTCACCAACAAAACTATGGGAACGTTCTCAATTTCATCAAAACAGATATTCTCCTTATGGATTATGTTTGTTAAATTCAGAAAGCACAGACCAACTTTTTGAAAAAAGAGAAGTATACCAACCGGATTATTTCCCTAAAGGAATGTCAATTGATATGATCCCTAACAATGACAATCCTATATTACCATGGACTTTTAGGCTTCCTTATAGAAATGAAAGAAAGGAAAGCAATGAACCTAAAATACATTCAAACAAGATTATAGCATTAACCAAAGCTGAATTTGAAATTAATACTTCAGTAATTGATGATGCATTTACCAGTTATTTTGCTCAAATTCCAAACATATCCTTTATATCAAGTAATAAAACTCATTTAACTCTCGAATTTGATCATCGAATACAAGAAAGAGAAGAAAGCTTTTCCGAATTAGGACTCACTATAAAGTATTAATAGATTTTTATAATGTTCTCCTAAAATCTATATCTCGTAATAATTCCTTTCAATTTATTTTTTAAATCTTGTCCAGAATCATAAACCATTTGTTCATTAGTAGGAAATTGTACCGCTTGTAACCCTAAATACCTTATTAAATCGTCATCTAAGGCACGTTTATCTCCATTGTAGTTTGCATAGATATGTTCAAAAACATATGTACTTGATAATGGAAAAGCATCTAATAATTGTTTTGTATTAAGGTCTCGATATTGAACATTTCCAACTACTTGTGCTTCTTTGAATTGCATAAACTCATAGTATTCACATCTTACCGTTACCATTTTATCTACTTTTATCTTTTTGCCTTCTTCATCTAGTACAAAATCATCATTTTCATCTAATAGATATTCCCAACCATCTTTTATTAATTTTTCTCTTTCTAATTGTCTTTCTCTAATTTGTTCCGGAGATATGTTAATTTCTCTAAAAGAGACTTCCATGAGATAATCATATTTTATAGTACGTTGCGGTTCATTGTGATATACCGTCCATAAATCATTCAATCCATAAGTGCTAAAGTTTAATAAATCATCCTCTAAGCGTCTAGGAATAATAACATTCGTGTTGTTTTTTAAACTCACTTTTACAAAATCTGTACCTTTAAAATGAGCCTCTTCAATAAGGTCATTAGTATTCTTATAATCTGGATTGATTTTATTTAAATACACTAAGTCATCATATACTTTTCTATAATCACCTTTTCTTCTGGCTTTGGAAAGTAATGACTTTGCACTGTCATATAGATAGGTAGTTAATTGTTCTTTGGTATTCAGAATTCTATCATCATAATTATCAAAGGTGAAATTTGCATTACGTCCTTGTTCAACATGAAACAAAGGCAATAAAGGTCTTATTCGTTCTTGTCTTCTTTTTAGCGTATTATAAGAATTATAAATACGCTCTAGATTGGCAGGATTTCCTTCTTTTTCCATGAAGGTAATAGCATTCATATCTCTATCAACAGCTTTTGCAAAAGCCTCCTCTAAAATCAAGATATAATCTTGTTTTCCTTTTTTATTCTTGTTGGTTTTTAATTTACTAATGGAAGTATTAATCGCTTGATCGTAATTTCCTGTATTCAACGCAGTAAAAGTCTTTTTTTTACTTCCACATGAAGAAGCGACTGCGATAATTAAAGATAAAAGTAGTATTCTTTTCATAATTTCATACGTTTGGGGGACACCTATTCAATTTTGATGCCAAAAGGTAACAAAAAAACCTCAAAGTAATCCCTTCGAGGTTTTTATAAAATTTTTTTATTGGTATTATTTCTTAAAAACAGGAAGTAATTTAGTGGATACTTCTCCAAATCCAATTCGCACACCGTTTTTATCACAATGACCTCTCATGATTACAGTATCGTTATCTTCTATGAACTTGCGACTTCCACCTTCTTCTAGTTGTACAGGTTTTTCTCCTCTCCAACTAAGTTCTAACATAGATCCATAAGAATCAGGAGTTGGCCCTGAAATGGTTCCGCTTCCCATCATATCACCAGAGTTTACAGGACACCCATTGATTGTATGATGTGCTAACTGTTGCGACATATTCCAATACATATGCTTAAAATTACTTTTACAAACAACAGTTTCTTTTGCTTTTTCCGGTTGTATTGCAACTTCTAAATGAATGTCAAAACTTTTATTTCCTTTATATTGTAAATAAGGCAGTTGTTCTTTTATTGGTTTTGGACCAGCCACACGATATGGTTCAAGAGCATCAAGTGTTACAATCCAAGGAGATATTGAAGATGCAAAGTTTTTAGCTAAAAATGGTCCTAATGGAACATATTCCCATTTTTGAATATCTCTGGCACTCCAATCATTGAATAATACTAGACCAAAAATATAATCTTCAGCTTCATCTATTGGAATTGGTTCTCCTAATAGATTGGCATCCGTAGTAATAAAAGCCATTTCTAATTCAAAATCCACTAATCTTGAAGGTCCAAAAATTGGTTTTTCAGTTCCGTTGATTAATTTTTGACCTTGTGGTCGATGAACAGGAATCCCTGAAGGAATTATAGAACTACTGCGCCCATGATATCCTACGGGTATATGCAACCAATTTGGTAATAAGGCATTATCAGGATCTCTAAACATAGTTCCTACATTGGTGGCATGTTCAATACTACTATAGAAATCAGTATAATCACCAACGGTTACTGGTAATTGCATTTCTATCTCATCCAATGTAAAGAGTACAATTTTACAATGTTCTTTATTCTTTTTTAAAGTATCATTTTCTGCATCAAAAATTTCTGCAATTCGATTACGTACTAATCGCCAGGTTTTTTTACCATCAGAGATAAAATCATTCAAGGAATCTTGTAAAAAAATATCATCTGTAAGAGGAATTCCTTCAAAATAACCTAGCTGATGTAATGCACCTAAATCTATTGCCGTATCTCCAATTCTGGTTCCTATGGTAATTACGTCATCTCTGGTTAAAAAGACACCAAATGGTATATTTTGAATAGGGAAATCAGTATTGGCAGGCGTATCGATCCAAGTTTTTCTATTTGGGTTATTTGYTGTTATGGGCATTATCGTTTATTTAATAAGGTGTTGGTACTTCTCGTGATCAAATATATAATAATAGAACGTTTTTCATATTTTATTTCTGTGAAAGTTAACTAAAAAATGTGATATTTTTAATTGTGGAGAAAATGTTGATATTTATTGCTATTCCGTAGATTTATTTTATGGAATGTTCCTATTTTTGGGGATCTATTTATAAATAATATATCATGCAACGCGACGAGCAGATTTTTGACTTAATTCAGGACGAAAAAGAGCGCCAGATTAACGGATTAGAGTTGATCGCTTCAGAGAATTTTGTAAGTGAACAGGTAATGGAAGCGGCCGGTTCCGTATTAACTAATAAATATGCAGAAGGATATCCTGGTAAGCGATATTACGGAGGTTGTTCTGTAGTGGATGTGGTGGAACAAATTGCCATTGATCGTGCTAAAGAATTATTTGGAGCAGAGTATGCCAACGTGCAGCCACATTCTGGATCGCAGGCAAATACTGCTGTGTTTCATGCATGTCTTAAGCCAGGTGATAAAATATTAGGATTTGATCTTTCACATGGAGGGCATTTAACACATGGATCTCCGGTAAATTTCTCTGGTAAACTATACAATCCAGTTTTTTACGGAGTAGAGAAGGAGACAGGAAGATTAAACTATGATAAAATACAAGAGATTGCTACTGCAGAAAAACCACAATTGATTATTGCAGGGGCATCTGCTTATTCTAGAGAGATCGATTATAAAAGATTTAGAGAGATCGCAGATAGCGTTGGTGCAATTTTATTAGCGGATATTGCACATCCAGCAGGATTGATTGCTAAAGGAGTTATTGCAGATCCAGTGCCACATTGCCATGTAGTTACTACAACTACTCATAAAACATTAAGAGGACCTAGAGG
>NZ_WEKL01000045.1 GCF_019295435.1 Aquimarina litoralis
GAGTTACTATCGTTGATGTAGAATTCAGGCATGGTAATTTCCTGTGCTATAGCCTGAAGTGAAGTAAATAGGCTAAGCGCTAAGGCCAGTAACGATAGGTCAAGTCTTTTTTTCATAGTCATCACACCTTATTATTATGTGAATATATGCACTATTAATCGAGCGATTTGGGGCGCTTGTTAATAATATTGTTAATATAAATATTGTAAAGTCATAAAATTATGAATTAAAAATTTATATCAAACCAAATTTTCATTTTTTTTTGTAATAATATTCTTACTCAAAATTGAAGACAATAATTACATATGTGAATGCAGGGCTTTAGTAGTAAACCAAACCTTCTTAAATAGCTAATATCCAAATAGTTAAATATAACGATTTTCTTCCAAAAATGATCAAAAAAACTTCAAAAATCAAAAGATTACGATGAGAAATTCAAAATTTTGCCACTAATAAATTGAAAATTTGATCAAATTTTCGATATTTTTAAACGTAAAAAAACATCTAAAAACGGCAATTTTTACCGATTAAGTGTACTTTTTTTGATCCAAATTGGTCAAAATTTAACAGTTTTTGTCTATAAATTTTAGTTAAAGAATTTACAATTATCTCATTACAGTAATTGTTCCTTTTCTGACTACTGCGCTATTTCTGGTAATTATATAATAATATATGAGCTCACTCGCGCCCGAAGCTGAATTTGCAGGCCAATCTTCATTATATCCTCCTGACTTCTCAAAATCCAACTTACCATCTGAATTATATATGGTTACCTGTACATTTGAAGCTTCAAATTCATCCGGTAATATCCAATTATCATTAAATCCAGGACTACCATTTGGTGTAATTACATTTGGAATCACTGCAGAAACACCTGGCTCATCACCAACTGTAATCTCACGTTCTATCTCACACTCCTGATAGGTAATAATTACTCTATATCTTCCCTCTTCAGAAACAGTAATCATATTGGTTGTTTCTCCATCTATCAATACAAAATCACCTCCTTCTTCTACAAACCATTCATAGGTATACAACAAGCTTAAAGGAACACTTAACGTAACCTCTCCGCCGAATGGTAAAAACGGTGGGTCTGAAACTATTTCAACATCGTCTGTTAAGAATTCTATCATCACTGGATCAGAAACCGCTACCGCAAAATCATTCGTAGGCCTAAAGGTAGCTTCAATCGTATAAGATGCATTCTCATCTGCACCATTTACTGTAATGCTTAAATCCGTTTCTCCTAAACTAGTACCATCTCGGAACCACTCGAAATCGAAAAAACTATATTGTCCTTCTGTCAAAGGAATCTCTAATCCTCCAGCAGTAATACCTAATAGCTCTTGTAAAGCCAAAGTTGCTGTGTTATCATCACAATCTATCACCTGAGAAACTGTAGGCAAAAAACTCTCTGCCACAAAAACCTCTGTCATTGCAACTAATAGGCTCCTACATACATCATTTGTTAAAACTTCTGCTCTGTACGCACCTACATTAGTCACATCAATGGATAAACCAGTTGCTCCTGGTATAAGAGTGTCATTCTCGAACCACCGAATGGTACTACCTGCTGGTGCATTAGTAGTAATTTCTAAGGTTATGGTCTCAGTAGGTAATAATATCATTTGTGGTGGTGACTGAGTTAAAATATCAGAACCTATATTAATTACTTCTACTGCATTCGTTAATATAGAACAGTTACTGTCTGCAGTCACTTCAACCGTATATGCTCCTCCAAAATTACTTTGCGGAAGTTCGTATGTAGGACTATTAGAATCTGCTATAGGTTCGCCATCCAAGAACCATTCATAGGTATATGCAGGATCGTTGATACTACATGTTAAAAAATTACCCGTTTCTGGGCAAAAACTAATCGGTTCTCCATTATCTTCATTAATAAAAACATTGGCGTTATTAAAGTCAAAAACAACTATGTTAATTCTATTTCTTCCACCATAAATCTCATTACAAGAATCTGATTCAAATATCACCGTATATCTTCCTGGTTGTGTCACATTTTGAAGAACATTTTCTGTCTCTCCAGGAATTATTTCGTCATCTAAAAGCCACGTATATAAAGGAAAATCATCCGGAAAAGCAGTAAGCGTAGTGGGTGTTCCTTGACATAAAGCAACATTATTTGCTCCTGAGTTTGGACCTTCAATAGAGATAGCATTATCTCCCATTGTATCTATAAAGTAAATGGGTATAGAATCATTCACTCTTTCTAATAAAGAGTTTTCATCTCTGATTCTTAAACTATATGCTTCTCCTCTTAAATCTGAAGGAATTTCAAAAGGTTCAAATATCAAATCCTGACTAGCCGCAATCGGTTCCAGTAATACTAACTCTTGCAATAATAATGGAGGGTCTTGAAAAACACCAGACTCATCAGAAAGTTCTAATAAAAACTTCGTTCCCGTACCGTAGAAACCTGATGGACCAGTATATTCGGAAATTGCTATTCGTTCAGGACTATTGGCAAGCGCACATACAATTTCCGTAGTAGAAACGCTTCCTGTTGCCGAAAACTTCGGTTCTGACAATGATTGTGAGTAAACCTGATCACCAAAAGTCAAAAATACAAGTAAAAAAAGGGGGATTATGTAAATATTTCTCATACGCCTATTATTTGTTTTAGCTAAGTTTAAAGGTACTCAAAAGAGAATATTTCTCAAAATAACAGGGAAAATTCCCCAAATACCTGAACAAAAAAGCCCTATAAACTAATTATAGGGCTATCATCTAGATATATTTTAAACTTATTCTTTACTTTCTTCAGTAGTTTTAGCACCATTTAATTCTGTAATAATTTTCTCTGTAAGATCCAATTCTTCTTTTGCATAAAAGATATTTTTAACTTCAGTTTCACCATAAATGTATGTATAACCATTCTTTTTACCATAATCTTTTATAAAACTCTCCACTTTAGAAATAATTGAGTCTATTTCCGCCTGACTACCTTGCTGAATTTCCTGCATTCTAGTTTGCTGTTCTCTTTGCAAAGTTTGTTGCTTCACCATCAATTCTTGCTCCTTTTTCTCCCTATTGGCTTGAGTCATGGATTTCATTATATTTTGATAACCCTGTACTTCAATCTGAAACTGTTTTGCTTTTTCCTCTAATTCAGCTCTTACTTCATTATTTTTCTTTGTCCACTTCTCCTTTGCAGTTTTCATCTCATTAAAATCAGACACTACTTTTGTATTATTTACAAAACCAGTTTTTTCAATTTGCTGATTACAAGATATCATTCCCAGTAATGCTATTGCAATCCATAAAAAATTTCTCATTATTCTAAATTTTAGTTCTGCGCAAAAATATCAAAGTTCAATTGATCATATCATTATTAAATGATCAAATTAATGAATCATAAGAAAAAACAATGACTATCTTTTCTATTATTATAAAAACTAATAGAAAACCGTCAAAAAAGACGCTTTTTGACGCCTTTTTAGAAAAAACAAGGGTGTTACACCCAAAACCGTATAAAAACCGCTTAAAATTGCCTTAAAAAAGAATTTACTTGTTTTTTAATATATAAATGTGTGAAGAATACTGTTTTGATCTTATTCCCTTTAGATTTGAAATAAGGCCTACCCAAAACGCTCTTAAAAAATTCATTTTTCCATTTTTATACTTTTCTGATAAAAGAGAAACATAAAAAGAATCAAAAATTAATGGTTTTGTTTTCTGAAGTTGAATTTTTTCTTTTTCAAAAAGGGACTTTATAGCTTCTCTTGAAAAATGCCATAAATGCCTTGGCACATCATAAGCGGCCCAATAGGATTTGTAATACTCCGCATCATATGATTTAAAATTTGGCACTGCTATTATGAGATATCCGTTAGGTTTCAAAAGTCTCTTTAATTCTTTAATTTGAAGATGAACATCAGGAACGTGTTCCAACACATGCCACATTGTAATAACATCAAAATTATTATCTGGAAGTGTCGACGTATCAGATTCTAATACAATCCCTTTATTCTTTGCTAATACTTTAGCTTGATCATTGGGTTCTACACCAACAACCTTCCAATTCTTTCTTTTTGCTTCTATTAAAAAATCTCCTGTTCCAGCACCAAGGTCTAATAAAGCACCTGAACTTTGATGTAAACCAGAAATTAATCTTACCTTTTTTCGTAATGAATATTTTTTTACAATATGATATAGATTTTCAAAAACCGTTCTTTTGGCATCTGTATGAGAGATATAGTCCTCACTCTCATAATACTTTCCTAAAGTATCACTTGAAGGTTTTGGTAAGGTCATCAACATATCATGTTCTTCGTCTTTATACAATTCAAATTTTTCTCTAGAAACCGTATGGTCCTTACAGATCAAATAAAATTCCAATTTATTATTCATTGATGTTCTTGATAAAAGTGTAATGAGTTAACAGAAAAATTAAACAACCTATTAAAAATGTTCCACGTGGAACTAAGATTTCGTTGCATTATAAATCTCTACATTCAAAAGCTTACTTAAGTCTTCGGCTTTTTTTAAAGCTATATCATACTTGTTTGTTTTAAACAAGGTTTCTCTTCTATTCTCTTTAAAAAAACGAACAACGTATCCTTCATGCCTTTCTTTAGTTCCAAGAGCACTAACAGTACTCCATTCATTATTTTGACTAAAAGATCCAGCAAACACAGAAATATAGTCTGGAAATTCTAAATCCAACTTCTGCTTATAAAAAACCAGACCAAAAACCGAAAAGACTTTATGATTTTCAAAAGTCTTATCTATTCTATAACTAATTGAAAATCCTAAAAAAAGAAAAGATACTACAAACAGTAAAATTCTTGAAAAAAG
The DNA here is from genome assembly GCF_019295435.1 of Aquimarina litoralis. Lineage (GTDB taxonomy): Bacteria > Bacteroidota > Bacteroidia > Flavobacteriales > Flavobacteriaceae > Aquimarina > Aquimarina litoralis_A. The sequence goes on from NZ_WEKL01000045.1 coordinate 4,819, forward strand.
TTCTTCCTTACTAAAAACTAACATTGCTGCAGAAAAAACAAAAACAATTATCACTAATATTTTTCCCTTTAAAGCTCTTTCCTGTTTACATAAAACATACTTCATCATCGACCCATATAAACCAACAACACAGAAATGTCACTTGGAGAAACACCACTAATTCGTGAAGCTTGAGAAATTGTTGCTGGCTTAATTTTTGACATCTTCTCGCAAGCTTCATATGACAATGATTTCAACTTTGTATAATCAAAGTCTTTTGGGATTTTAATATTTTCCAAACGGTTTAGCTTATCTGCATTATTTTTCTCTTTTTCTATATAACCAGAATACTTTACCTGTATTTCAGTTTGCTCCAATACTTCTTTATCAAGATTGTTTTGTTCTATATACTCAGAAACCTTTTCCACTCGTGTCATATCATCTAGCGTAATTTGAGGACGAGCAAAAATCTTAAACATCTTGCCACTTTGATTAATAGGTGAAGATTTCTTTTCCTCTAAAACTGGATTTATCTCTTTCGGAGAAACACTTGTTTCTTTAAAAAATCGAACGAAACTTTCAGATTTCTTCTGTTTTTCCTCCATTCTCACCAAACGTTCATCAGACGCTAAACCTATTTTATGTGCAATAGGTGTCAATCTAAAATCTGCATTATCCTGTCTTAGCAATGTTCTATATTCCGCTCTAGATGTAAACATTCTATACGGCTCCTCTGTTCCTTTTGTAATTAAATCATCAATTAAGACCCCTATATAAGCTTCACTTCTTGTTAAAGTAAAAGGATCTCTTTCCTTTACTTTTAGAGCTGCATTTACACCTGCCATTAAGCCTTGAGAAGCTGCCTCCTCATATCCTGTAGTACCATTAATTTGACCGGCAAAAAACAAACCACTGATCAACTTAGTTTCTAATGTGTGTGTTAATTGTGTTGGTGGAAAATAATCATACTCTATCGCATAACCGGGTCTAAAAAACTTGACACTTTCAAAACCTACAACAGATCGTAAAGCTTTAAACTGAACATCCTCTGGTAATGATGTAGAAAAACCATTCACATACACCTCTACCGTATTCCATCCTTCGGGTTCAATAAACATTTGATGCCTTTCCTTATCCGCAAACCTATTAATCTTATCTTCTATAGAGGGGCAATATCGTGGACCTATACTTTTAATTCTCCCATTAAACATTGGTGATCTATCAAAACCTTCTCTAAGCAAATCATGTACTTCTGGCGAAGTATATGTCATATAACAAGATCTCTGTTGTGTTAATGGCTTGGATAAATTAGAATAACTAAACTTTTCTGGTTTTTCATCACCAGGTTGCTCTACCATTTTAGAATAATCCAACGACCTTCCATCCACTCTTGGTGGAGTTCCTGTTTTCATTCTTCCAGAATCAAAACCTAAATCTATTAATTGCTCTGTAATTCCTGTTGCAGCTCTTTCTCCTGCTCTACCTCCTCCGAATTGTTTTTCGCCGATATGAATCAAACCATTCAAAAAAGTACCATTGGTTAACACTACAGTTTTTGCTCTAACTTCTATCCCTAAAGAAGTCCTTACTCCTTTAATTTCTTCTCCCTCTATTATTAGACCACTCACCATTTCTTGGTAAAAATCCAAGTTAGGTGTTTGCTCCAACAACAACCTCCATTCTTCAGCAAAACGCATACGGTCGCTTTGTACCCTTGGACTCCACATAGCAGGTCCTTTTGACTTATTAAGCATCTTGAATTGAATAGCAGTTCTATCACTTACAATACCACTATAACCTCCAAGTGCATCAATTTCTCTAACAATCTGTCCTTTTGCTATACCACCCATCGCAGGGTTACAACTCATTTGCGCAATGTTTTGCAAATTCATAGTCATCAGCAAAGTACTACAACCTAAATTTGCGGCTGACGCCGCAGCTTCACTTCCAGCATGCCCTCCTCCAACTACGATAACATCATACTCTTTATCAAACATAATATTTCCTATTTGTTCCACGTGGAACACAATAATTAACTAAAAAATTTGTTCCACGTGGAACAAATTATATAAAAACTAACTATATTCCACGTGGAACATAGTTAGTTTTTCATCTTCCTTTTGTCTCATAAGAACGCTCTCTTCTTCAGATTTGTCTTTATAACCACAGAAGTGTAAAACCCCATGAACCAAGACTCTTCTAAGCTCTTCAAGAAAATTTACCGAATAAAGTTCTGCATTCTCCTTAACTCTGTCCAAAGAAACAAAAATGTCACCATTCAATTGATTGCCCATCGTACTGTCGAAACTTATGATGTCCGTATACGTATCGTGGTTCAAAAAATCTTGGTTGATCTTTAACAAATATTCATCCGTACAAAAAATATAATTTATCTCACCCAAGCTCTTTCCTTCAGAAACAGCCACCTTATTTAGCCATGAACTCAATGATTTCTCATCCTCTAAAACATTTACAGATTCATAAAAAAAATTAATCATTTCCTTTCTTAAAATATTCTTGTACTTTCCTCTTATGATTTTGCCGCAAAGGTAATACTTGTCGATTTAATATCTCAGTAGTATTAAAATATTGTTTAGCCTTAATAAGTTCGTCACTTTCATTGTTTTTATATCGAGTGTTATTCGTCTTGCTTTCTCTACGCTCTTCCTCTCCTTGCTCAAAAGTAGCATCATCTAGTTTTAAAAGCTCATGCTTAAGATTCAACATTTTTCTTAAGGTATTATTATTAAATCCTTTTTCCAATAACTCACCTTCCACCTGTTCCATCTTTCTTAGCAAAGCACTTCCTTTTCCACCTTTAATACCTTCCTTTCTTAGCTTATCCTCAAGAGCATTTCTTAGTTGCTGTTGCTGCTTGTAAATTTCATATAATTCTCCATTCAAATTCTCATTCTCAATTTCCGATTCTCCATCACCCTCAGAGTTCTTTCCATTCCTTCCGTTCTTATCACCTTCTCCATTTTTATCTCCACTCTTACCTTTTCCATTTTCACCTTTTTCACCAGAAGACCCACCATTCGAATCGCCTTGTTCTTCACCCTGTTTCTTGCCTTTACCTTTTTTCTGACCTTCTTCCATTTTTTGGTTAAGCTCCTCCTGTTTCTTTATAATGTCTGGTAATTGAAACCCTTTAGAATCACCACTTTTTCCCTTGCCCGACATTGACATACTATTCTGCATTTGGTCTAACGCCAAACTTAAAAAATAAGCTAAATCATTAGAACCAGTTACAGAATATTGTTGATTTGCTGTTCCCTGTATAACCTGATTCTCGGACAATCTTTCTAATGACTTGTCAATATTATATTCTATATCGGTTAACTTATCCGTAATCTTATCAGAAATTTTTGGCGTGCGCAATGCCAACGCGTATAAACTATCATCAATATGTATAAAATTCTCTCTAAGTACACTTTGCTTTTTTAACTTTGTAGAATACGTTGGATTATCATTATCGATTCCCTTGAAACCCTTCATTAACTCCTCTTGCTCTATCGAAAAATCAACCAAATTATCCAATATCTGTCTCAACATATCCATGTCTTCCTGCTGTTGTTGCTCACCACCCATTTGCATCTGCATTTGCATACCCTTACTCATTTGTTTCATTTTCTCGGCTGCACTCTTTTGATTTTTCTTAGCATCAGATTTTTTCTGTTTATCTAGGTTATCACTTGCCTTTTGTTGTTCATCATTAATCTCTTTTTCATCAGCTTCATTCTGATCCAAGTTCATCGGTTTTTTCAAATCTTTATTATCCTTTCTCAACTCCTCCATCTCCTTTTGAAACTCATTAAACTTTTCGTTTATCTTATCTTGCTCCTCTTTAGTATTCTCCTCTTCCTTCTCAGACAACTCCTCTTGTTCCTTTGCCAAATCCTTAAGCTTATCCGCTAACTCTTCATGCTTTTGAATCACATAATATCTTTTTGTTAGCTCCAACAACTGTTCTAAATTCTTCTTTAGATTTTTATTTTCTTTTGCTAATTCCTCTAACTTCTCAGTTAATTCTTCCTTTCGGATTTTCTCAGATAACTTATTAATCTCTTCGAGCAGTTTCTCATTCTTCTTGAGTTTTTGTTCATTTCTTTCTAACATTTCTTTCAAGGCATCCTTGAAAGGTTCTTCTTCATTCTTTTCCTCTAACTGATTCAAGTTATCCTTCAACTTCTTTGAAAAACTTTGCATCATTTTTTCTTGTTCCTTTTGTCTTTTCAAGTAATCTTCCAACTTCTTTCTATCATTAAAATCCAATTGTTTTTTCTCTTTTTGCAATTTGCTCAACTCTTTCAAATCCCCTTCTTGTTCCTTAAACTTTTTAAGTGATTTGTTTAAACCAGAGATGGCCTCATTCTGTTCATTTAATCTTTTTTTATTTTCTTCTGCATTGGTTAATTTTCTAAAATTAAAAACCTGGCTTTTCGAACTTTTACTACCATTAACCCCATCGTTATCAAAAATCTCAAAGTAAAAATCATAATCAACACCATCTTCCAATTCTATATTACCTGGAAACGTAAACACAAACTCATCAAAAACTGAGGTCGAAACGTCTATTTTTACCTTATTCTTAAGCTCATCATTTTCACTATTATGATACACCAATTGTAAATTTCTTAACCCATAGTCGTCGCTTACTCTTCCAAAAAAATACAAAGTACTATTATCAATAGTATCTTTTTCAGAGCTTATATTAATCTCTGGATATTGATCCCTTACCACCTTTATATTAAAAGATAAATTATCGTAATCCTTTACGTTTTTATTTGAAGTTGTTATTTGATAATCTAAATCATCCGCCAACTTATTCTTATAAACGAAATCATCCTTTTCCTTTTTAAAATCTATTATAGAATCCTTCACTATCATATTCACTATATCCGTATTTCGGGTCTCTACCTTCCATGAAATTTTTGTTCCTTCTGGAACAACAGCATTTCCAGAACTGCTTAATGATTCATCTATTTTCTGAGTATAGCTAGGATAATCCAACTCCATTGTAAAATCCAACAAACTAGGAACAGGAACTACATCTAAAACATACCTTTTTGAACTTACCTCATTAGAAGAGAGCACAAACTCTATAGGTTCATTAGGCTGAATAAATGTATACTCGAACTCTCCTACTCCAGAGCTTTTCAAGAAATATGTTTCACTGTTGTACGTAATCCTTACATCTTCAGGTATGACTTCACCCGAAGTTCTTACCTTCAATAAAAAGTCCTTACTCTCTAAAGCATTTAGCGTATTATTAACTACAAAAAACTGAAAAGGTGCTGGCGGTTCATACGCCGTTTCATAATTAACTACCCTTTTATAACTCTCTGAAAACCAGCTACTACTATTKAACAAACTTACAAGTAAAAAAACCGCAATTGGAATTATTGCATACTTTAAATGTTTTACATTTTTTTTAAAATTTATAGCTGTTTTAAAAGGAATAAGACGTAATTCCGATGACTTCTGTTCTATACTAGCCAATAATAAAGAAGATGACGTTTTATCTTCACTTAACTGTAAAAGATTCAACAATTTGTCATTTACATTAGGAAAATGATTGCCAATTATTTTAGATGCATTTTCATAATTAATTCCATTTGCTAGCTTAAATAATTTAGCTAACGGTATAATAATAAATTTAACAAACAATCCTATTTCCACTGCTATAAACAACCAAAACAACAAAGTTCTCCAACCACTACTTAACCAAAACATATACTCAATCAGAAGAGTAATCAAGAAATATAATATACCTATAGACAAAAAAAGTATGATCCCTTTTATTAATTCATTGGTATAATATTTCCTTATAAAACTTTCTAATTTTTGCTTGATGATTTCAAAACTATCCATAAAACATCCTATTCTTTAACAGTAATCTATAAAACTACAACATTATTTCTTATAGATTTGTTATATTTATTATAATTCAAACCCCTAGTATCTAACTTCTTATGAAAGATTTAAAATATATATCCGCCTATAGCATACCATTGATTGCAATTCTCAGTATTAACTTAGAAGGTATATACACCTATCTTACACCTATATATGTTTTTGGATTGATACCCATAATAGAACTATTCACACCTTCCTCTGAAGAAAATCTTGATGCTGATTCCAGACTTTCAAAATCCAAAAAGAAACTCTTTGATTGGTTGTTATATATAAATCTTCCTCTTATTTATATCATCTTATTTTACGCTTTATATACTGTCACATCCACCGAACTTTATACCTATGAAATTGTTGGAATTATAATTTCTACTGGTATTGTTTTAGGAGCGAATGGTATTAACGTAGGTCACGAATTAGGTCATCGTTTCTCTAATGAACGATTTATAGCCAAAGCTYTCCTACTTCCATCTTTATATATGCATTTTTATGTAGAACACAACTTTGGGCATCATCTAAAAGCCGCTACCAACGAAGATCCTGCAACTGCTAGATATAATCAACCTTTGTATATTTTCTGGATCACATCAGTACTAGGACAATATATCAGTGCATGGAAAATACAAACCAAATTACTTCAACAAAATAATAAACACTTCCTATCACTAAAGAATGATATGTTTTGGTACATCATCATTACAACATTTTTTCTTTCAATTATATTTTTCACCTTTGGTTTTACTGGTTTATGGGTTGCTATTTCATGTGGAACAGTTGGGTTTTTACTATTAGAAACTATCAACTATATCGAACATTATGGACTTATAAGGAAAAAGAACAAATCGGGTCGTTACGAACGTGTACGCGAAATTCATTCTTGGAATTCCAATCATTTACTTGGTAGAATTCTACTTTTTGAACTTACACGTCATAGTGATCACCATTATAAAGCATCTAAAAAATATCAAATTTTAGATCATCATAATGAAAGTCCTCAATTACCATTTGGATATCCAACCTCAATGGTGATTGCTTTGTTTCCACCTATATGGTTTATACTAATGAATAAAAGAGTACCTAGAGAAATGAAACCTACATCTTAAGTAATCTATTATTAAAACAAATCTTTTTTAAACACCTATTATACATCGTATCTTTGCCATTTCCTTTGCAACCAGTCAGGTTTAAAACATAAGATTATGACGAAAACACCGCGAGTAAGATTTGCTCCAAGTCCAACAGGTCCTTTACATATTGGAGGTGTAAGGACGGCTTTATTTAACTATTTATTCACAAAAAAGAAACAAGGAACTTTTGTTCTTAGAATTGAAGATACTGATCAAAACCGTTTTGTTCATGGCGCTGAAGACTATATTACTGATGCGCTAAATTGGTGTAATATTCCTTTTGATGAAGGCCCAGGAAAAGATGGTGGTTTCGGACCATACCGTCAAAGTGAACGCAAACACTTATACCGTCAATATGCAGATGAACTTATTGCAAAAGGTTACGCATATTATGCCTTCGATACCTCAGAAGAACTAGAGGCACATAGAAAAAATCATGAAGCCCAAGGAAAAACTTTTATATATAATTGGCACAACAGAGCAAAGCTTACAAATTCCTTATCTCTATCAGATTCTGAAACAGAAAGCAAGATTAATTCTGGTGAGCCTTATGTTATTCGCTTCAAATCTCCGCAAGATGAGATACTTGTGCTCACCGACGAAATTCGGGGCGAAATAACTATTGATACCAATGTCCTCGATGATAAAATACTTTTTAAAAGCGACGGAATGCCTACTTATCATTTAGCGAATATTGTTGACGATCATCTTATGGAAATCACACACGTTATTCGTGGAGAAGAATGGTTGCCTTCCCTACCCTTACACATTTTATTGTACAGAGCTTTCGATTGGGAATCTCCAAAATTTGCACACTTGCCCTTAATTCTAAAACCAACTGGTAAGGGTAAATTAGGAAAGCGTGACGGTATAAAAGGTGGATTTCCTGTATTCCCATTAGAATGGAAAGATCCTAAAACTGAAGAAATAGCTTCTGGATATCGAGAAGATGGTTACCTACCAGAAGCCGTTATTAATATGTTAGCCTTTCTAGGATGGAACCCTGGAACTGAACAAGAATTATTTTCTTTAGAAGAACTTGTTAAAGAATTTGATCTTACTAGAGTCAATAAAGCAGGCGCCAAATTTGATCCTGAAAAAACAAAATGGTTTCAACAACAGCATTTTCAAAATGCAGATATCAATTTACATGTGGAACAATTAAAAAATATTCTATCAAAAAAGAATATTTCCTACTCTTTTGATTTAGAAGAAGTAGTTTCTTTAATTCAAGAAAGAGCCATTTTTAGTAATGATCTTTGGGATCTCAGTTCATTCCTATTTATTGCACCATCAGAATATGATGAAAAAGCTGTAAAAAAAGCATGGAAAGAAGATACTCCTGATTTAATGCATGAATTAACTCGTATCCTAAGCGATATTAATAATTTTACTTCAGATACTATATCCAATATTGTGAAAAGCTGGATAAAATCTAAAGAAATAGGTTTTGGTAAAATTATGATGCCGCTAAGAATATCATTAGTTGGTTCTTTACAAGGACCAGATCTATTTGAAATCATGTCCATCATTGGAAAAAATGAAACTATTAAACGAATAGAATCTACTAAAGAAAAACTTTAGTAATTCGTTGTTTTAAGCTTATAAATAGCTCTTTGTTTACTGTTTAACAAAGGGCTATTTTCTTATTACAGTGTAACATTTTTATAGAAATTCCTACTGATAAAGAAATAAACTAAATGTTCGTCTACTATGGGAAAGCAATATAAAGTACTAAAAATTACCAATCTTTGGTCCACTGAAAAATTACGTAAAGAAGCAGAAGATACCTTAAACAAAGCATCAAAAGAAGGTTGGGAAATAATATCAGTAGCGTTTGGAACATCCAGTAGCTCAGGTATGTCTACTGCAATGATAACTATTGCAAAATAAAATATAAGTATTTACAATTAATTAGTAAATTCAAAATATCAAATAACATTTAATCTGAACACCAATGATAACATATTTAACACCAATTTTCGTAGTATTTGGATTTCTAATACTAATTACCGGAATCTTTACAGTAAAACAACAAACTTCTGCTGTTATAGAACGTTTTGGGAAATTCTTAAGCATTCGTAATTCTGGGCTACATTTCAAAATTCCAATTTTCGACAAAATAGCAGGAAGAATTAATTTAAAAATTCAGCAATTAGACGTTTTAGTAGAAACAAAAACAAAAGATGATGTTTTTGTTCGTCTTAAAATATCTGTTCAATTTCAAGTTATTAAGGACAAAGTATATGATGCCTTTTACAAATTAGAAAATCCACATGACCAAATTACTTCCTATGTATTCGATGTTGTTCGTGCAGAGGTTCCTAAAATGAAACTAGATGATGTTTTTGAAAGAAAAGATGATATCGCAATCGCTGTAAAACAAGAATTAAACGAAGCTATGGTTAACTATGGTTATGATATTATAAAAACCCTAGTTACAGATATTGATCCAGATCTTCAGGTAAAAGAAGCAATGAACAGGATTAATGCCGCTGAAAGAGAAAAAGTTGCAGCCGAATATGAAGCAGAAGCTGAGCGTATTAAAATCGTAGCAAAAGCACGTGCCGAAGCTGAAAGTAAACGATTACAAGGTCAAGGTATTGCAGATCAAAGAAGAGAAATCGCCAGAGGTTTAGAAGAAAGCGTTGACGTTCTAAACAATGTTGGTATTAATTCACAAGAAGCCTCTGCCCTAATCGTTGTTACACAACATTACGATACCTTACAATCTATAGGAGAAGAGACGAACAGTAATCTTATTTTATTACCTAACTCTCCCCAAGCAGGAAGCGACATGTTAAATAACATGATTGCATCATTTACTGCTTCTAATCAAATTGGAGAAGAGTTAAAAAGACAAAATGCAAAAAAAGGTCTTGGTAGAAAAAAATCTGAAGAATAAGAAATTTCTATAAAAGAACTAAATCCGATCATAAATTATGATCGGATTTTATTTTTTAGGCAATTTTTGAATTTTCTATTCAATTAAATTACTAATTTTGTATAAAAATCGAAATAAACGGTTTTAAGCGCATTTTAATTATAAAGACGTAAAATCACATTATGCAACTTTTATGTTCGCTTACAGTCTTTTATATACATCCGTTTACAATAGATAAAAATAATTACAAAAACTAATTGATAAGTATTATTTATACCTATCTCATTTACAAAAACACAGTCATGAAAAATTACTTACTCATTTTCCTTTTAATTTCTGGAAGTGTTTTTTCGCAAAACATTTCGAAATTAAAAAAACAAGCTCTTCGCGATGCAAAGATTGTTTCTGAAGCTTCTGTTCAAAAAGATGTTAATACACTTTTAGAACATACGCATCCAAAAATATCTAAAAAGGTGGGAGACGATCAATTAAGAAAAGAACTAGAAGATACTTTTAGAACCATGAGTGCTCAAAAAATCAAAATCATTAGTTCTGAAGTTGATGAAGTTGTTGATATAAGAAAAGAAAAAAAAGAATATCGTTGTCTTGTAAAAAATACCATTCTAATGGATTACAATGGGCGTAATGTGAAATTTAAATCTTCTCTTTTTGGTTTTTACAATAAGAAAAAAGAAAAATGGTATTTTGTAGATGCAAATAAATTATTAGATGATGAAGACACAAAGAAAGTTTTCAGAAATTTTAATACAGATATCGAAATCCCTCAGGATGAACAGATAGCTGATTTCTAATTGTTTAAACTAATTTTCACAGAAAAAAATAGATTTTTCACTCTCATGATCCTCTATATTGAATAAATCCAATATAGAGTGATACATGATATCTGTAGTGATACTTTCACCGCTTCTTTCGATCATACTATTGATTTTTTCTTCATATCTATTTCTAAATTCATCAGAGTACCAAACTAACATTGCTGGATTGGTAAGACTTTTATAATGCGAGTGTAACCATTTTCCGTCCTCACCCATTGCTTCTCCATGATCAGAAATATATACCATAACCGTTGGAGTATTTCTACTATCTAAAAAACTAATAATACTATCCAAAAAATTATCCAAGTAAAGGATTGTATTGTCGTATGAATTAATCATTTGTTCCTTTGTTAATGAGGGAATATATTTACTATCCACAACCGGAATAAACTCTCTAAATTCATCGGTATATCGATCTTCATACCACCAATGACTACCAATCATATGTAATGAAAATAAGCCGTTATTTTGCTTATTAATTTGTTTCTTAAGCTCTGGTATCAAACAGAGATCTTCTTTCTTATGAAAGCTCCAAAATGATCTTAATTCATCTATTATTTGTACTTCATTATTTGTGTTTACAATTGTTTTATAAGAACTTTCTAACAATTGATTTCCTATCCAACTTGTGTGAATATTTCTAGAGTTTACCATATCAAATAATGATATAATTGAATCCTGAGATACTCCAGAAATACTTTGATTTGTCAAAATTCTTGGTAAACTAAGTGCAGTGTTTGTCTTGTTTGTAAAAACATTTTTAAAACTAACAATATTCTTCCTTTTAGCTAATTTTGGAGTTGTATTTCGTTTATATCCATTTAATGAAAGATGATCAGCTCTTACTGATTCACCCAAAATAAAAACTACTGTAATATCATTTTCTAAGAATAAAGAACTACTTTTTTCAATCTTTTTCAACGGAATATCCTCTTCACCCATATAAGCAATTGTACTATAGAACAGCGAATAAGGAAGTTTAGTACTAAAGCTTTTTAATCTCAATTTGTCTGCCACAAAAAACAAACATATTAATCCAATACTTAGCGGTAAAAAAAACTGAAATCCTTTCCTTTTTTCAATCTTATTGTAAAACTTAAATACTAAAAAAAGAACTACTGCTAAAAGGAATAAAAAAAGAATAAACTCTACGCTAATAAGATCTCTTACAATGTATGATTTTGTCGTTAAAATGGCATGGATTAACGCTGTAGACACAGAAATATCAATACTATATATCCAAAAAGAAATACCTCCTAAAACTAAAAACAGCAAAGAAAACAGAAGCTTAAAGACTATTTTAGATAAAGATAAAATATACAATACACCAGCAAAAGTTGATTGAATAATGCATAAATGAATCAAATATGCAACAACATCCTTTCCCCCTTTTAGTGGTGTATTATAATAAGACGAACAGGTAATGAAAAGAGCAAAAACTATATTAAGAATGAGATGAAAAAATATCACTTTCTTATACTGCTTCCACTTCATTTCTAGGAGTTAAATGGAATATTTATTAGCTAATAACTGTGCTTCTTTACTCAATAATTCGTTTGCATCTTCCTTTCCTTTCAGAATAAAATCTATTGCTTTTTGATCAGGTTTCATTCCTTTTTCTTCTAAAACAACACCTACTGCCAAGGTAACCACTATTCGAGTTCCGATCTTTTTTGCAGCAGTATCATATAAAGGTTCCAATTCATCAATAGTTACTCCTTTTGCAGCCTCCAAAATCTTACTTTTAAGTGCTTCTCTCTTCTCTTCTGGTAAGTTGGTATACTTCTTCCCTGCTCTTTTTATTTCATTGATTGGTGCTACTTCTATTTTGGTATTAGTAGCAGGTTTTTTAGAATTATTAGCATTCTGATTCGTATTTGGCTTTACTTTAGCCCAAGTATCTCTTAAACCAACAGTTTTGTTGAAAACTAATTTCCCTGATGCACTATCTGGATCGACATTGAAGTAACCTAATCTTTGAAATTGAAATCTTTCCAAATGCTTAACTTCTGCCAAACTAGGTTCTATATATCCTGTAATAGTCTCTAATGAATTTGGATTTAAAAATTCCATAAAATCCTTTTCCTTATGACTATCTGGAGCTTCATCATTAAACAAGCGATCATATAATCGCACTTCAGTAGGTATAGCGTGCTGTATGGATACCCAATGTAATGTCCCTTTTACGTTACGTTTTGATTCTTCAGTACCACTACCTGATTTACTTTGTGGATCATAGGTACAATGAATTTCAGTAATGGTACCATTAGCATCTTTCACTACGCTCTCACCTTTAATGATATATGCATTTTTTAGTCGTACTTCTTTACCTAATGTAAGTCTGAAATATTTTCTACCTGCTTCTTCTTTGAAGTCTTCTCTTTCTATATATAATTCTTTAGAAAAAGGAACTTTTCTCAATCCTGCCGCTTCATCTTCAGGATTATTTTCAGCTTCTAACCATTCCTCTTTAGAATCTGGATAATTTGTAATTACTAGTTTAACTGGATCCAATACTGCCATTACTCTTGGTGCAGTTTTATTTAGATCCTCACGAACGCAGAATTCTAATAAGGATACATCAATTACATTTTCTCTTTTAGCTACACCAACGGTATCCACAAATTTTCTGATAGATGTTGGTGTATATCCTCTTCTTCGTAGACCAGAAATTGTGGGCATTCTGGGATCATCCCATCCTTCTACAATTCCTTCATTTACCAATCTTAACAGTTTACGTTTACTCATTATCGTATAACTAAGATTCAATCTTGCAAACTCTCTTTGTTTTGGTCTAATACTTTCATTATTATATACTTGATCCAAAAACCAATCATATAATTTTCTATGTGGTTTAAACTCTAAAGAACATAATGAATGTGAAATGTTTTCGATATAATCGCTTTCCCCGTGAGTCCAATCATACATTGGATAAATACACCAGTCATCACCAGTCCTATGATGTGATTTTTTAAGAATCCTGTACATTAAAGGATCACGCATAAGCATATTAGGATCCGCCATATCAATCTTCGCTCTTACTACATGTGCTCCCTCATCAAACTCACCCTTTTTCATCCTTTCGAATAGCTCTAAATTCTCTTCTACAGATCTATCTCGAAATGGGCTATTGATACCAGGTTCTGTAGTAGTACCTTTCTGCTCAGCAATAGCTTCAGAAGATTGACTATCTACATAAGCCTTTCCTTCTTTTATCAATTGGATTGTCCAATCATATAATTGTTGAAAATAATCAGAAGAATAGCATTCCTTATCCCATTGATATCCTAACCAACTAATATCTTCTTTGATAGCATCTACATATTCTTGCTCTTCTTTAGCTGGATTTGTATCATCAAAACGTAAATTTACAGGAGCATCATATTTTAATCCCATTCCAAAACTAATTCCAATAGCTTTTGTATGTCCGATATGTAAATACCCATTAGGTTCTGGAGGAAAACGAAAACGCAAATCTTTTTGATTCATTCCATTTGCAAGATCTTCCTCAACAATATGCTCTAAAAAATTAAGTGATTTTTTTTCTTCTGTCATTTGATAAAAATAAAGTACAAAACTACCTAATATTTCTAATGATACACAACAATTGTATAATATCTATCTAATTGCTAAGATACCCTATTATAAAAGGGGTGTTTTCTTGTAAAATCTTTTAGAAGATTCTATTACCTTTGTAAAAAAAATTTGTGGGGTTAATCAAGCTTAAAAACATCAAGATATACGCCTATCATGGTTGCCTTGTTGAAGAGAAAAAAATTGGTTCTGATTACAGAGTAGATTTAAAAGTTAAAGCAAATTTGAATAAATCAGCTCAGTCTGATCATCTTTCGGATACTGTTGATTATGTACATCTTAATCATATTGTAAAGGAAGAAATGGCGATACGTTCTAAACTATTAGAACATGCTGCGGAACGAATTTTAAATCGTATATTAGAAGAGTTACCTTTAGTGGAAAAAGCGACAGTTGATGTCTCTAAAATTAATCCACCAATTGGCGGAAATGTGCAGATGGTTACAATTACCAGAAGTAAAAAAAGATAAATACGTCTGAAGTATTCATAAATTTTTTTACATTTGCCGTCTAAGTTTAAAAAGGGTGTCGTGGCCGAGTGGCTAGGCAGTGGTCTGCAACACCATCTACAGCGGTTCGAATCCGCTCGACACCTCAAAAAAAAGTCCTGTAATTTTTACAGGACTTTTTTTATTTAAAACTAGATTCTGGTTTTATTTTCTCTATTCTATCTTGAATTTTCTGTTCCATAGTATCCGGTAATACTCCTTTTACAATTAGAAAAATACCAAACACCACCATGATCATACTAATACTACGCTTGATCAAATATGTACGTTTTGGAGTTAATTTTCGTTTTAAACGTTTTGCTAACAACATCTTCATTATATCTATTAGCAAATAGGTTATTAAAACCATAGCAAAAAACACAACTATCCTGTTTGTGTTCATATCCATTTGTGGTCCAGCCACTACGATAATACCAATCCAAAAACCTAATACTCCAATATTAATAAAGTTGAGTAAAAACCCTTTAAAAAAAAGTACTAAATAGTTATTCTTATTTATAATTTCTACTGAAGTATCTCTTAGTTTATTATAATTCTTTCGTTCTTTAATAAAAGAAATTGCTCCATACGTTGCGAGTAGCATACCACCAAATACGAATAGTGCAGGATCATCTTTTATCTTTTCAAGAATTTGATTTGTACTGAAATAAGCAATTAAAATAAAGACGATATCCGCAAAAATAACTCCAAGATCTACTGCTAATGCAGCTCTAAATCCTTTGATAGCTGCAGTTTCTAATAAAACAAAAAATACAGGTCCAATTAAAAAGGCTAGTACAAACCCCAGAAGTATTGCTGCTTGAGCGTCTTGAAACATAAAAAGAGAGTATATTTCTTACAAAGTTAGAAAATACAACTTAGTTTACCTCTATAATTTTACCTCCAAAGACTTTTTTTCCATCGACTTCTTTTGGATTTCCATAAATTCTTATAGTACCACCAGCAGCAGTATTTGCTTTTACATAATCACTAGCATTTACATTTGCTCTTCCTCCAGCACTAATTTTTACTTTCGTACTCTTTGTTTTTAGATCTTCAGCCATGTACTGACCACCAGCTTTTACAGTAACTTCTTGCTCATCAGCAATTCCTTCTAAATGTAATCCACCACCACTTACAGCTCTAGCGAGTAGTCTTTCGGTTTCAATTTCTGCATAAATATCTCCACCTTCTTGCGCTCGTAGATCCAATAAATCCGAAGAGATGATCTCTTTCACCATAATCTTTGCTCCTTCATTTACATCAAGTTTAGAAATATTAGTATAGTATACAACTACTTTGGTATCATTGTTATCCCAAGTATTACTCAATGACATTTTAATTTTTAAAACATTATTTTTCAATACTACATCAACTTCTCGCCTGCTGATTCCAGAAATTTCCACCTTATTTTCTGATCCTTTCACTAATTTTACTT
Source organism: Aquimarina litoralis (assembly GCF_019295435.1). GTDB lineage: Bacteria > Bacteroidota > Bacteroidia > Flavobacteriales > Flavobacteriaceae > Aquimarina > Aquimarina litoralis_A. The sequence goes on from NZ_WEKL01000045.1 coordinate 21,081, forward strand.
CTACTTTGTCAAAAACTTTAAGTTCATTAAAATCTCCAACATTTTTAGTGATTACCTTTTGAGCTTGTAGTGTAGATACTACTAATAATAACAAAAGAACTATTACTTTTTTCATTTCCTTACTAAATTTAAATTTGATAATTGTGTGATTTATATCTTGATTAACGATTCTAATACATACTTTATTCTATATCCTCTTTGCTACCTAATAATCTAAAATCTAAGTGTCTTTTAACAAGGTCTGCATTTTTTACTTTTACATATACTTCATCTCCTAATTGATACATTTTTTTAGTATTCTGACCAATAATAGCGTATTCATCTTGGTCAAATATATAATGATCATCAGTCATATCTTTTAGTCGAATCATCCCTTCACATTTGTTACTTATAATTTCTACATAAATACCCCATTCTGTAACTCCAGAAATTACACCTAAAAACTCTTCATCTTCATGATCTTTCATGAATTTAATCTGCATATATTTTATAGAATCTCTTTCGGCACTAGCTGCTAAATTTTCCATTGAGCTACTATGATTACATTTTTCTTCGTACTCTTCCTCTGCAACAGATTTTCTATTATCCAAATAATGTTGTAACAAACGATGTGCCATAACATCAGGATATCTTCGAATTGGAGAAGTAAAATGAGAATAGTAATCGAACGCTAATCCATAATGACCAATATTATGTGTAGTATACTCTGCTTTACTCATACTTCGTATCGCCAATGTATCTACTAAGTTTTGTTCTTTTTTTCCTTGAACATCTTTTAATAGTCCATTTAGCGATTGTGTGGTTGTTTTTCGATCTCTTAAGTCTAATTTATAACCAAACCTACCAATTACATTTTGTAAAGCAGCAAGTTTTTCATCATTAGGCTCGTCGTGCACACGATATACAAATGTTTTCTTTGGATTTTGTTTTCCGATGAATTCTGCGACTTTCTTATTAGCAAGCAACATGAACTCCTCAATAAGCTTATTAGCGTCCTTAGACGTCTTAAAAAACACTCCTACTGGGTTGCTTTCTTCGTTTAAACTAAACTTTACTTCTACTTTATCAAAAGAAATAGCTCCTTTACCCATTCTTTGAGTACGCATTTTTTTAGCCAATTCATCTAACTTTACCACTGCATCGGCAACCTTTTGATCTGCGTTATACGCTTTTCCTGTTAATGAAATTTCTTCTGGAATACTGTTTTTACCAGTTTCAATGATATGTTGTGCTTCTTCATACGCAAAACGTGCATCAGAATACGTTACTGTTCTTCCAAACCATTGTTTTTTAATTTCCGCTTTATCATTTAATTCAAAAACAGCAGAAAATGTATACTTTTCTTCATGAGGTCTTAGTGAACAAGCATTGTTCGATAAAACTTCGGGAAGCATAGGTACTACTCTATCTACCAAATACACAGAAGTTGCTCTTTCATAAGCTTCATCATCTAAAATGGTTCCTGGTTTTACGTAATGAGAAACATCTGCAATGTGAATTCCTATCTCGTAATTTCCATTCTCCAGTACTTCAAATGAAAGTGCATCATCGAAATCTTTGGCATCTTTAGGATCAATCGTAAACGTGAGCGTTTTACGCATATCTCTACGTTTTTTGATCTCTGATTCTTGAATAGAAGTATCCAATTCATTCGCAAAATTTTCTACTTCAGATGGAAACTCATACGGTAAGCCATATTGCGCAAGAATAGCGTGAATTTCGGTATGATGTTCACCAGGTTTCCCAAGTACTTTTACCACTTTTCCAAAAGGCGAATCTGCCTTTTCTGGCCAGTCTTCTAATTTGACTAATACTTTATCACCATCTTCAGCACTTTTGATTTTGTTTTTCGGTATAAAAATATCTGTATACATTCTTGAATCTTGCATATTCACAAATGCATAATTTTTCTGTATTTCAATAACACCTACAAATTCATTTTTGCTTCTTTTAATGATTCTAGAAATTTCTCCTTCACTCTTACCTCTCCGTTTTCTTTTGTAAATATATACCTCTACTTCATCGCCGTTAAGTGCTTTATTAAGGTTATTATTAGGGATAAAAATATCATCTTCTAATTCTTCTACAATCACATATCCTGTGCCTTTGGATGTAATTTCTAAAATTCCAGTATAGGTATTGATATTGGGTACGATTTTAAATTTACCTCTATCAACTTCTTCAATTTCTTTTTTTGCAGCTAACTGAGTTAATTTCTTAATTATCTGGTTTCTACTACTTGGATCATCCACACCAAACTTAGCAGCAATCTGTTTATAGTTAAAAGTTTTATTAGGTTCTGATTTGAGTATTTTGAGTATTCCTTGCGTAATATTTTCAATTTTGGGAGACTTTTTCCTTCTTCCTCTTCTTCTTTTTCTTTTCATTAATGTCTTTTAAATTATATAATATAAAATTACAGCTTATCTTTTAAGGTTAATTGTTTTCTGTATAAACTTTTATTAAATATTAAATTTTGTTATTGTTTAAAGTTAAAAAAATGTATTATCTGTAAATCAATTGTTTACATAAAAATAATTTAAACAAATCTTTATATATTTCTTAAAATTTACTTAATTTTAAAATACGAAGATTGTTATTTATTCGTTTGGTACTAATACATATGATACCTAAAGTCAAAAAAATTCATAAGATCGTATTTCTCTTTGCTCTAATATTTCTATTAGGTCTATACTACGCTACAATTTATATAGGAAATACAATGGACGAACGTACAGACATCAATGAAAAATCAGAAATAAACGGTGCAATACAATCTGATAAGGAAGCCACACAAATCAACTAAGGCTATTTTTAGATAATTTGTATATTGTAAATCATCAATTATCTGGAGTACTTTTCATGAAAGATTTTATTACAATAGCAACCTTTACATATCCAAACGATTATGCAATATTACGACTTCTTTTGGAAAGAGAAGGAATTTCTCATTTTTTTGAGAACGAAACAATGATTGGTGTTTTTCCATTTTACTCTAACGCACTCGGCGGAATTCATCTAAAAATCCATCCCAAAGATAGAACAAGAGTTCAAGAAATCATAGATGATCTTAACACTAATTCTCATCTAAGAATCATCTAATTTTTATAATTCCTATTTCATTTAGTTTTCAACACTTATTATATATATTCTTTTTTTCTTTTTTAAAATTTAAAATAAAACTGATTATTATTATGTAGTGTTGATAGCGGTATAACTTTTTTAAATTTTTGTTGCTTTTTAAGTTAGTTTGATTTTTCAGAAATATATTAACAACATATAACAAGGTTAAATGGTTGAGAATCTTATCAAAGTTAATTTTAATTAACAGATGTTCATAGGTTATAAACACATATTTTTATTAATATTTTTACGGGAAAACCATAGTTGATAACAATAAATTAATGTTTAAAAACTCCACAAGAAAAACTCACTAATAAATTTTGATTTGTGCTTAAGACCCTTGTATTCTAATTTAAATTCACAACTCCAAATAAAGTTTCTCAATTTTAGGAACTATTTATTCACATCCAATGTTAACACAAGGTAAGGAGTTATTAACATTGGGGTAACATTAAGGTAATTTATTGATTTTTTGGAGTTTACTTTTTTGGTTTGAAGTATCTTTGTTTCATCAACAAATCTAGAATCTAAAAAATAAATTAAAATTTAAAAGTTGTGAAAATAGCTATAGGAAATGATCACGCAGGTACTGAGTATAAATTTGGTATAATCACATATTTAAAATCTCAGGGAATTGAAGTTGTTAATTACGGAACAGATGAAAATAGTAGCGTAGATTATCCAGATTTTGTACATCCAGTGGCAAAAGATGTAGATACCAATGTTGTCGATTATGGGATACTTATTTGTGGAAGTGGAAATGGAGTTTCGATGACTGCTAATAAATATCAAAATGTAAGAGCTGGTTTATGTTGGACCAAAGAAATAACAGAATTAACACGTTTACACAACAATGCGAATATCATTAGCATTCCTGCTAGGTTTACCTCATTACCACAAGCTATTGAAATGGTAAAAACGTTTTTGGCAACAGAATTTGAAGGAGGTAGACATGAAAATAGAGTGAATAAAATTTCTATGTGTTAATAACTCCTATATGGATACCATTTCTTTTGAAGTTAAAGAGTTTACTGAGCTCTCTAGTGATGAATTATATAAAATTTTGCGCTTACGCGCAGAAGTATTCGTAGTAGAGCAAGATTGTGTATATCAGGATATAGATAATAAAGACCAAAAGGCACTACATATACTAGGTTTTAAAAATGATCAAATAATCGCATATACTCGATTATTTGACGCTGGGGCTTATTTTGAAGAGTCAAGTATTGGTAGAGTAGTAGTGGCCGAAAACGAACGAAAATACGGTTACGGACATGATCTTATAAAGCAGAGTATAGAAGCAATAAAGGAACGCTATGATACAGAAGAAATAAAAATTTCTGCGCAGTGTTATCTAAAAAAGTTTTACGAAAAACATGGTTTTACTCAAATAGGAGAGGAGTATCTGGAAGATGGTATCCCTCATATTGCGATGATAAGAACCTAAAAAGAAAAAACCCAGCAAAATTTCTGGGTTTTATTTTTTTCTATGGGAAACATGGTTTATTCTAAAATGTACTAAAATATAGATGCATTATCTATCATTACTTTTTGATATGTTTTTTATGCTGTCCTCCGCATATGTAATTGTTTTTACTTTTTTGTTTTTATCAAAATATATACAATGATAATCTTTATAGTCTAAAGACCTATATTTTAAGACAAGTAATGTATCTTGTATGGTTTGACCGATATAGTTTTCATGCCAAGAAACTCCGTTTCCAAATGAAGGTATTATCGAGTTCACTTCTTCTAATTTCATCCCTGATTTTATTTTCTTTATAAGAGAATCGGCTAACATTCGTTGTTTAGAACTAACTTTTTTACTTAATATAACAGCCGGAGTATCTTTAAGCTGTAGCAGCTTTCTATGTGTAGAATCAACTAAAGCCCATTTATTATTTTCAAATTTCCGAAAATATAGAAATATTCCATGATGTGTATTGAAGGTTATAATGACTTGAGCAAGTGATTTATTTTTAACAATATCTTCAATAGCAAAAATATTTGTGTTGTAATTATCAATGAAATATTCTGTGTTCTTTACCGCAACTTCATCTGTAAAGGAATGAYTTTCGTTTAAAAATTTATTGGATAAAAAATATACTTTTTCTTCTTTAGGAATGTTACATTTCTTTTTCAAAAAGGAAATTGCACCACCAGGCTTTTTGAATATTAAGGATATAATATCATCAAAATCGATATTTGATTTTTGTCCGAAAGACATATTTATTGAAAGAATAAATATGTACAAAAACAATTTTTTTTCCTTATTCATTTTAAAAAATTTAGTTGCAATCATTATTAAGAGAATCTATATTATCTTCCACATATAATCGTAATCCAGTCATAAATATTGATTGATCTTCTACTCTGTAATCATTTACATATGCGTCTTCAAACAAATCACCCGTTTCACTACCACTATTTGCACCTTGACTACTATTTATATGGAAATCTCCATGGTGAGTAGTTTCATGTGCAATTATCAAAACCATTCTAATTAAGTTTAACATTCCATCCACGGTATTGTAATTATGATTGCCATTTTCAAAATCATTTACAGCAGCAGTATTTAATAAAATAACATTATCACCATATTCTCCTGATCCTAATCCTGTCATTGCTGGAAACTCTCCATCTCCAAGTATTCCACTTTCAATTTGTAATGAAGGACCTTTACCAAATTCAAATATATCAGTAAGTTGTTGAGGGCTATAGTAAGAGTGTTCAGACAATGCATTCATAAATCTATAATCTTTTAAAAAACAACTGATTTTACCATCTACTAAGTCAACTAATTTAGGATAATTAGCTCTATAAATTGAATCTAAATTAGCTGGAAATTGATAAGGAGGGGTAAAAGACTCAGGTAATTCAAAACCTTCAGGAGTTACAGGTTTGTTAGTTCTATCAATATTATTTCCTGGGCCATTACCTCCTGTAGATCCACAAGATAAATAGGTTTCTTGTGAGGTTCCGGTACGCTCGCGATATTTAAAACGTGAACTTGTAATCGCACCGGTATGATTATTAAATTCTACTTCATACCAATAGGTCCAATGAATAATTTCACGGGTTTGATACGAACACCCACTGCCAGTGCTTCCTCCTCCAGTACCTTCGCATTTTACTGCAATTTCTCGATCTGGCGTCAACTCAGAAAAACGCAAAGCGTCATTAAAGCAGGTGCGATTTCTGATCGTATGAATCTCCAATAATCCTTCTTCTTTTAATTGAGAGATCAAAGCTCCTTGTTGATAATTTTCGATACTTATTTTCTGACCGGTTATAGTATATAAATACGCCATTCCGGTAAAAGAAGTTGTTTTGAGATAAGAATCCACTTGCGTTTGTGAAGTCTCTGGTAACTGAGAGCTTATAAAATAGGTAATGGTGTTATCATCGTCAAAGCGAGCAATCAAATGAAACTTTTTTTGAGAGGTATAACCTGCTATATTTAAATTTGATTGATATTGGGTATGGATGTCGTATTCATAATACAGATGATCTTCAATTTTCTGAGAAATCTCGGAATTCCAATCAATTTCAAAATTACTTTTTTCCATTCCAGGACTATCTTTCCACTGATCAAATGAAAAGTTGTTTTTAATCATTTGTTGTCTGGATTGAGTAGGATTGTCGATGTTTTCTGTTTCACAACCTACTAAGATAATGCTGATGATCACCAGTGCGATACTACTAAATTTCCCCAAATTCATATGTGTTTGTTTAATTTTATACATATAACTAACCCTCAGACAATCTGCTATCTGGGTTAGCTTCCCCTTATAGCATTAGTAACAAAAATAAAATTATATTATTGTTTGCCGCACTAATATTTGGGGAATTTTTATTGAATAATCAAAGGGATATTACCCTTAGAGTCGTTTGATATAAAATAGGATCAAACCATACAAACTATATAATGGACATGGTATATAAGAAAACCTCTATTTCAAAATACTTTGATACTTTGATGTGTTACCAAGTATTTCTTTACTTTTTTTGATTTCTGGGTTATTAGCTATGTAATAGTTATACAAACCTTCTCTGTATGAATAGCGTTTTACAATCTCATCGGTAAGCAAGTTCGCTATTTCGGTTTTATAGGTATCTAAGCCTTTTTCTTTGGATTTTTTAATCGTAGCAAGCAAGGCATTGTAACTTTCGTTAATATCAGTGTCTAATTTCTCTCTTTTAGCTATTTCTAAGGATTTTTGTAAAGATCTTTCTGTTGCGGTTTCATAATCAAAACCGCTTTGTTTTACGAAGTTTTTAAAGTCTTCATAATCCTTATCAGTAAATTCAAATTTGCTGATATCCATATTTTGATGCGAGTAGTAATATTTTGTTCCATAATCAAAGATGGCATCAGACTGTAGCAGAGAAGTGGTGATATTACTAAATTTAGAGGTTTCCATTTCAATATCTGGTTGGATTCCACCTCCATCATAGACAGTTCTTCCGTTTTTCGTTTTAAAGGCTTTAAAATCCTTTTCACTGATACGAACTGCTCTATTATTTTCATCGCGATTCCAATAATCCAATGCTTGGATGCATCTACCACTAGGTGTATAGTAGCGTGAAATTGTTATTTTCAATTGAGTTCCGTAGGTCAATTTTTTTGGACGTTGTACCAAACCTTTTCCAAAACTTCTGGCTCCAATTACGACTCCTCTATCTAAATCTTGTATGCTTCCGGCAACAATTTCACTTGCAGAAGCACTTCTTCCATTTACCAAAACTACCAATGGGATTTCTGTATCAATAGGCGTTTTTTTGGTAAAATATTCTTTGTTGTATTTTTTTACTACTGATTTTGTGGTTGTAATTAATTCTCCTTTAGGAACAAATATATTAGTAACATTAATAGCTTCGCTTAATAAACCACCAGGATTTCCTCTAAGATCTAAGATAATCTTATCAGCTCCTTTTGCTTTTAGATCTTTTAATGCGGCCACAGTTTCTGAAGAAGCTTTATTATTAAATTTAGATAATACGATATATCCAGTATTGTCATCCAGTAAAGCCGAAAAAGGAACTGCTTTTACTTCGATTTCTTCTCTTTTTAGGGTAGTGGTTTTAATTTGATTTTGTCGTCTATAGCTAATGTCCACCGTGGTGCCACTAGCGCCTTTAAGAAGTTCTCCGGCATCTTCTTCAAAATCTGACACCATTACATCACCAATTTTAATAATCTCATCTCCCGCTTTGAGACCTGCTTTGTCTGCTGGATAATCTTTATGAGGTTCTACAATGATTATTTTGTCTTTTACTGTTTTTACCGAAGCACCAATACCTGTATACTCTCCAGCATTTCTAATTTTAGAAGCTTCTACATCTTGTTCATTCCAATATTTGGTATATGGATCCAAATCATCCAGCATTGCTTTAATTGCTGTATCCATAAGTTCGGCAGGATTGGTTTCATCTACATAGTTCATATTTAATTCTTTGAACATGGTAGTGAAAATTTCAATCTGTTTTGCTATTTCAAAAAAATCAGATTTGAAACTTACTGTAGAAAATAGAATAATAACAGCGATTGCAGGATAAAGGATTTTCTTTTTCATACGCTTTTCTTTTGTTTAATAAGTAAAAGACATCGAAAAAATTAAGATGTTTCGATTTCCTTTACAATGAACTTTTGTAATATTTCTTTTATTTTAGATTCTATCAACTTATAGTCAGGCATTTCTTTTCCTGTATATAAGAACATAAAAGTGTAGTGATGAGAAGTGTTAGTGTGTACAAGATACTTATTTTTCCGATAACTTTCGCGTAATAGCCGTTTTATACGATTTCTTTCTACAGCTTTTTTAAAATTCCGTTTGCTTACAGAAACAGTAGCTTGAATAGAAGATTCTGTTTCTATAGTAGTTTTTCTATAAATAAGGCGTACAGGATGTTTAGCAATCGATTTTCCTTCAGAAAAAATTAACTCTATTTCCTTTTTACTTTTTAACCGTTCTTTAACGCCAAAACTTGCTCTCATAGTCTCGGTAAATGTACTGATAAGAATTGAGATATATTCATAAAAAAACCTTGGCTCTAATCAGTGCCAAGGTTTTTAAACAAATTGTTTTTAAAACTTAGTTTTTATTAAAAACTATCGCTTTAGTTCTTTGATCAGAGCTTATCTGTAATATATAATTACCTTGAGGTATATTACTAACATTTATTTGTTTGTCGCTATTTAAAACGCCTGTTTTTATTTGCTTACCATCGAAACTGTAAACGTGGAAATCTAAATCACCTTCTACAAAAGCACTTTCTACTTCAACATTTATTACATCCTTCGCTGGAATTGGCCAAGCAATAAGTTTAGAATCTGCAGTAGCATTAAATTCTTCAACAGATAATGTAGCCTCTATAGTTGCTTCATACATACCATTACCATGAGTTCCGATTAAAAGTTTATTATCGGCAGGTCTGTATACCAATCCACTCACTAAAGCAAAACCTATTTGGTTAGGAGCTTCTATTTCCCAATCTTCATTAACAGGATCAATAGAACTATAAAGACCTCTTGCAGTACCAACAAAATATCTAGTTTGATTATTAATTTCTGTAATTGCTGCAGATCTTATAGAAAAAGCATCTAGATTTCTTTCTATTACAGTCCAAGTAGGGGTATCATCTGTTGCATTATTGGTAAGATAGATATTGGTAACTCCATAGTTAGAATACGTTAACAATACCGTATCATTATCACTTGGGTGCACTGCAATACCACTAACCGCTCCAGTTGCTCCAGGAGGTGTAATGTTAACAGTTGTGGTTGAAGTTGTATTTTGAGGATCATCTAATCTAAGTAAAGTACCAGTGCTACTACCGATAAGTAGATAACTATTAACCCCATCATAAGCACCCCAACTATTAGCCATTTGTCTAATATTCTGTCCAGGTAAAAAAGGAGTTAAACTATTCCATGTATTGGAGGTAACTGTACTAGACGCATCAGTTCTATATAAAACATTTTGTCCTGCATAATATAAAGCATTGTTATTACTTGGATCTAAATGGAAATACGTTACAAATTGACTACTGGATAAAGCAGGTGTAATTTCAGGGAAACCGTTTGATGATCTAAAAATTCGACCATTTTGAACACTAACAAAAAACTGTAAGTTCGGAGCATCTTCGCTTGATATTGCCACGGCAGCTCCATCACCTCCAGCTACACTTGACATAGTAGTAGCATCAGGTTGACCAACAGAAAGTCCTCCAGCTGTTGTTCCATTATCTTGAGCTCCACCAATAACAAAATCAGAGCCCGCTTGAGGATCCATTGCTACATGATAATATTGATAGGTTTGATAGTTGTTATTTAAGTTCGTCCAACCAACCTGAAGACCGGTAACATCTGCATTGTGAATACCACCATCTGTTCCGCTAAATAAAACATCTGGATTATTAGGGTCGAATTCTAAAGCGTGAATATCTGGGTGGTGTTCATCTCCTCCACCTAAATCATATAGACCATAGCTTTGATTGCTTATGTATCCACCTATCCTTGTAAAAGTAGGATTATTATTAATATCTAAAATTCTATACGCGTTTGTTCCTCCAATAACTACAAAATTTTCGTCATCTGGTTTTACACTTACAACAAGATCATAACCTCCTTGTACAGCAATAGGATCGTTTCCTGCTAAATCTCCACCTGGTTCATCTGGCATTCTATCAGAAAAATCAGTCCAAGAATCATCGCTATCATCCCATCTCCATAAACCTGCTTCGATTGGTGATCCTGAAACGGTATGAAATGCATATACGATATTTTCATTTGAAGGAGCAACTGCTAATACCATTCTACCACTAGATCCAAATCCTGGAGTAGTGTTAGATCCAATTCTTGTATAAGATCCAATTCCAGTTGGCGATGTCCATACTCCATTACTAGTAGCCGATGAACCAGAAAAAGCAGCATAAACGATTCCTGTACTAGTGATTGTAAGATCAGAAAAGAAATTACCACCAGCATCTAATTCAAGCGTCCAAACCGAACCATCAAAACGTCTGATAGCTCCAAGAGTTGCGGCATATAAATCACCTGTGATAGGGTGAACGGCTATTTTAAATATAAGATCGAAAGGAGAATCAAATTGTTCTTGAGTAGAAGCTGTGCTAGGTATCTGAGTCCAATTTAATCCGCTATCTGTTGATTGCCAAATTCCTTGACCAAGAAACTGAGCACCTGTTGCATTTGCACTATTACCAATAGCTTCACCAGTACCATAATACCAAATATTTTCAGAACCAGCTCTTGGATCTTGAGCAATGGTAGTCACATTGTGAATTTGATTATTAGGAGAAACTTTTGTCCAATTAGCTCCTCTGTTTGTAGTTCTAAAAACCCCACTACTTACACCTCCTGCGATGATAGTATTACTAGTAGCATCTGTTCTATCTATAACCAAAGAGCGCGTTCTACCACCTAAGTTGGATGGTCCTCTGGATATATAGCTGGCGTTTTGTGCTTGTTTTGAATTATTAGAAAGTGATTTAACCATCATTTCCTTAGCTACCGCAGCTTCTCTTTGCTTTTCCTGTAAAGGAATTTTACCTGTTTCAGGATTTACTTGTCTTTCAAATTCATCTTTGAAACGTTCTTCTACTGATCTTCTATGTTCTTCAATAGTTTTCTTTTTCTTTTTTTCTTTTTTCAATGATGAGATTTCATTTCCCACAAGATCTTTTGAGTCATTTTCCCCATAAAGCGATGTCAAAATTACTCCAACAACTAATGAAAGAGCAGATAAGAATAGTAGTAATTTTTTTGTTTTCATTGAGAATAGTTTAATTTAAAGTATATTAATTGAGTTTTGTATCCAATTTTCGCAATGTACGACATATAAAAGTTTGAGTACCTTTATATAACAACTTAGTTCACATTAATCCTACATTATTTAACAAATATTAAGATATAGACGAAAGAAGTTTGGCTTACTTACATAAACTGATAAAAAAAACACCTTGTCAAACTAATTGAATTTGACAAGGTGTTTAAAAGCTATTTTTATTTTAATCTAACTATTGAGAATAGTGATTGTTCTTTTTATCAATATCCGCCATTTGTTCTGTTATATCAATCTTAACTGATTTTATATCAGATTTAGCTTTAGAAATATTAAAGGTAAAAGTAGGATTGGTCCAAGCCCAATCTGATAAGGTAGTTCTATTCATTTTCGGGAAAGGATTTTCTTTTTCTTTTCTCATCATTCTTAAAGGAACATAAAAAGATTCTTTTGTTCCATCAGTATATTCTATGTAAACATCAATAGGCATTGGCATTAATCCAATACGTTCTAAAATTATATTGGTAGTATTTTCTTTTTCTGAAACTTCCTTAATACTATAATCTATAGTATTTGTGGTTTGTGTCCAGTCCGTTAAATACCAATCCAATTGAATTCCCGAAACTTTTTCTGCTACTCTTTTAAAATCGTTTGGAGTAGGATGTTTAAATTTCCATTGATCATAGAATTTTCGGATTGTTTTTGCAAGATTATCTTGTCCGATTACATATCCAAGCTGTGCCATAAAAACGGCTCCTTTTGCATAAGCTGAAGCACCGTATGCTCCATTTCTTGTAAAACGATCTGCATGTGTAGATTGTGGTTGCTCAATTCCTGAAGTAGCCAATTGCAGATAACCTCTATACATTCCATTCATAGGATTAGGTTTGTTTTGTCCCATTACCTTATCCATAGCTAATGTGGAAATGTAACTTGTAAAACCTTCATCCATCCACTCATGTTTTGCTTCGTTTGTTGCTAGAACGTGCTGAAACCAAGCATGCGCCATTTCATGAGCAGTTACCCCAACTAAACTTCCAAAACTTCTTTTACCGGTTATCAAGGTACACATAGCATATTCCATTCCTCCATCTCCTCCTTGTATGATAGAGTATTGATTATATGGGTATTTTCCTATTTTATCACTAAAATAGTTCATTAGATCAACGGATTTAGGTTGTAGTTTTTTCCAGTTTTCTAGAAATTCTTTATCCTCACTTTTCTTATATAAGAAATGAAGAATAGGACCATCAGGAACTTGTACTACATCATGAATATATTCAGGATCTGCTGCCCAAGTAAAATCATGAACGTTTGGCGCAATAAAACGCCAGGCAAGTTTTTTTCCTTTGCGTTTTACTTTGGTACCTGGTTTTTCGTATCCGTATCCTATTTCTTGCGAGTTTTGAAGGTATCCAGACCCTCCTAAAATATAGTTTTTATCAATATTTATAGTTACATCAAAATTACCCCAAACACCATGAAACTCTCTACCAATGTATGGATCTGCGTGCCATCCTTCAAAATCATATTCAGCCATTTTAGGATACCATTGTGTCATCGATAAGGCAACTCCTTCTTTGTTATTGCGTCCAGAACGACGAATTTGTTGAGGAACCTGACCCTTAAATTCCATGGAGAAAGTTACTTTTTCTCCAGGTGCAATAGGTTTGTTAAGTTGCACTTCCATAATTGTACCAGCAACCTCATATTTTATTTTTTTCCCATTTTGTTTTAGGGAAGATACTTTTATGTATCCAATTTCTTCAGGAGTAAGTTTACTAATTCTATCCATTACTCTAGGATCAGGATCAGCTATGGTTCTGGAACGAACATCCATTTCACTTCCTGGTTGAAATGCATTAAAATATAAGTGATAAAAAACTTGGTGTAATGAGTCAGGAGAGTTGTTTGTATAAACGAGTTCTTGCGTACCTGTATATTGAAAGTTTTCTACATTCATATCCACGTTCATTTTATAATCAACGTGTTGTTGCCAATAGCCTGTATTATTTTGTGCCGAAACACTTAAAATGGATAGTAAAAATCCAAAGGAAATTAGTTTAGAGATCATTTTGTTTTATTTTGATAGTTTTTCAGCCAAAATAAGGGCGTTATATAAATTTACCATTTTACCGGATTTAGATAATTCTGTAAACTTATCAGATTTGATACCGTCTTCTCCAACAATTACTGTTGCAGTAGTACTTAAACCACTATTCATAAGTATTTGTTTTACTTGAGAAGCTTTTAATTTAGGATAATAGGATCTGATAAGTGCCGCAACACCAGAAACAGCTGGTGCTGCCATTGATGTACCTTGAAGATATTCGTAAGAGTTTGAAGGTGTGGTAGCCCATATTTTTACGCCAGGAGCAAAGGCATCGACATTATTTTTTCCGTAGTTAGAAAAATTGGCTACTAAATTAGAGCCATACTCATAGTTCAAAGCACCAATAGTTATAAAATTATCAGAAATTTCAGTAGAATTATCCGTTTGGTCATTAGGATAGACTTCTTTTTGATCTAAATCTAACCCTTCATTACCTGCAGCATTTACTATTAAGACATCTTTTTCACTGGCGTATTTAATAGCATCTCTAACCCATTCTGGATGCGTAGAATAGTATTTACCAAAACTTGTGTTGATTACTTTAGCTCCATTATCTACTGCGTATCTTATGGCAAGAGCAATATCTTTATCATATTCATCTCCGTTAGGAACCGCTCTAATTGCCATTATTTGTACGTTTTTAGCAACTCCATTAACACCTTTTCCATTATTGCGTTCTGCTGCGATAATTCCAGATACGTGTGTTCCATGCTTTATTCCTTCTTTATCAGTATTAGGACCCATTACATTATTATTTCCATAATTTACATCCGTAATGTCGTCAACATTATCATTCACGATAGTTCTTCCATCAAAATCTACATTTAGATGATAGTTCAATTGTTCCGTAAAGTATTCTATACCTCCTTCGAGATTATGAATAAAATCCGGAATTGTTTCGCCTTTTTCTAAAAACCCAAACATATGAGACAATAAAGCTATGTATTGTTGCATTTGCGGAGTTTCAGCTTTTACACCTAACAACTCTTGTTGGTTATAATCTTCTTTTCCAAGAACCTCGGTTATTTTTTTGTGAGAAGGCTTTACTTGTTGTACAATCTGCTCATATTGGGTTTTAGTTCCAATTGCGTTTTGATATTCTTCTTCAAGTTCTGCTTTGGCAGTTATATATGTTTGATACTCATTTCTATCAGCAGCACTGACAGAAGCAAGGTTTTTACCTTCATATTTAGACTTTAGTTTTTTTACGATTCTAGTATATTCAAGGTTTTCGTTTTCAGAATCCCCGAGAAAATTCCAACCATGAATATCATCTATATATCCGTTTTTGTCATCATCCTTACCGTTATTTTTTATTTCTTTAGGATTCGTCCAGATAACACCATCTAAATCTTCATGTTCTATATCAACTCCACTATCGATTACACCAACAATAACAGTTTCTCCTTTTTTGTTTTTTAGTAACTCGTCATACGCCCTGTTTACACTCATTCCCGGAATAGTATCAGTTTTTAGATCTGCAGAGTTCCAATTTTTCAATTGTGCTTCTGTTAAAACTATATTTTTAAGTGGGATAGTATCAATGTTTTCTATGGGAGTAGATACAATTGTAGGTGCTCCACAACTCACCATCAACATTGATGAGGTAATAGAAGCAATGATTAATTTATTAGACTTGGGGTTCATAGTATTTTTAATTAAATATTTCATTACAAGTAAATGTTTCTTTGTATCGCACACCTTTTTCAGTCTGCTGTACGGTAATTATTTCATTATGGGCATCATGTTCCATAAATAAGCACCAATTATTTTTAGCTGCATTTTCCAAAAATAATTTTTTCTCGGGTAATGTTAATAAGGGTCTTGTATCATACCCCATAACATATGGTAATGGAATATGGCCAGCTGTTGGCAATAGATCCGCCATAAAAACAATAGTATGTTCTTTATAAGTTATATGTGGAATCATTTGTTTTTCTGTATGACCGTCAGCAAATAGTACGCCAAAACCTAATTCTGTTTCTTTTTGAAAAGTTTCTCCTGTTCTGGAAATGAAGTTTAGATGCCCACTTTCTTGAATTGGTAGTATGTTTTCCGATAAAAAAGAAGCTTTTTCTCTAGCGTTTGGTTCGGTGGCCCATTTCCAGTGATTTTCATTACTCCAAACTTTTGCATTTTTAAACGCGAGTTCATAACCTGTTCTGTCCTTATTCCAAGCGACTACACCTCCACAATGATCAAAATGCAAATGCGTAATAAATACGTCAGTTATATCGTCTCTATGAAACCCTTTTTCCTTTAAAGAGGTATCTAAATTATCATCACCCCACAATGAATAATAACCGAAGAACTTGTCGGATTGTTTATTCCCCATTCCGGAATCTATAAGAATTAATCGATCTCCTTCTTCAATTAAAAGACATCTAGCTGCAATATCTATTAGATTATTAGAATCAGCTGGATTTGTTTTGTTCCATAAAACTTTTGGAACAACACCGAACATTGCTCCACCATCTAACTTAAAGTTTCCTGCTTTTACAGCATGTAATTTCATGTATGTATATTATTGATTTTAGAAATCAGTTAACGCACTGCAAAATTATTTTTTGAATAGATTAAAGCTTTTCAACAAAACTGATTCTAAGATAAACACCAAAATTTTTGCAAAATAGAAAAAATGTGAAGTATGATTATTTAATTTTTAGACTTTTTAACAATCTTTCGTTGATTTGTTTCAATAGTTTATAAAGTTACTTGTTTTTCGACGCAACTTTTTAGTTAATAATTAACTCTTCTATTCTCCTTAGTTCTTTTTTAGTAAAAAATGTATGGTCATCTTTCTTTACCATAAAATTGATTTGTACTATGTATTTCTAAAAAAATCTCATATTTTGCTAATCCTAATACTTAGAACTAAAGCATGGTTGAATTAGCGGGCATTATAATTTTAGGAATATTAGCACAATGGGTTGCTTGGAAGTTTAAAATCCCTGCCATACTTCCTCTTATATTGATAGGTCTTTTAGTTGGACCAATTGCAACTTTATATACTGAGGATGGCACTAAGTTAATACAACCGATTTATAATGGTGTCGAAGGACTCTTTCCTGGAGAAAGTTTGTTTTATTTTGTTTCTTTAGCGATCAGTATCATTCTTTTTGAAGGAGGACTTACTTTGCGAAGAGATGAAATTTTAAATGTAGGTCCCGTAATTCTAAAGTTAATTACGGTGGCTGTTGTTGTCACATTTTTTGGAGCTGGGTTTGCTGCTCATTTTATCTTTGATCTTAGCTGGCCAATTTCTTTTTTATTTTCATCACTTATTATTGTAACGGGTCCTACTGTAATTACTCCTATTTTAAGAAATATACCTTTGAAAAAAGATATTTCTGCAGTATTAAAATGGGAAGGAATTCTGATTGATCCTATAGGCGCTTTAGTGGCAGTTTTGGTTTTTGAATTTATTAGTGTAGGAGAAGGAGAGGCGTTTACAAAAAAAGCTTTTATTGAGTTTGGAAAAATAGTTTTGTTCGGTTTCACATTCGGTTTCACCTTTGCATATGCCTTGGCATTTGCAATCAAAAGAAAAATAATTCCGCACTATTTATTAAATGTTTTCACACTGGCGGTTGTGCTAGGAGTATTTGTTTTATCAGATGTTTTTGCGCATGAATCGGGGCTATTATCTGTTGTAGTTATGGGTATGGTTCTAGGGAATATAAATTTACCCAACTTTGATGAACTATTGTATTTTAAAGAATCTTTAAGTGTATTATTAATTTCTATTTTATTTATTCTTCTTTCTGCAAACATAAATATAGAGGAGTTGCGATTAATATTTAACTGGGATGCTATTATACTTTTCGCTTCTGTTGTTTTTATTGTTAGACCTTTGGGAGTGTTTCTGAGTTCAATGAATTCAGGCCTACGAATAAATGAAAAGTTATTTATTAGTTGGGTTGGGCCGAGAGGAATTGTAGCTGCAGGAATCGCTTCGTTATTTGGTTTAAAACTAGCCAAAATAGGTGTTCCAGAGGCGGAATATATTACACCTTTGGTGTTCATGATTGTACTAGGAACAGTTCTATTAAACGCTACTACTGCTAGATTATTCGCGAAAGTAGTAGGTGTTTTTTTAACAAAGTCAGAAGGTATATTGATAATCGGGGCATCCAAAGTTTCTCGTTTAATTGCTTCATATTTAAAAAGCAACCAACGTCATGTAGTGTTGGTGGATAGTAATAGAGAAAATGTTAAAAAGGCCAAGAACCTTGGATTAGAAGCTATAGAAGGAAGTATTTATAGCGATCAGTTAAAAAATAACATTGAATTAAATGACATTGGATTTTTAATGGCACTCACAGGAAATAGTGACATCAACAAATTTGCTATTAATCAATTCAAGGATCAATTTGGAGAAAATGGATCTTTTAGACTTGTAAGTTCTGAAGAAATGAATGATCCAAATAATAATCCGGATGAAGGTTTGTTTTCTCACACAGATGATTATAATACTTTAATGACTTTGGCAGAAAAATATCCAAGTATTCAAGAGATTAAGGTTAATGATGAATCACAGTATAATTCTTTGATCAATAAGACAAAAAAAGGAGAAGAAATTATTCCATTATTCATAAAAGAACCGAATAATAATATTAGAATTATTTCTGCTTACACTGAAAAGATGGAAGAAATTAATGAGGATAGCTACTTAGTTTATATAGGAAAGCCTATAGATGTTGAAGAATTAAAATAGACGACAAAAAGACTTGTTTTTTCGTTAAACCGCACAATTTTAACAAAAAATTTTGTTAATTATAAATTAAACCAATATATTCGCCTTCCTAAAAATTAATTTTTAAAACCCAAATTATGAAAAAACTTATGTGTATTGCCGTTTTCGGTATGGCTTTAGGATTTACTTCTTGTAGTGAAGATGATGTGGTAGATTTTGCTTGTGATACAGTTAGAGACGGCCTTAGAGCTCCTGTTCAAGCAGCTATAGACGCATATAACGAAGACACTTCTTCTAGTACGTTATGTGATGCGGCTAGAGACGCAATCGAGACTTATAAAAGTAATGAATGTGGAGATGCACATTTTGATCAAGTTTTAGCAGGTCTACCTGATTGCTCTACGTTATAGATTATCAATACCATACGTATTTAAATTATAAATTAAAAAGGAGGCAATTTGCCTCCTTTTTTAATATTAATTTTTATCATTAGTTTTCTTTAATAAGATATACATAAACCGGAAAATGATCACTATATCCTCCTGTATACGCTCCATTTGCAAAACTTCTATAAGGGTATCCCTTGTATCTTCCTCGTGGGTTGGCAAGATAATTCTTGTTATAAACGCCTGCTTTATAATATCTATATGAGCTATAATCTTTGTCAAGTAATCCTTTAGAAACTATAATCTGATCAAAAAGATTCCAGCTGTCTCTCCAAGCAAGAGATCCAATACCTTTTTTAGACATATTATACATAGGGTTATATAAGCCTTTTAACTTTACATCTTTTTTTTCGGATTTAGCACCTAATACTTTTTTTACACTATCATTATCTGGGTCATCATTAAGATCTCCCATTGTAATTACTTTTGCGTAGGGATCGATATCAAACAATGAATCAATGATCTTTTTATTTAAAGCGGCAGCTTTTTCTCTTTTATAACGACTACGGGCTTCTCCACCACTTCTTGAAGGCCAATGGTTTACTATAACATGTATTAAATCTCCATCAAGATAACCACTAACCAACAACTGGTCTCTGGTGTATACTCGTTTTTTGGTGTCACCATTATTATAAATTAATAATTCGTGTACACTTGTGTTTACAGGACGAAACAATGATTTTTGATATAGTAAAGCAACATCGATTCCTCTACGGTCTGGAGAATCAAACTGTACGATACCATAATCTTTGGGTAATAAAACGGGTTCGTTAGCCAAATCTTCTAATACTTTTCTGTTTTCGATTTCTGCAACTCCAACAAGAGCAGGGGCATTTTTTGTAACATCAGCACCAATTTCCGATATAACCTTAGCCATATTCTTAAGCTTGTCTTTATAGATTTCTGCAGTCCAG
>NZ_WEKL01000046.1 GCF_019295435.1 Aquimarina litoralis
GGGCAAATGTATTCAAAAAACCCATTCGAAATCATAAAATTATCTTAACAGCCCTTATTTACAGGGGATTTCGGGAAAAACACGATGTCTAGTTATTAATAAAAAATGGAATAATCTTATTATTTGTTATTGCTCTAAAATGAAACGATGAAATATGTGCAATCTTTTGATGATTTTATTAAGAATCAGGTAAAAATGAAAAATCTTCACAGTTAACAATTTGATAATATTAAACCCTTTTAGGATGCTAATTTTGATTAATTATTATTAAAATTAGTTAATTGATGATAATTATTCAAAGTAAATAAAGTTTTTTGAAACTCTGCTTAGATAATTTATTCCCTTATTATCGAGTCTACAATGAGAAGTTTTATGACTTATTTTAAATCTTATATAATTTTTGTGATTTCTATTATTTGAAAATAATTCTTTTTGGCTCGTTTTGGTCAAATTGAGGTCAACAGACTATAATTTTTTAATATTTCAAGTATGATTTTGTATTCAGAATATTATTTGAATTTTGATAATATCACTTTAATATGTTCGTTCCAGAATTTTAATCATTTCTTCGCCTATTCCTGCATTAAATGGATGAATACTTGATTTTAGAAGCGTTATCGTATCGAAGTATCCTCCATAGACTTTCATCTTGGCTTTTACATTAGCGCCACTAGATATTAAAAATTTGGTCATTTCTGGAAGATTATTTGGCGCTTTCTGCCTCCACATTTCTACACCATTACTGGCAGCATAGTGTAATAATGTTGCTTGATGGCCATAGCCGGATCTTTTCAATACTACATCAGGATTCTTACGTATTGAGTGTTTTAGTGCGTTGAAATCTCCATTTATAAGTTGATCAACTGTTTTTTCAAAAGTCGAATCATATTCGAGATTGGATAGTTTAATCGTATCCCAATTTTTGAAACCGTATTCATGAGCTATCGCTGTTCTGCAATCTTCAATAGTAAAATTAATTTTTTTTAACTCTTCAACTGGTCTTCCTAGATGCTCAGGATGGTAATTATTTATTTCTTTAAAAACGATATCCTTTTTTTGAGATACACCTTCAAACATTCGATCCGCTATTTGAGATAAATGTATTCTAATCAATGGATATTGATCAAACTGATTAAGAAGTGGGCCATAAAAAGATTGAATATCCATTTCTTATAATTAAATATTAATAACAATAATATAGCTTCCTGTTACTATATGAATCATCTTATGCTTGTGATAAAAGTGTTTGGTAAGCAACCAGATTCATAATTTACTCTTGATGTTTGAGAATAGTTTAATCTTTGATTGCTTCATTTTTTTTGTTCAACAGCACAGGAGTTCCATATCCGAGTTGTTCTAGCTTTTTTAATTGAGTCTTCGCATCACCTACGACTAAATATATCATTTTATTAGGATCAAGATATCGATTTGCTAAACTTTTAATCTGGTCAACTGTCATTTCGTTTACGATAGTTTCTCTCTTAGTAATATAATCTTTAGAATACCCCAATGTACTAATGTTAGTTAACATATTCAATTTAGCTCCTAATGTTTCAAAGGCTCTTGCGTTACTTTTAATTAGAGAACTTTTGGTTACTTCAAGATCGTTATCGTTATAATTTTTTCCATAATTTTCTAAGATCTCTTTTACCAAATTACTGGATTCATAGGTAACATTGGATCGTACACCACTAGAGATTGTAAAAGAGCCAGGGATGGTACTTCCAGAAAATCTAGATCCTATTCCGTATGTATACCCTTTACCTTCTCTTAATTGTTGTGTGAGTTGAGAAGCAAATCCACCACCTCCAAGACGATAGTTCATAATCGTGACCGGATAAAAATCCTTATCATTTGCTGCCATTGACGGGTATCCAAAACGGAGCATAGACTGTTTGGCATCTGGAACATCATAAAAGTATACTCTAGATCTTTCAGGAGCATTGGGTACTTTGAGTTCAGGAAAAATCACTTCTTTTACGCTCCAGTTTTTATTTAATTCTGATAGAGAAGCGCTCACCTGATTTTTAGAAATATCTCCTGCTATATGAATCTTAGTAATGGATGGAGAGATATTGTTAGTGTAATAAAGTTTAAGATCTTCAATAGAAATCTCATTGATAGATTTTWCTGATCCTAGATTATTATGAGAAAGAATATGATCTTTGCCATAAATCAGTTTAGCAAATTCATTGGATGCAATACTTCTTGGACTTGCTTTTTCTTGTTGCAATTGACTAACAACATTTTGTTTTATGAGTTCAAATTCTTTTTCATCCCATCTGGGCTCCAAGATAATTTCCTGAACTAGTTTTAAGGTTTTATCATAATTTTTAGACAATGTACTTCCACTAATACTAATATTTTGATCTGTACCATATATGTTTAATATGGCTCCAAGGCTTTCAATTTCATTTTCTAATTGTTCTGTAGTTTTATTTTTAGTCCCTTTTAGCATTAATCTTGCAAGCATGTTTGAAACCCCCACTTTATTTTTATCTTCTAATAAAAGACCTCCTTTGATATCAATTCTAAATTGTACTAATGGTACTTCATTGTTTTCAATTCCGTACACTTTCAATCCAGATGTCAAATTATCTTCCCAGACTTCTGGAATCTTTACATTAGGAGTAGCTCCATATGGAGGTTCCTTAGATCGATCAAAACTCGAAGGTGTTTTTTCGTAGGTAGCAGCGATACTGGAATCAAAACTTTCTTCAGCTCCAGCAATAATTTTTTCTTCTACTACTTCTGCTAATGTAGAATTAGTAAGAACTAAATCTGTTTGTCCTATAGGTACAAAACTAGTGGCAATAAAATGTTTTCCTTTAATATATTGGTTATATACTCGCATGACATCTTCTTTGGTTACTGCAAGTATATTTTTAACATCTTGGTTAATGAATCCAGGATCTCCAGCAAAAATTTCATATTGTGCTAATTGGAAGCCTTTACCTAAAACACTAGATAAACCATTATAAAAACTAGTCTCTTGTCCTGCTTTTATCCGGTCCAAATCTTCTTGAGAAATACCTTCTGCTTCAAATTTTGCAAATGACTCTTGTATCGCTTTATCAACGTCGTTTAGATTTACCTTTTCGAATCCACGAATGCTCAAACGAAACTCACCCGCTAATTCTGAACCAAAATGAAACATCGTAACATTAGGAGCTAATTGTTTATCATCTACAATGATTTGATTAAAAGGAGCTTTTTTACCATCAGATAAGTAACTTGATAATACTTGTAGTGCATAAGAATCAGGATGATATTGGTGTACTGCAGGCCAAGTCATCGTAAGTTGAGGAAGTCTTGCAAAATTATCTTCGTAGTATAATTTTTTTGTTTCTTCTAAAGTTACAGGTTGTTTTTTTAGAGGTACGATATCTTCACCACGCTTAATCTCGTCAAAATACTTATGTACCCATTCTTTTGCTTGTTCTGTATTAAAATCTCCAGCTATAGTTAAGGTTACATTATTAGGTACATACCATTTGTTATAAAAATCTTTCACATCCTGTAAAGTGGCATTTTGGAGGTCTTCAAGAGAACCTATTACTTGCCAATTATACGGATGACCTTTAGGAAAAAGATTTTTGCCTATTACATAGGACACATGTCCATAAGGTCTATTATCGATACTTTGTCGTTTTTCATTTTTTACAACTTGTTTTTCTTTAGCTAAAACAGGTTCTGTAACTGTATTAATAAAGAATCCCAGTTTATCAGCTTCAGCCCATATCATTTTTTCTAAAGCATCTTTCGGAACTGTTTGGAAATAATTTGTTCTATCTCTACTTGTAGATCCATTGGCACCAGAACCTCCTATTCTTGCACTC
Organism: Aquimarina litoralis; assembly: GCF_019295435.1. Lineage (GTDB taxonomy): Bacteria > Bacteroidota > Bacteroidia > Flavobacteriales > Flavobacteriaceae > Aquimarina > Aquimarina litoralis_A. Next base: position 3,840 of record NZ_WEKL01000046.1, read on the forward strand.
ATTTTATCCAATCCTCCTTTTCCTAAATTTTCAGATTCAAGAAATAGCAAGTGTTCAAACAAGTGAGCAAAACCAGTTCTGCCTTCTATCTCTCTTGCAGAACCCACATGCGCTGTCAAAGCTACAGCTACTACAGGATCGGAACGATCTACATGAAAAATAACTTGTAGTCCATTATCAAGAGTAAATTTCTCAAAATCTACTTTAAACTCATTTGTATCTGTAGAGGAAATATCTTCAGATACCGTAGTGTCTTTTTTACAAGAAATAAAAAACGTTGTAACAACAAACAGGTATGCTAAAAATTTTTTGGTTTTCATATTGGACGAATTTTATGTTTGTTTATGCTATTTTGGATTTGATTCATTTAAAATAATAAGTTTCTGCCATATTTTTCTACTCAATCCAGTAGTTAATATCTCTATTTCGTTTGCAGCATGCACAACAGTTTCTTCCGGCAAACTCTGAGAGTACAATGCAGCAACTTTTCCAACCAAAGCGGTAGCTTCTGAACAATAATCCAAATACCTTTGGAGTTCAAATTTAGTATACGTTCTTTTGGGCGAATTCTCTGTAGATGTGTTATCGGTATCTGTTAGATTAGGATCTTTAGTGAGTTGATGCATATCAATAACATGGGCAATTCCTCTAAGCTCATTAAGTGCTTTTAAAGCTCTTTTTGTTTTCAGCTTAGATTCTAGTGATATTAAAAAGAAGATAGCAGCTCCTATTAAAATAATATCATTGAATATAGCTTCAGATAAAGAAACAATATTACCTATTGTAGTATTTTCAATTTCCCAATTTATATAACTAATACTATAAATTAATCCAGCAAGTCCGATAAGAATAATCAAATATGCAAAAATTCGTAAGGATATATTAGGTTTTGAAATCCATTCTATATTTTGTTTACTGTCTAAAGTTACCTGTAAAAAATTATGACATACTTTTTCTAAACCCGAATTAGGAAATCTGTCATGGATACGTTTTTCTAATAAAGAAATAGTATCAATGATTTTTTCTGGTTTTAGTTGTACGTTTTTTTCCATGTAGCACCTTTAGATCAAATTGTTTACGAACATTTTTAGTAAGTACTAGTAGCTAGTAGTTGTTTCCAACCTGATTCTTTCTTTTCAGTATAACAGATTTCATTTCTAACTAACAATTATACTATATAATAGGTTTTGGATATATTAATATGTATCAATTTACCTTTGTTAAAAAATCTGTATTCCTATAATCTAAACTTATTATTATTGGTTAAAAACACAGCATTCACAAAGAATAATTTCCCATTTTCCCAAAAAGATCTAAATAATGGATTATCCACCATATAGATGATGCTTCCACTACCCATTCTAGCTTCGCCAAAGACTAATGAATTTTTTAAACCTTTTAAAGCGTCTTTTCCAGAAAAACCGGAAACATTAGTAGGTTCTTTCATGTAAGCAACGTTATATCCGTTTTCTAAAAACTTATAAGAACTACTACCTAGTTTAAGGCTAAAATAGGTGTCGTCATATCCGAATGCCAAAGGATGTGATGGGTCAACTGTGGTTTTGTAAATGCTTCCCGTTATAAAGTTCTTCACACTTTCTCGTTCACGCTTATCATAAGGAATTAAGTTTCCTATAGAATCTTTTTTCTTTTTCGGCTTGTTACTTTTTAGGTCGAATCCATCTTTATTGGCAAAAGCACTTACGGCATTACCAATTGCAACTACCTTTCCACCTGCTCTAATCCAACTTTTTAATTTGTTTAATGAACTTTCATTTAGATAACCTCCATAATAACCATTAGGAAGAACTAGCACATCATATTTATCTAAATCTACTCTTTTGAAGTAATCGGTATCAATAGATGTAATAGGATATTGCAGTTGTTGTTCAAAGAAATGCCAAATTTCACCATAACTCAATGACGATGTGTATCTTCCTTTTAATACTGCAACCTTTGAGTTATTAATTAGCTTTACATCTGGAGAACCGAAATCTACACCGGTTGAAGCAAAGCTAGTCGCAGTAGCGTGTAGCTTTCTTTTATGCTTATTAGCAATATCGATTACTGTCTTATCATATCCTTTTGTTTTTCTATTATCACTTTTGGTAATGATAAGGCTTCCTTTTTTGAATTTTATTCCATTATTAGAAAAGTCTTTTTCACTAAATCTAACTTTGATTTTATTCTTTAAAAGCTCAGCTAGAAAAGCGGCATCATCCATACTACTCCATTTAGCAATGTAACCAGCACCAGATGCATTGGCTGTATTGTTGATTGAGGTAGGTTTTTTAGTGCCATTCGCAGCTATTATTGAAGTTGAAGCAATAGCTTCTAAACCATAAGCATGTGGTATGCTCCAAGCCGTAATATCGTAAGTAAGAGGATCATTTAATTTTGCATTTGGTTCAAATAGAACTTTTACCATTTTACCTTTAGGCTGATTAGTACTTACTACTAAGGCTCCTTTTGCGTCGATACTCCCTTGTTTGTTTTCTCGAAAGTTGAAACCTGATACTTTAGCACTATTCGTATAACCATATTTAATTTCGTGCTTATCTAATAGATTGGTTAAAGAATTGATTTTATCAGGTTCTCCATTTAGTACATAACTTTTATACTTGAGATCAGCATTATTAAAGAATTTTTTAAACTCTGTGTTTAATTTAGAGACATTTTTAGAAGATATTTCTACCGTAGATAGCCCCGTTGTAGTATGATGCAAAGCACGATCTTTCAGTGTTAGAACATATCCTTCATCCGTTTGAATACCCAAACCTGCTCTTCCATGTCCGGCTTGTTCATAAGTCATTCCAATTGCGCCCATAAAAGTAGGATATGTATCACCATAACTTGGATATAATAGATCAAAACGTTCTCTTGTAAAGAATAACCAACCTTCGGCATCAAAATATTTCGCGTGATTTTTCCCAATTTGTGTTTGGAAATCTCTTTGCCAAGGAGTTATAATCTCATGAAATGGTTCTGCTGCCGGAGCAAAATAATAGGGCTCATTGATACCTTGCTCATGAAAATCCACATGAACATGAGGCATCCATTTATTATAAGCTGTTAACCTGCTATATGATTCTACTTGTGTGGCCCACGCCCAATCTCTATTTAAGTCAAAAAGATAATGATTTGGTCTTCCTCCAGGCCAAGGTTCGTTGTGCTCAGTGGCATTTTGGTCTGTATTATAAGGAGTTGCTTTTGTTTGATTGTACCAATTTGCATATCGATCTCTACCATCTGGATTTACACAAGGGTCCATAATAACTACAGTGTTTTGTAGCCAATCCTTTTTTGTAGTAATTAACTCGTAAATGGTTGACATCGCAGCTTCAGTACTAGAAGCTTCATTTCCATGAACATTATAACTTAACCATACCACAGCAATTTTTGGATTGCTATCTCCAGCAACAATTCCTGTATTTTTAAGATGATCAAGTCTTATATTTTCTATGTTAGATTGATTTGCTTTACTGGTAACGATAGCATAGGTTAATAGTCGTCTTTCATTAGTCTTTCCATACGTATGATAAGTAACCAAACCAGAGTTGTCTGCTACATGCTTAAAATAATTTACAACGTCAGCGTGCCTTGTAAATTGATCTCCTATTTCATAACCAAGAAATTCAGCTGGTGATTGAACATTGTTTTGGGCATACACCCAAGAGGTTGCAATTAATAGTAATGTGAAGAGTGTTTTTTTCATTGATGAGTCTTTAATTCTGGAAAAATACCGCCATAAATTTAGGATATATATAGTATTAACTAAAATTTAGTATTTAAAATGGCTGCATTTATAAATTTAGATTGCTTCAAAAGTAAAGTGTTTTGTAAAAGTGGTTTTAATATTAAAAAAAATATAAAATGTCTAAAGCAATGACAATCTCTTGTATATTTATCGATCAAAAAATAGTAACCTATGCCAAGTGACTGTATTCCGTTTAGAAAAACAAATTACTTTTCTTCATTTATTTGTGATTATTTAGACGAAAAACCTGAGCTAAAAGAGTTTTATCATAGATTTCCTAAACTAGATAATTTTGAGGATCAAATTTTAGAAAAGCAACAGTCATTTTCAAAAGAACATCGCAAAGTTTTGCAAAAATCCCTCGTTGCACAGTATGAGGGTGTTACTATTTCTACAAATACTCAGGAGAATTTAAATAGTTTAACTGGAGAAAACACTTTTACAGTAACTACAGGCCATCAATTAAATCTTTTTACAGGACCTCTTTATTTTTTGTATAAGATTGTCTCTACAATTAACCTCTCAAATATTTTAAAAGAGAGATATCCAGATTATGATTTTGTTCCTGTGTATTGGATGGCTACTGAGGATCATGATTTTGATGAGATTAATTACTTTAATTTTAAAGGTAAAAAAATTCAATGGAATCGATCTGATGGCGGTGCTGTTGGAGTTTTTGATACTGAAGGTTTAGATAAAGTTTTTGAAATATTTTCTTCCGAGCTTGGAGCAGGAAGAAATGCCGAGCGATTAAAAACGTTATTTCAAGAGGCTTATTTAAAGCACCAAAAGTTATCAGATGCAACCAGATATATAGCAAACGAATTGTTTGGAGAATATGGGTTGGTTATTATAGATGGTGATGATAAAGATCTAAAACGTCTTTTTGTTCCTTATGTACAAAGAGAATTGGAAGCGCAAGTTTCTTATCATAATGTTTTACCAAAAGCAGAAAAGCTGGCTGCAAAAGGATATAAGGTACAGGTAAATCCAAGAGAGATTAATATGTTTTACCTTTCTGAAGGATTACGAGAAAGGATCATTGAAAAGGAGGGAAGTTATTATGTGAATGATACGGATATAACCTGGAGCAAAAGTGAAATTATTAAGGAACTTCAAGATTCTCCAGAACGGTTTAGTCCTAATGTAATGATGAGACCATTGTATCAGGAGGTTATTTTACCCAACCTTTGTTATATTGGAGGAGGAGGAGAATTGGCATATTGGTTAGAACTGAATGATTATTTTGATAGTGTAGAGGTTCCATTCCCAATGTTGTTATTAAGAAACTCGGTACTAATGCAAACCGAAAAACAAGCGAAGAAAATCGAAAGATTAACTGTTTCTAATGTAGAATTGTTTTTGAAACAGCATGAATTGATTAATCGCAAGGTTAGACAAATTTCTGATATAGATATCAATTTTAATCCGCAACGAGAACATTTAAAAGAACAGTTTGCAGGAATGTACGAACTTGCAGAGCAAACAGATAACACTTTTAGAAATGCAGTAAAAGCTCAAGAAATAAAACAGCTCAAAGGATTAGATATGCTTGAAAAAAGATTGCTTAAAGCACAGTGTTTAAAACTAAGTGATCAGGTAAGTCGTCTAACGAGTATACAAAATGAGTTGTTCCCAAATTATAGCCTTCAGGAACGTACTACAAATTTCTCTGAAATGTATTTGGAATATGGAGAAGAATTAATCCCCGAGTTGATAAAGCATTTAAATCCGTTAAAAGGTGAATTTATAGTGCTAACGAAATAAGGTATTTATATTTTTAATTAGATAAAGTGTGGAACTACGTGCTCACCTAGTTCTTCAATTACTTCTTCTGCTGGTCTTGATCCATATTTTAGATTGATAATTACATGGTTTACTCCAGCAGATTCAAGTGCTTTTAAATGTTCTATGGTATAGGACACTCCAGATTTGAAACCGAGATGAATTCCACTTGGTGTAGCATTTTTATCTTCTAATAGATCAATATATAGTGATTGCATATAAGGTTTCCAGGATTGCTCATTTCTTTTTAGCGCATGTGACCAATCAGACATGGTACATGTGAGAAAAGCAAAATCCCTCGGATAATATAACCAGCCATCTGCATTTTTTGCGATCCAATCCAACGATTGCCCTGAATGTCCAGTAACTAATATAGGTGTTGTATACTCTGATTTTGGTAGTAAATCAATTCTTCCATCCATCATGCCATAGTGCTTGGATTGATGGATAGGAAAACGATTTTGAAGTGCTTTTATATATTGAAAACTATCTCGAAATAACTCACCTTTTTCGCTTAGTTTGTAATTAAAAGCAGGATATTCTATAGGGCGATCACCAGAAGCAGCACCAATAATGATTCTTCCTTCAGAAAGATTTTGTAAACTATAAATGGATTTAGCGGTGTTCACTGGATGTCGTAAAGGAAGAATGATACTTCCTGTCGCTAACATGATTTTTTTGGTATGATTCATAATATGTGTCATATAAATCCATGGATCATATAATTGTCCTGCATCACCAAAAGAAGGATCATGAAATGGAACATCTCTAAACCAAAGTGCTTTAAAACCTAATTCTTCCGCCCTTCGCGCAAGTTTTTCCTGATTTTCCATCTTTGCGATAGCACCTTGATAAGATTCCAATGGAAATACTAATCCCAAGCTTAATTTTCCTTGACGAGCTATTTTGGCTAATGTTTTCATTTATTTTGTTAAAATCAGATTTGTACTAGTAATTAACTCATTGATTTTATTTTTATCATAAGCATCCGGATGCGCCTGAGAGAAAAAACCTTTATCATTGTCAAAATATTTGCCAGAACTATCTTGGTATTTTTCAGACGTTGCCAGATCATATAATATTTGAACCCCTTTTTCTGCGGGTGCCCAATGCTTTCCATAAGCTTCCTGAACCATACGAGTATTAAGTAATGAACCTGGATTGACAGCTATTACATTTAAATTCTTTGATTCCTGGGCAAGGTAGAAACTCCACATTGTCAATGCTAGTTTACTTTGAGCATAAGCTTCTTGTTCTGATAATTGTATCGTACCAGACAAAGCATCTAAGGATACAATAGATTGAGCAGCAGAACTTAGATTAATAATTCTTGGCGAAGTACCTTTTTGTAAAAGTGGAATTAGTTTTTTGGTGAGGAGAAAAGGGGCGAGGTAATTTACTACAAACCTAATGTCTATTCCATTTTCGTTACTCGATATTTTACTTTTAAAAACACCTGCATTATTAATCAATACATCAATATGAGAAACTTCTTTCTGGATTTGAAGCGCCATTTTTTCTACACTATTCAAATCAGAAAGATCCGCTAAAAACCCGTTTGTATTTTTATTAGCTGTAATCTCTTGGATTTCTAGAATTGTATTTTTTAATTTTTCAGCATTTCTTCCGTGTACAAGAACGGTATGTCCTAGTTTAGCCAATTCAATAGCGGTTAATTTTCCAATTCCATCTGTGCTTCCTGTGATAAGTATTGTTTTCATATTGGATTTTTAAATCTAAAAGTCTAATTCGTATATCAATTATTGATTCCTTAAGTTCCCTTAATTTTAATAGCACCATTCGTTTTTACATAGACAATGGCTCCTTCTTTATCATTGTTATTAATCCTATGAATGGCTTTATCCGTGGAACCAAAATAGCTACCGGTATCCAAAACCTTTATTTCGTTATCTTTGGATATAACGTATCGTAGTTCTCCTTTAATAACCACGGAATGTAAAATTGAGCCGTTACTTTCTATTTGTCCATCAAAGCCTTTCGGTAACTGTATAAATAACCCTCTCATATGGTCTCCGGATTTGCTATTCCATAAAAAACTAATCTTTGCATTGCTGGAAGGAGATATCCAACCAGATTGCTGATGATCTAACCAAACTATATTAGTAATATCAATATTTACAGGTCGTTCACCACTGTCAAATGATTCTAGGATTGGTTTTACTAAATAAGGCCCATTATCAATTTCTACCAAAGCTATATTTTCCGTTCCTTTTGCAGAAGTGATATGTGCTTCTCCTTTAGGTTGTGTCCAGAAACTACCAGGTTTCATCCACATGTTTTCTGCATTAGGATCATCATTATGAATATTTCCTTTAATAACAACAGCTCTATAAGTAACATTGTGAATATGTGGTGGTGATGAAAATCCATCTACAAATTTTGCTAAAAAACCTGTTGGGACTTTACCTTTTCGATCACCCCAAATAGTTCCTGCTTGTGGACTTTGATCGCCACGTGCTGGATTTAGCTTTTCCCAAACAATTTCTGAACTTAAAATAACCTTATTGGTTGGATTTTGAATAGGTGGTTTAACTTCCTGTTCGCTATGATCTTTTGAGTTACCACAAGAAGTTAGTATTCCTGTGATGGATAAAAGTAAAACTATGGCGATCTTTTTCATCATTTTCTTTTAACGTTATCAGAAATTTCTAGTTTGCTAAGCAATTGGATTCATTTCATGTAAGGTGAACTCTTCTACAGCACCATCAGTTGCTTTCATATATGCTGCTAGATGAGAATTATTCATATGTTGCTGCCATAACTCTCTACTTTCCCAGTTTTCATAAAATAAGAATAAGTTCTCATTTTCATTATCCTGATGTAAGTCATAGTTGATGCATCCTTTTTCTGCTCTTGTAATGTCTATGAGTTTTAGTAATTCAGTTTTTACTAAATCTCTTTTCTCTGCCTTTGCAAGAATTTTAGCAACAATGGTAAGTTTTTGTGTTGTCATCTTTTTTTAATTTAAATCGTTTTGTACTAAGCTAAATCATCTTTTGCTTCTATTAGAAAATGATGACTAATCGAGCCAGAGGTTCTAGCTTCTAGATGAGGTACATATTCAGGGTCTTTCATAAAGTTTAGAGCAGCTTCTTTTGAAGGCCATTCTAAAATAATTCTTAATGCTGCATTTTGTTCGGATCCTTCAATTTGCTCATGAGAAGCAGTTCTTGCTAAATATTTTCCTCCATGTTTTTTTACAATATTTCCGGAAACTGAAACATAGTCAGAAACCCATTCATCTTTTGTTGGTGTTACATCTAATACTGAATAATATGCCATGATTTATTTTTTTTAATGATTAATTTAATAAAGTGAAAATTTCGTCTTCAGGTAACCTGGATTTTGGAGTTTTGTTTGGAGTATTAAAATCAGATTCATCTCGATAACCTAAAGCTACCACTGCTACCGAAGTAAATTCTTTTTTGCGTAGGTCGAATTCTTCGTCTAATGCTTTTAGATCTACACCTTCCATAGGAAGTGCATCTATACCAAGCGTTGCTGCACCAAGCAAAAAGTTTCCAATATTGAGGTATACTTGCTTTTCCATCCAATGTTGAAAATCTTTTACATCAAAGCGATGAATGTCCGCAAAAATATTTCTGGCATTGTATACATTTTGCTTAATTTCAGCATTGGGAAATCGTTTGTCTTGATCTTCTTGCTGTAATAAGTGCTGCATATATTCTTCATCAGCATTGGTTCTGGAACAGAACAATACAACATGAGAAGCATTTAGAATTTTTGGTTCATTGAAATGAAAGAAACCTTGTGCTCCTTTGGAGATTCTTTTTTTTCCTGCTTCCGTATTGGCAATCACAAAATGCCAAGGTTGAATGTTAGTACTAGAAGGACTAAATCTTAAAAGTGCTTTTAATTGTTCAAAATCGTTATCAGAAATCTTTTTGTTTGGATCAAAACTTTTGGTTGAGTATCTCCAATTGAGTATTTTCTTTATATCCATTTTATTACTATAAAAATTATAGTAGCAAAACTAACTATAGTTTAATACCTTTGCAATAACGGTCAAAAAGGATAGTTTAAAAAAAATGAAAGAATCTGCACCAAGAATGTTAAAATTTAAAGGAAAAGAATACCCTTGTTGCGCTAGTCTAACTATGGGTATTATTGGTGGTAAGTGGAAAACAGTAATATTGTTTCATCTACTCGAGGGTACGCTTAGATATAGTGAGTTACGAAAGGAGATGCCAACAGTTACTGAACGTACTTTAAGTCTTCAGTTAAAAGCATTGGAAGAAGATGGTTTAATTAATAGAAAAGTATATACTTCTAAGCCTCCATTAAAGGTAGAATATTCTTTAACAGATTTTGGTAAAACTTTAACACCACTAATTCAATCAATAGCCAATTGGGGAGATTTTGTTTTAGAAAATTACGCAGATTAAAAACTTTGATCTAAGAACTTAGCTCTTTTGAGAAATATATTCTTCTGTGTCCTTCGGGAAAGTTATTAATTTCTCCTATTGGTTGATACCCATTTTTTAGGTAGAAACCTTCCGCCTGAAAGTCAAAGGTGTCTAGCATAGCTGTTTTAACTCCTTTTGATTTAGCGATATGCTCTACATGCTTTATTAATTTTGATCCTACACCTTTTTTTCTATGAGATTCCTTTACCCATAGTATTTTAATTTCTAATCCGTTCCAATATCCAATACCTCCTAAAATTCCACCTATTTCTTCTCCGTCTGAATTTGTAGCTACAAACTCTAAAGGAGTCCACATCTCAGAAAGCGCAGCAACTTTGCTAAGGTTATATAAATTAAGTCCATCAACTATGGTTTTTATATTTTCTTTATTACAAGGATTGATGGTAATTTCTGGTGTTGTTTTCATGATGTCTTTAATGCTAAATCGTAGACAAAAATAGTTTTTACCGTCCATATCTATGTTATTTTTTCTAATGAAGAAAGTTAGAATATGGGATATCAGAAACAATAGGGCTAATGGATGGTATCAAAAAGCTAAATACTTCTTTGTTTTAATATATACGTTTCTCCTGAATGTTTGATCTATATAATTTTAATTAGATAATAACGTTATGATAACAAACGCCAATCGTCATGAAATTACATACTCTTTTAACAGCCTTATTGTTGTCATTAAGTATAAACCTTTTTGCTCAAGAAAAGGTATTAGTGTTTACCAAAACTAATGGCTTTACCCATCCTTCAATTGGTGCCGGAATTACAATGATTCGAGATCTAGGAAATGATAATGGTTTGTGGACCACAGATGATACTGATAATGCAAATGCTTTTACGGATGCTAATTTGTCTCAATATGCTGCGGTTATTTGGTGTAATACTAGTGGTAATAATTTATTGAATGCTTCTCAACGAGAAGCTTTTGAAAATTTTATAGCTTCAGGAGGTGGTTTTTTAGGTATTCATGCCGCTACAGATACATATAGAGATGGTAGTTGGCCATTTTATAATGAACTTGTCGGAGGAATTGTTCAATCTGGACCAAATCATACCAGTAATAATTTTAATGCCGATATGACAGTTGTAAATTCTCATCCTTCGGTAGATTTTTTAGGAACTACTTGGAATAAATCTGAGGAATATTATTACTGGAGAAATAATGGGGGACAATTATTTAGTGGTAATATTGATCTTTTAATGGTCGAATCTACTGGGTCCAATGATTATGATGAAGCAAGACCTATTTCTTGGTATAAAGAATATGGTGGGGGAAGATCGTTTTATACTGCTTTAGGACATAATTCCAGTGATTATACAAATGACGATAATTTTATTAAACATGTAGAAGAAGGTATCAAGTATGTAATTGGTAATACATTGAGCGTTGGAGGGCCATCACAGGAAATACCTTTCCAAATCACACCTAATCCTGTCAGTGATATTATGAGGTTTTCTACATCTGATATCATTAAATCTAAATCCTTGATGATTTATGATCTGAATGGAAAACTAGTTTTTAAAAGTGAAATTCCTGCAGAAGTTGCTTACACAGATATCAATATTGAAAATTTGTCTAACGGCTTATACATTGGAAATATAAAATCCGGAAGTCAATCTAGTAACTTTAAATTTGTAAAAAAGAACTAAGTTGTTCGTAGTCTGAAATGGTTCAAAATTCATGATTCTATAGGTTTTTTTAATAAAACGGCCGTCTATTATTATTTGGAGTTCCAAACTTGATTTTGTAACCACGGAATGCTTGTTTTAAGAATGTCCGTATACTCACATGCTTTTAGATGTGTTTTTCCTTCAGCTTCAATAAAGGTAATATCGCAACCAAGCTTTTTAGCTTTGGCTATTCTTTTTCGAGCTTTCTTAATAGGAAAAAATTTATCTTTTGTTCCTTGAATTACGTAGATAGGAACTTCTAATTTTTCATCTACTTTACAATTTGATCCCATTAAAATCATTGCAGAAAACACGTCTTTATAATCTTTGGCATATTTCCAACCAGCAATCGCACCATTACTGTATCCTACTAATACTATTTTGTTTGGATCAATAGGCCAATTTTCTTTAGCTAAATCAACAAAATCCAGAATTCGTTTCTCTAAATGATCTAATGTCCATGTGCGCCAAGCTCCAGAAGGGCTAAATATAAAACCTCCTATATCCTGCAAACCAGGAGTTACCAAACAATTATTGAATTTAATATAGTTTTTACTACCAACTCCTCCATGTAGAATAATAAACAAAGGTACTTTTTTACCTTCTTGAATTTCTGGAATTGTTAAATCATACTTCCATTCAGATTCTTTGTCATTTACTTTTAGGATACTTGTGCGATTTCCTGCTTTTAAAGGAATTGCCTTAAACGATTCAGAATCGATACTACTAATATAGTTTGCATTGCCCCTTGTGTCAAGACCGCTTTTACAGGAGAAGAGTGTAGTTAAAACAAAACAATAAGAAATACGATATAAAATTGAAGATTTCATAGTTTTTCTATAAATATACTAACTATGTTATTGTTTTTTTTAACAATTAACAAGGTGTTTATAAAATAACCTTTCAAGTTAAAAATTATATCCATTAGGATTTCGGAGGTTGTAATTTAATTTTATTTTTGCCTATGCAAAATAACGTACTCATTTTAGATTTTGGATCACAGTATACTCAACTAATAGCAAGAAGAGTAAGAGAATTAAATATTTATTGTGAAATCCATCCATATAACAAATTACCAGATAATTTATCAGATTTTAAAGCAGTAATCCTTTCAGGTTCACCTTTTTCAGTAAGAGGAGAAGATGCACCACATCCTGATTTATCAGAAATAAGAGGTAAAAAGCCATTGTTAGCTGTATGCTATGGAGCACAGTATTTGGCACATTTTAGCGGAGGAGAAGTTGCCCCTTCTAACACTAGAGAATATGGAAGAGCAAATTTATCCTTTATAAAAGATGGAGAAGGTTTTTTTGAAGGGATTTCGTTAGGTTCGCAAGTATGGATGAGTCATAGTGATACCATTAAATCGTTACCAACAGGCGCAGTTTTATTAGCTAGTACAGGAGATGTGGAGAATGCAGCTTATAAAATTGAAAATGAAGAAACATATGCAATCCAATTCCATCCAGAAGTTTATCACTCTACAGATGGCAAACAATTATTAGATAATTTTTTAATTGGCATTGCAAAAATTCAACCGGATTGGACTCCAAATTCTTTTGTTGATACTACAGTAGCTGAACTTAAGGAGAAATTAGGGAAAGATAAAGTAGTATTGGGATTAAGTGGAGGTGTTGATTCCACAGTTGCTGCTGTTTTACTTCATAAAGCCATTGGTAGTAACCTTCATTGTATTTTTGTAAATAATGGTTTGCTTCGTAAAAATGAATTTACTTCTGTATTACAACAATACGAAGGAATGGGGCTTAACGTAAAAGGTGTAGATGCTTCGGCACGCTTTTTGGAAGCCTTAGCCGGAGAAAGTGATCCAGAAGGAAAACGTAAAATAATAGGTAGAGTATTTATAGAAGTATTTGATGATGAAGCAAATCAGATAGAAGATGCAAAATGGCTGGCACAAGGAACTATTTATCCAGATGTAATAGAATCAGTATCTGTAAATGGAGGGCCATCAGCTACTATAAAATCTCATCATAATGTTGGTGGATTACCTGATTTTATGAAGTTAAAAGTTGTGGAACCTCTAAAAATGTTATTTAAAGACGAAGTAAGAAGAGTTGGAGGATCGATGGGTATTGATCCAGAACTGCTTGGAAGACATCCATTCCCTGGTCCAGGATTAGCAATTAGAATATTAGGAGACATTACTTCGGAAAAAGTTAGTATTTTGCAGGAGGTAGATGCCATTTTTATCAACGGATTAAAAGAAAATGGACTTTATAACAAAGTCTGGCAAGCAGGAGCTATCTTATTACCAGTACAGAGTGTTGGGGTAATGGGTGATGAGAGAACTTATGAAAAATGTGTTGCTTTAAGAGCTGTAGAAAGTACAGATGGTATGACAGCCGATTGGGTAAATTTACCATATGAGTTTTTGCAAAAAACCTCTAACGAAATAATAAATAAAGTAAAAGGCGTTAATAGAGTAGTATATGATATTAGCTCAAAGCCACCTGCAACTATAGAGTGGGAGTAGTATATGATTACTCTTTAAAGTTCAGGTTCATTAAAAATATATCGAATGAAAAAAGTATTGTTGTTCTTTTTTATGATTTTTATTGCCAATTTGGGTTTTTCCCAGCAATATAAAAGTCATAAAGTCGTTCAGGGAGAAAATGTATATAGAATTGCTAAAAGATATAATACAACTCCTGAAGCAATTTACAAGATAAACCCCACAGCCAAAGAAGGTATTAAGGAAGGTCAGATTTTAGCAATTCCTGTCACCGATGATCAAGAATATAATATTCATACAGTCGAAGAAGGGGATACTGTTTATAGTCTAGCTAAAAAATACGATACTACGCCTGAAGCAATATATAATCTGAATCCCGATGCTGTAAATGGTATTAACTTAGGGCAGATTCTTCGGGTTTCAGCTTTAAAGAAACAAGAAGAAACCAATACGTCTACTGAGAATGTTAGTGATCCTGTTTTGGATAGCATTAAACCACTAGAAGAGATAAGACAGATAGTTAGGTTTAAAACACACAAAGTGAGACGTAAAGAAACGTTGTATGGAATAGCGCAGAAGTATGACATAACCGTTGATGATATCAAAAAGCATAATAAGAGATTATATTCTGAGCAAATACGAAAAAGAGATAAGATCAGAATTCCTATTTATGCAGAGAAAGTAGTTGAGGAAACAAAAGTACCTAAGGATAGTCTAAGTTCTAGAGTGTCCACTACGACAAAATATACAGTAAAGCCTAAAGATACTAGATATAGTATTGCAAGAAGACATGGGATTACTGTGGGAGAATTGAATCAATTAAATCCAGAAATGGATCCTAATTTTCCTATAGGAATGGAAATTATCGTTCCTACAACCATATTTGTACCGTTGGAAGAAATGATTGATCCAGAATTCGAATTGTATGAAGTGCAACCAAAAGAAACTATCTATAGTATTTTAAAAAGAACAGAAATTTCTTCGGATTCTTTGTTTAAAATGAATCCATATTTAAGAGATGGGTTGAAAGCTGGAATGGTACTTACCTTACCTAAAAAAGGACCAATAGATTCGCTAGCTATTGATTTTCCCGAGAAAAAAATAGTTCCGTTAGAGAATATGTTGTCTAATTTTAAAACAAAAAAGGTAGCAGTGATGTTGCCTTTCGGGTTGGATACGCTGGATCTGGAAGCTCGTCAACAAACTGAAGAGTTTTTAAAAACTAGAAAAGCACGCGGTACCAGAGTAGCTTTAGATTTCTATAAAGGAGTACAAATGGCTGTAGATTCTGCAAAGACTAGAGGGCTTAGTATTGATATGACAGTATATGATACACAAAGGAATAGGAATACTGCTCATATTAAGCGTTTAATTGAACAAAATAATTTTGATGAATTAGATGTAGTTATTGGACCATTGTATCAAACCAATGTTGAAGCGGTAGCAGCTGAACTTAAAAAGTACGAAACACCGGTTTTTTCTCCAATTTCTAATAGAGAATCAAAATTATATAGTAATTTCTTTCAAACAATTCCGACTGATGAGATGCTTCAGGATAAATTGATAAATTATGTGGCTCAAGATTCTACAGATAAGAATATTGTGATTATCGTGCAGCAAGGAAAGAAGAAAGGTGAGGAAATGAAACCAAAGCATAAGGAAATAAAGGAAAAATTATTAGCTAAGTTTCCAGATGCTAAAATATCAAGGATAGAAGAAGGTAATTATGTATATGAAGTGCACCTTAAAAAGGTACTAGCTAAGAATAAACCAAATTGGGTTTTTCTAGAATCTGATGATGTGGCGATGATAAGTAATGTAACAACATTGTTAAATGCAAAAGTAGAAAGTCATCAAATTACATTGTTTACCACAAATAAGGAAAAAGCATTTGATGATGATAGTGTAAAAAACGAATATTTATCAAATCTGCATCTGCATTACCCTTCAATAGATAAAGAGTTTGATAATTATGATGAAGAAACAATGACTCCTTTTGTAGCAAGATATAAAAAAGAATATGGAACTATTCCTAGTAAATATACTGTGAGAGGTTTCGATATTACATATGATATTTTGATGCGATTGGGATCTGCTGATGATTTATATCATTCAGCAACGTTTGAAGGTACGACAGAGTATGTTGAAAATAAATTTAACTATGCAAAAAAACTGCTAGGAGGTTACTATAACAAGGCTTCTTACATTATTAAATTTGATGATGAATTAAAGTTAACGGTGATAGAATAAAAATTATTTCATCAATAATCAAATTTACAGCGGTTTTTAAAATCATTTTTTTTATTTTTAGATGCTAGTTTATAGTGTTGTATATATATTAATAACAATGCTATGACAAACTTTGGTCTAAACTTACGGTTAATAGAAGTCGTGGTACGGAAATTGATATGATTGTTTAGAACAGTTTTATAAATTACAGTTTGTCTAAATTTAGAAAATTGTTTCAATTGGGATGGATATGAATTTTGTATCCGAAAACAAATAAAGATCTGTATAAATATAAATTTTCAATACTTAGCCCCGTATTGATTGTTTAGATATTTATTCGGAAAAATAACAACTTTAGCCGGGCATAATTATTGCAATTATGGGTAAATTTTTTACTATTCTCTTAGTTATATTTTTTGCTAGTCATGGATATGTAGAGCGTTTTTCTTATGCTGAGAAAAGTAAGTTAGAATGGTCAGATTTTAGGGCAGAACCTAAAATGGATAGCAGTTTTGATGCTAGTGTAAATACCGGAATAACTTATCAATGGTCTATAAGTAAGGATTATGGGAATATTGAACTAAAATATGAAGTAGATAGCTTCTGTTATCCCTCGTTATCTTGGGTAAAAAGAGGTCAGTTGACTAAATATTTATTAGCACACGAACAACTACACTTTGATATTTCTGAATTACATGCTAGAATAATGCGAAAGAAACTGAAGGAATATAAGCCTGGTAAGGATGTTCGTAAAGATTTAAATAAAATGTACAAGAGAGTAGAGCGAATGAGAGTTAATATGCAAGAGCTTTACGATATAGAAACAGAACATTCTAGAAATAGATCTAATCAAAAAAAGTGGGAAAAGAAGGTGAAAAACCTAATGTGGTATTATAGAGCCTACGCAAAATAAATTCGAAATTTTGACTTCTTAATGGATTCCCAAACCCAAAGAGACTTTTTAATAAAACTTGCAAATACCAAAATGCCTTTTGGTAAGTATAAGGATAGATATCTTATTGATTTACCAGAGCATTATATTGTTTGGTATCATAATAAAGGATTTCCTAAAGGAACATTAGGGGCTCAAATGCAAACAGTTTATGAGCTTAAATTAAACGGATTAGAATATTTGGTTAGAAATATAAGAAAAATGTAATCCTGTATTCTTATAATTTATTTTTCCTTGCTTTATAAAGTACATTTATTTTTACTAGGGGATTTACATTAATCATAATCAAAATATTTTCAATTTTAGTATAGTATTAAAAATAAAAAAGGAGCATCCAAAATGATGCTCCTTTTCTAATTTATAGGAAAGACATTTTCAAAACTTATGAAGCAGCTTCTGTCACTGTTTCAAAAATATCTACATCTACCTGATTTTTAGTTAAATCTTCAAAAGTCTCACGTTTACGGATCAAGTGTGCTTTGTTATTATGCCAAAGAATCTCAGCAGGTCTAAACCTTGAGTTATAATTACTAGCCATTGAAAAACAGTAAGCACCTGCATTTTTAAAAGCCACCACATCACCTTCAGTAATTTCAGATATTCTACGATTTGTAGCAAAAGTATCTGTTTCACATATATAACCTACAACAGAGTAAAAACGTTCTCTACCTTTAGGATTAGAAACATTAATAATTTCATGATGTGAATTGTAGAACATAGGGCGAATCAGGTGATTAAAACCACTATCAATACCAGCGAAAACTGTAGAAGTAGTTTGCTTTACCACATTTACTTTCGCAAGAAAATATCCAGCTTCACTTACTAAAAACTTACCTGGCTCAAAACCTAGTATCAATTCTTTTCCATATTCTTTACAAAAAGAATTAAAACGCTTAGTGAGTTTCTTACCAAACTCTTCTATGTTTGTTTCGATATCCCCTTCTTTATACGGAACTTTAAAACCACTTCCAAAATCAATAAAATCAAGGTTTTTAAAATTTTTGGCAGTTTCAAACAGAATCTCACTTGCATAAAGGAAAACATCGACATCTAAAATGTCACTTCCAGTATGCATATGGATACCGTTAATATTCATGCCTGTATTTTCAACAATTCTTAATATATGTGGAATCTGGTGTATTGAAATTCCAAACTTGCTATCAATATGACCAACAGAAATTTTGCTGTTTCCTCCAGCCATTACATGCGGATTAATTCGGATACAAACTGGCACATTAGGATGTTTAGTCCCAAATTGTTCTAAAATAGATAGATTATCAATATTAATCTGAACTCCCATTGAAGAAACTTGTTCAATTTCTTCTAGAGAAACTCCATTAGGAGTAAATATAATATTAGATGGAGCTACTCCTGCAGCAATACCAAGTTTAACTTCCTGAATGGATACAGTATCCAATCCAGCTCCTAACGAATTCATTAACTTTAAAATCGCAATGTTTGATAACGCCTTTACAGCATAATTAAGTTTTAAATGTTTTACCTGTTTAAAAGCATTAGTAAGACGCTCATACTGTGAAACAATTTTTTTGGAGTCATATACATATACTGGACTCCCAAACTCTTCTGCGATTGCTAATAAATTTGTGTTTTCCATTTTACTTTAATTAGGCTTACGAAATTACCATTTTTACTAGAGATTATCTCTAAGCGGCGCGTAATTAGTATAAAATTATCTAAACCTAAAAAAAAATGACATTAAATAACGAATTTTCAATTTTTGAACAGATATCATACACAAGCTAGTTGTTTATTTAGTATTTTTAAAAGAAAAAATGTTAGCACTCTTTCCTTTGCAATTAGTAGTATATCCTGGAGAGCGATTACCACTTCATATTTTTGAGCAACGCTATCAACAATTGATAGCCGATTGTGAAGAAGAAGGTATTGCCTTTGGTGTGCCGACGTTTATAGATAAAAAACTGGAATATGGCACAGAAGTTACTTTACAAAAAGTAGAAAAAAGATATCCAAACGGAGCCAGTGATGTGGTTTGCATTGGTACAAGAGTTTTTCGTATTAAAAGTTTTTATCCGCAACTACCAGATAAACTATATGCTGGAGGAGAAGTAGAATATTTAGAGGATAATGAAAATGGAATAGAAGAACTACAGGAAGAATTACTAAAAAACATTGCCATTTTATATATAGAGTTAACCATAGAAAAACCACCTATTTTTGATATTCCTTTTGTAAGTTATCAAGTAGCTCATAAAGTAGGTCTAGCATTACATCAAGAATACCATTTACTTAAACTCAGAAGTGAAATTGAACGACTGAATTATTTAATTGGTCATCTTAAAGTTACAATTCCCGTAGTACGAGAAATGAATAGAGCTAAAGAAGTTATTAAAATGAATGGTCATTTTAGAAATTTCGATCCGTTGGATTTTGATGATTTTAAATTATAAAGAATACTAAATTCATTTTCAAACAATTTTTCTGGTTATTTTTTTCGATAACATAATAGGTATTTCTGTATAACTATTTTTACCATAAAAGATTGGCACAGTAACTTCACTTTTCCTATTTTTGGGACTCCTATAGAAAAGGTAAAAAATAAGACTATGAACTTACACGAATATCAGGGTAAAGAGATATTAAGTAGCTTTGGAGTGCGCATCCAGCGTGGTATTGTTGCACAAAATGCTAAAGAAGCAGTAGCTGCTGCTAAACAATTAACTGCTGAAACAGGTACTGGTTGGCACGTAATCAAAGCTCAGGTACATGCTGGAGGTAGAGGAAAAGGTGGAGGAGTAAAACTTGCTAAAAATCTTCAGGAAGTTGAAGAGATAGCAGGTCAGATCATCGGTATGAATTTGATTACACCGCAAACTTCTGCTGAAGGAAAGAAAGTGCATCAAGTATTAATCGCTGAGGATGTATATTATCCAGGAGATAGTGAGCCTGATGAGTTTTATATGTCGGTATTATTGAATCGTACTACTGGAAGAAATATGATTATGTATTCTACAGAAGGTGGAATGGATATCGAAACAGTAGCAGAAGAAACACCACATTTAATTTTTACTGAAGAAATTGATCCTGCAGTAGGATTAATGCCATTTCAAGCAAGACGCGTAGCTTTTAACTTAGGTTTAAGCGGTGCTGCGTTTAAAGAAATGACAAAATTTGTAATGGCTTTATATACAGCTTATGTAAAATCGGATTCGTCATTATTTGAAATCAATCCTGTTTTAAAAACTAGTGATGATAAAATTATGGCTGTCGATGCGAAAGTAACAATCGATGATAATGCTTTATATCGTCATAAGAACTATGTGGATATGAGAGATATCCGTGAAGAAAATCCTATAGAAGTAGAAGCAAATGAAGTAGGTCTGAACTATGTAGATCTAGATGGTAATGTAGGTTGTATGGTAAATGGAGCTGGACTTGCAATGGCTACTATGGATTTAATCAAGCAAGCTGGTGGAGAACCTGCTAACTTCTTAGATGTAGGAGGTACAGCAGATGCTAAACGTGTAGAAGAAGCTTTTAGAATTATTCTTAAAGATCCTAACGTAAAAGCAATATTGATCAATATTTTTGGAGGAATCGTTCGTTGTGATCGAGTAGCACAAGGAGTTGTAGATGCCTATAAAAATATGGGAGATGCTATCAATGTTCCAATTATTGTACGTTTACAAGGTACAAACGCAGATATCGCAAAAGAATTAATAGATAATAGTGGATTGGATGTACAAAGTGCTGTATTATTCCAGGAAGCAGCTGATAAGGTTCAGGCAGTATTAGCATAAATATCTAATTAATAGTTTTACAATAAAAGAAGCGATCCAAACCACTGGATCGCTTCTTTTTTACTTTAAAAAGAGGAGTATGAATAATGATATTAAAAAAATAGTGACTAAACTGGATATGCAACCACATCCAGAAGGAGGTTTTTATAAAGAAACGTATCGAAGTAAAGGAGAAATACCCAAAGATACTTTGAAAGAGAAATTCTCAGGAGCACGTAATTACTGTACCGGTATTTACTTTTTACTGACTTCGGATAATTTTTCGGCTTTTCATCGTATCAAGCAAGATGAAATGTGGCATTTTTATGGAGGTAGTTCCTTATACGTACATATCATAGATGCTGAAGGAAAATATACTAGAAATACAGTAGGAATGAATCTTGATGAAGGTGAGGTTCCGCAGCTTGTAGTTCCTGCCAACTGCTGGTTTGCTTCAAGTGTTAAGGAAGAAAATGCCTATTCTTTTGTGGGGTGTACAGTTGCTCCGGGTTTCGACTTTGAAGATTTTGAATTAGCAGAGAGAAGTATCTTAATCAATGAATATCCAGATCTTTCCAATGTGATTTCTAAATATACCAGAGTATAGGATGTTTATTTTAAAATCAAAGAAGAAAACGATCCAGAAAAACTCTTGAAAAGGCATTTAAATTATGTAATTTTAATGTTTAAATTAAAAAGGAAGTACTCTTCTAAGGTTTTGTATTCTCAAAAACGATAAGACGGGTTCTTAAATCTATTAAATTTCAGAAATAAAAGTTATGATACCAGAAATAGAGAAATCATTAAATGATCAAGTACGATATGAGGCAACTGCTTCTGCGCAATATCTGTCTATGGCATGTTGGGCTGATGTAAATGGTTATAGTGGTATAGCCGATTTTTTTTACACGCAGTCGGAAGAAGAACGTGTGCATATGACAAAATTGGTAAAATTCATTAACGAAAGAAGTGGAAAAGCTGTAATTCCTGCTATTGAAAAGCCTAGAGATGATTTTAAAACCTTAAGAGAATTGTTTGAAATTTTCCTTGAAAGCGAAGAGTTCGTAACGGCGCAAATCAATAATGTAATTTTTCAGTGCTTAGAACATAAAGATTATAATGTACATAACTTCATGCAATGGTATGTAGCAGAGCAGTTGGAAGAAGAGGCTGTAGCGCGAACATTACTGGATAAATTGAAGATTATTGGAGATGATAAATCAGGACATTATTTGTTTGATCGAGATATTAATTCTTTTCAGATAGGTAATGCACCAGAAGAGTAATACTGCTGATTGTTAATAACTTAATAAACAAAAACTGAGGATTCTTTTTGTAAGAGCCTTTTTTTTATATTTTTGCAATTTATTTAGATTCAATAAAAATTAAAAAATAGTGCAAAGTTCAGGAACTCCATCTCTATACTCACCATGTGCGGCAATGAATTGCGAAGTAAGTTGTGGTGGTAAAAAGAAAAAATGTTGTAAGAAATATAAGAAGAAGGGGAAAACTAATTGTAAAAGATGTCCTAAACTATAAGTTTACCATTAACGACTTCTATAAAATATAAAATTAAAATAGTTTTTTAAGCACGCTTTCAGGCGTGCTTATTTTTTTAGAAATTTGAAAGAGATAAATTTAATTTCTAAATCAAAAAAATGATAGAATTTTCAACAATCTTTTTTTAGATTTGTGATACTCCCAATCCAAAGAACTTCAATCTACACATAATATATAAGTTAGTCAATGATCAAGTATATCGTAGTATTCGGTTTGTTCTTTTCTATTGCCGTAAGTGGACAAGAAAATCAATTTAAACAGTTGTTAGAAATTTTTACAGAATCAAAAAAAACAATTCCTAATGATCTTGCTTTGGAATATTTTGATTTCAAACCTACGGAAAGAGCAAGTAACTTATTGACCGGAAAAGTAGTAGTCAGAACCCGTTCGTATATTATTGTGTCTACTATTTTGAAATGTAATATAGGTACTAATTGCGAACAATCTTCTTTGACCTCATTCACCAAAGCTGGAGAACGTATTGCAACTATTTCTTATGAAAGAGCTATTTCAGATTGCTCTTTTAATGATTCTAGAACTTCTGTTTTTGTTTCTGATGATCTATTGGTTTTTAAGGAAAGAAGAGAGAAATTAGATTGTATCGGAGATGGTAGTCAGATCGGATTAAAAGAATGGCTAGAATTTCAACCTATAAAAAAGAATGGAGATTTTTCAAAATCATATTCTGATCGTAAAGCTGTAGAACGCGAAAACTACATATTTTCTCATCGTGTTTTTACAAAAGAAGAGCTTGATTTTAAAACAGAGGAAGAATTGGCGATTATTAAAAATGAGATTTTTGCCTCTCATGGGTACATGTTCACTAAGAAAAAGTGGCAAGATTATTTTGAATCTAAATCATGGTATATACCTACAGATGGAAATGCATCTGATAAGTTGACAGATATAGAGAAAAAGAATATCGCACTAATTTTAAGTATCAAAGAATGAAAACGATAAGTGCAATAATATTCTTATTACTGTCTATAATCACTTTTGGTCAAACTAAAACGATTCATGTGTTTGTAGCCTTATGTGATAATGTAAATCAAGGAATTGTACCAGTTCCAGAAAGAATTGGTAATGGACAAGATCCTAAAAACAATTTATATTGGGGAGCGGGATATGGTGTTAAGACTTTTTTTAAAGTAAAAGCAAAAGATTGGAAGCTTGTAAAAAGTATTCCATCAAAAAACACAAATATTTTAGAACGATTATTGTTTAAGCATACTACCAAAGATGTATACCTATTAGCAGATGCATATGATGGTGCAAAAATAAAAACCAGTATTGAAGATTTTCTAAAATCCTCTAATGGTCAGTTTCCAATATCAATTCCTATTCAAGAAAATGATACTACCTTACATTTTGGAGGGGATTCTGATTTATTGGCATATGTTGGGCATGATGGTTTAATGGATTTTGATGTAACAATAGAGTACCGTGAATCGGTGAACAAAGTAAAAGATGTTATTATCTTGGCTTGTTATAGCAAAAGTTTTTTTTCTCCTGAAATTCAAAAAGCCAAAGCAAATCCAATTTTATGGACTACTCATTTAATGGCTCCTGAAGCTTACACCTTAAAAGCTGCAATTGATGGATGGATCCGGAATGAATCAGGACGCCAAATAGATGAACGAGCTGCTCAATCCTATAACAAGTATCAGAAATGCGGAATTAAAGGAGCTAGAAATCTATTTACTACAGGTTTTTAAATAATTTCTTACGCTATAAACCACTTTTAAAATTCCCTTTTTTCAGGGAATAACAGTATCGTATTTTAATATATTTTTGATTAGAAAGGAGTGAAAGACAGTTCCTGTTTTTAAGATTCCTCTTTTTTTTACCTATATTTCTATAGTGAATACCATGATCTGATATTCATTTTATATCTAAACAACTATGGCTGATAATCAAAAGTACATTAATGAACTTCTTCAAAAATTAGCAATTCTTTCTAGAAAACAAGAGACCTTTCGAAGGGAAATATTAAATCTGAAACAAGAAATTCTTGATCTTAAAAATGCAAATGATAAAGCTACACAAGAACAGAAAGTTATACCAGAAAGAGCAGATATAAGTAGTCCGACTCTGTCAGAAACAAAACCTCAAAATATTCCTGTAGCTAAAGAAATAGAAAAACCAACCAAGGCTACCACTACGACCTTGGATAATGAATCAAAGAAAATAACAAAACCTAAAGGAAAATCTAATTGGGAAAAATTTATTGGTGAAAATCTAATTAATAAAATTGGAGTTATAATTCTGATTATTGGTGTTGCTATTGGAGCTAAATACTCAATTGAGAATGATCTGATTAGTCCGCTAACGAGAATAATACTGGGATACTGTACTGGTATTGCTTTGATAGCGGTAGGAATGAAGTTAAAGAAAAAGTATGAGAATTTTAGCGCTGTTTTGGTAAGTGGTGCCATGACCATATTGTATTTTATTACTTTTTTAGCATACAGTTTATATGATCTTATTCCACAGCTATTTGCATTTGCATTAATGGTGTTGTTTACCGTTTTTACAGTATTCGCTGCGATCCAGTATAATCGACAGGTAATTGCACATATAGGATTGGTAGGAGCTTATGCGGTTCCTTTTTTACTTAGCGATGGCTCAGGAAGAGTAGCAGTTCTTTTTAGTTATGTAGCTATTATTAACTCTGGGATTTTGATGCTTTCAATTAAAAAGTATTGGAAATCACTTTATTATTCTTCCTTCTTGCTTACATGGCTCATTTACTTTAGCTGGTATATGATTGATTATGATGTAGATGTTCATTTTGGATTGTCAAGCCTCTTTTTATTCCTATTTTTCGTAATATTCTATTTTATATTCCTTTTGTATAAATTGAATAAAAAAGAAAAGTTTAGCACCAGTGATGTATTACTTCAATTGGCGAATGCCTTTATTTTTTACGGCATAGGTTTTTCTATATTAAGCGATCATAGTGTAGGTAAGGAGTTTTTAGGATTGTTTACGTTAGGAAATGCTATCATTCACTTTATAGTAAGCGTTGTTATTTATAGATTGAAATTAGCTGATCGCAATCTATTTTACTTTGTGTCTGGCCTAGTATTAGTTTTTATCAGTATCGCTTTCCCAGTACAATTAGATGGAAATTGGGTGACCTTACTTTGGGCAGCAGAAGCAGCATTGCTTTTCTGGATTGGTAGAACCAAAAAAGTGCCTATTTATGAAAAATTAGCATATCCTGTAATTGCATTAACCTTTTTTAGTTTGCTACAGGATTGGTGGATGTATTATGCAGAATATTCCTATGATTATGAAAATTTAGAGGCTTTAGCAACAATGCCAATTTTGAATATTTCAGTATTTACTTCGGTATTATGTGCAGCTTCTTTTGGGTTTATACTCTTTTTACATCGAAGTGACAAACATCCTTTTCCATGGCTGAAGTATAACACCTGGTATCAATTAATCTCCTTATGGATTTCTGCAATGCTTTTGTTTGTATTATATATGACATTTTTCCTTGAGATTGTAGATTATTATGAGTCTTTAGAGTATAGGAAACCTGATTTTATGGGCGTTTGGTTAGTTAACTATACACTTGCTTTCCTTTCTATATTGTCGTTTTTAAATATTACAAAGTTTAAAAACATGGTTTTTGGATATATCAATATAGCACTTAATTTATTCGCGCTATTAATGTTCCTTACTACAGGATTATATTTACTAAGCGAATTAAGATATACGTATCTAGATCCATCTTTACTGGAATCTGGTGAAGCCAGTTGGTTTTATATTGGTATTCGTTACATTTCGCTGGCCTTCTGTGCTGCTTTATTGTGGATTTCCTATAAATATGTACGACAAAGTTTTTTGAAAACATCTTTTACCATGCTGATTGATATTGTTTTGCAGATTGCTATTATTTGGATTCTGAGTAGTGAATTGATTCATTGGCTAGATATGGCAGGATATACTTCTTCAGATAAACTAGGATTAAGTATACTTTGGGGTATATATTCATTACTTTTAATCGTAATAGGGTTCTGGAAGAAAATAAAGCATATGCGTGTAATGGCGTTTATATTGTTTGGAATTACATTGATTAAACTGTTTTTATACGATATCGCCCATCTAAATACTATTTCTAAAACTATTGTTTTTGTGTCTTTAGGGCTGTTGCTATTGATTATTTCTTTCTTATATAATAAATACAAACATATTATTACGGATGAGATTAAAGATTAACTTAATTCTATGGTTCTTATGTTCATGCGGTGCACAGATTTTCGCCCAAATGAATGCTTATAGTTATAAAAGAGAAGTACAGGGAATATCAGATACTTGGCATGCCATCCAAATTCCTGATAAAATGTACTCCAATGTGTCTTCAGGCCTTTCCGATATTCGTATTTATGGAATTACTTCTTCAAACGATACCATTGAAGCTCCATACATTTTAAAGAATAACGAATCTAAAATACAGGATAAGCAAATAGACTTTGAAGTAATTAATAAATCCACATCAACTAACGGATCTTTTGTTACATATAAGGTTCCAATAGATCAGATGATTAACGAAATAGAATTGTTTTTTAATCAAAATAATTTTGACACTAAAGCGTCTTTAGAAGGAAGTGAAGATTTAAAAACCTGGTATACTATTGTAGATGATTATAGAGTACTATCCATAAAAAATAAATTGACCTCTTATGATTTTACGACTATAAAGTTTCCAAACTCCAAATATCAATACTACCGAGTATTTATTAAAGGAAATAGAAACTTGGATGTTAAAGGAGCTCAGATAAATCTAAAGGAAGTAGCAATTGGCGATTACAAAACATATAACAATGTTGCTTTACAAAAAAGTGATCAAAAGGTAGATAAGACAACTACAATAGATGTGACTTTGGACACAGCAGTGCCAATCAGTACGATCAAATTAAAAGCAACTAATACATTTGATTATTATCGACCTTTTCAGATTTCATATTTGGCGGATAGTACGAAACAAGAAAATGGTTGGAAATATCGTTACCAAAGATTGACTTCAGGAATCATTACGTCTATAGAAGAAAATGAATTTGATTTTAGGAATGTTATTGCTAAAAAAATACGGATAACCATTGATAATTATGATAATGAGTCGCTTACTATTCCAACTGTAGAGGTAAAAGGTGCTAGTTCCGAATTAATAGCCAGGTTTACTACTCCTGCAACATATTATCTTACATATGGTAATAAAACCATGAACAGACCATCATATGATTTGAAATATATAACAGATAAAATTCCTGATAATATAAAAAGATTGCAATTAGGAGAAGAAAAGGATATTCCAAAAATGCCAGAAGAAAAAGTAGAACCTCTTTTTAAGAATAAAGTTTGGCTTTGGGCAATTATGTTGATAATGATTGTTTTATTAGGAGGCTTTACGTTGATRATGATGAAAAAGAAGTAAGGTTTTATGCGGTGTTTGGAAGGAATTCTAAAAAAAAATATATTTTTTTTGAAAAAGATGTCCAAATACTTCCATTCATTTCGTCATAGCACCATATAAACCATAAATAAATAAAATTATGAAACAATTTGTATTCCTTTTTAAAGGTGGAGACGACGTTTGGGATTCCAAAACTGAAGAAGAACAAAATGCCCATATGGGAGAATGGATGGAGTGGATCGGGAAAATTTCAGAACAAGATAAATATGCTGGAGGTGAACGTTTATATCCAACAGTGAATATCATTCATCCTGGTGGGAACAAAGTAACGGATCGATTTCTTGTAGAAGCCAAAGAAATAGTTGGAGGTTACATTGTGGTGAAGGCAGCATCTATGGAAGAAGCAACTGAAATGGCAAAAGGATGTCCAGGATTGAAATGGGAATCTTCGGTAGAAGTAAGAGAAGTTTGGCCAGACGAAGCTTAAAAGAGATATCATATGAAGGAGTTTTTAATGCTTATAAGAGGAGGCCAGGACAAATATCAATCTGTTTCTGCAAATGATATGCAAAAACATATGGAGCATTGGCAAGAATGGATGGCCGGACTAGCTAATGAAGATAAATTAGTAGGAGGACAACCTTTAGCTAATGAAGGAAATACGTTGACAGGAAATGGAAAGACGGTTACAGATCGTCCATTTGCAGAAGGAAAAGAATTAGTAGGTGGATATCTACTAATCAAAGCATCATCTTTAAAAGAAGCTACCGAAATTGCAAAAGGTTGCCCGAGTTTTGAGTATGATTGTAGTGTAGAAGTTCGCGAAATAGCTCCAGTAGGATAATAATTGCTTTTTGGAATCAAACGATAACATACACTCCACTTTAAACCATCTTTTCAGACAAGAATCTGGAAAGATGGTTGCTGTTTTAGTAAAGATCTTTGGTATAGAGAATATTGAAATTGCAGAGGATGTAGTACAAGATGCTTTAGTGAGCGCTTTAGAGACCTGGAAATTTAGAGGAATACCAGATAATCCTAAGGCTTGGCTGTACAGAACGGCTCGTAACAAAGCGATTGATATTATAAGAAGGAAAAAGCATAGCAAAACAATTGATTTTTCAGATCCTGAAAGAAAATTATTGACCTCTGAATATACCCTAAGTAGTACAATGGATAATTTTTGGAAAGAGGAATATATACAAGACGATTTCTTAGCGATGATGTACGCTTGCTGCCATCCTGATATTTCTCCTGAAAATCAGATAACCTTTATACTAAAATCTCTTTGTGGATTTAGCACAAAAGAAGTTGCAAAATCATTTCTTACTTCTGAGGATACTATTTCTAAAAGAATATATCGTACAAAGGAATATTTTAGAAAACATCAGATACGTCCTGAGATTCCTTATCCGGAAGAGATTACATCCAAAACTTCAGTGGTATTGAATACTATTTATTTAATATTTAATGAAGGGTATAATTCTACTCATAATGATCAGCTAATAAGAAAAGATATCATCTCTCAGGCATTATGGTTATGTAAATCATTACTTGATGTCGAACTTACACAACTACCAGAAGTTTATGCACTTATGGCTTTAATGCTTTTTCATACGGCAAGATTGGATAGTAGAATTAATGATCAGGGAGAATTAATATTACTTTCGGATCAAGATAGAACAAGTTGGAACAAAGAGTTAATTGCTCAAGGAAGTCGATATTTAAATCAATCCGCTTTTGGTGAATCTCTATCTACCTATCATTTAGAAGCAGCAATTGCTTATAAACATTGCGTAGCAGATAGTTACGATAATACGGATTGGAAGGAAATATTAAAATATTATGATCTCTTGTTAAAGATTAAAAAAGATCCTATTGTTTCCTTAAATAGATGTTTAGTGATTTTAGAATTATATGGAGCTGAAAAAGCCTTAGGGACAATACAATCTATTGGTGAAGATCATAAACTATTAGAAAAATACTATCTGTATTATTCCATTCTTGGCGAAATTTACGAACGTTTAATGAAGCCAACTATAGCAATTGAATACTATGAAAAAGCTATAAAATTAACCCAATCAGATCCAGAAAAACGGTTATTAAAACATAAAATGAGTAAAATTCTCAATTAAGATTTATATTGACTAATTACTGACAATCTTTCATAGATTCATAGTAACTACGATACTCTTCGTAGCTAACTTTAGCTCTTCCATTTTCGAGAACAATCGTATTTTGATCCGAAAAATCAGAGTAGGAGATCACTTTTTTAGGAAATCCTTCGATTACGATTTCAAAATAACTGCCGTTAGTAATTTTACTGGTGTCTATTTCTAGATTAAATTTTCCATCATAATCCGAAAATGCATAAGCACAAGAAGTGTCTGATATTTGTAATTTTATCACAGCAATTGGAACCACAGATCCATCAGGTTTTTTAACGTCTCCTTTAATTGTTTTTAATCCGCCAGCTACCGGGAGAGTATTTGGAATCTGGGTTGGAATTTTAGGATCTTGTACAGTTTTGGTATTACCAGCTAGATCCTCAATAGTCCAATTATCTAATTTTTTTCCCTTTTTATAAGCACCTTTTACAATCACTCCTGAAGCGTCTTGTCTCCAATAATCTCCGTGCTTTTTTCCATTTTTATAATTAATCTTTTCATTTGAGCCTCCTTTAGATACATTCCATAATCCAACTTTTAGCCCCTTTTCATAATAACCTTCTTCGGTAAAAGTGAAACCATTATCAGAATTATAGTAGTAACCATTCCTTTCATTATCTTCATAATTCTCTATCGTTGATAGATCCAGAGTTCCTTTTTTTCTAAATACCAAAAAGTGAACCCACTCTCCATGTTTTTTACCTTTTAGATATTCAATTTTATGTATTGCAATAAGCTTTTTATCTTTAAACTCCCGAACATAATATTTACCATTAAGCTCATTCTCTTCTTCAGGATTTAAAAAATCTTCATATTCTTTTTTTGTAAGTTCTATGTATCCTCCTTCTACAGGAGATTGCGCTTTGCCGTTTAAACAAAATAAAAAAGCGAGTAGTACAAAGGTTAGAGTCTTTTTCATGATTAGTGCGTTCAATTACTTGTTATTCCCGTGATAACTTTAAAGTTAATTTTTTTTACTGTTATTTCAAATGAATCATAACAATAAACAATACTTGTTTTTATTTTAAATCAAAAACGATACCAATTTGTTACCTCTAGAATAAAAAAAAGCCTATCTCATGAGATAGGCTTTTACAAACAATTATGTAATTCTTCCAATTCAATAATTTTCCCTTATTTCTATAGTAAATAAGACATGCTATCTTCTTATTGCATAGCCACAAGAGGAAGGCAATTCTTTGATAAAACTCATCATGATTTTAAAACTAAATCTAAAGTGCGTGTGTAAAAATCTCATAGTCCTTTCTTTTATTATAAAACGCTCGAAAATCTAGACACCCTACCTTTTATTTAATTAAATATGTATTTAGATCAAATGATGAGTTTATAAAAATTGTAAAATTTTTGTCTATTGAATTTGATATGAGATACTTGTATAGTAGGGCTTGACGGTTATTTTGATAAGTAATAAAATAATTTTTTCTAGATAGGGTGTAACAATTGAAAAAGAATTGCATCAAAGAGAAAATTAAATTCAAAATATCATGAGAAATTTTAAAATCACTTTAGCTCTATGTATGTTCATTAGTATCACATTTGCTAAGACTCCGGCAATTACGGCAAAGGTTTCTGGTTCAGGTACACCTGTTTTGTATTTACCTGGTTTTACAAATCCTGGATCTGTTTGGGATCAAACAGTATCAAATTTAAAAGGAGAAAATGAACACCATCTTATATCCTATGCGGGATTTGACGGAAATGCTCCAATTGAAATGCCCTGGTACGATACTATTAAAAAAGAGTTAGTTGCTTATATTCAAGAAAAAAAACTAACTAACGTAACTATTATCGGACATAGTATGGGAGGTAATTTAGCTATAGACATTGCAGCAGCTATTCCTGGTAACATAAAAAGTTTAGTAATTGTGGATTCTATACCTTGTATGAGAGAATTAATGATGCCTGGTGTTTCAGAAAATCAAATCCAATATGATAGTCCTTATAATAATCAAATGTTAACAATGAATGACGATCAGTTTAAGCAAACCGCTACTATGATGGCTCAAAATATGACCAATAAAAAAGATAAAGTAGCTGTTTTATTAGATTGGATATTAAAAGCAGATAGGAAAACATACGTATATGGGTATACTGATCTTTTAAAATTAGATCTACGAACAGTGTTGGATAAGGTAACTGCAAAAACATTGATCATTGGAGCAGCTTTCCCTACAATTGAAGTTGCAGAATCTAATTATAAAAAACAATATGCCACTTTATCTAACAAAAAGATAGAAATGATAGCAGATAGCAAGCACTTTATTATGTTTGATCAGCCAGAAGTATTCTATCAAAAGGTTAATGCTTTTTTAGGTAATGAATAGAAAACAGCAACTTTTCGAAGAGATATATAAAGATTCTTATCCTATGATTCTCCAGATGTGTTTGGGATATATGAAAGGGGATATAGACTTGGCTAAGGATCTTTCTCAAGAAGTATGTATAAATATTTGGAATTCCTTAGAAAGTTTTAGAGGAACGTCATCTTACAAAACTTGGATATATAGAATCACAGTAAATACTTGTTTACAACACATTAGAAAAGAAAAAAAGGCAAAGAAAATAGCAATAGATACTGTGTTATATGCTGTTACAGAAGAATCTAATGAAGTAGATGTTGAAAAAAGTCAAAGCTTATATAAAGCAATAGGAAAGCTCGAAGAATTAGACCGATTACTAATTATGATGATATTAGATGGTCAGAGTTATGACAATATATCTGAAATAATGGGAATACAATCCACTAACGTCAGAGTAAAGATCCATAGAATAAAAAAAAGATTAAAAAAAATATTAGACAATGAAGAATGAATTTGAAGCATTGCAGCATCAATGGCAAAAAGACAAAAGTAAAATGGAAAGTGATCCAAAAGAAAATGACATGGAACAAGTTTTATCAACTTTTCAAAAGAATAAGACTTGGAGTACAAATTTTCAATATGGGAATATTATCATATTGTCAATTGTTTTAGTAGGTATTTCGGCATTTTTCTATTTCGTAGCTCCAGTAGAAGAGTTATTGAGTAGAATTGGTGTTGGGTTGATGATTGGAGGGTTATTTGTGAGAATCATTATAGAATGTATAAGTGTATCTAAAACTAAGAAAATTAATATGTTAGATCAAGCATTACAAACTACAGAGGATACGATAGCATTTTATAAATTTCGAAGAAAAATACATGGTCCAATAACGATACTAATTATTGCACTTTATACTATTGGGTTTTATATGATTAGTCCAGAGTTTAGTTTGTATTTTGAAACTTGGCAAATGATTTTAATTGATGGTTCTTATGTTATCGGAGCTATTATTCTGATCCTTGTAATCCGAAAAAATGTCAAAAAAGAAATCAAGATATTATCAGATATTGTAGATTTAAAGAAGAAAATGCTCGAAGAAATTGTTTAAAGAAATGAAAATTAGAATTAGTTGATGATATAAATTAATCGACCATCCATATGATCAGCAACTTTTCCATAAGCAATTAATGATGCTCCTAGTGTCCAGCGTTTTGATTTCCCAATGCTGTACCAAAAGGAGTATCGCTGGTATAACCAATTACCTTGTATGTTTTTAGGTCGTGTTAGGTAAAAGCCAAAAGACTGTAAAAAATAGAAACTTCCAATTGAAAACTGATGTCCCGCTGTGATTGCTGAGGAAAACGCAGAATCATCAATTCCCCTTTGTTTAGCAATTTCGCGATCAGAAAAATCATACCAAAGTTCAACTCCTGCATTGAGTCCATTAATACCTGATAAAGGCTTTAGAACTCCTCCCATCAATCCAATCAAAAGATGATTAGAAGCTTCCGCTTCTCTATCTGATGAGCGAAGACTAGCAAATGAACCAAAATAATAATCTAACGACGTTTCATAAGATCGCAAAGATTGAGGTTTTCTTTTTAGAGGAACATTATTAATAACTCTATCAATACCAATAGAAAAAGTAGGGAAATTCATTCCTTTATTCGGTTGCTTTTGTCCTCCATTAGAAATATGGTTGTAATTAGCAGATAAGTTAATGGCATATTTATTATTAATATGGTAATTAAGATTAAGTGATAAGGAGAGAAAGAAGCTTAGAGGAGTGCTAAAAAGTACATTCTCTGGGTTGGTTTCCTCATCAAAAATTGTATCCAGATAAGTTGCACCAACAGAACCTCTTAAAGAAAATCGTAAAGGTCCTTTGTAAGTGAAATAAGGTTCTACGAAATAAATAAGATTATAAGAGCTACCCAATATATCAGGATTATTATAATTGAAGTAAGCAAAAGAAAATCCTGATCTTCCATAACAGAAACATGTTTTCCATGCTTTGTCACTAGTTTTTAACCAACTATATTCTAATTGTATTCCATATGGGTTCGTTTGTGAGATGGGTTTTAACTCGGGAGAATGTGCAATAATAAAACCATAATGCGACTTCAAACCGTAAAAAGTAGGGTTAGTTTGTGCTTTTATAACATTATAAATAAGCACTATGATTATAGTGGTAATAATCCTTTTCATTGCAAATCAACTAGTTATTAAATTTACTGAAAATTGTATTGTATTGCGATTGAATTATTAAATTTATTGAAATGTTATTATGTTTGAGAGAAGCAATAAAACAACAATACCTTGAAACCAATCACAACCATCGAAGATGTTATTACAAGTTTAGATGATATCATCGCGACATCAAAAGAAGAAAATAATCCTTTAGGATATTTTGCTGCCTTATATAGACGAGTTACCATACGAGTAAAAGAAGGAATTGAAGAAGATCTTTTTGAAGATGGTGAAAGAATGGAAACCTTAGATGTGGTTTTTGCTAAAAGATATATTGATGCCTATACTGTTTACCAAAAATCCAAGCCCGTAACAGATTCTTGGAAAATTGCATTTGATGTTTCTGAAAAATATTGGCCTATAGTTATTCAGCACTTATTGGTCGGAATAAATGCGCATATAAATTTAGATTTAGGAATTGCTGCTGCCAAAATTTCTCAAGGAAAAAACATTGATGATCTTAAAGGAGATTTTGATAAAATCAATGAAATATTAGCCTCTTTGGTTACCGAAGTAGAAAATGATTTAGCAGAGATTTGGCCAACATTCAGAAAAATGCTTAAACGACTCGGTAACGTAGATAACTTTTTGATAAACTTTAGTATGGAATTGGCTAGAGATGGTGCATGGCAATTTGCTAAAGACTTAGCCAATTCATCGAATGATACTTTTGATACTATGATTTCGGATAGAGATCAAAAAGTAACAGATAAAGCRTTTATTATTACAAACCCTGGCTGGAAGATAAGGATTGTTTTGGGAATTATGAGAATCGCAGAACGAGGATCCGTATCAGATAAAATTCATAAGTTGATATCTTAGACTTACTAAAATTTTCGTAAAATTCTGTATGATTTATCTCTCATGCTATATGAATAAATAGTTTTTTATTTCTTTTTACAAGTATAAAAATGTTATTCAGACTGAAAATTCCACTAAATCATCTTAAAATCCTCTTAATTCTTGATTTTTCTACGAAAATATAATCAATTATTTAACGAAAACGTTTGCGTTTATTCATTTACTGTTATCCCTTATAAAGTCTAATGTAAAAGCAGTTTAGAACATTTGTTATTCATAAAAAAGTGTTGCTAAAATTGAATATTCAATATTGTTTAATTCTGTTTATTAACATATTCGTAATTGTGTTCTTAATTTGGTGGTATTCTTTTTAACTAAATTCAATACTATGAGAACACAAATCAACTTTTTAAATCTTTTGTTACTGGTTTTATTTGCTTTTGGGTGTGAGACCGAAGAAGGTTTATTAGAAGAGAATATCGATAACTCGGAAATAACCGAAGAGACTATCGAGGCTAAAGCGGGACCTTGGG
>NZ_WEKL01000047.1 GCF_019295435.1 Aquimarina litoralis
TACGATAATAGGTGGAGTGAGACAGAATAACAGTCCTATCGTAATAGGTGCAGATCCGCAGGGATCCGCGAATACACGTTTTCATTTTTCAGGTAAAATACAAATGATAAATGTGATTCAATGGAATAATCATTAAACAAAGAAGAAATATTTATTATTTAATTGTTTTGTTAGTTATTTAAACACTTATAGCCATTCAGAAAGTTTAAACAAATTATACTAAAATTGTGATTTCTTATGTTATAGTAATCAGATAACTCAAAAATTATATCAATAATGAACAAAACATTTTTAAAATTTAAAGTAGTTGTCATTGCGATTATGGTCGGACTATTTGTGGTAAGTTGTAGCGACGATGATAATAATGACACCTCATCTCTAGATATTACACAAGAGGATGTAATGAAAAGCCTGGAGGTTGAAAAAATATCTAATTTTATTGATGATCTGACATTAGATAATATTTCTATGAATAGATCCAATAGTGAACTATCTTCAAAATTAGGAAAACCTGGATGTGCTGATTTTAGCATTACAGATACTGGTTATACGCTCACATTTACAGATTGTACTAATGAAGATGGTGAAACAATTAGTGGTGCTATCAATGTTTCAGTAGTTACAGAAAATAATACAGTAAGTACTACCATTACATTTGATAATTTAAGTTATGCGGGGAATTCTATAAATGGAAGTAAGAGTACTACCTATTCAATAGATACTGATGCTGGTAATTTTGTATATACAGTAACTTCTGACCTATCAATTACTTTAGCAGACGGAACTACTGCCTCTGAACAAGGAACAAAAACATATACTATTAGTGGATTTGGTACTGGAGATGCTTCTTATACAATTGGAGGAAGCTGGATCGTTACTTTAGGAAGTGATAGTTATTCTCTAGCAACTGATCCAACATTAGAAGGAACTTTTAGTTGTGGATATATAACTAGTGGCATATTAGTAATGACTAAAAATACACTAAGTGCTTCTATCGATTATGGCGATGGTACTTGCGATAACAAAGCTACTGTTACTTATCCTGATGGGACATCAGAAGAAATAGAATTATAAAATTTTATAAAATGAAGAACAACCTAGATTTATTTATGTTTAAAAGGATTACTAAATCCAAGCAAAGTAAAATTAAAGGAGGAAATATACCAATTCAAGATTGGAATTGTACCTCATCAGGAGATGATAAGTATCTCCCAACAGGTTGTCAATAATCCTAAAAGTTAAAAGAGAGTTCTTAAAACGAACTCTCTTTTTTTATTCCCATCTTTTGATTTTAAATTCTATATGTTTAAAATTCACTAATAGTACTAAGAAACTATTAATCAAAATTTTAAAACAAACACTACTCAAGTAAATTTATAAATTTGATGTTGCTTTATTTTTAAATTCTAAGATTTGAAGATAGTTTTACCCTTGTATTCATGCCGGCAGAAACACAAGTCATTTATTAACAATATTATTAAAACTATCATGAAAAATCTTTTAAATAAGCTTCTTCTAATTTTACTAGTTGTTGGTATTATTAGTTGCCAACCAGAAGAAGATCAATTACTAGAAGAAAATCTAATTTTAGACGAACAAATCGACACACAATCCCTAGAAAAAAACAATTCTGACTTTAGAATTGTATGCTCTATAGAGGGAATTCCGGAAGGTTTTGTTGTAGAAGAATATTTAACACTAGGTAATTGCCCTAATTATAACCTGTTTTTAGGAAGATATAATGCTGCAATTGTTACTAGAGATGGAACTCCAAGAATTTCTCGAGCTGGAGCAGGATGTGATGACAATTATTGTATATGGATTGTCGGAAGTAATTTTGAAGACAATGCATATGTAGATATTAGAACAACTACAGGTCATAATATTATTGGGACATATCGAGGTTCTGATCGTGTTCAATATGTAAATGCGCAAGGTCAAGATGTAATCACTTTACGTCTTCGTACTCAATTTGAACGAAATGAATTTGCCAGCAGAGGGTTACGCATTTGGGTTGTAAATCCAGAGGCAAGAAAATGGGGAGATGGAAGGACTGTAAGAAGACCTGGCGGAAATGGTAATGATGATGATGGTGGACCTGGTGATGATTGTAATCCAATTTGTCCATAAAAGCTAAATATAATGGCTTTGAGAAGATTACGTCCTAGTATCTAAACAATAAAAATAGATAGATGAAAACAATAAAAATATTCACTTCACTCCTATTTCTTTTGATGATTATGATATCATGTGAAAAAGAAGATATCAATGATATCGTAAAAGAAAATCAGCAAGATTTAGAAAAAAGTGCATCTTATGTAGCTGATGAATGCTATACAATCGAAATAAATTTTGAATCAGGTTTTTTTGATCAAGGAAACCCTACTATAACAGTTAAAGTTTGGGTGCTATTGAATGGTTTTAGCCCTGGATTGTATCTAGGAGAACACGTTTTAAGCGGATGGCAACCAAAAAGAATCATTGCAAACCCTAATCTTTATAGTTATATAAAACCTCACTTGGATAATAGTGATCGTTTTAGATTCGAAATCGATCATAATCAAATAGGAGATTTTGCAACATTTACAGCTAGGCAAATTGGTGGTACTAAAGCAAGATTTAATCTTATACCTTGGGAAGAGGAAAAAATAATTCCATATGCCCAATTACAGTTTGATATTGCTAATTGCACATCCTTTAATGAGAATGATCTATAAAAAATGTTATTACAACACCTAAAAGAAGTTGTGGGGTATCTGCAAATATAATGGTTAGCAGGAGAGAGTTGATAAATCAGCTCTCTCTAATTTTTAATAAGTATTCAGAAAACGAAACTGTGAAAGTATTTTATTATCTTCTTGGAATAGTTATTAACTCAGTTTGTCTTTTATTGACATATCTAAAACCTTTTGATCCCCAAAAACCAGCTTCTTCTAGCATAATTCTAATATCCTTATTCCATTCAGGAATGTTTACGGTCGTATTTAACTCTATAGCATATACTGTATTTTCTAATAACGGATAATCCCCATTGACAGGAACTCCTCCTTGTGAGTCCCACATACCAATAGTTGGACCAGAAGAATGCCCGTATAATCCTAAAGGATGTGTATAAATTGAAGGTTTAAATCCTTCAGATTTACCTTGCTCTAAGGATGCTAACAAAATCTGATTTCCCGTCTTACCTGTTTTGAAATTTCCAGTTAAAATATCCTGTACTCTATTTCCATCTGCAAAAGCCTTTATCAAAAACTCCGGAGGTTTCATTTCTCCATTCTTCAATATATATGCATGCTGTTGACAATCTGTATTTAATCGCAAATAGGTTATTCCAAAATCACAATGGATAAGATCTCCTTGTTTTATAATTTTGTCATTAGGTCTGTTTGAAAAAGAAACAATGTGACTTTCCAAAGGTTCATCCATTCGCTGTATATCTACTGTAGGATGAAACCAAGTATCTAATCCCATATCAGTAGCTTTTTGCCTAAACCACCAAACTACATCATCGGTAGTAGTGGTTCCTGGTTTTATGACCTCAGTACTAAATGCTTCTGCAATAATATCATGAGTAATCTGAACCAATTCTTTATAAATTTCCATTTCCTGCTCAGTACGTGTCTCAATCCATGCAATTGCTAATTTTTCTGCAGAAGTAATTTTAGATTTATAATCTTCAGGAAGAACTTGCATAAATTCTTCATAATCTGTTTTTACAATTCCATCAACGATACCAAAGTGCGTGGAATAATTTAACCCTATTTTTTCTGGGTTTCTATTTTTAATGATATCTACCAATGCTTTCCATTGATCAGGTTCTTTTTCTTTATCCCAAGCAGAATCGATATATTTCCCTACATTATATCTGGCAACTGCTAATTGTTCTATGGTATTATTCTTTTTATCTCTATAAAATACAAGAATCGTTCTACGCCTGGCATTTAGCCATTTGGCTGGTAACATAGTTCGCAAAACGGGATCTTCATTATATTCTCTAGATATTAAAACCCACATATCAAGACCTGTACGGTCCATCAATTCTGGTAGCAGCCTATTAAAACGATCAGCGAGAACTTGATCTACAACCTCTGCCCTATCCCGTTCTGAAAGAATTTGTGCTTGTAAATTGCTTATAAATAGTAATAAGATAAGAGTGAGTTGTTTTTTCATTTGTGTGGTTCGTTAGTATGGAATAAAAGTATTACAAAAAAGAGACACCTGCAATGCTTTGCAAATGTCTCTTTCAAGCTTATTTAATTCAACGTTTATTATAGAGCCTGATGACTATTCATTAATCGAACGAATTCTGCCCTATATCCTTGAGAATCTGAAGATTTATTTTCTTTAGCTAAAGAAATAATATCGTTAATATTATCATTCATCAAGTATTTTGATTTTCGAATTTTCATTCCAAACCAAGCTACTGAAGCTGCAAAATTAAAATCTTTTGAAACTTGTTTCTTATTCATATTTAACACATGTACTAGTTCGATA
Organism: Aquimarina litoralis; assembly: GCF_019295435.1. Lineage (GTDB taxonomy): Bacteria > Bacteroidota > Bacteroidia > Flavobacteriales > Flavobacteriaceae > Aquimarina > Aquimarina litoralis_A. The sequence continues at coordinate 4,495 of NZ_WEKL01000047.1, forward strand.
CTTTTGCTTCCTTGCGGTTTTTTATATCTAAATTTTACAGTTAAAAGCTCCTCTCCATAGTTCTCATTTATCTTTGTATTGGTATACTTTAAATCTGGTATTTTATTGACAAATTTACTTTGAACTCCTACTGGTATTACTTCATATAAAGCTGTAACTGTATGTCCACTTCCTAATTCTCCAGCATCTTTGGTATCATCAACAAAGTCCTCGTCGTTTAATAATCTATTTTCATAACCTATTAATCTATATGCCTGAACTTTTGATGGATTAAACTCTACTTGGATTTTGACATCTTTTGCAATTGTGTATAGCGTTCCTCCAAATTCTTTTCCAAGTACTCTTTGTGCTTCCTGCATAGTATCAATATAGGCATGATTTCCATTCCCTTTGTCTGCTAGGGTTTCTAACTTACTATCCTTATAATTTCCCATTCCAAAACCAAGACAAGTTAGAAAAACACCAGATTTACGTTTTTCTTTAATTAATGTCTTCATGTCTTTATCACTACTCATTCCCACATTAAAATCACCATCTGTAGCTAGAATTACACGATTGTTTCCATTCTTTATAAAATTTTCCTGTGCAATCTTGTAAGCCAATTGTATTCCTGCTCCACCAGCTGTAGAACCGCCAGCTTCTAAATTATATAATGCTTGATTAATTTCATCTTTATGAGCTCCAGAAGTAGGTTTTAATACCATTCCCGCAGCGCCTGCATATACCACAATAGATACCTTATCTTTTTCTCGTAGTTGATTTACCAATAATTTAAATGCTCTTTTTAACAAAGGCAACTTATTTGGAGAATTCATGGAACCAGAAACATCTAATAAAAACACTAAGTTGGAAGCTGGAATCTGGTCACGTGGAATTTCTTTTCCCTTTAAACCAATCTTGACCAATTGAGTATCTTGATTCCAAGGTGTAGTTCCATGTTCCGTATGAATTGCAAAAGGATGATCTCCAGTTGGTTGTTTATAATCATAATCAAAATAATTAATCATCTCCTCTATTTTTACGGCATCTGCAGGAATTTGCTGACCATTATTAATCATTCTTCTTACATTGCTATACGCGGCTTTATCAACATCTATAGAAAAGGTTGACAAAGGAGAAGTTATTACTTTTTCAAAATTATTCTCAACTATTTCCTCATAGGATTCATTACTATTTATTTTATAATTTCCCTTATGCGTTGTAATGACAATACATCCATGTTTTGCTTTTGATCCGTATAAAGATGTTGCGCTTTTATCTTTTAAAACGTTGATACTAGAAATCTTATTTGGATCCATATTTTGCACCAAGGCAATATCTTTTTGGTCTACAGGAGTACCATCAATAATGTATAAAGGTTGACTCGAAGATGAAACTGAACTGGCTCCACGAATAATTACCGACGAATTTCCATTCGCAATTCCTGAACTACGATTTACTTGAACACCAGCAATGCTGCCGGATAGCTTATTCGTTTTCTTACTTCGCCTATTTTTTCTTCTTCTTTTTGCTTTGGAAATAGTTCTATTTCCAGTAGAATAAGATCTTTTTTCTGCACCATAACCAAGAACCACTACTTCTTCTAATGTTGCAGTATCTTCCATCATCTTTACATCTATAACAGAATTCCCTTCTTCTATAGTTATCTTTTCCTTTATATAACCTATATACGAAAATTCTAGTGCATCATTTACATTTGCATTTATGGTGTAGTGACCATCAAAATCTGTATTTGTTCCTTTAGAAGTTCCCATAACTACTATATTTACTCCAGGAATGGGATCACCAGTATCTTTATCAGTTACTGTGCCGATTATAGTTAACTCTTGTGCATTTGATATTCCTATCATAAGGAATAATATCATAAAATAATGTAGTGATTTCATAATTGATTTCTTTTGATTATGAAATAAAACTACCTTCTAATCGGTCTGTTTACAATCTAATTTGAGGGAAGTAGTGTTTTTGAAAAGGGAAAACATCTTACTAATTAGGAAAGTTTGCTTGTAACTAATTCCAACGTCTTAGAGCGTTGAACCTTACCATTATCAGTTTCTATAAATTGTGGTAGAAAGAATATATCCTTTGGAGTTTCGTATTTAGATAAAATTTCTAATTGTCTCATTGCTTCTTGCAAACTTTCTTTCACACTTTTATCATAATCTTGTTCTATAACCAAAACCAATTTATCACCAAGTTGGTCATCAGGAATTCCTGCAATAAAAAAACGATGTCCTATCAACAATTGTAATTTAGTCTCTATTTCCTCTGGATATAACTTAATACCACCACTATTAATGACATTGTCAAATCTACCTTTCCATAAAAACTTCTTATATGTTTTTAACTCTACCACATCATTTGTTACAATAGTATTATCATTAAGTTGCGGCGCTTTAATGATTAGACAATTTCGTTCGTCTTTTCCTAAAGTTATATTAGKTAAAGCCTTAAAATATTTAGCATCCTTTTTGTCTTTCTTTTTCGGATTAACTCTTCTTGCTGCAATATGAGTAATAGTTTCGGTCATCCCATAGGTTTCAAAAATCTTTATTTTGATTCCTTGTACTAATTCTTTTAAATTTTCAGGAACTGTTCCTCCTCCTACTATTAATTTTTTAATAAGATGTAATCGATTTATCGAATTGTCTAATTGCAGTGGTACCATCGCACAAAAATCGTATTGTTTGTATACAGTATCCAAAGGATTAGTTTTAGGAGGCACTAAATCAATTTTCCAACCTAAAACCATTGCCCTTACTAACATCATTTTCCCGGCAATATAGGTTGCTGGTACGCATAATAGCGCTGTAGTTCCTTCTTTAACCTTAAAAAAAGATCCTGTTGCTAATGCACTATTTACCATATGTTGCTTGTATATTTTGATTTCTTTAGGTTTTCCTGTAGAACCTGATGTTTGCACAACAATATGGTCTTTCCCATTTAACCAATCTAACAAAAAACTTCCTACTTCTTGCTCATAGAACTCTCCTTCTTTAATAAAATTATAGGCAATATGTTGCAATCCTGAATGATCAAGATTCTGTCTATTAATACTGAAATTTTCATGTATTTTTGGAGTAGAAAAAGTATCTTCTGTTTGCATATCCAAATTTCAATTTTCTTACATAGCTATAAGTTATGATTAGGTAAATAAAGTATTATGATTTTGTTATTATTCTTCTAATTGAATTGCAGGCTCCACCTTTCCAAATAATTTATCTTTCCAACCAGACCATTTATATTTTTTAGCTAAGATTAAAATWATTAAAGGATACTGAATTGCTATGGGCAATATAATATCTAATCCAGCTGATGGTTCTGAAGTATCTATAAAAAGAGCATCAGTTTGAAAAGCACTCCAATCTGTAGTTATTAGAATTGCTGCAATTATATTATTAGCTGCATGAAAACCAAGAGCTAATTCCATTCCATCATCCATCAATGTCATTACTCCTAATAATAGTCCCGTTCCAATATAAAAGACCATCATAATGTTTCCTAATTTGGCTACTTCTGGATTTAAACCATGTAATAGACCAAAAGTAACGGATGTAAATAAGAGTGGAAACCATTTAGTTTTACTCAAAACTCCCAATCCTTGCATCAAATATCCTCTAAATAAATATTCTTCAAAACTGGTTTGTAAAGGTAATAATAGTACTGAGATAAGGAATAGGATTAAGAAAGGAACCAATTTAAAATTCCATGTATAAATTTCACTTTCCGTAAAATAACTAATCGCAAACAGTACTACATTAATCCCAACCAAAAGAAAAAAGCAAAAGAAAATTCTATTCCAATCTACCTTATTTCGAGAAGTCGTTAAGCTCTTAATACTTTGTCGGTGCAAATTCTTAACAGCAAATAACAACGCAACTAAGCCCATTGCAAAACTCAAAATCACAAGTATTAAAAAAAGATTTTTGTCTATACCTATATCCGCAAAATTGTTTTCTGCCGCGACTTCGAACTCCTTTAAACTCTCTATTTTGGTAAATGCTACTCCAATTAATGGTATTACACCAATTACCTGCCAACCAATAAATGTTAATACCAGACCTATTAGATATTTCCACCATTCGTTTTTTCCATTTAAAGCTTGTTCTATATACATTGTATTCTAATTTGTTACATCTAAATATGGAACTACCCATTTTTGATTTGGCTTATAACTGAGTGTTCCATTTTCTACTACTACAGGAGCTTCTATATTGTTCGTATATAAACTTCCTGTGCCAAGTCCTTGTGGCATATTGCTTTGTAACATATAGGTATATTGTGCTATAGCGTTTAATCCTATATTACTTTCCAAAGCACTGGTAATCCACCAACCGATATTTAATTCCTCTGCAATATCAATCCATTCCTGTGTTCCTTTAAAGCCTCCTATTAAACTTGGTTTTAAAATGATATACTGAGGTTGTATAGTTAGTAGTATTTTTTTCTTTTCTGTTACATCAAAAATTCCAATTAATTCCTCATCCAACGCAATAGGTAAAGGTGTCTTATTGCAAAGCTCTCTCATTACTAATGATTGTCCTTGCTTAATAGGCTGTTCTATACTATGAAGATCATAGTAACTAAGCTGTTTTAATTTTTCCAAGGCTTCATCTGTGGAAAAGGCACCATTGGCATCTACTCTAAGTTCAATAATTTCTTTGGAAAACTGGGATCTTATATATGCCAATAGTGCTAATTCTGCCTTAAAATCAATAGCACCGATTTTCATCTTAATACAATCAAAACCTTGATCCAATTTATCTATAATCTGGTTTTTCATGAATTCCTTCTCTCCCATCCAAATCAATCCATTAATCGGTATACTATCGTTTCCTTCTGTGAATTTAGAGGGAAATAGTAAAAATGGAGCGTCACTTTCTAATGACTTAAAAGCCATTTCTACTCCAAATTGAATACTTGGAAACTCTTTCAGTTCATTCCATAATAACTCAACACCTAAATGAATATTTTCACAGGTCCATTTTAACTTCTCTTCATAATCAGGACGATCATCAATACTAAGTGTCCTTAATATTCCACACTCTCCAATTCCTTTCTTATTATTGGATGTAATGACAATAAACCAAGTCTCCTTTATTCTTAAGATTCCCCTAGAAGTACCGCTAGGTCGTTTAAATTCTAAAATATGCTTATGATACGTTGCTTCCATTATAGTTCAAGGCTCTTACCAACATTTAATAGGATAAGATCTTTATTTTTTGCTGAAAATTTATTTTTCGCCTCTTTGTGATCAATTTCTATATATCCAAAAGTATCATAATGTACCCCTAAAACTTTATCACATTCAACAAAATCACTTGCTACAATAGCTTCATCTATACCCATAGTAAAGTTATCCCCAATCGGTAGTATTGCTAAATCCAATTTAGTAAACAAAGGAATTAGTTTCATATCCATCGTCAAAGCGGTATCTCCCGCGATATAGACATTTTTATATTCACCTTCAATTACAAATCCTCCTGGTTGTCCGCCATAAGTTCCATCTGGAAAACTACTCGTATGAATTGCATTTACATATTTTACCTTTCCAAAATCAAACTTCCATGTACCACCATGATTCATAGGATGCACCTCTATACCTTTTGCTTGGTAATACATGGCAATTTCATAGTTTGAAACGATGGTAGCATTACTATTTTTGGCAATAGCTTCAGCATCCAATGTATGATCTTGATGTGCATGAGTCAATAGAATATAATCCACCGTTAATTCATCAATACTTACTTTATCTTTAGATAAAGGATTTCCAGATATAAAAGGATCTACGAGAACTTTGCTTCCATTTATTTCTAATAACAAAGTGTTCTGCCCGTAAAATGTAATTTTCATTGCGTGCGGTTTTAAATTAGGATTTGAAAGTTATAAAATCTGACCTAAACTAAATAGTATCGCTAGTAAAAAAGTGGACAATGCTACTTTCTTCAATTCTGGGTCTAGATCTTTAGTGTTTTTGGTTTTAATTACTTTAAAAAAATGTATAAATAGAGGAATAAAAGCAACTAAGAATAGTAAATCATCATAATTCTGGTAAGTAAAAAGAAGAAAAATCATCATTGAACTCATAGCTCCTAACAACAGAAAGTAATGGTACTTCTTAGCATTATGAATGCCTAGTTTTACGACCAAAGTATTTTTACCAACTTTTTTATCGCTATCATGATCTCTTAAATTATTTAGATTAAGAACTGCAGAGCTTAATAAACCAATAGTAATGGCTGGTAAAAAAACCAAACAATTTAAATGTTTGGTAAACAAAAAGTAACATCCTACAACACTCACCAAACCAAAGAATATAAAAACAAAAACATCCCCTAGCCCTTTATATCCATAGGCTGTATTTCCCATAGTATATTTGATAGCAGCAATGATAGCAGCAATACCTAGTAAAAGAAAGAAAATAGAATAGAAAAAATAGGCTTGCCCAAAAGAAACATAAATTAAATAAATTGCTAATAACAAAGTGATAATAGACGTAATAACAATACCTCTGAACATTTCATTCTTAGTAATTGCACCACTTTGTAAAGCCCTTTGCGGGCCAACTCTATCATCATTATCTGTTCCTTTTACTCCATCACCATAATCATTAGCAAAATTTGATAAAATTTGGAGTCCTAAGGTAGTAGCAATTGCCAACCAAAAAATAGAAGTCTCCAAAAATAACGAAAGCTCACCTCCTAATCCCATTTTAAATTCTGAGGAAATATTAATATTCACGATCTCGTTATTAAACATAGAAGATCCTACGATTATTCCAGAAATAGATAAAGGTAAGGTACGAAGTCTAGCTGCAGAGATCCACGCTTTTAAATTGGCCATTTTTATAAAAATATCATCAAAGGAACAGTATTTTAATTTCAAAAAAAAATAAAAATAATTCTATGAAATAATTAAATTAGCATTATGCCAATTCCAATACCATTAGAATTCCCTTCATTCAATATTTACAGTACACCTTTGTTAATATTGGTATTGCAAGCATTTATTTTTGCCTCACTTTTGTTGGTTAGATATTTTAAGAAAAAATATATCTCAGCACTTATTTTATCAGTGCTAATTTTTATTACTGGATACCATAGAACTACTTATACCATTGGTTTTATGGATTGGTATGATACATATCGGAATACAAAAATTAATTATTGGCTTATTGCATTGTCATTAGCCATTGGTCCGCTACTTTATTTCTACGTAAAATCAATCACAACTTCTAATTTTAAATTTCGTAAAAAAGATCTAATACATTTTATTCCTGTTACTATATATGTAGTCTATAGAATCTCAATCTTTATTTATGATGCCTCACTTCCTGGGTTCTCTGAAACGCAAAATGGATATCTAAAGGTTTTCTTAGATGAAAAATATGTAAGCCCGCTAATTGGTATTGTGGAGAACCTACAAATGTTATTATACCTAGCATTTACAATTCAACTATATTATATCTATCGAAAAAAAATACAACATTTCTTTTCCAACACATATTCTTTAGAACTTAATTGGATACGTAATTTCCTTTTTATTTATTCTTTTTTATTTCTGTATAGTGTTTTTCAAGGAGTAATTGGTTCTGTTATTACAGACCTACATTGGACTCAAAGATGGTGGTATCATTTTTTTACTGCTGTGGCTATTATATATATAGGTATAAAAGGCTATTTTACGGATACTAACAAACTAAATAATCTTAACTTTTCTGTAGCGGTAAAAGAAGACATTGCAGATATCCCTAATGAATTAAGCGAAGATTTAATTAAGAGTAAAAAAAGAATTGAAGGGTTTATGGTAGATAAAAAACCTTTTCTCAATCCAGATCTTAATTTAACAGAACTCTCCAAAATGCTTAAAATGCCGGCTCCTGTTTTATCCGATACTATTAATTCTGCGTTTGAAAAAAACTTTAATGATTTTATAAACTCTTATAGAGTTAAGGCGGTTCAGGACATGCTGAAAGAAGGAAAACAACAACAACTTTCACTTTTAGGTATCGCTTATGAATGTGGTTTTAATAGCAAAGCGACATTTAATCGTGTTTTTAAAAAACTTACCAGTACTTCTCCTTCTCAATATGTTGCTATGCAAAACAAATCATAGCCAAAGGAATTTTTATGAATTTCGCAATTCGTCATTCTCGGTTTATTTGGTTCATTTTTATAGATTAGCATCTTAAATTCTTATGTATTATTATTTCAAAACTTCTTAATCAAACCAAAAGCAATTTTTGAAATACAAAAACTAACACATGAAACACTTATTAATAACTACACTACTAGTTTGTATGAGTTTATTAATTTCTTGTAAAAAGGAAACTCAAACAACATCAGAAAAAACAGAAATTACAGAAGCAGAAAATACCGAATCTACCTCTAAAGGGGAAATACCTTTCATTTGGAATGCCGCTAATGTTTACTTTTTATTAGCAGATAGATTCAATAATGGAGATACCAGTAACGATGAAGTTTTGGACAGAACTAAAGAAACAGCTGTTTTGAGAGGTTTTGAAGGAGGTGATATCAAAGGAATTATACAAAAGATTGAAGAGGGATACTTCACGAATTTGGGAATAAACGCACTTTGGATAAATCCATTGGTAGAACAAATACATGATAGTGTTGATGAAGGAACAGGAAATACCTATGCTTTCCATGGATATTGGGCCAAAGATTGGACCACAATTGACCCAAATTTTGGTACGTATGAAGATCTTAAAAAATTAGTAGAAGTTGCACATCAAAATGGAATTAGAATTCTAATGGATGTAGTGATTAATCATACAGGACCTGTCACTGAAAAAGACCCTGTGTGGTCAGGTGATTGGGTACGTACTGGACCTCAATGTAGCTATAAAGATTATGAAACTGCGGTAAAATGTACGCTAGTTGCAAATTTACCAGATGTAAAGACAGAAAGTGATGATGAGGTAAAACTTCCTCAACCTTTATTAGATAAGTGGAAAGAAGAAGGACGTTTAGAAAGCGAAATGGATGAATTAGAAATCTTTTTTGCTAAAACTGGGCTTAAAAAGACTCCAAAAAATTACATTATTAAATGGCTCACTGATTATGTAAGAGAACTTGGAATCGATGGATATCGAGTAGACACTGTAAAACATGTAGAAGAAGGAGTTTGGGCTGTTTTAGCAGAACAAGCAAAACTTGCTTTTACAGAATGGAAAAAGAACAATCCTGATAAAGTATTAGATAATAATGAATTCTATGTACTAGGAGAATTATACGGATATGGAATCGATGGTAAGCGTTTTTATGATTTTGGTGATCGTAAAGTTGATTATTACGCAAATGGATTTGATAACCTGATCAACTTTCAGTTTAAGTATGATGCAAAAAAATTAGATTACGAAAAATTGTATAGCAAATATAGTGCTGCACTGCATACAGGACTCATTGGTAAAAGTGTTATGAACTATATTAGTTCTCATGATGACGGAGATCCATTTGATAAAGAACGCAATAAAACTTTCGAATCGGCAACCAAATTATTATTAACTCCTGGAATTTCTCAAGTATATTATGGAGATGAGACTGCAAGATCCTTAATTATTGAGGGAACTCAGGGAGATGCTACCTTAAGGTCAAAAATGAACTGGGAAGATCTTGAAAAAGAAGAAACTAAATTACTATTGGAGCATTGGCAGAAATTAGGAAAATTTAGAAAGAATCATCCTGCAATTGGAGCTGGAAAGCATAAAATGATTAGTGAAACTCCTTATGTTTTTTCTCGTACATACAATAAAAACAATGTTTTGGATAAAGTTGTCATAAGTTTAAATCAGCGAAAAGGAACAAAAACTATTAAAGTAGATACCATTTTTAAGGATGGAACTGCTGTAATTGACACGTATTCTGGAACAGAAACTACTGTTAAAGATGGAAGTGTAACCATAAAGTCGGATTATGAAATAATATTGCTAGAACCTTCAAAATAAGGTTTTTACAAAACAGACTCACTTTAATAGGACGGCTCAAATTATAATTTGAGCCGTCCTATTTTGTTTTGGGGCGCAGTAACCAGAAACGATTCAGACATTTGAATCATCAAACAATCTAAAAATCGTTTCAGTTATGAAAAATGTAATCAAAAAAATTATTCAACCCATTACAATGAACCATTGGTCTGCAGATTTACTATTTGCTTTTCCAAGAATCGTATGCGGTTATTTTTTAGCAGTAAATTTTGGAGGAAGTAAATTTGGAGTTCCTTGGAGCCCTGAAGGTTCACCAGATCTAGGTTTCTTAGAAGTTGTTGAGTGGTTTCCAAAAGACATTGCAGAATATGGAGGTATTTTTGCTATGTTCCCAGTATTTTTTGCATGGATGGGTGCTGCCAGTGAAGCTATTGGAGGCGTATTTCTTGCACTTGGTTTTAAAACGAGAGTAGCATCTTTCTTTATCCTATGTACCATGCTAGTAGCCATTATCTTTCAAAAATGGGATCAAGGACTTTGGGGAATGTTACCCGCAATGGGATTCTTATGGATCAGTATTTACAATCTTATTCTAGGTTCTGGAAGATTTGGTATTGATTATTTACTTACAAAAAAGTGGACATTAAAAATAAATAAAGGTCTAACAAAAAGTTTCATTTAAAGAACATATCATCATGAAAAATATAATACATCTAATTATCCTATTAATAGGATTAACAGGAATAGCGCAAATAAGAGGAAATAAGGAAATTGTAACAAAAACTTACAACGTTAAAAAAATTTCGAATATAAAGATCAACTTTTACGCACAAGTAATCATTGATCAATCCAAAGACGAAAGTATAACGATAACTACAGATGCTAACTTATTAGATTATATAGATAAAGAAGTAGTTGATGGAACCTTGTATCTAGATCAAAAAGAATGGATTTCACCTTCAGAAAATGCAAAAATAGTAATCGGAGCACCTAATATCAAAAGAGTAGAAAGCGGAACACATGATACTACAAGAATCATTAATCTGAATAATGATTATATCCAAATTGTGGCGCCTATAGGCAAAATTTTTCTTGAAGGAAAGACAAAAGAACTTCGTATTGGGGCCGAAATGGCTTCTATTGATGCCTCTGGTTTAGTAGCAGAAACAGCACGTATAGATATATGGAGTCGTGGAAGTGCAAAAGTGCGAGTTACGGAAGAATTAACTACAAAACTTGACAAAAACGCCAACTTAGAAGTCTTAAATACTCCTAAAAAAATAAAGGGAGATGTAAAACGAATAGCCACAAAGACTAAGAAAAATAACAAGTCAAACGCTAAATTTATAAAGTTTAAGATCAAAAACAACTCATTATCAAGAAACCATTTCTTTGTGATAGGCCCAAAACCAGATGGATCCAAATTTAGTTATGGTTTCCCAATGATGCCTCAAGCGATAAGAAAAGAAAATTGGACCACAGGAACTAAAGTATACAAAGTTAGTACGTTAGGTAAACGAAAATTATTGATTACGATTAAACCAGAAGATGAAAATACTACAGTAGCGTTATTTTAAAAATTCCCTAAAAAGAACTTACCTCCTGTATTCAAGGAGGTAAGTGTTGGGGAAAACAAAAAAAGTAAGGGAAAAATTGTAATTGGAATACTTTTCAAAGATAAAGAGGATTAAGGAATTTTGGTTACGGTTTAACCTCAAACTTTAGCCGGAATACAAGCATTAGTTAAAATCAGTCTAAATAAAGACTTACATATCAGTATTTTATGGGGAAAATTCCTCTAAATATTAATTCTATATTTTTTTGAATTTATTTTTTAACACTAAAAAATAAATTTATTGTTTTAAAAGATTTTAAAGAAGTATATAAAGAGTTAAATTTGCCGAAATCATTTTTTTAAAACCCTACTAATTTTATAATCCTTGGAAAATAAAAAGGCACTCAAATTAATTGATAAAATTCTGGCGGATATTGAAACATCTGGAATAAATACTGACACCTTAATAGAAGATCTTAAAAGTTTACGATCCTTTGCACTAGAACAACAAGTTCCTCTAGTGGTAAAAGTATTAAGACTAACTTATGAGCACTTGGAAGAAAATGATAGTTTCTTAATACCTATACCTGATGATGATCCAATTGAAGATGCAGAAATTACACAAGAGAAAAATGAGGAAGTTGATCCAATAGAAAGCCTGATGTATTTAATTTCGTTGCTTAAAGACCTTAAGAACAAAATGAATTTAATGGATTTATCAGATTATAGAGATGCATTAAATGCCTATTAATCGATTTTCTTTAAAAATATGTACAAAAGACCTTGACAAAATCAAGGTCTTTTTTTTATCTATCTCGAACAATAAGGCCCGAATTAAATAGTTAGTTAGTTTTATGTAATGATATGAATGACTTGACGACAAATTTTATGATTTTATAAACTATAAAATTTGATTTAAATATTACTTTTGTTGCCTTGTGGAAAAATTGTTATGAAAATGAATCCCAGATCTGTCAAAAAAACGAGATTGCAATTATTGCATCAATATTATAGCTATACAGGATTTTATAAATTTTTAGGAACTAGTCTTAAAAAAGCATTACCTCCTATCCTACTTTTCATTGCAGGATTATTAGTTATTAATTATTTTGTTATTAATATTAATGATCTATTGCTTTATGTGACTGAAAATTATTCAGATTACATCGTATTTAGTGTCTTTTTTGCTTCTGAATCACTTTTAGGACTTATTCCACCAGAGATTTTTATTGCTTGGAGTGATAAAGCATCAAGTCCTATTTTGTATTTATCCATCTTAGCGTTACTTTCTTACTTAGGTGGTGTTATTTCCTACTATATAGGAAAAGCGATAACTAAAATACCTTCTGTACATGATTATCTAGAAGTAAAAATGGCAAAACACATTAAAAACACCAGAAAATGGGGCGGATTTTTAATTGTTGTTGGAGCACTACTACCTATTCCATTTTCTATAACAAGTATAGCTGCAGGGATGATACGATATTCTTTTATTAGCTATTTATTATTTGGATTACTTCGTTTTGTAAGATTTTATTTATACGCTTTAGCTATTTTTAATTTAGTTTAAAATTTTATTGCTACCTGTATTACTTTTGTATAATGCGAGATCTGACTAGATATTTTTATAAGCTTTTAGTTTCTAAAGGTGTTTCTAAAGAGATTGCAGAGTATCTAAATGTAATAATAGGCGTTGTTGTATTATTGATAGTAGTCTTTGCACTTGATAGAGTTATTCGAAAAGTATTACTGAACTTGTTTAGAAAATATGCTTCTAAATCAAGAAATACCTTCGATGATTATTTAGTTAAAAACAAGACTTTCGATTACCTGTCTCATATTATACCCTTATCTATAAGTATTTGGGTGATACCTCAATTATTTATTGCATTTCCAATTGCCGAAAGTTATTTGGAAATTTTATTTGATATTCTGGTGATCAGTTTAACCATTTGGATAGTCAGAAGTATTTTAAGAACGTTTCGTGATTTTTTAAAATCTTTAGCTTCCTTTAAAGACAAGCCTATTGATAGCTATGTTCAGGTTTTCATGATCATTGTATGGGCGATAGGAAGTATATTTCTATTTTCTTCTATTACCGGAAAATCAATATGGACATTTTTAACTGCTCTTGGAGCCATGTCTGCAGTGATTCTCTTAATTTTTAAAGACACTATTCTTGGTTTTGTTGCAAGTATACAAGTCGCGGTAAATGATACTGTACGAATAGGAGATTGGATCACTATGGATAAATATGGAGCTGATGGGGATGTTATAGAAATTAACTTATCCTCGGTAAAAGTCCAAAATTTTGATAAAACAATTACTACCATACCTACCTATCACTTAACTTCAGAATCGTTTAGGAATTGGCGTGGAATGATGGACTCAGGTGGTAGAAGAATCAAGAGAGCCATACTCATTAAGGCGTCAAGCATTAAATTCTTATCAGATACAGATGTAAATAAGCTTAAAAAAATTGCTTTAATAGAAGATTATATCACCGAATTACAAGCAATAATTAAAGATCACAACACTAAAAATCAAGCAAATAAAGAATTTTTAATAAACGGGCGTAATCTATCGAATATGGGAGTATTTAGACAATATGTGGAGTCGTACTTAAAAAATCATCCCTATATAAATAATGAAATGACCATAATGAGCAGACAGTTAGCTCCAACTGCTCATGGAACTCCTCTTGAAATTTATGCGTTTAGTAATGATAAAGAATGGAAAAACTATGAAAAAATAGTTGCAGATATCTTTGATCATTTACTTTCTGCAATTCCATATTTTAATTTAGCGGTTTTCGAATTGGATTTTCCTCGTAAAAATTGATTTTTTTCACGGTTTGAAGTCTTTTGAACCTTACATTTGCAACTTACAATCATAAGACAAAGCATATGACGATTATTTTCAAGCTTATAAGTTACTTAGAAGGAATTTCATACTTACTTATCTTGTTTGTAACCATGCCATTAAAATACTTATTTGCATCTCCAGAGCCTAATAAAGTAATTGGTATGGCGCATGGTGTATTATTTCTTTTATACATCGTTTTTGCTATTCTTATGAAATATGAAAAAAAATGGAATAACAAAACTCTATTTATAGTTCTTTTATGTTCTATAATTCCTTTCGGAACATTTTGGATGGATAAAAAATACCTTTCTAAAAATTAACGGTTCCATTAAAATCTCCCTCAAATTTGCTGTGTAGATTTATTACCGAATGAAATCCGTTAGCGCTTGGTTGTAAAGATAAACTACCATCTCGTAAAAGTATGGGTTGTCGATTAAGTAATACTTCAACAATTCGATTTTTATCCAAACAATCGCAAGAACCGTAACTATGATAGTTATAATCTTGTGCGTTAACTGTTATCAATAAAATCTCTAATATATCTCCAGAATCTAATGAATAGATAACACGTTCTTCTCGGCTATCATAAGACTCTAATTGAGCATTAGAAACCTGATATATCAATCTACCGTATGGACCATTTTGATTTTGGATTTCTCCAAAAGAGACATTTTCGTAAACAGGTATTCTTCTAGGTTGAGAAATTACTTCTGGATTAGGTTTTTGGTCTACAATTACAACTTCAGGAAGTGGTAGATCTATACTGACATCGATGGAAACTCCACCTCCAATTCGAATTTGATTATAGGATTTATTTGCTAATACTGAACAAAAAATGATTACTAAATAATAGTTGGTTTTCATAGTACCTAAGTTTGATGATTTGTGAGGTACTTTAACAATCAAATAACATACCAAAATAACTTAYTCTGGATATTCAATTCTTAGGTGGTAAATATTCGTAAGCTTTCTTTTAAATACCTTTTTTACTTGCTGAATTTCTTTAAAAGTAATATTGGCATTTAAAAACTGTCCATCATCCATTTGTTTATTAATTATTTTTTCAACAAATGAATCAATAAGGCTACTAGTTGGATTTTTTAAACTCTTGGAAGCTGCCTCTACACTATCACTCATCATCAAAATAGCAGTTTCTTTTGAAAATGGTTTAGGGCCAGGATATTGAAAATCTTCAATATTAACATTTTCATTGATTTCCTTCGCCTTCATATAAAAATAATATACAGTACTCGTACCATGATGTGTTCTTATAAAATCAATTACACGATCGGGCAAGTTATACTTCTTTGCAATTTCGATACCTCTGATCACATGATTGATAATAATTTTAGCACTTTCCTTCGGAGATAAAACATCGTGTGCATTTCCTGAAGCGGTTTGATTTTCTGTAAAATACGTTGGATTCGCCATTTTACCAATATCATGATACAAGGCGCCTACTCTAACTAGCATTACATTCGCTCCAATTTCATTTGCTGCAGCTTCTGCTATATTTGCTACGTTAAGAGAGTGATGAAATGTTCCAGGTGCTTTATCTGAAAGTTCTTTCAATAATGTAGAATTAGTATCACTCAATTCTAATAAAGAAACATCCGAAATTAATCCAAATAATTTTTCATAAGCATATATCAATGGATGTACAATCAGTGTAGCAAATCCACTAATTACAAACAAACCAATCGTAGTCCAATCTATATCACTTATACTTCCTTCTTGAATAATATGGAAAGCGATATAGGCAACAATATAAATCAACGTAATTTGACCAACGGTTATAAAAAGATTGGCTCTTTTATATGATTCCGAAATAGTTAATATAGTGACAATACCAGCTATAATCTGCAAAAATGTATACTCATAACTATTAGGTACAACAAAACCTAATATTAGTACAGTAACCACATGAGTAAAAAGCCCTAATCTTGAATCGAAAAAAGCTTTTAGAATTAAAGGAAGAATACATAACGGTACTATATAAATGTAATCTGATTTATATTTTACTACCAAGGTAGTTATCAATACCATCAATAGAATATTAAAGGCGATAAAAGTTACCTGCGTATTATTATCAAAAATATCTCTGCGATATTTTCTGATAAATAGTAATAACATCAATAATGCTAAGGATACTAAAATACCATATCCAAATACAATCCAATAAAAGTTTTTATCACTCCAAACCTGTGATTCATATTCTGCTTTTAGTGAAGTTAATATTTGCAACCTGTTTCCTTCTACTACTTCTCCTTTAGCAATAATTCTGCTGCCTTTAGAAACACTTCCTCTGGTACTAAGCACTTGTGCTAGCTCATTTTCTAAGGTGCTTTCTGTCAATTTTTGATTAAGTGATACATTGGGTTTTACTAAATCATAAAACAATGCAACAAAGCCGCTTTTAAACTTAACATATTCACTTTTTTCAATTCTAGTATTGATAAGTGCTGTTACAGAACTTGGAGTTAATATCTGTCCAAATGTAATTGCTTCCGCTTTATTACCTTTATTCAAGAATATTTGTCGCTTATTTTCATAACTATAAGACTCTTGCAACACACCATATCTGTAAATATCATTCAAAAGTATTCTACCAAATAATTTCGCTTGTTTTCCAGAACTACTTTGATCTAATGTTTCTAGATTACTTTTAAAAGCTGCATCATATGTATCTTTTGCAACATTTGAAATGATCGTATCATATTCAAAATAAGGAATATTATTATCTTCAATCCTTTTCTTTTCTGCGGTAATTTCCTCTTCGGTTTTTGCTATTGCAAAATCAAAAGGTGCATACAAGTTTTCATATTGCCATGGTTTTCCTTTCGTAAATTCATATTTAAACACTCCACCTTTAGGAAATAGATAAACAATAAGTGTTAGTGTACTTATGAATAAAAAACCTTTGTATAATAAAGATTGTTTTTTATAAAAATTGTTAAAAAATTTCTTCACTTTGATATTCGTATGGGTATCAAAAGTACTAAAAAATAAGTCAGTACGAAGTGAGATCTTAAAAGGGATGAATATATCCTTGATAACTTAGATTATCCGCTCAAAACTAAGCTATGTATATCCTTCAAAAATCCTTAAATTCGCAAAAAACAAACATAGATATATTAAATTCAATATAATGAGCAAAGACGTTGTAATAGTATCCGCAGCACGTACACCAATCGGTAGTTTTTTAGGAAGTTTATCAACAGTTCCAGCTACACAATTGGGATCCATAGCAATCAAAGGTGCATTAGACAAAATTAATCTAGACCCATCATTGGTACAAGAAGTTTTTATGGGTAATGTAGTACAAGCTGGAAATGGTCAAGCGCCAGCAAGGCAAGCTGCATTAGGAGCAGGAATAAGTGATAGTGTTCCTTGTACTACAGTAAACAAGGTATGTGCAAGTGGTATGAAAGCTGTTATGCACGCTGCACAAGCGATAGCATTAGGTGACGCTGATATTGTAGTAGCAGGTGGAATGGAAAATATGAGCTTAATTCCGCATTATGTTAGATTGAGAGCTGGACATAAATTTGGATCCCAAACACTAGAAGATGGAATGCAAAGAGATGGTTTAGTTGATGTATATGATCAAAACGCCATGGGAGTTTGCGCTGATCTATGTGCTACTGAGCATAATTTCAGCAGAGAAGATCAAGATGCTTTTGCTATTCAGTCGTATGAAAGATCTGCTAAAGCTTGGTCAGAAGGTAAATTTGCAAATGAAGTAGTTCCTGTGCCAGTGCCTCAACGTCGTGGAGAACCTGTAATGATTACTGAAGATGAAGAATATAAAAACGTAAAAATGGAAAAAATTCCAGCTTTACGACCTGCATTCACAAAAGATGGAACAGTAACTGCTGCTAATGCTTCTACTATTAATGATGGAGCTGGAGCAGTTGTTGTTATGAGTGCAGAAAAAGCAGCAGAGTTAGGCCTAAAACCTTTAGTGAAAATAAAAAGTTATGCAGATGCTGCACAGGAGCCAAAATGGTTTACTACAGCGCCTGCTAAAGCTTTACCAAAAGCTATTGATAAAGCAGGGATTAATCTAGATGATGTTGATTTCTTTGAATTTAATGAAGCTTTCTCGGTAGTAGGACTAGCAAATATGAAAATACTAGGATTAAATGATTCAAATACAAATGTAAACGGAGGTGCTGTTTCACTTGGTCATCCATTAGGTTGTTCAGGTGTTCGTATTTTAATTACTTTAATGAGTGTTTTAGAACAAAACGATGCAAAAATAGGAGCTGCTGCTATTTGTAATGGAGGTGGCGGTGCTTCTGCTATGGTAATCGAACGTGTTTAATCAACTGTTCACAAAAATTTTCTGATCTATTAAATGTCTAATATCTAGCTTTCAAGAGTACACATGTTATACGGTATTTGCAATCTTAGTATTGTACCTCTACGTTCTGAACCTAATGATCCTAGTGAAATGGTTTCACAGGTGCTATACGGAGAACATTTTAAAGTTTTAGAAAAACGAAAAAAATGGAGTCGAATACGTTTGGCTTTTGATAGTTATGAAGGTTGGATTGATAATAAACAGTACATAGAGATTACCGATCAAGAATATAAAGATTTTGATGCTAAATCTCTGGATGTGGCATCTGATTTAATAGATTTTGTAAGCTGTGAAGATAATCAATTGATGCCGATATCATTAGGTTCTTCTCTTAGTGCTTTAGACTTTTTTAATCATCAGTTTGATGGTAATAGAATACAAGAACAACAACCTAAAGAAAAACTTATAGAAACCGCTTATCTATTCTTAAATGCTCCTTATTTATGGGGAGGAAGAACAAATTTTGGAATTGATTGTAGTGGTTTTACTCAAATGGTATATAAGCTTAACGGATATCAGTTATTGAGAGATGCTTCTCTTCAAGCCACACAAGGAGATCCTTTAAGTTTTATTGAGGAAAGCGAGCCTGGTGATTTAGCATTTTTTGATAATGAAGAAGGTGCTATTACACACGTAGGCATTATTATGAAAGATAACTATATTATCCACGCGCATGGAAAAGTGCGCGTGGATCGTATAGATCACACAGGAATTTTTAACGGTGAAAAACGTTTATACACCCACAAGTTGAGAGTTATAAAGAGAATCATCTAGTTAGCATTTTTTATATGGAATCTAAGGAGTTATATTTTGAAAGAGTTCTTCCTAAAGATACCTATGAATTGCTGGAAATTGGGAAAACCACTTTTTATGATGCTTTTGGACCTCCTTTAAATACAGAAGAAAATATCCAAAAGTATCTTGATCAAAATTTCACTCTTAATAAAATTACTGAAGAAATTCTACATCCTGAATCCCAATTCTTCTTTATTACATATCAAAATGACATAGTAGGCTATATCAAATTAAATTTTGGTTCTGCACAAACCGAAATTAAAGATAGTAATGCTGTGGAAGTTGAACGAATATATATAAGAAAGGCTTTTCAAAGCATGGGATTTGGCCAAGCTGTATTTAATTGGATTATAGAAGTTGCCAAAAAAGATAAGATGGATTTTATTTGGTTAGGTGTTTGGAATGAAAACATAAGAGCCATAAAATTCTACAAAAAGAATGGCTTTATTCCCTTTGACACACATTCTTTTATGCTAGGTTCAGAAAAGCAAAAAGATATTATGATGAAGCTCAATTTATAAACCAAAATAAAAACTTTAATATTTTTATAACAAACTGTATTTAAATATTTTTTAAATTTGAAACGTTCATTTCAATAAATTATGCCTAAAGTAGAAACCTTTGATAGATTAAACGTTTTATGTAATGCCACTCAGGTGTTTCATAAAAAGGGGTATAATGGTACATCTATGCAAGATTTAGTTGATGCGACAGGTTTAAATCGATCTAGCATTTATAATTCATTTGGTAGTAAACTTGGAATTTTCATGGAAGTACTTTTTCATTATCAGAAAAATGGGAAAAAGGAAATGGGAAAGGAAATTGTACAAACTCAAAACTCCTTTGATACACTGCGATCTATTTTTAACATGTATGTAAAAGATATTATTGAAGACGAAGATCGTAAAGGTTGTTTGATCGTTAATTGTAAATCCGAAATGGTAAATCAAGAACCATTAATTAAGTCATTTATGGAACAAAATCAGGAACAAATGATGGCGTTACTAGAAGATGTTGTACACAATGGTCAAATGGAAAAGATTATTAACGAAGATCAGACTGCCACACAATACGCTTTATATCTATATTCATCTATCCAAGGATTAAGAATGACTGGTATTTTGAATACTAATAAAGAAGAACTTGAAAATTTAATAGATACTATATTATCTGTACTTAAATAATTTTTTTTTTAATCAAATATGAAACGATCGTTTCAAATGAATAAAAACCTATAAAATGAAAACATTATTAAGAATCGACAGTAGTCCAAGAAAACAAACATCCATTAGCAGACAGTTAGCTGATGTATTACAGGAAAAACTTCAAAAATCAGAACAATTTAACATTCAAAACCGTGATGTTTACTATGATGAACTTGTACAACTGGGTAATGAAGATAGCGTAACAGCTTATTTTACACCTGAAGATCAACAAACTGAAGCTCAACAAAAAGCAGTCGCTCCTTCAAATATTCTAGCTACAGAGTTTTCAAAAGCTGATACTTATATATTCTCTGTTCCTATGTACAATTTTGGAGTATCTGCTGGATTAAAAGTATATATCGATCTTATCTCCAGAGCAGGGATTAGCTTCAAATATACAGAAAACGGTCCTGTTGGACTTTTAGAAACCAAAAAGGCATATGTCATTATAACAACGGGTGGAACAAAACTTGGAACAGCCGTAGATCATGTTACTGGATATATGACTACATTCTTAAATTTTGTTGGAATCACAGATATAGAGTTCATTAATTCTGATCAAATAATGGCAGATGCTGAACAAGTAATTGCAAAAGCAACAGAAACTATTAATAATATATAATCATAAAAACAAAACTAAAAAAATGAGCAAATTAGAAAATAAGGTTGCCGTAATTACAGGAGCTAATAGCGGCATAGGATTAGCCACTGCAAAATTATACTTACAAGAAGGAGCTAAAGTAGTAGTATCTGGTAGACGACAAGAAGCATTAGATGAAGTAGCCAAAGAACTGGAAGGTGATTTCATCACAGTGAAAGCAGATGTTTCAAAAGCTGAAGATAATAAACATCTTATTGAAGAAGCTACTAGCAAATATGGTAAAATAGACATTCTTTTTCTGAATGCTGGGATCGCTCCTCCTGCTCCTGCAACAGATGTTACCGAAGATCATTATAATGAGATATTCGATATCAATGTAAAAGGACCTATAATCGCTGCAAAAGAAGCGTTACCCCATATTAATGATGGAGGTACTATTTTATTTACCAATTCAATAGTGCATCAAAAAGGGTTTGAAGGATATGGAATATATTCTGCTTCTAAAGGTGCTTTACGAGCATATCAAAGAGTACTTACATCTGAGGTAAAATCTAGAGGCATTCGAGTAAACGCAATCGCTCCTGGACCTATTGAAACTCCTATTTATGGTAAAATGGGATTATCAGAAGATGTGATAGAAGAAATAGGGAAAAGTTTTGCTGAGCAAGTACCTTTAGGAAGATTTGGAACTTCTGAAGAAATTGCAAAATCAGCTTTATTTCTAGCTTCAGAAGATGCTTCTTATATAAATGGTGTAGAGTTAGAAGTTGATGGTGGATTAAGTCAGATTTAATCTGTAATAATGTTTTAGTAAATGGAAAAGGTTGATTTCAAAAGAATCAACCTTTTTGCTTGATAACCGTATCAAAGAATTCTAATTCGTAATAACAATCTTTTACGAAACAAATTATATACTCAATATTATTTTAGTTTTTTATAAAAATTTTACTTCTCTTATCTCCATTCTTCTCAACTTTTAAAATATATCCTCCTTTTCTAAAGCCTTCTAAATTTATTTGAGTTTTAAACGCTCCTTTCTCTATAAATTCTTGGCTTTCAAAAATCAAATCCCCCTTTAAAAGACTATAAATCATAATATTTATACTTCCTTCATTTTTTGAAGTAATTTTTAGATTAAGAATATCTTTAACAGGGTTTCGTAATATTTCCAAAGCAAAACTACGATAAGGAAAATAAGGTTTCTTTGATATCTTTCTTATGTTTCCAATTCCACTAAGTTCAGAAACATATAGTGCAGTTCCTGTCCTATTCGCCACAATTCCAGCCGGATAAGAAAAAGTAGCTTTGGTAATATCTCCATCCATAGCTCCGTTACTACTGCCTGCGAAAATGGAAACATCATCAATTTCTCTGGGATTAATTTCATAAATTTTATGTTCTCCATAAACAGTCCCAAAAAGCGAACCATTTGCGTATGTAATAAAACCTAAAAAAGGAAAATCTGTTCCAGAATCTGGAACCGTAGCAATATATTCTAACTCTTCACTTCTAGGATTTAATTTATATATTTTTCGATCATTAAAATTACCTATATATAAAGCTCCTCTTCGATCAAAAGCTAAACCTACTGGTGCATTAAGCGGTTCTCCTTTATACAATACCTTAACCGTTCCGTCGGATAATAACTCATTGATTCCATTATTACGTACATCAGTATAAATAATAGAATTTCTAAACCTTGACTGAATCATTCCAGAAGGTATACCATCTACTGGAAAACTTTGTATCAGGTTTCCTTCTTTATCGTACTTATGAATCATAGAAGCACTAAATTCTGCAATAAAAAGATTCCCTTGACGATCAAAAGCTAGTCCATTAGGATTTGCCAATCCGGATACAAATACACTCACTTCTCCCGACCGCGTTATTTTATAGACAGAATCCCCAAAAAAATTGGATCCGAACAAATTACCTCTAGAATCCAAAACTAATGCATCGTCTACAACTGCATCTGGTGAATCTAAAACTGTAGTTACCTCTTGAGCATAAACAACTGATGATACTATGATGAATATTAAAACATAAAGTTTTATCATTTTTTTACTTTTAAATTAATGAAGTGTTAAGATGATTTTGAATTTAAAATTATTTGTTTTTACGATATGCTTATATCATTTTGAAGCAGATTACAGTTTTTTTGAAGTGAATACCCCATATTTTGATGTGAATACAATTAATAAGCAATTGACATATATTTTTTGTCTAAATTGTTCAATAATCAAATAGTGAACATGAATATATTTAAGAAATGAAAATTTCAGCATTAATCATTGATGATGAACCTTTAGCAAGAAACTTAATAAATAATTTACTAAGAACGGAGTCCGCGATTGATGTTGTTGGTACATGTAAAACTGGGAAGGAAGCAATTTTAATGATTGACACATTAAAACCAAATCTTATTTTTTTAGATATAAAGTTAAAAGATATGAATGGTTTTGATATTCTAGAAAGAATTTCAGTAAAAACACCTATGATAATATTTGTAACGGCTTTTGATTCGTACGCATTAAAAGCATTTAATTTTTTTGCTTTTGATTATTTATTAAAACCCTTTAACGAAGAGCGGTTTTATTTATCTGTTAATAAAGCGATTGAAGCTCTTAATAAAAAAGACACTTCCCAACTCCAAAAAAAGGTAAATAACCTAATGCACTATATCCGTGTTGCAGACAAAAACCCGACCAAAAAACTTCCTATTCCATTAAGAAACAGAACTATATTTATACCTCTAAATGATATTATGTATATAACTGCGTCTAACTATTATGCTGAAATATATACTGAAAACAAAAAATATCTCCTTAGGGAATCTCTGCAAAATTTACTTAAAATTTTAAATCCGGAATATTTTATAAGAATCCATCGATCTACAATTATTAATGTTGATTTTATGAAGGAACTTATAAATTCTGGTTATGGAGCAATCGATGTTAAAATGAAAGACAGTAATCAGTTTAAGATTAGCAAGAGTTATAAAAAAGATTTTTTAATCAAAATGGGAGTATAATTGGGAAAATTAATAGATAAAAAACTATTCTTGATCCTTATGGGATATGTCAGTGCATACAAAACAGTGACGATACTCCAAGAATTAACTCTAAATTATCTTGAAAATAAGGTTCATAAAAATATTGAATGGTTTAGTATAATTATTCAACAATTAATTCCCACTGCGGTTACAATTACTCCTATCGTTTTTATTATTCTTGTGGTAACCAAAATCATGATTAATCGAAACTATAAGTGGTTATATATCATTATCATCCATTTTACGTTATCGTGGGTTTACGGCTTACTTGTTACGTTATCAGGCGTAGTCTATTTAACAATTACTGAAGGTGGAACTATTGCCTTTTCTAAAAGCGAAATTATATCTCAATTGGTATATTCATCAAGTCGTGATTTTCTAGGATATGTAGGTTTTGTAAGTATAATCTATTCCTATTATTACATTAATAGAACCATAAAAATAGAGATTCAGAAAGCACAACTATCAGAGCAACTTATTAATATCAAAATGGAGGCATTAAAATCTCAACTAAATCCTCATTTTCTATTTAATACATTAAACAGTATTTCTGCTTTAATAATAGAAGATCAAAAAAAGGCTCAAGATATGATCGCTTATTTAGGAGATTTATTAAGGGAAGTTTTAATTATTAAAAATGAAAATTTAATCCCTATTCATCAAGAAATATCAATACTAAATAAATATCTTGATATTATGAGAATACGGTTTTCTGACCATCTAAACATAGATATCGAAATTCAAGAAGATATCGAGAAGGTATTGATTCCAAGTATGATTATTCAACCCATTATTGAAAACTCTTTTAAACATGGATATTCTTATAATGTAGAAAATCTTAAAATAAAACTAAGTATCTCAAAAGAGGATGATAAATTACTAATTAATATTACTAATAACGGCGAGATTATAGCATGTACTACATCTTCAGGAATGGGAATTAAAAATATAAAAGATAGATTGCATACCCTTTACAATAAGAATTTTGATTTCATATTCAGAAATCTAAAAAATAATAATGGTGTAGAAACCATTATGAAAATACCTTTAGAATATTAAAATTTGACGCTATAAGATCAACTTTTTTATATATTCAGCCAATACGTGATTTTTAGAACTATTGACCTTGTTCTTATATCAAAAGCAAATCGGTCTGCAGGACTAGCATCATTTCCAGTAAAATAATTATCAGTATACACAAGTATCAGATCCGAAACTGGTGCAAATCTCCATTGAATTCTGGCATTTATATTTGTATTATCGCTTTGAGAGTTATATTGAACAAAAACAGAAGTAAATAAGCTCTTAGATAAGGTATAATCAATTCTTGGGCTTATAAGGTATGTTTCTCGGGTACCATCTAAATGAGGTAAGTCGAAAACATTCACGGCATAATTCAACGAGAAAAAACCTTTAGGCTGAAAGCGCACATTAAATCCTCCTCTAGTTCCATATCGCCATCCATTAAAGTACTCACCAATATATGGGCTTAAATTCCAACTAAATACTTTCCTTCTATCACTTCTATAATTTCCAGTAAAACTAACCCAGGAAAAATCCTGATCTCCATCTAATTGAGTTGAATCTGTACCGGTTGGATCAAAAGGATCAAAAAGATACACATAGCTATGATTTAAATTAAAACCAAAATTAGAGCGTTGTGTTAATTCACCACCCCAACCCACTGAGAAAAAATGATCCGTTTTACCGAACTCTGGTCTCCAAAAAACATCACCAGACACACTATAATTATGATTATTGAGTAAATCATTTTGAGGATAATATCGTAACTCGGCACTTGGTGTTATTCTGAAATAATTAGTTCTAGGCACAAAACCTACTTCTGCATTATAATCTTCATGTACGTACTCATGACGCCACAAAGCTCCAAACTTTCTTGTATTATAATTTAGAGTAGATCCTTGGGCAATAGCAAGATCTGTGTCTGGAGAAAACGTTCCATGTACGAAACTCTTCCCAAACCAAGTATTACTTTTTGTCGAATAATTATAATCGACTCCTACCATCCTATTGTATCTATTGATATCCAAGGTATCTAGATTTTCATCAAAGTCTATCGCTTGCTTGTTAACAGCAATAATTCCTAAATTAGAACGAACTCCTATTTTTCTTTGAGCAACTGCTACTCCAAAATTAGTTCCAGGAATCCCTTTTGCTTTGCTCGCTTCTGTTTGCATATTTAACAAACCAACTCGAGTTTTTGGATCTAGTTTTCCACTTATTCGAAGACCTCCGTAAATTCTATTCTGAACCAATTCGTCGGCAACTACATCTTGGGCAACTCCTATACGTCTGGAAAAAAAAGGATTGATATTAGAAAAACCGAACTGCCCAAAAAGATCTGCATTTTCTAAAAAGAATTGTCTTCTCTCAGGGAAAAAAATCTCGAAACGATCTAGATTTGTAATTTGTGTATCTACTTCAACCTGAGAGAAATCGGGGTTTACTGTCAAATCAAGATTTAAACCAGGCGTTAATCCTATCTTTGCATCACCTCCTAATTCAAAAATTTGATCTGTCGGTGTATTATCTTCATAATTTTTATTAAGTCCTGAAGACACAAAGGGAATCAAAGAAATAGCACTACTCTTTGTAGTCAGATCATCTTCCCAAATCATTTCTGCTGGATATGCTAATGTAAAAACCACTTGATTTCTTGGAGTCCCCGGATATACGCTTATTTCATTAGACTGTGTATCAAATCTATAAGAAGTAAAACCCCATTTTTTTGAAGGTGTTGGATATCGAAAGGTGCTGAATGGAATTGCCATTTCAGCGGTGTAATAGCCATCAAATTTTTTAGCATTACCTTTCCATCTATTATCCCAAGAAGTTGAAAAATCCTGAAAAACATTACCTCCATTACTAATAGTTCCTTCTCTTAAAACGCCTTCTGGATTAATTCCAAAATAAAATGCATTCGTCTGATCATCAAAAGTGTCGAATATTAAAGTGATGTTATCATTACCTCCTGCACGGTAATCACGTCTTAATGATTCTACTTTCCAATCATTTCCAGCTGCATAGCATTTAATACCAATATATAAGTTTTTTTGATCCGTACACATGTAGATTTCAGTCTGCGCAGCCGCTGGTAACGAATCATTCGGGAAGTATTGTGCAAAATCTTTTGCTGGAGTTAACTTTTTCCACACCGCTTCATTCAACATGCCATCTACAGTGATACTTTCATTAGTAGTTCCTACTATAAATGATCTCTTTTCTGAATTATTAACCGTTTGAGAAAAAGCTTGATGTATGAAAACAAAAAAGCATATACTAATCCAGAACCTCATAAAAGAAACTTTCGTATTAAATTTTTAACTTAAAGTCTCAAAAATATAATACGAAAGTTTAGTTTGTGTTAAAATTATTACAAACAAAAGGTTTAATATAATAGATAACCTCAAATTTCGATATTACAACTCTAATATCTGTCGTATCATCTGGTTTGTAAATCCCCATTCATTATCATACCAGATCATTATTTTTACCAAATCACCGTCAACTACTCTAGTCATAGAAGCATCCACTGTTGCTGCAAAAGGATTCATTTGAATATCTGAGGATACGATAGGTTCATAAGTAACATCTAGTACTTTTAGGTAGCGTTCGGTTTTAGCTTCTTTCTCAAGTATTTCATTGATTTCCTCTGCTGTTGTATTTCTTTCCGCAATAAATGTAACATCACTCACAGAACCAACAGGAACAGGAGTTCTAACAGCAATACCATCAAACTTACCTTCAAACTGTGGTAAAGCTTTCGTAGTAGCGATCGCAGCTCCAGTTGTAGTTGGTGTTAAATTTACTGCTCCTGCTCTACCCATTCGTGGATTCTTTTTAGATGGAGCATCAACTAATGTTTGTGATGCAGTGTAGGCATGTATGGTATTTAATATGGCTTTTTTAACTCCAATTGTTCTTCCTAATATCTCTACCACAGGACTAATATTATTAGTGGTACAACTTGCACAAGAGAAAATAGCTGTTTTTCCATCTTCTGTATTCACTCCATGCACTACAGTCGGTGTGTCTTTACTCTTAGTAGGACCTGAAATCACAACATTTGTCGCACCTGCTTTTATATGCTTTTCAGCATCTTCTCTGTTCGTAAAAAAACCTGTACTCTCAATAACAACATCGATATTGTTTTCTTTCCAAGGAAGTAGTTCAGGATCTCTTTGATTAAAATATTTAATTTTCTTACCGGCGATTGATAAATTATCTCCTTCTACGCTTACTTCTTTATCATAAATACCATATACGCTATCATATTTTAATAAATATTGTGCATTTTCTATAGACATCAAGTCATTAACAGCTACAACTTCTAATTCGGGTTCATCCATAATTACTTTTAGTGCAGCCCGCCCGATTCGTCCAAACCCATTTATTGCTATTCTCTTCATTTTAAGATTTTTTTGTTGATTTATATTGTGGTTACAATTCAGTTATAATTGTCGTTCTTACTACACAAAAATTACATCATTAGTCTAACAAGGATACTCCATTTAGATCTGTTGTTAAAACATCACTCATGTAATCAAAATAAGGTCTTAATAGTTTATAATGATCAACAAGGTTTTCTAAAAAGTTTGGTGCAAAAACTTCCTTATCGGTAAAGTTTTTAACAACAAAAAAGGATTTGTTCTTTATCAAATCTATTGCCGGATGATCTTTACTAAAACCTTTTGGGGCAGTTTTTACCTGATAATCTGTATTGAAACCTCCAAAAGCTTTTTTAAATTCTGAATTGGATAGAATCTCACGAATTTCCTGATCATCCATTTCAAATTCCTTTCTTATTCTAAGTAAATCTTTAGGTTCTGGCCCAAAAAAACCTCCTGCCATTTGAGAATTTCCAGGCTCCAATCTTAAGTAATATCCTCCTCTTCTATGCGCACCAGCACGACTAAAACTCACACTTCTATGTACATTATAAGGAGTTTTATCTTTACTAAATCGAATATCACGATTGATCCTAAAAACCTTAGTCTTTTCTATTTCATCATCTTCATTTAATTTTTCTACAATAGCTGCATAAAATGCTTTTAATTCTTTTTCATTGGACTGATAACGCTTTTTGTGTTCTTGCATCCAATCTCTATGATTATTCTTTTTTAAATCTTTAAGAAATTCGAAAGCTGATTTTGGAATAGTACTCATATATATGGTTTGGTTTTTAAAATTACTAAATTCTATAAGCAGTCTCTAAGTTTAACGTAATTTTATGTATTAATCGGAATTTTTGGTAGCAGTTGTTATAATTCCCTAAAAAATGTAAGTATTTACACATAAATAAGACTGCTCTATTTCTTTATTCTATATATTTACTAGACTTTTCAAAAGAGGTACGATGACTAAAGAAAAAGATCAAATCATAGCGAAGATTGTGGAGCAAAAAAAGAATCCTAATCTAAAGCTACAGTTAAAAGAAAGAACAGAGTATTTTACCAATCTTCTTTTCTATACTTTATTCGATTCTGACACAGAAGTAGAAAAGAATATAGATATCCTTGAAAAAACATTCGAGGAGTTAGTTGATCTTGCCTGTTGGGAAACTGAAAAGCCATGTAGCAAAATTTGGCAATCCTATTTAGAAAAACTTCCGGAGATACTCCAAAAATTAAATAAGGATGCAGATTCATTTATGAAAAGTGATCCAGCAGCTAATTCTATAGAGGAAGTATATTTAGCTTATCCTGGATTTTATGCTATTGCTATCTATAGATTAAGTCATGAACTTTTAAAATTTGGATTGCCTCTAATTCCAAGGTTAATGACGGAATATTCGCATAGACTTACAGGAACAGATATCAATCCTGGTGCTGAAATTGGAGAATCTTTCTTCATTGATCATGCAACAGGTATTGTAATTGGTGAAACTGCTATCATAAAAGATAATGTAAAAATCTATCAAGGAGTTACTTTAGGAGGTTTATATGTGGATCGAAAGTTACGTAATGTAAAGCGACATCCAACGGTAGAAAACAATGTAACTATATATGCTAATGCCACTATTTTGGGTGGCAGTACAATTATTGGTGCTAATAGTACCATCGGTGGGAATGCCTGGATCACATCCTCAGTTCCAGAAAACTCGGTTATATCAAACACTTCAGAAATAAAGATTAAAAAAGTTATTTAATGTCTCATAGCATTTTAGACCTTATAGGAAATACACCTTTGGTAAAGGCAACTTCCTTAATAAAAAATCCAAATATTACATTATATCTAAAATTAGAAGGTCACAATCCTGGCGGAAGTGTTAAAGATCGTGCTGCTTATAATATGATCAAGTCTGCTCTTGAACGTGGAGATATTGATCAATCTTCAAAACTTATAGAAGCAACTAGTGGAAACACAGGGATTGCCCTTGCAATGATCGCTGGTATCTTTAAGTTAGATATTGAATTGGTGATGCCAGAAAACTCAACCAAAGAACGTGTTCAAACCATGAGAGCTTATGGCGCTAAAGTAACTTTAACTTCTCAGGATGTAGGGATTGAAGGTGCTCGAGACTATGCTGAAGCTAAAGTGAAAAATGAAGGCTATATTATGCTAAATCAGTTCGCTAATGATGATAATTGGAAAGCACACTATAAAACGACAGGTCCCGAAATATGGAGAGATACCGACGGTAAAATAACGCATTTTGTATCCTCAATGGGAACTACAGGAACGATTATGGGAACTTCTACCTATTTAAAGGAACAGTCTAACTCTGTTCAAATTGTAGGAGTGCAACCAACTGACGAATCAAGAATTCCAGGAATCCGAAAATGGCCGAAAGAGTATCTTCCTAAAATTTTTAACCCATCAAAAGTGGATCAAGTAATTGAAGTAAGTCAAGATGAGGCTACAGAAATGGCCAAAAGACTTGCTAAAGAAGAAGGCGTATTTTCTGGAATGAGTAGTGGCGGTTCCGTTACTGCTGCTTTAAAACTTGCTGAAACTTTGGAAAGTGGTGTATTAGTAGCTATCATCTGTGATCGTGGTGATCGATACTTAAGTTCAGATTTATTTTCATAATATATAGCTCTTAATTCCTATAACAACCATTTAACCAATTAACAACCATTTAACCAATTAACAACCATCTACAGTTGGAATGATATAAATAATATCAATCTAATTTTTTAAATAAGATTAGTACTGATGATCGTTCTTTCTCTAGAAAAACAACACCAGTCAATGAAACGTATATTTCTTTATCTTTTTGTTATATCTTGTAGTATCTCATGTACGGAAAAACATATCACCTATACCAGTTTTAAGGAGTATCCTACTCCAACAGATGCGAATCTTTGGGTAAATTACACCAAAGAGGCTACTACCTTTAAAATTTGGTCTCCCATTGCGCAAAAGGTGCAATTACATTTATTCACAAGTGGAAATGATGGAAATCCTATAGAAACCATATCCTTAAAACAAGATGTAGAGAAAGGAATATGGAGTACTCAAATTAACAAAGATCTTCATGGTACATATTATACCTATCAGATAATGATAGATGGTAATTGGTTGGAAGAAACACCAGGAATTTATGCAACTGCTACTGGCGTGAATGGTAAAAGAGGCATGGTATTAGATTTTGAAACCACGAATCCAAAAGGATGGAATCAGGATAAAGGACTAGCAATAAAAAATCCTAACGAAGCGATTATTTATGAATTGCATATTAGAGATATGACGATTCATCCGCAATCTGGATCCAGTAAACCTGGGAAGTATCTAGGACTAGTAGAAGAAGGAACAAAAGGTCCTGAGAATGTAAGTACCGCTATTGATCATTTAAAAGAATTAGGAATTACCCATGTTCACCTTTTACCCACCTATGACCACTACTCTATCGATGAAACAAAATTAGATACTCCACAATTTAATTGGGGATACGATCCTCAAAATTATAATGTTCCTGAAGGATCTTTTTCTTCAGATCCTTACAAAGCTGAAGTAAGAATCAAGGAATTTAAACAAATGGTGAAAGCTTTCCACGATAATGGAATTGGAGTGATTTTGGATGTTGTGTATAACCATACCGGCAGAACTGAAAATTCAAACTTTAATCTAGAACTTCCGGGTTATTATTACCGTCAATGGGAAGATGGTAAATTTTCTGATGCTTCAGCTTGTGGAAACGAAACAGCCTCTGATCGTATTATGATGCGAAAATTTATAACAGAGTCTGTAGCATTTTGGGCAAAAGAATATCATTTAGATGGTTTTCGTTTTGATTTGATGGGAATACATGATATTGAGACGATGAATAAAGTTACAGAAACTGTACATTCTATAAACCCTAATATTTTTATTTATGGTGAAGGTTGGACAGCAGGAGATTCTCCTTTACCAATAGAAAAAAGAGCGTTAAAAAAGAATACTTTAGAAATGCCAAAAGTTTCTGCTTTTAGTGATGACCTTAGAGATGGATTAAAAGGATCCGTTTTTGAAGAAAAAAGTACCGGCTTTGTTAGTGGAGCCAAAAACGCTGAAGAATCTGTAAAAATGGGTATTGTAGGATCTATAAATCATCCACAAGTAACCTATGACAAAGTAAATTATTCGAAAGCTCCATGGACTAATGAACCTTGGCAATCAGTTTCTTACGTTTCTTGTCATGATAATCATACTGTTTTTGATAAACTCAAAATCTCCAGAGAAGATGCAACGGAAGATGAATTGATTGCTATGCAAAAACTTACGAACGCTATTGTTATGACCTCTCAGGGAATTGCTTTTATGCATGCAGGATCAGAAATGTTACGCACCAAAAATGGAGAACATAATTCATACAATCTATCAGATAGTATTAACCAGATCGATTGGAATTGGAAAAGTAAAAATGTTGATGTCGTAAACTATTATAAAAATCTAATACAATTACGAAAAGAACATCCAGCATTTAGAATGGGAGATGCTAACGAAGTACGAGAAAAACTAAAATTTATCAAAGACACCAAAGGATTGATTAGCTATCAAATCAGTAATCATGCTAATGGAGACAAGTGGAAAAACATTTATGTGATCTACAATGCTAAACCTGAAAGTCTTACCTATATGCTAGAAGGATTTTGGCGTATCGCAGTTTTGGGTGATCATTTTGATTTTGAAGGCAAAGAAATGATGAAAAACTCTATTTCTATTCCACCATTATCCATGGCGATTTTATTTGAGGAGTAAGACGCCTAATATGCATCAGTAACGATTCAAGAAACATAATGGAAATAACAAAAGATATTCTAGAAAAAGATGTAAATATTGAAGGTGCTCATAAAGCAACGGTAGAACTTAAAGGTAGAAAAATTGAATTGCGGTTGGATCCTGATGATGTATCAATAGAAGAAACCCTATCATTAGCTAACAGATTACTAAATAATTTTGAACTCTACGAAAAAAAGGCAACAGATACTATTGTCAAAAGTTTTTTAGATAATTATAATGAAAATTGGGCAGACGATGAAGATGGATTTCCGCAATTAGATGAAAAAGCATTTAGAAATAATTTAGAGTTAAAAGGTATTAATCTCTTATCAAAAGATTCTATTGATATATTTTATAGTGAAAATGGAATGTTTGGAAATCACTCCTTAATTGCTCAATCATTCGACGGAGAAAATTTTGATGATGCAACCATGTATGGCTAGAAAAACATTGATTGAGAAAATATAAAACTTTATCAAACTGATTTAATATAGACTTCTACATACGAATTAACTATTGATTAAAGGCATTGAAGTTTATAGTAAGTATCCAATTAGTTCAGCTAAAATTTCTTTACATTTATAACATAACAACAAAACCATACACAAATGAAATTAGGTGCTTTTTCAATAAGTTTAAGTGTAAAAGACATTAATGTTTCTAAAGAATTCTATGAAAATTTAGGATTTGAGGTTTTCGCAGGAAGTCTGGAAAACAATTATCTTATCATGAAAAATGAAACTACATTAATCGGTCTTTTTCAGAGAATGTTCGAAAATAATATTATCACCTTTAATCCAGGTTGGGATCACACTGCAACTACACTTGAAAATTATGACGATGTTAGAGAAATTCAAAAATATCTAAAAAGTAAGGGAATACAATTACAAAAAGAAGCAGATGAAAATTCGAAAGGCCCTGCAAGTGTTGTATTAACAGATCCTGATGGAAATAACATTTTATTAGATCAACACGTTTAGGTGGTACAAATTTTAATAAATCTCGGATTAGAAACTTTGCCTTTAGTCTCTTTTTCCTTTCTTTGCATCTATGCCAGAAAAAGAACTAATTTTCACAACACTCAAAGAGTATTTTGGGTATGACAGCTTTCGACCATTACAGGAAGATATTATAAATTCTATATTTTCTGGTAAGGATAACATGGTGGTGATGCCTACTGGTGGTGGAAAATCCATATGTTATCAATTACCTGCTCTTTTATTACCTGGAATTACACTAGTAATTTCCCCGTTAATTGCATTGATGAAAGATCAGGTTGATGGATTATTAGCAAATGGTATAAAAGCCGCTTATGTAAACAGCAGTCAGGATGAAGCTGAACAACAAGAAATCTATCAAAAACTTCAGCACAAACAAATTCAATTGTTATATGTAGCTCCAGAAAGTTTGAGCTTTATAGACAATCTTCTTACTCAGTTAGAAATTAGTCTGATAGCCATAGATGAGGCACATTGTATTTCAGCTTGGGGACATGATTTTAGACCTGCTTATACGCAATTAGGC
>NZ_WEKL01000048.1 GCF_019295435.1 Aquimarina litoralis
CCAAGCTGTCTTTTGGATAAGAGCTAGCTTTGTTCAGAAGCATAGAAAAATAATCTGTTTCTTTCGGAAATGAAGCAGACCATGTATTATTTTTTTTAGTAATAAAAATATCTTCTGAGGATTTATTAGAGGTTTCAAATGCTATTGGAGTTCCGTAAATAACAGTTCGATCTCCTTTTTTAATATAAAAATCCTTTCGTTCTTCGTTTTCGGCAATGACTATATGTAAATAGGTATTTCCTTTTATAGTGTCTTTAATTTTATACTGAGCTCTCGGAATATATTCTTTAAGTTGTAGGTTTATTTTCTTATTGTCAAAAGAATAGCTTTTGTTAATTCGATTGAAGCCAATTTCACTCATGTACATCGGTTGGCTAATAAAATCTTGATTAATACTTCCGTTATTGGCTTTAACTTGTAAATAGCTATCTATAGAAATCATTCTGTTATTGGCAGAAGATTCTTTAATGGTTAGTAAAGCTTCGTATCCTCTGTATCTCGTTATGCCCGATCCAAGAATGATAATGATAAAAGCGATATGAAATAAGAAAATTGGAGCTTTCTCAACACTAAAAAGATTGTACTTAGCAATGTTGCCTATGAAGTTGATTGCTAAGAGCAGTAGTAAGATTTCGAACCATTTAGCATTGTATACAAGTGCTTTTGCTGTCTCCGTATTGTAATCATTTTCTACAAAGGTTGCTATTGCCATAGATGTTGCAAAAACCAATAATAATAGGGCGCTTGTTCGATTCGAAAAAAGTAATTTTAATAGTAGTTTCAATTGGTATTCCTTTTTACAATTTCTTTTACATTATATCTTGATTAAAAAAATATAAGTATTTCTTGATATGGCTATTCTTGCATTCCAAGATTTACCCAAGTCTTGATAGTTTCGATAACGCAACTATCGATTTTAGTCTCCTTTCTATATGGCATTGCAATATATCCTTGAGCATGAGTAATAGAACCAATTAATTGTCCGCTTTCTCCCATTTTTTTTAAACTTGGATAATCAAAAATTTTAACTCTCGATGCTTTTTCTTTGTAAACATCTGCTGCATGGCATTTAAAACATTGTACTTCTATAATAGAAGCTATGTGTTCTTTGTAGGTAATGTTTTCTGGTATATCGCAAACTTCTTTGGGTTCTCCTTTACAAGAGTTCAGTAATAGAAATAATACTGAAACCGAAGCATATTGTGCTAGATTTGTTGGACTCATCTTTTTTATTTTTATTATTTCTAATTGAGTTTTTAACTACTTTGAGGTATACTTGTTTTTTATTTTTAACCATTCTTCTTCACTTAGAGGTAGGTGCTTCTTTTTGTCCGAAAATGGGTCAATACCTCCTTTGAGGTACGCTTGAATTTGCTGAAGCGGAATAGTATCTTTTATTTTTTCTGCTACCTCATAAATGTGATTACCATGAAAGTCATGACATTGTAAACAAGTGCTCCATTGTTTTTCGGCTATTAAGGTTTCATGAGGAACATCAATAGGGTCGTTTTTTACTTCTAAATCATAATGACAATTCATACAGAAGTTGGCATTCGCAAGAAATACTCTAGTTTCATTATGTTCTCTATGACATGTTTCGCATTCTGTAGCATTAATATTAGCTATTGCTTCTTTGAACCTAGGTTCTAGAAACCGATGTGTTGGATGGCGGTCATTGGGTCTATCATGACATTCTAAGCATTTTTTATTGTCTACATTTTCAGTTCCAAAATCTGCAAGTGTTTTGCGCATTCCAAAAGTGTAAGAAATGTTAGACTGTATTTGCTGTATTAGATTTCCCTTTGCATCTGTGTGGCAAGCGTTACATGATAACCCTTCATGACCTGTATTCATTGGCCCAAGACTTAGGTATTCTTCTGACTGTTTTAGTGGAAGAATGGTATAAATTATGATTCCAATACCTATTCCTATTAATGAACCAAGTCGTTGTCTTTTTCTTAATGGATTTTTACTAAACATAAACTAATCAATCCTTTATAAAGCTAATGCTAACATTGTTGGTTAGTGGGAAGCTTATGCAAGTTAAAATGTCGCCATTTGCTACTTCTTCATCGGATAACAAATGACCATCTATCATTTTTACCTCTCCTTTAATGCACTTTGCTTTGCAGCTGCTACACATTCCTGATCTACAGGAATATGGTAATAATATGTTTTCAGACATTGCTGCCTGCAATATGGTTTTATCACCAGGAACTGTTATTTCATGCTTCTTTTTTTCATCATATATGATTACGTTACTTATCAAATCCTTAGCATCACTAGAAGTGATAAAATTGGCATTAAACGCTTCAAGTTTAATTTGATTTCTTTTGATTCCATGTTCTGCTAAAATTTCTTTTGCTTTATCCATGAAACCTTGAGGGCCACACATCATG
Source organism: Aquimarina litoralis (assembly GCF_019295435.1). Lineage (GTDB taxonomy): Bacteria > Bacteroidota > Bacteroidia > Flavobacteriales > Flavobacteriaceae > Aquimarina > Aquimarina litoralis_A. The sequence continues at coordinate 2,400 of NZ_WEKL01000048.1, forward strand.
TATTTTCCACTATCATAAACTAAATTGTGTTTCGTTAGAATTTCAGTAATCAGTTCTTCGTTTAATAAATCTTGGTGATAGTTGGGTTTTTCTGAAGTGTTTTTTTCTAGTATATGCTCGATTTCTAAGCGTTTCGGGTGATTCTCTGTCAGGTCTTCTAATGCTTTCTTAAAAATGATTGATTGTTCATTTTTGTTCGCATAGATCAGTAAAATATTAGACAAAGGTTCTTTTTCTAAGACGGTTTTAATAATGGAAAATATTGGAGTAATGCCGCTCCCGCCTGCAAAGAAAATATAATGGTGTTTTGCATTTTTATCAGGTTCTATAAAGAAACTTCCAGCAGGTTTTTCAATTTCTATTTTTTGACCAGCGATTAGCTCATCACAGATATAATTAGATACTAAGCCTTTTTGAACTTTTTTTACGGTTATTCTTAGGAATTTATCTGTAAATGGATTGCTGCTAAAAGAGTATGCTCTTTTTTCAATCTTATTTTTAATAGGGATTTTGACTGTAAGAAATTGTCCTGCTTTGTATTTTATTTTATTAAAAAAATTACCTTTATTAAGAATCACACTTACAGCATCTTCCGTTTCGTGGATTATCTCTTTTACAGTTAATTGCATAATTTTTTAGTTTTTATTACTCATAATAGAATACGACCCCAATATGAAAAACTACTAGAAATGTAATGACTACAGATAGCAATACGTGTGTAACCATCCAGGATTTAAAAATCCATTCTTTTTGGCTTTTGATAATATCAAGATTTACAGTTCCTAAAATCATATTGATAAAAAATATGTAGGATAGGAGAGCAAGATATCCGTAACCAAATTCTAGTGCGTGTATATAAAAGAATATTGGAGATAATACACCAATCCATTTATGTAGCAAGGCAAAACGGATTGAGTGTTTCATCATTTTTTTTGATGTTCTGGTCAGAGTGAGTATCCATTGGAAGGCTATAAAAGCTCCAACAAATACTCCGGACCAGCGTTTATATCGTTCATCAAGTTGAAGGTCATAAAGCCATTGCCACTTTATATCTAGTGTGAATTGCAGAATATAAAGCACAAATAAAACAAACCCAATTAATAAAAAGCTGAATGATTTCTTCACTGTGGTTACGATATTTTTTAATTAGAAGCCAAACCTTCTGTCTGTTTCTTTTTGTGAGTGTCAGCAAGTAGTAATTTTTCTAAACTGTGATAAGAAGCAAGTTTTCTTACGCTATCAACAAATACATCCGCAGTTGGGAGGTAAAAGCCTTTAGAAGGCCATTTGTTCCCGATTTCAGGCTTTGTACTATCGATTTTAAAAGCAGCTATTTCTTCAAGATATGCGGTGTAAATTGCTTTCGTTCCATTTCTATAGGCGTTAATAACTCCAATTGCTTCCTTATAAGAAAGAGAGTCAGAAGGATATTGCCAAGTAGTAGCACCCATAACATCTCCTAATTTCCAATCTGTTTTTGTAGTGCTTTTATGATCGTTATGACAGTTTACGCAAGGAGCAGCAACTGCGAGATCGGCAAACATTGAAGTATATAATTTTTGGTCTTCTTCGTAAAAATGCTGAGGCTTTTGGTCAGCTTTTATTTTTTTGAAAAGTTCTGCTTGTTTTCCTTGGAATTTGTTGGAAGCGTTAATTGGAAAATCAGAGCCGAGATAGAGTCCAAGAGGAATATCGCTCTTTCTTATGTCTGAAGAAATTCCTCTTAGGAATAGTGCTGGAAGAGGCCCTGCTTCTACATCGTCATCCTGCCAGTCTTCATCAAACTTTAGCCCTTGTTTTTTTCCTGCTCCTACGATTCCTTTGGTGTATAATGTTCTTGTAATGTCATTTTCTTCTGCTACAAGGGTAAGGATATCTGCTACGGCAAATACTTTGTCGGAAGCTGAAGTATCTGCAGAGGTTTCTTCTGGAACTCCTCCACAAGATTGTGCGGTAATTAAAATATAAGATAATAATGAGAAAAATATCCCTTTTATTTTTAGATGATTCATTGTGTTGTATTTTAATGTTGGTAATTTCTGTGGTAAGTCTATGCTACTTCTCCATAGGCTGCTGTTTTCATAACCGATGCCATCACGCCGTAGGTTTCTGTCCAAGCAGCTTCTACTTCAGGAGTAAACTCGTCTCCAAGACCAACGGATAGTGTACTTAATAGTGCGGCTCCAACGGTGTCGTAGTGAGAAGATTCTACTTTGTAATCTACATGCCTTTTTCCTAAATCCTCTAAGATTGGTATAAGTCTATCTAAATTAGTAAGTCCGGCAACAGCTGAAGAAAGCATGGTCATTAACTTATTGCCTTGTCCTTTCATTGCTTCTGAATCATCTGAAGGAAATATCTTCTTTAGTTCAGGATCTAATTCAAAAAGTTTGTTGTAAAAAATTTCAGCTGCTGTTTCTGCTATTGGGACAACTTTGCTAAATGAGTTTTGTACCAATTCAATTGTGCTTTTTTCCATGATTACATTTTTAAGTGAAACTTTAGACGATGTTATTAAGTATTAATACTTAATTTTTCATTCAAATATATCTGAACATTTGAATAAACGCAAATGAGTTATATTTATTAAATTGGCTATTTCAGTATTTATTTTTCTTTTAAAATGTTTATTTATGTATATTAAATATTATTTTAACATTATTTATTGATAATTATTCAATTTTAATTTTAAAAAATGCTTAGCATGTAAAAATACGTATTTACACGTATTTTTTGATTTTTATTATAATCTTAAAATTGAAGGTTTTTTTTACAGAAATGATAAAAAGGGAGTCTTGTAAAAGAAAAAATTCTTTTTGTTAATGAGTTGTTTTTTTACTAAATCCTCTTTATGTATTGAAGAATCAAAGTTTTGTTTTTGAATTTTGATGAATCAATTGAGTTCTTTTTTTTGAATATTCTTTTTTATAGAGCATCTTTTGTTGATTTCATAATTAACAAGTTGATTCATGCAGTTAGGGACTAATTCTGAATTTAATTTAAGTAATAATACTTAATTTTGTGTTTTGAGATAATTTTAACAAAAACTCTTTATGGCGTTTAAATCTTATAAAACTACTTGTTCGTATTGTGGTGTTGGCTGTGGAATAATTGCAAAGAAAAATGCGAAAGGGGTGATTACTGTAGAAGGAGATCCGGATCATCCGGTAAACAGAGGAATGTTATGTTCTAAAGGGATGAATTTACATCATGTTGTTCAGGATAAAAGTGATAGGATTCTATACCCAAGAATGAGATGGAGTAAAGGGCATGAACTTCAAAGAGTATCCTGGGATAAAGCTTTGGATAGAGCAGTAGCCGTTTTCAATACGATCATAGATAAATATGGACCAAATAGTGTAGGGTTTTATGTTTCTGGACAATGTCTTACTGAGGAGTATTACTTGGTAAATAAACTTACAAAAGGATTTATAGGAACAAATAATATAGATACCAACTCAAGATTGTGCATGAGCTCAGCAGTTGTTGGCTATAAACAGGCATTGGGAGAAGATAGTGTCCCAATTGCATATGAAGATATAGAATTGGCAGATTGTTTTATGATAGCGGGAGCAAATCCAGCATGGTGTCATCCTATCTTATTTAGAAGAATTGAAGCTCATAAAGAACAAAATCCAAACACGAAGATTATTGTCGTAGATCCTAGGAAAACCCAATCTTGTGACATTGCGGATTTGCACTTGCAAATAGTTCCTGGTACGGATGTAGTTTTATACAATGCTATCGCAAAAAGATTGATAGATCGAAAGAAAATTGATAAAAATTTTATCGCGAATCATACAGACAATTTTAACCTTTTAAAAGAATCTATACAATCAACATCGCTAACAGAAGCTGCTAAAATATGTGGAGTATCTGTTGCGGATATTAAAAAAGCAGCTTCTTATATTAGTAATGCTAAAGGATTTATTACGCTTTGGGCAATGGGATTAAATCAGAGTTCAATAGGAGTTAATAAAAATAATGCATTATTAAACTTGTCTTTGCTTACAGGTCACATCGGAAAACCTGGATCAGGGCCTTTCTCGTTAACAGGACAACCAAATGCAATGGGTGGAAGAGAAGTAGGAGGTATGGCTAATTTATTAGCAGCTCATAAAGACTTGGCAAATAAGGAGCATAGAACTGAAGTAGCTAATTTCTGGGGAGGAAAAGAGATTTCAGAAAAGCCAGGATTAACAGCTACAGAGATGTTTGAAGCATTAGAAAGTGGAAAACTGAAAGCTGTTTGGATCGTGTGTACAAATCCGTTGGTTAGTCTTCCAAATGTAAATAAAGTTGAGAAAGCATTGAAAAATGCAAAATTTGTTGTCGTACAGGATATATCTGAGCGTTCGGAAACTTTAGAATATGCTGATTTAGTATTGCCAGCTGCTGGTTGGGCAGAAAAAGAAGGTACAATGACTAATAGTGAGCGACGTATTACATATTTAAACAAAGTGATAGACCCTCCAGGAGAAGCATTGCCTGATGCTGAGATTCTCTGGAAATTTGCACAGAGAATGGGATACAGAGGGTTTGATTATACTTCTGTAGAAGAAGTATATAAAGAACATTGTCAGCTCACCAAAGGAACTAATATTGATATTACTGGATTGAGCTACGACAGACTAAAAAATGAAGGTAGTTTTCAATGGCCAGTGCCTGAAAGTAATCATACTGGAACAGCTCGTCTTTTTGAAGATAAGAACTTTTATACAGATACTGGAAATGCAAAATTTGTCGTACCAAGGTTCACGAAACCAACTTCAGAATTGCTTACAGAAAAATTTCCTTTGATATTAACAACTGGAAGAGTACGTGACCAATGGCATACGAGAACTAAAACAGGAAAAGTAAATAGGTTGCTGACTCATATTCCGCATCCTTTTCTAGAAATAAATCAAGTAGATGCTTTTCTCAGAAAAATAAAAGATGGTGATATTGCTATCGTAGAAAGTAAAAGAGGGAAAGTACAAGTAAAGGTAAAGGTAAGTGATACAATTGGAAAAGGAGTTGTTTTTCTTCCAATGCATTGGGGTAAGGTACTAGGAAATGATTATGGTAGAGCAAATAATTTAACTACTAGTATTATTGATCCGATTTCTAAAGAACCAGATTTTAAATTCTCTGCCGTACAAGTATCTAAATTTGTAAAAGAAAAACAGAAAATATGTATCATTGGGGCTGGTACAGCAGCATATCGATTTATACAAACATATAGAGAGCATAATAAAGAAGATGATATTACGGTGTTTTCTAAAGAACCATATCCATTTTACAATAGAGTGTTGTTACCAGAATATGTAAGTGAAGAACTTAAATGGGAACAATTACAAAAAATGAGAGAAGGTAGTATGGAATCTCTTAACGTGAATTTGTCTACAAGTAATCCAATCACGCAAATTAATAGAGAAGAGAAATATCTTATAGATAGTAAAGGTGAAAAACATGAGTATGATATCGTTTTAATGGCTACTGGAAGTAGGGCGTTTGTGCCAAAAGAAGTGCCAATTCATTTGCCAGGAAGGTTTACAATGAGAGATCGTGGCGATGCTGATAAATTAAAGAAGTATCTTGATGATAGTGGATTGCCAGAAAATGAACAACATGTTACTATTGTAGGAGGAGGTTTGTTAGGATTGGAATTGGCAGCCGCGTTGCGTAAAAAAGATGTGAAAATTACTATTGTACAAAGAGGAAATAGATTAATGGAACGACAATTGGATATCATTGCCAGTCGTTTGCTTGCTGAAGATGTTCGTGAAAAAGGAATTCAAATTCATTTTGATAATGAAGTAGATACTGTATTTAATCAAGATTCTGGAGCATTGCTAGTAAATCTAAAATCAGGTAAATCATTTAGTTGTAATGCTGTAGTATATTCTATCGGTACGATCCCGAATATTGATCTTGCTAAAGCTGTTGGGATAGATTGTAGACGTGGAATTTTAGTAAATCAATATTTACAATCTAATGACCCTAATATTTTTGCAGTTGGAGAGATTGCAGAATTCGAAGGGAATTTATTTGGAATTACCGCAGCAGCAGAACAACAATCAGATATTGTAGCTAAGTATCTTTTAGGAGATTTTAGTGCTATTTATAGAGGATCTGTGTTTATGAATATCCTGAAATTTGAGGACTTAGATCTTTGTAGTATCGGTAATATAGATATGCCAAAAGATGATCCATCTTACGAAGAAGTTATCTTCATGGATGTAGGGAAACGTTTTTATAAAAAATGTATTATTAAAAATGATTGGTTGGTAGGTGCCATCCTTATGGGGGATAAAAGTGAGTTTGCAGATTTTAAAAGACTTATTGAAGAAAAAATCGAGCTTTCAGAAAAAAGAGAAGAGCTGCTTCGATCCTCGCAGCCAGATGAGCCTGTATTAGGTAAATTGATTTGTTCCTGTAGTCAAGTAGGTGAGGGTAACTTAGAAGAAGCTATAAAATCAGGATGTGAAGACTTTGCTGAACTTTGTACCAAAACAGGTGCTGGATTAGGTTGTGGGAGCTGTAAACCAGAAGTAAAAGAAGTATTGAATAATGTAATGCAATTAGCATAGTATGGAAGATTTTATGCATAGAGTAAATATCAAAGGAGGAATTTTATCACCTAGTGAATTACAGCGTATTATAATATATGCAGAAGATTTAGGACTAGACACTTTTCATTTTGGTTCTAGGCAAGATATCATATTTCCATCTAAAGATAATAAAGGAGTGTTGGTTGCTGAAAATGAATCATTTAAGTCTGGTTTTTTTGCGCCAGAAATAGAACAGAATATAAGTTGTTCTTACGTGTCAATAGATATTTTTAATTCAACAGTTTGGTTGAGAGGGACTACTTATTTGTACATTTTGGAGCAATTTCGTTATAAACCGAAATTAAAAATTAATATTTCTGACCCGCAACAACAGATGGTTTCGTTGTTTTCTGGAGATCTTAATTTTATTGCTTCTCCACATGAGGATTATTGGTATTTATTTTTAAAACTACCAGAGTGGGAGGAAGTTTTTTATCCAGTATTAATATATACTTGGGACATAGCAAAAGTTGCTCAGGAAATTGAAAAAATCTATAGAAAGGTAAATAATGTAGAAGAGTTGTTTCATTTTCTTAATGAAAGCATTGATACTAATAATAGAACCATAGAAAAACCTTTAAGTGTTAGTTTTAAACCATTCCCGTATTATGAAGGAATGAATAAAATGGGGATCAATCAGTATTGGTTAGGGTTGTATTGGAGGAATAATAAATACGATTTAAAGTTTTTAAAAGCACTATGCGAGTTTTGTATAGAATATCGTATTGGTAAGATATGTCTAACACCTTGGAAATCTTTCATTATCAAAGGAATTCCAAAAGACTGTAAATTGGCATTAGAAAAACTTTTAGGGCAATTTGGTATTAATGTTAGGCATTCTGCATTAGAGCTAAACTGGCATTTACCTGTAGGAAGCCAGAAAGCGTTGGATCTGAAGAAGTTTTTGGTCATGAATTTTGATCAAAATGATATCAGTACCTATGGGATGACTTTTACAATTAGTATGCGACGAAGACAGAAAAGGTATTTTACTTCTGTTGTTATCGAGGAAAATAAAACTCCAGATGCAGTTAAGGATTTTGTTGTTAGGCCTACTTATAATGTACTATACGCAAAGAATTTTGATCCTAATACTCGTAAATATATTGTTTACGCCCAAGATATTGATCAAATGGATTTGCCAGGCATACTCCTTGAATTGACCAAGACATATTTTCAAAATTTGGGAGAAGGAGATGATGAAAGTTTTACGGGAATTCCTGCTAAAAAAGAAAAAACAGAAATAGAAGTACATCAATGTAAACATTGCCAAACCATATATGATCCATCTATTGGAGATATGGTATCAGGGATTTCTGCAGGAACAAGTTTCTCAGAACTTCCAGAAACTTATCAATGTCCATTATGTGATGCTCCTAAAGAAGATTTCGAGAAAATGGTATTAGAAGTAGTGTGAACATTTTATATATAGAAATCTAAATGTTCCCTATAGATATACTCTTTTTTACTATCGTATTATTTATGATGAAAATCTCGGTTAGGTACGTTTATATCTTCCTGGACATATAAATCTTTGATAATTCTTACTTGACCGGAAAACTGTGCATGTCTATATCGAAGTTCTAAACTGTCTTTAGAAAGGTAAGTAATTTGAAAGTATTTATAATCTTTTTCAATATTCATTAATTCAGGAAGCTGATCACTGGTTACCTTAATGAAGTAATGCCCTTTTTTGTTTTGTGTTATTTCCCAATCAGCATTTAAGGAAGGTCCGCAATCTCTTTGAGTATCATTATTATCCTTTACAGTCATATTAGGGAGATAGGTGTTTCGGTACTTTAAAAAACATCCAGCCATATTCATTCTTGTTCCATCATTATAACGCTTGGCAATTTTCCAAGTTTTACCAGAAGTACCGGCAATCAGTGTTATTGGGTTTTCAGGGATTTGATAGGGTTCTTTAGGTTGGTCAGAACATGAACTTAATAAGGTAGAAAAAACAAATACTTGTAATAGTGTAAAATATCTATTCATTAATAAGTTTTTAAAGGTTAGTAAAAACGATTAGGAGTCAGTTTAATTAGTTATTCCAAACGATTCCTTAGTTTCATATTTATATATCAAAAATTGTTCCTGTTTTTTTAGTATAAACTACTGGTGTTTTCAAATATATCCGATTTTTTATGGCTATGTTCGTAAAAATATTTTTTACTTCTTATGAAAGCAGCTACGGTAAGGGAATTGAAAATAGAGTTGGAGAATTCTTCTCAGCAAGAATTAGTCGCTCTATGTTTACGGTTATCTAAATTCAAAAAAGAAAACAAAGAACTATTAACCTATTTGCTTTATGAAGCTTCGGATGAAAACAGTTATATTTTAGAAGTACAGAAAGAGATATCAAAAGAGTTTAGTCTTATCAATACCAAGACTTATTATTATATAAAAAAAAGTGTAAGAAAGATATTAAGAATTAGTAAGAAGTACATTAGGTATTCCGGTAAAAAGGAAACCGAAGTGGAAATACTAATTCATTTCTGTGCTGAATTACAAAATATCCAGCCATCTATTACTAATAATCGAGTACTTTTAGGTATTTATGATAGACAAATAAATAGCATTAGAAAAATTATAGCGACCTTACATGAAGATTTACAATATGATTATACTAATTTATTAGATTCTTTAGAAGATTAGGGAAGGTGATTTTGTGAGATAAAAATAGTTTTATCCTTTTATTAATCTCAAAATATAATCTAATTGGGCATCTTTACCTTGAATTAAATCTTCTACAGAAAAAGTGATTGCACGATCGGGAGGAACGCCAGAACCTCTAGGAATACTGGTATCTTTTACATAATGTTTGATTTTTTCCATAGACATGATCATTATAATTTTGGAATTTGGTAATTCATAGTATACCGGAAATTGCCCAATATGTGTATAATAACCACCTCCAGTTTCTTCGCCTACCAAAAGAACATCTGGATCATTTTTGGCCAAGAGTGCTAATGCAGAACCAGCAGAAAATGTAGTGCCACCAGCAAGAATATATGTTTTGCCCTTAAACCTATCCTTATGAGGGACCATCATTGTTTCTAAATCATCAAAATCGAGTTTCCAACCATTATATGTTGGATGTTGGTAAAACTTATCTTTTAAAAATTCTTTTTCGCCATAGGTTCTTGTAACATGGGATTTTTCTGGAACTTCTATTGAAGAGACAAAAGCACTGGTCCTTTGTTTAAATAATTTATTAGAAACATAGGAGTATAGATGTACAGAATTTGGGCGAAAACCTCCATCATTATTACGTATATCGATAATGAGGTGTTTCATTTTTTTCTTTTTGATTTCTTTAAAAAGCTGAACCAAACGAGACTTGAATGCCCTGATATCTACTCCGAAAGAATTGACAACCAAAATGGCCGTTTTAAGATCTTCTTTATAATATACAAAAGGTTCTTTGTTGTTAATATGTTTTGAAAAAAAAGCTACTTTGTCTGTTGCATTATGATAATTAGAGAAATAAGAATTTCGTTTGATGTTTCGGTGTTTTGCATTTACAAAAGATTCTGCAGGCAGTGTTACTGTTTTTGACACTCCATTAGGTTCTATGTATTGGATTATATATTCTTTTTGTAACCCATATTCATAGATGTAATATAGCCCAAATTTCAATTCGATATCTCTATATTTCCTGGTAAGATTATAACCGTCAGTAGGAGCATACTTTTTTAATGCTTCTAAAATTGTTACTGCAGATACCCCATTAATATCAGTGATTTTTGAGCCAATTGGAATTTCAAAATCATCCGTATCCACATAAAACTCTGCTTGTATAATTTTTAAAATTAAAGGAAAGTAATATTGAGTGCTTTTTACGGTATTCGGAGCAAATAACATTAAATGACCATCTCTAATTTGATCTGTAATTTGTTGCATTCTTTTAAACAAATCAATATCAGTAATCTCTTGAGATAGGGATTCTTCGGTTACATTTATTAGTGAATCATATTCGAATTCATTTATATAATCATAAAGACCAGGATGTCCTTTTTTAAGAATGTTTTTGAAAATTTTGAAATCTTCTTTAGCCTTTGTTGAGTCTATTTTTTTTTGTGCAAAAAGTGAAGTTGATAGTAGAATAAGCAGTACAATGCACCCAATGCGATTCATATGGTAAATTTAGAATATAGTATGATAAAGACACTTCTTAATAAAAGATGTGACATTTTGTTTCCCTTGAATGTAAAAATAACGAATATGAACGCTGGTTAAGTATGTTAATCAAAAAAAAACAGGTACATCCGATGCACCTGTTTTTTTTTGATTAACAATTATATCAATTTAATTTTCGTRATTGTTTTTTGATTTTTTTAATCGCAGATTCAATAGATTTTTCTGGTTCAATTACATTGTATTCTCCCCAAAATTCAGGATCGGAAAATCCTGAAGCTTCATCATTGATTACCACAGAGGACTTCAATCGTTCTTTAAACTTGAGGTTTTCATTATCCTTATTTATTCTCCAATCCGTCACTGCCATCTCTATATTTAATTTGTAAGTAGAATTAAATAATTTCTTTTTCCAGTTTACTTTGAATACCAAATCTATTTTTCCGTAGCCGTAATACCATTTACCATTTTTTTCTCTGTAATTCATGTTGTAGGTTGCAACGGTTGGATATACTTTCGCTCTGCTTGGTTTCTTTCGTACAAAGAGTTTGCTCGCCTCATCTCTGTCATCAAGATTTAAGCTGAATACTGCTTTTGTTAAAGCTAATGTTTCGGAATCAATATATAGCTTGCCATAGTAATAAAGATCTTTGATGTATGGCTTTTGTTTAAACTTTAAAACATAAATATAACGGTCGTTAATTTTGGTAGAAGTGTCAAAACTAAAGTCATAAATTTTTAAAATATCTTCGGTAAAAAGAAGGTCCGGGTTTTTCATGACATCAATAAAAAGAGTACTGGACGGTCCTCCTTGAAGTTTTAAGGTAAGTGTGTCCAATTTCTTATAGTCAGCACTTTTACGAGCTTTGTAAAGTTTCATAACATCATCTTTACTAGATGAGTATGGTTTTTTATAAACATCTACAACAGCTTCCGAAAGCGAAACATAGGTTCTACGTCTTTTAATGGTTTCTCGATAAAATGCAGTCATTATAGTATTATCATTCTGATAATTTATCCCACGCTTGCTTAAGACTGCTTTAATGAGTGCTTCAGGATCTCTCGGGTCAATATTAACTTCTGTCAATTCTGTTACCGATGCGGTTAATTTAATTTTGGTTTTGTCACCTTGAAGTGAAGAAAGAGATACAGTTTTGTCTTTATATCCTAAAAAGGAAACTGTAATACTTGTACTAGAAATGTCTTTTGGTACTTTTAATAAAAACTCTCCTTCAGCATTTGTAATTGTGGATATATTCGTTCCGTTTAACGCAACTGTAGCAGAAGCTAGTGCATCATTTGATTGTCGGTCTACTACGATTCCTTTATATTCATCATAGTTCACTCCTTCTTGAATACCTGAATCTTGAAAAAAGCTAAATGCTTGAATCTGATCAGTGTATCCTATAATTAAAAATATAGAAAGCAAAAAGGTAAAGCCTTTTTTACTTAAAAAAGTATTCTTAGTATTCATAACAAATTCGTTCAGTTAATAATTTCATTCTTAAGTCTTTGAGGGTAGAATGTTAAGAATACAATATACTAAAATAACCAATGAAATTTTATCTACAATAGTTAAAAATGCGCTAATTATTGAGCCTTTAAGATATAATCGTCGTAGTGAAATGAATGTTGATTTCTAAAAATTTGTACTATTTTAAGACTACATTCATAAAATTAGAATRATAAACTATGAATCATCCTGCATTTTAGTGATAACCGCTATGATCTCCAAACCAATTTTTTAGCTTGATATTTAGTATCTCGGTAGTAAATGGCTTGGTGATATAATCGTCTAGTCCTTTTGCGATAAAACGTTCCGCATCACCAGGTAGTGCATTAGAAGTAATCGCAATAACTGGTGGCACCTTTTTATATCCTTTTCGAATTAGTTTACAGGTCTCCACACCATCAAGTTCAGGAAGATTGATATCCATGAGTATAAGGTCATATGTGTCTTCTTCGAACATTTCAATGGCTTTTCTTCCCGTTTTGGCAACATCAGCTGTACAGCCAAGGTATTTTAGGATTTGTTTGGAAACTAGTATGTTGGTGTCAGAATCCTCTACTAACAAGATGTGTAGATTGAATTTTTGATCTTTACTTTTGTCAAAAGCTCTATCTACATTTGGAATAACAGCATCAGATATTTTGGTTTTGAAAGTAAACCAAAAGTTACTTCCTTTTCCTACCTCGCTGGTTACGCCAAGTTTTCCATTTAATAAATCAACTAGTTTTTTACTGATGGTAAGTCCTAGACCACTTCCTTCACCGACAAGGATAGCTTCATTGTGTACTTGACTAAACCTTTTAAAAAGGGATTCTTGATCTTCTTTGCTGATACCAATACCAGAATCTATAACTTCTATTTTAATAGTAAGATCATCATTTTTTCTACTTACCAAGGAGGATTTTACTGTAATGGTACCTTCGTTTGTGAATTTAACCGCATTTCCGATAAGATTGGATATAATCTGCATCAATCGTTTATCATCTGCATAAATCTGTTCTGGTAGATTATCTGCATAATCAGCGACTAGATGAATGCCTTTTGCTTTACTGTTAGCAAGAAATAAGTCGACGTTTTGATTTACTAATTTCTTGAAATTAATTCCTTTTGGAGAAAGCGTAAATTTTCCAGCTTCCATTTTAGACAGATCTAGAATCTGATTTAAAATATCTAAAAGGTTCAAAGAAGACTGATGTATTGTAGTTACATATTCCTTTTGTAGTTCATCTAAGGAAGTATTCTTAAAAAGAAGATCAATCATTCCGATTACTCCTACCATTGGAGTTCTAATCTCATGACTCATATTGGCCAAAAAATCTTGTTTAAACTTTGATGCCTGAATAATTTGTTTATTCTTTTCTTTTAATTTATCAAGATTACGACCTCCAAACATGGCAAAAAGCCCAAGGAAAAAAGGAGCTGTATCAATGATATAATGAATTGGATAATTTTTTTGCACAAAAACTATAGATTCCCAAGAGAATTCTTGTCCAAGTTTTATAATGTCAATAGAAGTGGCAAGAATGGGAAATAGACATCCAAACAATATTCCGTAAAGAGTATATTTGGCTGCTTCAGATTTTAACCATGATTTTTGATTCATAGATGGTTTTTTGACGACAATCTTATGTTAGTTAATCATCCATAAAGGTTAGTGTGGGGCCTTATTGGGATATCTGTCTAAATATAGTGGTTTTTTTATAAATGAATAAAGTAGTTGGTTTTCAGCGCCCTATTATCCACCAATACTAATCATACTTCGGTTTTTAGTATGTAATTCGGGGTTTTTTAATTTCTCTGAGGTATCCATACCGCCTCTAGCAGCAAATTTATGTAGTAATGCTTCTTGAATGATTGAAGATATTGATTTATTGGCTCTAAACGGTTCCAATATTGAAAATTCGTTTCCGGAGAATAGACAATTTTTTAATTTGCCATCTGCTGTTAGACGTATACGATTGCAGCTATCACAAAAAGGATTGGTTACCGAACTTATGATTGAAAAACTACCTTTATAACCTTCAATTTTATAATTTTTAGACGTATCGTTTGGGAGGTCTGTTAACCTTTTTAATTGTAAAGGAAAGTTGTAATGAACTTTATCTAGAATTTCTTGTAGAGACACTAATTTATCCATATTCCACTGATTACCATCGAATGGCATAAATTCAATGAATCGAACAATGATATCTTGATCTTTGGTAAGGTTAATAAAATCTATGATCTCATCTTCGTTGAAATTTTTAATCAGAACAATATTTAACTTGACTTTAAATCCTTCTTTATGAAATTTTTGTATGGTATTCCATACTTTTTCAAATTCATTTCTTCTGGTTATTTTCTCGAATTTGTGTTTTTGTAAAGAATCTATACTTATAGTTATGCTATTGATTTTATTCTCTTTTAATAATGGTATATGTCGATCGGCTAATATACCGTTCGTAGTAATTCCTATTTCAACAGGTAAACTAGCAAGTTGTTCCAGTATCAAAGGAAAATCCTTTCTAACCATAGGTTCTCCACCAGTTAGCCTTATTTTTGTAACACCAAATCGTACAAATTCTGTAGCAATTTTATAAATTTCCTCTGCAGTCATTAAGTGTTTTTTGGCTGTAAGCGGAATTCCATCAGCAGGCATGCAATAGGTACATCTAAGATTACATTTCTCTGTTAAAGAGATTCTAAGATAGGTGTGTTTACGGCCAAAGTTATCTGTTAATATGTCTTTACTATCGATATTCAAATCCTTTCAATTAGTTTTCATTGTGTTTAGCTCCCTTGAGAATTCTAAAGGTGTGTAATACTGCGGGAAATATTGCTTCCATAGATTCTTTCGCTCCATTCGTAGAACCTGGAAGTGCTAGTACTATTGATTCTCCTATTACGCCAGCAACACTTCTGGATAACATAGCGTATGGCATACGATCTTGTCCATAACTTCTAATGCTTTCTTCAATACCGGGAATTCTTCTTTCGATCAAAGGCGTAATTGCTTCTGGTGTAATATCTCTAGGAGACAGTCCAGTACCGCCAGTTAGAATAATAAGATCATGACCTTCTTCGTATAATTGTTTAACCTGCTTTTGGATCTCATCTTTCTCATCTGGAATGATGGTGTAAACATTTACAGTAACACCGCATTCTCGTAGTTTTTTTGTAATTTCTTTACCTGCTGTATCTTCTTTATGACCTGCAGATATTGAATCCGAACATACTACCACTCCAGCGATATAAGGTTCACCATTATCTTTAAAACTTGATTTCCCACCTCGTTTATTCAGAAGTTTTATTTCTTTTATTTCAACATTTTTGTCTACAGGTTTTAGCATGTCATACATGGTAAGAGCAACGACCGATGCGCCATGCATAGCTTCAACTTCAACTCCAGTTTTATAAATAGTTTTAACGGTCATTTCAATCACAATCTCAAGATCGTTAATTCTATAATCAACTTTTGTATATTCTATAGGTAAAGGATGACAATCCGGAATGATGTCACTTGTTTTTTTGACCGCAAACAAGCCAGCAGTTTTAGCCATTTCAAAAACATCTCCTTTAGGAATTTGTTTGGATACAACAGCTTCTATGGTATGAATAGTACCTACTTTTACAATAGCTTGAGCAGTAGCTATCCGCAATGTGTTATTTTTATGTGTAATATCTACCATTTCTAATTATTAACCTTCCAAGTATGTGTTTCGTCTTCAAAAATCTCTTTGCCAAATATGGGTACTTCTTTTTTTATAGTATCCACTAAATATTCTAGTGCATCAAATGTGACTCTTCTGTGAGCAGCAGAAACCAAAACAAAAAGACATATTTCTCCAACCTCTACTTTTCCAATACTATGATATATATGTAAACTGGTAAGATCAAATTTAGTGAGCGTAGCTTCTTGTATTTCATAAAACTTATCTTCTGCCATTTCTTGATATGCGGAATAGTCGATTGCCTGAACTATCTTTCCTTCAATTTGATCAGCACGTACTTGCCCTAAGAAAAAGTTATGCGCTCCAATAGTAGTTTTGGTCTGATGTTTTTCTATTGAACTTGCAATAAAATTGGAGCTTATTGAACCTTCTACAAAAACAGTTTTTCTTTTTTCCATTTGTATATTTTATTCTCTTTCCTTCAATTCAATTTAAAATTGAACTTTATTAACGAATAGCAATTCAATTCTTAAAATTTGTTGAGTCAATCTATTATTAACCACCAGCAAAAGGAGGTAGTAATGCTATTTCAGAATTTGAATTTATAGGTATATTTTGATTTAGAATTTCTTTGTTAACAGCTATATTAAAAGATAAATCATTTAGTTTTTCATATTTACT
The DNA here is from genome assembly GCF_019295435.1 of Aquimarina litoralis. Taxonomy (GTDB): domain Bacteria; phylum Bacteroidota; class Bacteroidia; order Flavobacteriales; family Flavobacteriaceae; genus Aquimarina; species Aquimarina litoralis_A. The sequence continues at coordinate 18,971 of NZ_WEKL01000048.1, forward strand.
GATTAGTAAATTAGATAATTGTTCTACAGTACTTCCTGGTTGCAAGGAAATTTCTTCTTCCTTACAATTAACAGCTTCGGCTATCATTCCAAAATATAAAACTTTCAACTTCATTGTATCGCTTCTTTATATTGTTGTTGTGTATTGATATTTCTTATAAACGGTTTTATGTCGTTCTCAACAGGTACATTTTTTACTTTCAAGGAAGCTATCGTTTTGAACAAACTGAGACGCCTTTTTTGGATACTCTCATAAAATGTGTCTATCACTGAGGTATTATACAATGATATTAAAGGGTTTTCTTCGTAACTAATAACATCATAATTCGATTCATATGCCGAAACAAGACGAAATAAAACGGTATCATTAATAAAAGGTATATCACAACTGAGCACAAGATTTTGTGAGGTTTTAGTACTTTTTAAACCTGTGTATATACCGCCAACAGGTCCTAAATTAGGTATGATGTCAGGCATACATGGATAACCAAAAATCTCATATTCCTTATTACTTGTAATGATTATTATTTTTTTGGTAATTGTTTCCAGTGCTTTGATAATATGGGAGATAAAAGGTTTTCCTAAATGAAGTTTTAGTCCTTTATCATACCCCATTCTACTGCTTTTGCCACCAGCTAATACTATTCCTGTTATGTCCAAATCACTCCATAAAATCATTACTGTAATTCCTTTAATTGCTGATCAAGAAAATCCCAACATTTTTTGTTTATATTCTCGAAAGCAGTGATCATTTTTAGCCCGTATTCCGTGATTTCTGTTCCACCACCACCGCTACCACCGGTATTTGTTTTAATAATAGGAGCGGAAGCATTTTTATTAATTGAATCGACTAAATTCCAGGCTTTTTTGTACGACATACCTAATGACTTTGCAGCCTTAGAAAGAGAGCCTTCGGAAATTATGGCTTTTAGAATTTTGATTCTTCCTTCACCAAGAAAAACACCTTCTTTTCCTTCAATCCAGATTCTACTTTTAATATGGTACATAAACATCGTTGTTTCCTGCAAGATATAACGAAAAAGATAAAGTCTTTTAACTTTCAGAAATTTTTATGATTTCTTCAAAATAAGCTAAATTTCAAAGTTTAAATCTAAATATTAAGAATATTCACTACAGAAAATTGATAATATTATCTTGGTAAAATAAAGGTTTCTACTAAATCACCTTTAGGAATTTTATTGATGTTTTCGGGAATATATACTAGCGCATTAGCGATAGCATACGTATATAACATAGAAGAACTTTGTCCTTCCAAAATTTCAACAGATTGATCAGCGATTTTAGCTTTTAAAAATTGGGCACGGTCTCCTTTTTTTACAAAATCAGCAGTTAACGCTTTAGAAGTTCTTTCTAAACCGCTAGTATTAATCCCTCTCATTTTTTCAATGATTGGAAGTACATAGATATAAAAACAGGTTAGAGAGGAGGCAGGGTTTCCCGGTAAACCGAAAACATGAGTAGTATCATTACTACCAAAAAATAAAGGTTTTCCTGGTTTTTGCTTAACCTTGTAAAATAATTCTTTTATTTCTAAATCAGTTAAAGCCTTTTTCACAAAGTCATAATCTCCAACTGATATACCACCGCTTATTAGAACTAGTTCATGATTATTAATTGCTTCCTCAATAGTTTTTTTTGTTTGTTCATATTCGTCATGAACCACATATGTTTGGATTTTTTTGATATGAAGTTGTCGAAGTGCGGCTTCTAACTGTATAGAGTTACTTTCATAAATTTGCCCTTCTTTGAGTTCTGTTCCTGGAGGAATTAATTCATCACCAGTAGTAATAATAGCAACAGTAGGTGAAGAATAGGCGTTGATTTCGGTAACTCCTAATCCTGCTAGAAATCCAATTCCAGCTGGAGTTAGTTTGGTTCCTTTGGTTAAGGCTACTGCTCCCTTCTGTATCTGTTCTCCCGCAGACCTTATGTTTTGATTAATAAGGATTTCTCCATCTACAGTAATACGATCTTCTGATCTCTGTACTTTTTCCTGAATAACAATGGATTTTGCACTCTCAGGAACTCTAGCACCTGTGAATATTCGAACGCCTTGACCTGGTAATAATGTATAATCCTTTGGGCTACCTGCTTGTACTTCACCTATTATTTCGTAGGTATTACTATTATTTGGTGATACAGCATAACCATCCATAGCGGATTGTCTAAAAGGAGGCATGTGAATTGGAGAATGAATATCTTCGCTAAGTACTAAACCATTAGCATCTTTTAATGCAATTGTAGTGGCTTTTGGAGTATAAGATATATTAGAAATTATAGATAATGCCTCGGATACAGAAATCATTTTATAAATATTTTCTCGCAAAAATATTGCTTTGTAATCAAGAAACMTAAACTTGAGAATTTGTAGCATAAAAAAACACGGCCATTACGGCCGTGCTATCATAAAACCTTACTTTTTTATGATTGATTTAACCTTTAAAAACAATTTTTCTTAATTTATATCCTTCTACTTTTATGAAATACGTTTTAGGATCTCTGTAGTTGTGGATATATTCATCAATTTTACCATTGTCTAATAGTCTTCCTGTTAGTGTATAAAGACTATATGTAAGACCTAGGGGCACGTCTTTAATATCTTTGAATGTTTCTAATCCTGTACTTTGTTGGCATGTAGAATCTGCCAAGAAGCGATCAATAAATGTTACTCTTCCTTTTTTCTCACCTTCTAAAGTTACGGTTGCTGTTTCATCAACATCTAAAATTCCATTTCCAGAAATATTTCCTAATATGATTAAACAGGCGTTCCTTATCTTAATACGAGCTCCATTTTCTATATGTAAGCTCTCTGTTATAAATATCACACCTTCTTCAGCATTTTCATCTAAACCGTTGATAACGGTATTTTCTGTTACTGACATTAATTTATATGAAATGTCAATTTTTACATTTGCAAATGCCACACTTGCAAAAAGTAGGGTTACTAGGGGTAGTAGTTTTTTCATAAGGTTCAGTTTTTTGGGTTAAACTGCAATTAAAAAAGTAAGAATTAACTTACTTAAAAGAGTGTTTTTACGTTCAAATACTCTTATTTAACGACAAGATACAAATTTTTACGTTAAAACCGTAGGTAATTATATTTAAATATTAATTGAATTGTAATTGATCTAAGAAAAAACCTTCTCAAGCCTTTAAACACTGGTGTTTAGACAAATGTTAAAATTTATGCTTTTATTAACATGTTGACAGTGAGTTTATTGCTGTGCTTCTAGTTTGGAAAGAAAATACTTACAATGTTTAATTTTAATTGCCAATTTACCAAAGACTAATGATTTTAAGAATTTTAAGTTCTAAATTTGGGTAAGATGAAGAACCAACTTTTATTATGTTTCCAAGGTTTTAGTATTTGGTTTAAAACCCTACTTAAAGAATTAGCAAATAATATCATAAGTGTTATTTTTATTGCTTTTGTATATTTTGCTTTATGGCATTTTCCTCAAACTATTGATTTGCTTTTAATTCTAAATCAAACTGATGCTTTCTTTTTAGAAGTTCCTTTATATTTTACTTTACTCACAATTGCTGCTTTTCTGATATGGAATATTCCTAAATACTTTTATTTTCATAATTATAAGGATATTACCATTCAAAATCTCATAGGTTTTATTCCTAATCAACATTATCGATTTCAAGATAGGAGTGAAGCTGCTAGTTATTCTTATCGTACTAGAATTCATATGAGAAAAACACTACCAAGAATTTTAGGAATATTAGTACTAGCTATATCTGCATTGAGTATTCTTAATGCCATGGAACTATTTGGTTTAGAAAATACCTATACTACATTTTTGAATCCAACAAATGTACTCCTTTTAGTGCTCTTTCTCTTGTTACTACTATCAGAACCTATAGTATATAATTTGCTAAAAGATTTGTTGAGTCGAAGCAAGAATACGACAATAATTTTTTATGGAGTTTCCATTGGTTTAATGATTTTTATTATATCTATAGGAACGTTGAATACTCAAGCAGAAAGGGATTTAGGGAAATTGTTCTTATCCAATTCTGCTCTGACATTGCTGTTTTTTTCATTATCATTTAATAGTTATAAATTCCTTAAAAGTTTTCCCAAGAGGCTGTTCTATGGAGCTATTTTACTATTTGGATTTTTAATATTGCTGACCTTTTTTGCTTTTAATTTTTATCCAAATTTAGCAACAGGAGTAAATCCATTATCAATTTTGATCTTATCGCTTTTAAGTCTATTTATGATTTGTTTTATTCTTATTTTGTTGGGAAAAAAGATTGGGTTACCTCTTTTATCAATAATTACGGTATTTGGTGTTTTTTCGGCAAGGTTTTTTGCGGATAGTTCGGATCATTATCAACTTGAATTGCAGGATACTTCCATAAATAGAGACTCTCTAGATACATATATCTATGATTGGTTGAAGAGTAGAGAAGATATTATTAAAAATAGCAATGATACTTTTCCTATAATTATGGTCTCCTCTGAAGGCGGAGGATCCAGAGCCGGGTTATGGTCTTTTTTAGTGCATAGTTATTTATATGAAAAGTCAAATGGTGTTTATTTTAATGAGAATTTACTTTCGTTAACAGGTGCTTCAGGAGGAAGTGTAGGTAATTCTATGTTTTTTGCAGAAGCTCAGAATGCAGCCTTATCGAATCGAATAGCAGACTTTAAGACCACATCTGATCTTAAGAATACGTATCCAAAATATAAAGCGAGTATTATTTATCAAGAGAATTATCTATCTATAGCCTTAGTATCGTTATTGGGAAGAGATTTATTTAAGGAAGTTACAAGTTTGTTTAGTTTTAAAAATAGAGGACAATTATTAGAAGAACAATGGAGTAGAGCGTACGATAATTTTTTTTTAGATTCAGAAGGAAAACCTATTCTAAATAAAGAATTTTTATCCTTTTATAGAGATGTCTCTTCCAAAAATAAGAAAAGAGCTACATCACTAACTCCACCATTATTATTTATTAATACGACACACACGCAAACTGGGAATTACAATATAATTAGTCCGGTTACCTATTCGAATTTGCGCCCTTTGGTAGGGATGAATGATTTTATTGATACAATACAGTCTACCTATCCAAAAAAATCTATAAAGCTTTCTACAGCAATGAGAATCAATGCTAGTTTCCCTTTTGTAACTCCTGTAGGTGAAATTAGAAATGGAAATGGTGAGTCCAATCAATATGCCGATTCAGGATATTATGATAATGTTGGTGGTAGAGTATCAAAAGGTGTCGAGGAAGTGTTGAGACAGGTATTGAGGGATTCGTTTCCTACATTATTAGAAAAAGTAAAAATTAAACACCTGATTATTACAAATGGTCAAAAACGTAAAATCAATAAAACCAACACACAGCTAACTGCACCGTTGACTACTTTACAAAATGTACGATATGGGCATACACGAGAGATTATGGAAAGATTAGGAGATGAGTATATTATGGCTTTGGAGAGAACCGAAATCACACCTTCTGTAAAGAATACTGATTCAGTTTCTGTTTTAGAAAGAGATGAAAAGATAAAACCTGTTCTACCTTTAGGAAGGTATTTGTCAAAGATTGCTATTCGATCTATGGAAGCTCGTTTAGATGTTATTGACCATGAATTAGATTTAATTTTGGAATAAATAAGTCACTTGTCATTTTTTTTTGTACATTTGTCATGTAAAAAATGTAGTGTATGAGCGCAGTATCACCTTTAGATTATGATGGTCTTGAAAGTCAGGGATTGTTAAGGTATTTAAACATAGATATACCTTTGCATAATATATATGATTTTATAGAATTATCAAGGAATGGAATCGATAAAAGAGCATTATTACATCTTGCTAAAACAATAGATTTTGATCTTAGTGAATTAGCACATGTGCTACATGTTTCTGAACGAACTATACAACGGTACGAATTAAAAAAGAAACTGAGTACTGAGGCAAGTGCAAAAGCGTTGCAATTGGCAAAACTTTATGCAAGAGGAGAGAATATCTTTGGTGATTTAGAACGTTTTAAGAAGTGGATGGAACTTCCAAATGTTGCTTTAGCTACTAAAAAACCAAAGGAACTACTTGATACAACATTTGGATTTCAGTTATTAAACGAAGAATTGATTCGTATAGAGCATGGAATTTTTGCATAATGTTAGTATATAGAATAGCGAAACAAAAATACATACGAGACCTTACTGGTATAGGAGCGAAGACGGTAGGAGGTAGATGGAATCCAAAAGGAGTGGCTGTTTTGTACACAAGTACAAACTCAGCTCTTTCTGTTTTAGAAGTTTTAGCTCACCTTCCAGCTGCATATTTTCCAGATAATATGGCTTTAGCCACCATCGAGTTACCTGATGATTTAGTTTCTACTATTGATATTAAGGAATTACCCAAAGATTGGAATAAAATACCACCCTCAACAGGTATCCAACATTTTGCAATGAATTGGATATCAGAAAATAAATCTCTTGGGTTAAAAGTACCTAGCATTATTGTACCAAGAGAACAAAATCTATTGATAAATCCATTGCACCCAGATTTTAATTTGGTAAAATTAGTTGAAATAGAACCATTTGACTTTGATTCTAGATTATTAAAATCAGGTTTTTAGAAAACTCGAGATTTATAAAGTGTTAAAGAGGTGTTAATTTTGAAACAACAAACACTTCTTAATGCTTGTTTTACAAGGGTTTATGTTTTTTTTATTCTTCAATAGTTCGTTAAACCTTGTAAAGAATTTCCTTCATTTTTTCATTTTCTCTAAATTGGCGGGTTTAATATGAGTAACGAATCCTCAATTTTTACGTCATATTTTKAAGAACTAAACTTAATTCGCTAACAAAATGAATACAAAAATGAGAAAAGTGTATTTTTTAGTTGCATTTGCGATTGCTTTCGTCAGTTGTAAGAATGAAACTAAAAAAGAAGGAGAAAGTCAAGAAGAGCCTATCGCGGTTGTAGAAAAAATTCCAGGAATTGTTTTGGATAATATGGATACATCTATAAGTCCAAAGGAAGATTTCTACAATTACGTTAATGGTAATTGGATGAAGAATACCGAAATCCCTGAGGATAGAACTCGTTGGGGAGGTTTTGGAGTGTTAAGAAAGAAAACTGATTATGATGTGTTGGATATTCTAGCAAAAGCAAAAGCTAGTGGAAAATACGCAGCAGGAACTGATCAATATAAGGCTATATTAATTTATGAGTCTATAATGGATACGATAGCAAGAGATAAAGCTGGGATAACCCCAATCAAGCCAACTTTAGATAAAATTGCTGGAATCAAAAATTTAAAAGATTTACAAACTGTATTAGCTACTGAACCTGCAGCTTCCGCACCATTTGCAGGTTTAGTATCATTTCCTAATTTAAGTAATAGTGAGATTAACGCTCCATATATTTCTCCTGGTGGATTAGGTTTGCCAGATAGAGATTATTATTTAGATCAAGATGAAAAATCTAAAGAAGTTAGAGCTCAGTATGTGGATCATATTACTCGAATGTTGCAATATATTGGAGAAACAGAGAAACAAGCACGACAAAATGCCACCACAATTTTAGCAATTGAAACAAAACTTGCAGAACCACGTCTGGATAAAGTAGAGAGTAGAGATACTAGAAACTTTAACAATCCTAGATCAATAACTCAACTTACAGAAATGACTCCTTCTATTGATTGGAATAAGTTGATGAAAGATTTAGAAGTAAAAAAACAATTGGATTCTGTTATTGTTATGCAACCTAAGTATATGAAGGAACTGCAAAACGTTCTTGCTAATACTGGAATTGAAGATCTTAAAACGGTAATGCGTTGGGCAACATTAAATGATTCAGCGGGTACACTTTCTATGGAATTAGAAAAAGCAAATTGGGATTTCTACAGCAAAACTTTAAATGGAGCTATTAAGCAAAGACCTCTTAAAGAAAGAGCTTTAGCACGAGTTAATGGTTCTGTAGGTGAAGCTATTGGTCAACTATATGTGGATGAGAAATTTCCTCCTGAAGCAAAAGCGAAGGCAGAGAAAATGATCGCCAATGTAATTAAAGCATATCAAAAAAGAATTGAAGTTTTGGATTGGATGAGTGATAGCACCAAAACAAAAGCTATTCAGAAATTAGATAAGTTTACTGTAAAAATAGGATACCCAGATGAATGGGAAGATTATTCTACTTTAGATGTAAAGGATGGGAATTCTTATTTTGATAATATGATAGCTGTTTCAGAATGGGGATTTAAAAAGAATATTAATGAAATTGGTGAACCTGTAGATAAAACAGAATGGGGAATGTCTCCACAGACCGTTAATGCATATTTTAACCCATTATTTAATGAAATTGTTTTTCCTGCAGCTATATTACAACCACCATTTTATAATTATACGGCAGATGAAGCTGTAAATTATGGTGGAATTGGAGCGGTAATTGGTCATGAAATATCTCATGCTTTTGATGATTCAGGAGCTCGTTTTGATGCGGATGGAAATCTTTCTAATTGGTGGACTGATGTTGATTTAGAAAAATTTACTGAACGTGGGACTGCACTAGCAGACCAGTATAGTAAAATTCAAGTATTAGACAGTGTATTCATAAACGGAAAGTTTACACTTGGAGAAAATATAGGTGATTTAGGTGGAGTTTTGGGTGCTTATGATGGTTTACAAATGCATTTAGCCGAAAACGGAAGACCTGAAGATATTGATGGGTTTACTCCAGAACAACGATTTTTCATGTCTTGGGCAACGGTTTGGAGAACAAAAATCCGAGAAGATGCTTTGAGAACTCAAATTAAAACTGATCCTCACTCTCCAGGAACTACAAGAGCAATACAGCCATTGCTAAATGTACAGGCATTTTACGACGCCTTCGATATAAAAGAAGGAGATAGCATGTATTTAGCACCGGAAAAAAGAGTAAGTATTTGGTAAAGCTTATAGAACAAGTAGTGAAAGCCCTGGTCATCCAGGGCTTTTTTTATTATATGAAGACTTACTTTTTATTGTTCTTCAAACCAACCAGCATACCCATTATAAGATGAAGTTGCGATAGCAAATGAATTATTAATTCCTCCTGTCACTGCAAATCGACTAAGACTTATACTACCACCTGAAAATGTGCTATTTGGATTTGATGGCGGAGTGAAACGATATAATGCACTGTGTTTTTCGACATTATTTTGTTTTACTCGAATCCACATCCACCCAAATTCATTAGCATGAACCGTTAACTGCATTGGTCCATCTTCTGCATATATATTTTGACTAGGTACTATATTAGAATGAAATCTTGCTGAAGTGAAAGGAGTAACTTTTGTTCTACCAAAAACCCCTTCTTTACGATATAAAAGACTCAAACCTTGTCCAATACCATCTAATCTAATATCTGATCTTCCAGATGCAGTTACGTTAGAATTACGTTCAGATCTGTCTAAACTTTCAATATTTACAGTTGTAGAAATAGTTAAATCTACCCACTGCGTTGTATGAGCAACAGTTCTATTTGCAAAGTCTAGCGTCTTTCTTTGACCATTACCGAATAACGTTCCAGAGTTAAATTCAAATCCGCGAAAGTTTTTGGATTGACTATTCTCTGAATCCATAATACCTTTTGTGGTAATCATAATGTCTTCAGAAATTTGATCTAACAAATTAATTTCAGCATCCGGTTCTAACAACTGTAGATCTTCAGTAGTTTCGTTTTGATCACAAGAAATAAAAACACTTGTGCATAGAATAGCTAAAATTTTGATTCTTAATTTTTTCATATTGTAAAATGATTTTGAGATGAATTAAAAAATGAATCGACGTCGTTTCGACTGCTAAACTATGGGAGTACCTGTAAATATTAAAGTATAGTATACGCAGATTTATAAATTTACATTTCTAATAAAAAGATGATTCTCTATACAAAGCGAAACAAAGCCTAAAAAGACTTTATATATTTATTTAATTTAAGTGTTTAACAGATTTGTATATAATGGCTCCTGATGAGCTTAACTTTTTAAACTGTAAGACCTTCTTTTATATAGTACAATATTAGATTGATTAATCTTTGACCATTATTTTATTTATCATTTGGGAATCTATCTGAAAGTGATAATAATATAGACCAGCTTCTAAATTTGGATTTTTTATTCTATAGATGTTTTGCTGTTCTTCCTTTCTATATGGTAAAGCAGATATGATATGAATTAATATTCCTTTTGTATTGTATATGTTTAATATAACAGATTCGTTAGTATTTGTACCACTATATTGTACATATAAGAATTGTTTTATGGTATTGGGATATGCAACTAATTGATTTTTGTTTTGGTCAAATTCTGCTATTGTTTGACATAAATTGAATGCGTTAATGTTATTGGTTTCATTTTTTTCAAGTATTCGATTTTCTGGATCTACATAAGCAATTAAATAACAAAACTCATCATAATTAATATTATTTAATGGTGGGTAGATTGTCTGTTGACCGATGGTTAAATTAAATTCATCATTTCCTTTAATTGATGGAATTTGTCTTTTAGTAACGAGTAAGTCGGATGCATCTAGCATTTCATCATAAGAAAGATAATAGTGAACAAAACTTTCCTCATTAGTGCTAGAATTACTAATGTTTTGGATAAGAGTTTGAGCGCTTAATTTGATATTATTAACATAACCTCCTTGTGTAATAGAAGCTACCTTTTGTATCGTTTTTAGATCTGGTGCTATCGGAAGTACATCAAATTCATGTATAGTTTCTTTAACTGTAACAAAATTCGATTCTCTTTTATCATAGTAAGAAAGATTTACTAATAAATTATTGAAACCTAATTGTTCAAGATTTAAAAGCTCTTCTATGAATACGTGAGTAAAAAGCTTATCGCATTTATCATCTCTGTTAAAAAAGATAACTTCGTCACAAGGTTCTATAATAATTGGCCTTAATGAACCACCTCTGTTGTATCCGCATCGATGACAAGGTGCATACTCTAATTTTAGACGCGGTCTAGGAAGCGAGGATTGATTGGAGACATTTAAGTCAAATACAACAACATCGTCTGTAAAGAAGGTTTTAGGGACTTCTTGTTTAAAAGATAGTTCGAAAACTTGTTTTCGATTATCAGTTGGATCAGGGTTATCCTGAATCGTAATTAATACTTGAATGTAATGATCAGCTTCTTGTGAAATAAGGGTTTTCGAACTAAAAAGAAAAAGTATGAGGTAAACAATTTTTTGCATGAGATAGTTTTAATGCTAAAATAGTTTATCAAAGTTTCGAATATAGTAGTTAATACCTCAAATTTATGAATTTGAGGTATTCTTATTTTCTTCCTTAATAAATTGTTTTATATAATATGATGGTGTGAGGTTGGTCTTTTTTCTAAATGCTTTCGTAAAAGTGTTTGTGCTTTTATATCCGATTTCTTCTGATATTGCTGTTATAGTATACGCCCTAAACTTAGAATCATTCTTCAATCTGTTTAGAACATAGTTGATTCTTAAATTATTCAAGTATTCAACAAAAGATTGTTTTTTATATTCATTTAATGTTTTAGACAAATAAGAAGTATTGGTTCCAATTTTTTTTGCAGTACTATATAAATTACAATCTTGCTGAATGAAAAAATCCGAATCTTCAAGTTTTTCTAATTTCTGTAATATTTTAATTGCTTGATCATCTTTTATGGAGACTTCTGATTCTGATATTGCAGCTTCAGTTTTTTTCTTTTGTTGTGAATGATCAGATTGAAGATTTAAAATTATTTGTTCAAACCTTCTTTTGTTTGCAATAGTGTTTCTTCGATGAAGAATAAAGGAAATTACCAAGATTGCAATCAAAACTATACTGATAGATATAAAAATATTTTTTATGGTAATACTTTTCTTGTTTTGATCTTTGATCGTTTTTATTTGATTTTTATGTGTCTGAAAATCGTTTTTATGGATGATATCTCTAGCTTTTAATTGATCATCTGTTTTTATTTTTTGAATTTTATTTAATTTTTTTCTCAGCAATAATTGTTTTGTAGTGTCCTTAGTTTTTTCAGCTATTGTGATGGCCAATTCATACATTTTATCAATATTATGTACATTTGAGATGTCATTCATTTGTCTAAAATTACTTTCCAATAATTGTAAAGCTTCTTTATCTTTTCTTAAATGAAATAAACACTTTGCCAAATTATAATTTGCCATAAGGTAGTTAGAGAATTTTTTACTTTCATGAATTTCAAAAATGGATAGTCCCTTTTCAAAATACTCCTTTGCTTTTTGTAGCTCCTTTTTTTTGTAATGAATTAATCCTTTGTTGACATAGAAATCTCCAATAAAACTTTCAAAATGATATTGTTTTGCTAGCTCAATACCCTCTGCAATGGTTTTTTCAGAGCTGTCATACTCTTTTAATTCCAGCTCACAAACGCTTTTATTTAGAAGCATAGTTAGTTGAGCGTTTGTATATTTTTCTTTTTTTTCAGGATTTAATTTTAATAACAAAAGCCTGGCATTTTCAATTTCAAATAAAGCCTCTTCAAAACGTTTTAGACGGGTTTTTACATTGGCTATATTTAGTACAATAGTCAATTGCTTTTCTATCTTTTTTGTTGGAGTATATAATGTATCTGATTTTTTAATTAGATCTTTCGCGTTGGTGTAAAAAATTGAAGCATTATCTAGGTCACCTAAATCAAAAAAGATACTTCCTAATTGTGAATTATTATTGATCACATTTTTTTTGTTCTCTTGAATTTCAGCTGTTTTAAGTGCTTGATAATAATACTCAATAGATCGTTGATATTCTGATAAATTATAATAAATGAATCCGAGCCTTGTAAGACAAGAATGTTGAATTTTTAAGTTACTCTCACTAATTCCACGTTGTAAAAAAAGTTGATACCCTTTTATAGCGCAAAGTGTATCTCGATTTTTTTTGTAAGTGTTTCGGATAAATTTTGAAATGAGACGTAAAGAATCTTCCTCTAAAATAAATTGTTGAATTTCTAAAGGTAATACAATCTCTTTTTCTTGAGTAAAGATTGATTTTTGATTAGTAGAATTTATGCTTTGTGCTATACCTGTAAAACAGAATACCAATCCCAAAAAAACACAGTTTTTTTTAATTCTTCTAAACATCTATGCCCCAAATTAAATATTATGCAAAAATCGGAGTAAATATATTCAATTAACTATAGTTAGAATATGATTTCATCTAATATTAAAGAAGAATGGTAATACATATAAGTAGCTATGCCAAATAAAATTTTTTATATAATTTGAACTGGACTGATAAATGATAATTAAAAAAGTAAATGTGTACTGATAAAAGTTACTGAAATTAACGCTCTTTAATTTCATTCATTAATAAAAAAGCATCATTTACAAATTCTTTTTCAAGAAATAAGGTAAAGTAATTTGAGGTGATCCTCTACAATTTCTTTTAAAGAAGAGGAAACAAGAATGTTACTTTCCTGAAAATTGCTAGAATAGGTAAAATAAGTCTTTGTCTTATCTTTTACTGTATTTAGAAGGTTGGATTGACTTGTAAGAATGGTATTAGAATTCAAAAAAGCGTATTCTGTAATTCCTGATCGAACTACAATATCTCCTAAACTACCAAGATTTTCAGAGCTTTTTATCCTTTTAGGATGATACCTTCTTAAAGCCATTACAATGGATCCCGGTTTTACAGGCTTTCGCATTTCTTTCTCTACTTGCGGTAACAAATCAGTGGCTAGAGAACTAAAATTGATGATGTCTCTGGATAATGCATCTTCTAAAAAAGGTTGATGTCTAAGAATATTATGTACGCAATCAGTTATTGTTTTCATTTTGTTAGATATTTAACACAATGTGTAAATATAGACTTTTTTTGTCAAAATATTTATTTTTTATCTGCTATTGTTTAATTATGCGGTGTAAAATAAAAATGTGATGAAGATTTTAAAGTTTGGAGGAACATCTGTTGGATCTGTAGAAAACTTATATAGAGTAAAGGAAATCCTTACAAGAGATAATGATCAGAAGATTGTGGTTTGTTCTGCAATGTCTGGTGTAACCGATCAATTGGTAAACTTGGTATCGTATATAAAATTAAAAGATGCGGAAGCCATTACAAGAAATCTCCATAGATTAGAAGATAAACATATAGATGTTATCGATACATTGATTGAAGATGATAATCTACGAAATGAACTAAAGGATGGTGTTTCTTTGATGATTACTGAAATGCTAGAGCTTTCTAATCAAGAGTATACTGAAGTGTTAAATTCAAAATTTTTAACTTTTGGAGAGACATTATTGACCTATATCTTTTCTAATTTTCTTGCGACTAAGGGTATTTCAAATAGACTTTTATCAGCCAAAGAATTTATGTACGTTGATAATGTAGATAATCCCAATATTTCAAAGGTTTCACAAAAATTAGAAACTGTTTTGAAGGAAGAATCTTCTGAAGAAATTTATATTACACAAGGTTTTGTTTGTAGAGATCATTTAGGACAAATCAGTACTTTAAAGAGAGGAGGAAGTGATTACACGGCAACTATTATCGGAGCAGCATTAAATGCAAAAGAAGTTCAGATATGGACAGATATAGATGGGTTGCATAATAATGATCCTAGATTCGTTGAAGGAACAAATCCAATTTCGCATCTTACATATAATGAAGCGGCTGAGCTAGCATATTTCGGAGCTAAAATTTTACATCCGCAAACGGTCTCTCCAGTGGTAGACAAAGATATTCCAGTATTGCTAAAAAACACCTTTGATCCAGAAGCGTCGGGTACGGTTATTTCTAATAAAACATATAGAAAAGGCTTAAAGGCTATTTCTGCTAAAGATGGTATTACTGCTATAAAAATTAAATCCAACAGGATGTTAATGGCCCATGGATATTTAAGAAGAATTTTCGAAGTATTTGATAATTATCATACTTCTATCGACATGATTACTACTTCTGAGATCGCTATTTCATTAACTATTGATGATACGACTTATATCGATGAGATTGTAAAAGAAATAGAAGAATATGCAGAAGTAACAGTCGAGCAAAATCATAGTATTATCTGTGTAGTAGGAGAATCCGTGATTAATGACAAAAACTCTCACAAACTTTTTGAAATATTGAACTATATACCTGTAAGAATGATTTCCTACGGAGGTAGTAATAACAATATTTCAATTCTTGTGGAGACTAAAGATAAAATACCAACCCTTAGATTTTTAAATGAAAAATTGTTTCTTTCTCATCAGGAAGCAATGATCTAAAATTGTTTGTTATGTATATGATGAGGTATTTGTGAAATGATAATAGAAATTGCATAAAGTAATGACTGTTAAAACTTCGCGTTAAGCAAAATTATTGTTTTTGTTAAATCCCAATAATTAACCAAATTGGGATTTTTTTTGTAACTAATTTTAGGGTAGTTGGTGAATTAACTGTTTTATAGATATAAACTTAACCAAGAATGTAAACCAAACCCAATGTTAAAGAGAATAATAGAAAAATATCGTCTAGAGATTGTCTTATTCGTTTTTTACTCGATAATTGCTTTTGCTTTTGTAAAAGTATTTTTGATCCCTTAAACTCCTTTTAATTACTACAATCATTTTATATCTCCAGTTATATATTTACTGGATAATTATTGTCAAAATTTATTATTTTTTCATTTTCATTAAAACTCTTAGGCTAAATTCTCAAAGATTGATTTTCTAGTAATCAAACTCCACATTCATTATGTCTAATACAACTATCTAAAGTTGATAACTGATGGATATAAATATAAAAGCATATTCATAGGTAACATTTATAATTCTGAAAACACATACAAATAAGAATTATATCTATAAGGAGATTTTCATGCTCCAGTTAAAATCAAAAATATGCTTATTAAAGTTTTTGGAAGCGCTGTTTTTGGCGTTGAAGCAACAACTATCACAGTAGAGGTTAACATTGATAAAGGAATAGGATACCATTTGGTGGGATTACCAGACAATGCGATAAAGGAAAGTAGTTTTCGTATTGCTGCTGCTCTTCAGAATAATCAGTATAAACTTCCTGGAAAAAAAATAACAATTAATATGGCTCCTGCAGATCTAAGAAAGGAAGGATCTGCATATGATCTTACATTAGCAATAGGTATTTTAGCTGCTAGTTCACAAATTAAGGGAATCAATATATCCGAGTATCTTATTATGGGGGAACTTTCTTTAGATGGAAGTCTACAACCTATAAAAGGAGCTTTACCAATTGCAATTAAAGCTAGAGAAGAAGGTTTTAAAGGATTTATTTTACCAAAACAAAACGCAAAGGAAGCAGCAATTGTAGATAATCTCAATGTTTATGGTGTTGATAATATTAAAGAAGTAATTAACTTTTTTGATGGGCAAGGAACATTAGAGCAAACCATTGTGGATACAAGGACTGAATTTTATAAAGAGTTGGATAATCCAGAGTTCGATTTTGCAGACGTAAAAGGTCAAGAAAGTATTAAAAGATGTATGGAAATTGCTGCAGCTGGTGGCCATAATATAATCTTAGTCGGACCTCCAGGGAGTGGTAAAACAATGTTAAGTAAAAGATTACCAAGTATTTTGCCACCAATGTCACTCCAAGAAGCACTGGAGACTACAAAAATTCATAGCGTTGTCGGTAGAATTAAAGAAAATATCGGTTTGATGGCACAACGTCCATTTCGTAGTCCTCATCATACAATATCAAATGTAGCTTTAGTAGGAGGAGGAAGTTATCCGCAACCAGGAGAAATTTCCTTATCACATAATGGAGTCCTGTTCTTAGATGAATTGCCCGAGTTTAAAAGGGAAGTGTTGGAAGTAATGCGTCAGCCTTTAGAAGATCGAGAAGTTACCATTTCGAGAGCTAAATTTACAGTTACATATCCATCCAGTTTTATGTTAGTAGCTAGTATGAATCCAAGTCCAGGAGGATATTTTAACGACCCAGATGCACCAGTTACATCATCACCTGCAGAAATGCAAAGGTATCTAAGCAAAATTTCAGGACCATTATTAGATCGAATTGATATTCATATTGAGGTTACTCCTGTACCGTTTGATAAACTTAGTGAAGAAAGAAAAGGAGAAAGTAGTGTTGATATTAGAAAACGAGTAATTAAAGCAAGAGAAATACAAACTAGACGGTTCAAAGATTTAAAAAATGTTCATTACAATGCACAAATGAGCGTAAAGCAATTAAGAAAGTATTGTCAATTAGATAGCTCCTCTTTACAATTACTAAAAACAGCTATGGAACGCCTTAATCTTTCTGCTAGGGCTTATGATCGAATTTTAAAGGTATCAAGAACCATTGCAGATCTTGAAGGTTCTGAACTTATAGATGGAATTCATATTTCAGAAGCTATACAATACAGAAGTTTAGATAGAGATGGATGGTTAGGGTAAAAGATTATGAATTAAGATTTTTTTCAGAATGTTTTTAGGGAAATTGAAGATATTCTTGTTATACATAAAGAGGTTCTAATTTTTGTTATATTTTTAGAACATCATAAATCAATCATTAAAAATTAAAACTTAAAACTACTATGAAGTATTATTATCTCTTTTTTACGTTATTTTCCATTGGGATTATAAGTGCCCAATATAATCAGCAGGCGCCTTGGATGAATAACCTAAAAAAAAGTAAAAGCGATAAAGAAATTCAGCCAACGTTTCAAGAAATCCAACAATCTTTTAATGCATACTGGGAAACCCATGATAAAAATAAAAAAGGAAGCGGTTATAAGCCATTTAAGAGATGGGAATATATATGGGAAGATGTAGTGAATGAAGAAGGATATTTACCTACAGCAAAAGATAAATGGACCGCTTGGGAGCATAAAAATGAGATGGCAAGCAAATTAGCCTTTACAGATTTAAGTAATTGGGAGGCGATTGGACCATTTACCCATACAAATACAGGTTCTTGGTCATCTGGTCAGGCAAGAACTAATGTTATTTTGGTGGATCCTAATGATGTAAACACTTGGTATGCTGGAACACCTGCTGGTGGTTTGTGGAAATCTACAAACTCTGGGGGTAATTGGACTCCGCTAACAGATAACTTACCACAAATTGGAGTTTCAGGAATTGCAGTGGATTATTCAAATACAAATATCATTTATATTGCAACTGGAGATGATGATGGTAATGATACCCAAAGTGCAGGAGTTTTTAAATCTGTTGATGGTGGTCAAACTTGGAATACTACCGGACTAAATCCTGACAACACTCCTTCTTCAATGAATGAAATATACATGCACCCTACAAACTCTAATATTTTATGGGTAGCTACAAATCAAGGAGTTTTTAAAACAACTGATGCAGGAGTTTCTTGGAATACAACGCTTTTAGGAAATATTAAGGACTTAAAATTGAAGCCAGGAAATCCTGATGTTATGTATGCAGTAACTACCAATGAGTATTATAAATCTACGGATGGAGGGAATTCGTTTAATCAAATAACTAATGGTGTACCTACTTCGAATGGTAGATTGGTTATAGAAGTAACACCAGCAAATGATAATTATGTATACATACTTAGTGTTAATACTGATCTAACATTTAAAGGAGTGTATCGTTCTGAAGATAGTGGAGAATCATTTACAGAAAGAAATATCATAACAGATGTTATAGAAAGTAACCAAGCTTGGTTTGATTTGGCATTAGGAGTATCTCAGACTGATGCTGAAGAAGTGTTTGTAGGTTGTTTAAATGTCTGGAAATCTGAAGACGGAGGAACTTCCTTTTCTAGATTGAATAATTGGAGTTTTCCACAAGGAGCTTCGTATACGCATGCAGATATTCATATGATACGATCATTTGGAGGAACTGTATTTGTTTGCTCTGATGGAGGTATCTATTCGTCAGTAAATGGCGGTGATAATTTTACAGATAATACCGGAGGTATTCAAGCTAGTCAGTTCTATAAAGTAGCTGTTTCTCCAAATGATCCAAATAAAATGGTTGGAGGACTTCAGGATAATGGAGGTCATGCTTATAACAATGGTGATGGTAACTGGTTGAATTATTATGGAGCAGATGGAATGGATACAGCTATCAACCCTACCAATGATGATAAATACTATGGATTCACCCAAAACGGAGGAGGTTTATACAAATCTACAAATGCAGGAAGTAGTACTTCTGGTAGTGTAGATCGACCAGCTGGTGCTAGCGGAAATTGGGTTACTCCTTTAGCTATCAATAGCAATGGAGAGTTATTTGCAGGTTATGATAACTTATATAAATTAAATGGATTAGAAATTGGATGGGATCAATTAGCTAGTCTTGGAGGTTCAGCAGATCAAATCGAAATAGCATCATCAGATAATACTATTATGTATATCTCTGTTGGAGGAGCTTTAAAAAAGACCGAAGATTCAGGAGCTACTGTAACGGATGTATTTGCATTTGGTAGTAGTATAAGAGGAATTGCTATCCATAATACAAATCCTGATATCATTTGGGTTACAACATCTTCTGGAGTTCATAAGTCTATTGATGGAGGAAGTAATTTTGACAACATATCGTCTAATTTACCAACTACAGATAGATATTTTTTCATTAATGATATTGTACATCAGGCAGGAGAAGCTCAAGATGCTGTATATTTAGCTACAAGTATCGGTGTTTTTAGAACTGTTAATGATGGTTCTTGGACTCCGTTTATGAACAATTTGCCAACAACAATAGTAAATGATCTTGAGATAAACATAGCGGATAATTCTATTACTGCAGCTACGTATGGTAGAGGAATTTGGAGATCATCACTTCCTAGTTGTTTAACAATAACTGCAAAGCAAGAAGTTTCTATAGATAGCGGAGCTGCAGAAGAAGGATCTTCATTAGGTTTGTGTACTGGGCAATCTGCTGAACTACTATTGAATATACTCACAGGAGATAATCCAACATTCAGTTGGAGTGGTCCTAACGGATTTACTAGTACTGATTCGTCTGTAGTATTGAATGACTTATCACTAAATCAAGCTGGTGAGTATACAGTAACAATTAGCGCAAATAATACTTGTGGATCTATTGATTATACTTTTTCCATAGATATGGAAGAAGCTTTACAACCAGAAGCCTCAGAGGTTAATGTTTGTGCAAATGATAATGCGATTCTTACCGCTACTGGAAGCCAAGATTATAAATGGTATACAACTGCATCAGGAGGTTCTGAAGTTGCTACAGGAAATTCATATACAACACCTCCAATTACCACAGCTACTACATACTATGTATCAGGTGTTTCTGGTAAAATTGTTACTGAGCAAACTACTTCACCAGGAGTAAGTACAGCTGCAGATTACAATTTCTCACCTGGAATTATTTTTAATACTACTGATGACGTAATTATTGAATCTTTCACGGTATCAGCTATGCAAGCAGGTGAACGTACCATACAAGTGGCAAATAGTTTAGGTGATCTAGTTTCATCAGCTACTGTTAATATTCCGGCAGGAGAATCTGTAGTGACAGTAAATCTTAATGTGCCTAAAGGAGATAATAACATAATATCAGTTTCTAGTGATTTAGTATTACTAAGAAGAACACCAGCAGATAATGGTGTAAGTTATCCGTATACTTCACCATCAAACATAGTTTCAATTATTGGAAATACGTTAAATGCTACAGATTTTTACTACTTTTTCTACGATTGGAACTTTACTTCTAAAGGAGGAAGATGCGAATCTGTAAGAACTCCCGTAACAGTTAATCTAGCTAATGATGTACCTGATTTAACTGATGGAGATAGTACGTATAGTATAGATGGAGCAGCTGCTGTGCCTTTTAGTAATGGAGATACATTTTCTGTACTGACAAGTCAGGATCTTGAATTAACAATACCAGCGTCTTCAAGTAATGCTACAGTAGTTTGGACAGCTCCTGGAGGACAAACTTATACAACTGATAGTATTAATTTAACAAGTCTGGCAGCAGATGGAGATGAAGATGGAGAGTGGACTGTAGAAGTTACCTTTGGGACTAATTGTGGAGCTCCTTCTCAAATAGTTAATTTTACACTTGATGTACAAGTCGATACGCTTGGAGTAGAAGATTTAAATATAGATACTATCAAGATTCATCCAAATCCGGTAAATAATAGATTATATATAGATAATTCGGTAAATTTTGTAAACCCAAAAATTACTATTGTAGATATTAGAGGAAGAAAATTAAATAGTTCTGTAGATGTTCAAAACGTAACTGCTAAGAGAATTGAAGTAAATACTTCTTCACTAGGATCAGGAGCTTATTTCATTGTGATTGAAAATGACCAGAAAAGAGCTATCAAGAAAATGATTAAAAATTAATTAAGGTAAATTATAAATCTTACTACTAAAAACTCTCATTGTTTAGAATAAACAGTGAGAGTTTTTTTATGTTTTTATGGAAGTAATAAAAAAGGTTTCGATAAGTAATACAGTATATATCTTAAGGAAAGATGAATGAATTGATAAGATTTTAACGTGGTCTTATGTTAAATTTTCTAAAAGTAGAGTAAATTGTTTTTTCCCCGATTAATTTTTACTAGTCCACCCATAAATATTGCTATTTTGAATGAGAAGTTTTACTCAAAATGGAGGAGATGAATTCTCTTCTAGAGTGTAACAAATTGTAATTGTTGATGTCTTAATAATAAGGGCAATTTGTAAAGTGGAATCATATATTATCATAAAATTCTAACCAATATACTCTCATTAGATATGCATTTTTACAAATTAATTTCTAGATATGGAAGCCAGATATTTTTCTTACTCATTTTTGTTACAACAACTGCTCAAGAAAATGACTCTATTGCCTTCGGAAAGAATGATATACCTGAAAAAGTGAGATTATTTATCAAAGAATCGGATTCTATTGATGCAATTAATACATTGATTTCTAATACCCTTTCAGAAGATAAGAACCCTAAATTGGCAATGGTATATGGACGATTGTTTTTAGAGAGAGGAATACAAGAAAATAATGAACATATTAAATATTTGTCCAGTTATCAATTGGCGTATATGGGATACCTAAAGTCTGATTATAATACCGCTTTAAGAAATGCAATCATCGCTTCTGATTCTGCTGAAAAGTTAAAAGATGTCGATAAAATTATTGGAAGCAATGTTTTATTAGGTAGCGTTTACTATTTGATAGGGTCGTATGATAATGCCCTAGAACCTTATCTTAGAGCAAAGGAACTTTCTAGAGAAGTTAAGAATTTACCATATCTCATTGTTTGCCTTACGAATATAGCCAATGCTAGAATGAAATTAAATAGATATAAGGACGCGTTAGAAAGCTTTAATTCTATTTTAGAAACTTTGGAAAAAGAAAAACAAGATAATTTTCTTCAGTATAAAGAGACGTATCTAAGTTCCCTTTTAGGTAAGGGACGATGTTTGACAGAGTTAACACATTTTGATGAAGCTATAACTGCCTTGAACCAAGGAGTATTACAATCGGAAAAAAATGATCTTCCAGAGTACAAAAGTTATTTCTATATCAATTTTGGAGATGTTTACTATCAAAAAGAAGAATATTATAAAGCATTAGGTTTTCTAAATGAAGGTAAGGATATTTTGAAAACGATAAATGAAGGACAGCAAACCAACCTATATATAGCTAACTTTTATATTGCCAGATGTTATTTTAAAATTAATAAACCTGATCAAGCATTACAGGAATTAAAAAGAAATTTCAATCTTATTGGAGATAATTTCCAAACTGATAAAATAGAAGATATGTATCAGTTGGCTGTAGAAATTTCAAAAGCTTCTGATAATCAAGAACAGCAAATTTATTATTACGATAAGCTTCAAAGTGTTATCAAATACAAGAATAGTCAGCAACTTAAAGCAAAAGATATTTTATACGAAGATGATATAAAAGATTTTCGAATTAGAAATGAAAAACTTGCCGCAGAGAATACAAAAACCATAACGAATAAAAATATCATTTTAGCAATCTCGATAATTTTGATAATGGGATTACTATTAGTTTTTATGATATATCGGCAAAGAACAAAAGCTAGTGAACAAAAGTTTTTGAACATTATAGAAAGTATACAGGATAAGGAATTAAATAAAACAAAAAAAGTAGCAGTACATCTCGAAATTGAAGACCAAAAAGCGAGAAAAATTTTGGATAAACTTCAAGAATTAGAAGATACTTGTTTTTATTTATCTCCAGATTGTAATTTGTATTCGACAGCAAAACTTCTCAATACCAATACTACCTATTTATCAAAAGCTTTAAACGAAACAAGGAAGCAATCATTTAATCAATACATCAATGAACTAAGAGTAAATTATGCCTTGCTTAAACTAAAAGATGATTCTGTCTTCAGATCTTATACAATTAGAGCTGTTGCCAAAGAATTAGGCTATAAAAGTCATACTACGTTTATTAAAGTGTTTAAAAGTAAAACAGGAGTAAACCCTGCGTACTATATTAACAAGCTTGAGGTTGCTTAGGTTTTTAAGCCGTTCAAATTTATAAATATGAACACTAAAGCCTATTAAAAAACCACAAATAGTAATAATTTGTTTAGGATTATAAACCAATAAAAAATAACTCCTAAAATGAAAACAACTCCGATAGCCAGTCTAATTCTTTTCTTATTTTGTTGTGTAGTACATTCACAAGATGATACATTTGTAAGAGGTAATAAAATTAATCTTGTCCTTTCTGTTACGGACGCACCGGGTGATAGTACACGTGATACTATCCAAAAATTGGAAATGATAATTCCCAGTTCCTTAGAACTTAATAAAAAGAGAGACATACGTCTTAAAGTTATTCTAGACTACAGATCAAACATAGATACTGTAAGATATTTTAGACTTTCAAAAACCGTGATTCCACTTGCTCCGTATGGTGCTTCATTGCCTGTAATAATACCACCAATAAAGAAAACAGGCGATGATTCAGAAACATTTAATAACACCGATACGTATCCTTATATTTTCGAAACACCTTTTAACTTTCCTTTAAAAGAACATCGGCTTCATCTTAGTTTAAGAGAATATGACAATGTAGAAGATTATCTTACGGATGATCTCGGCACAAAAGGTGTTATCTACCAAGAAAAAATGATAAAAATCAGTTTTGTTAATAGGCAATCCAAGAATACCGCTATTGATATAGAAGAAACACCTTCATTATATCCTAATCCATTTGACAATCAATTAACGATGGAATTTTTGGTTTCGGATACTTCTAAAGTTTCTAATGACAATCTTACTGTTAGCATTTTTAATAACATTGGTGTCAGAGTAATGTATAGAGAGTTGAAAACGAATGCTCCAAGAGAGCACATACAATATAATTTGGATACTTCTATTTTAAAAAAAGGAATATATTATTGTCAAATAAATAATGGGGGTAAAACATTTTTGAGAACAATAATCAAAAAATAATTCCCTTTTTTAATTCTCCAAAAGTCTCTTAAGGTACACTTTAAGGGACTTTTTTTATTAAATAGGTTATAAGATACTTATTCTAAATTATATGAATAATTTTAAAAATAAGCAATAAAACCTCTGATATCGAGTGTTTAGTTTTTGAACATAAATTACCCTAAAATATCAAAAACATTTTTAGGTGAAAAAGCCTCCTATGGTTATTACAATATAAATCTTTTATCGTGCTATACTCGCAATTTTATTTGCATACAAACAGCATTAATGATATAAAAATTAGAATCATCTATTAACCTTTTTTCTATCCCATAAAATAATATGAAATAGGTGTTTTTAATGCTTGTACAAATTTATAAATATGAAAATAAACCCTTTGTTTTCAGTAGATAACACTTCTAACTTTGGATAAGTCCTTTCGAACTAATTATTAAAAAATGGTAGAGGATATTTTGAAGGAGTAACCTGAAAATCCAGAAAAGAGTAAGGGAAATATAAATGAATTTAAAATGAAAAATTTAAAAAAATGGAATGTTAATGGGGTAAAAGTTTTGACTAAAGAACAAAACAGGAAAATCAATGGCGGTCTAGATGAATTGGTTTGTGATTGGGTTGGTGGAGTATATATATGCTTCGATGTTATCGATGTAGATGGATAAGACAAAACTTAGTCATGTCACAAAAAAAATCATTAAATCATTAAATTATTTAAAATCATGAAAACTCTAATTTTTAAAAATCGCTATTTTTTAGTTTGTTCTATTATTCTTGGATTATTGGTAATTACTTCCTGTGAAAAGGAAGATGCGTTCTCTGAACCTGTTCAATCAATTGAAAATATTGATAGTGAAATTCAACAGAAAAGATTTTCTACTCCAGATGATCCTGATTTCAGACCACCTAATATTCCTTCTCCACCACAATTTAATGCGTTGTGCGTAGTAAGATTAGCATACCTCTCATACCTAGAGAGATGTCCAGAAAATCAAAGTGTTGTAAATGGATGGATAAGTGTTCTCCTTACCAGAGGATTCGACGATTTGGCAGAAGGATTTATTACTTCTCATGAAGCAAGTGTGAAATGGGAGCATCGTTATAGAAGTTTTTTACAAAGAAATCACCTGAATAGACATCAGATAGATAAACAAGTTTATATCGCTTATAGAGGGTTGTTATTAAGAGAACCTGATGTAAATGGAGGAATCGGATGGACTCACAACTTACGTCAGTTTGGGATTAAATTTGTAGCTAATGGCATTGCTAATTCTCAAGAGTTTGCCAATAGATTGGCAAATATTTCTACAGAATGTACGAATGCCAATAATCAATGTCAATTCTAATGAAATAGGTTTTGTACCAGCAATAAGATTATAAATGAATTATTTTAAAAAAGGAGAACCGGAAACTTATGTTTCTGGTTCTTCGTCTATTATCATATAAAATTATCATAATTAGTATTCATTTTTTTAGAAAATATTGAAAACTTAAAGTTAGGGTATAATGATAAATTCATAAAAAACAGCCATTTGCATCTTTATGATTAAGAGTTATTCAGTCTTTTTAACTTTTTTTTAATAATCTAACAATATAAATACTGGATTGCTTCAACTATTTTTAAGACCATAATCAAAAAGATAAATCATGAAAACTCAAATATCTAGGATAGGTATAGTACTGATGTCCTTTTTATTTGTTTCCGTTATTTCTTGTAAGAAGGAAACAACAGAAACACCATCAGAAGTCGAAGAAGTTGGTAAACTGTCTATCGACTTTGAAAAATACGAATTAGAAAACGGACTTCAAGTTGTTTTACATCAGGATAAATCAGATCCTATTGTTTCTGTTGCCATTCAGTATGGAGTAGGGTCCAATCGAGAAAAACAAGGAAGAACTGGGTTTGCACATTTATTCGAACATATGCTATTTCAAGAGTCTGAGAATGTTCCTCAAGATCAGTTTTTTAAAAAAATCCAAGATGTTGGAGGTACATTAAATGGAGGTACTTGGCAAGATGGTACTATTTATTATGAGGTAGTTCCAAAAAATGCTATGGAAACAGTAATGTGGCTAGAATCTGATAGAATGGGATTCTTTATCAATACCGTTACGGAAAGTGCTTTTAGTAATCAGCAAGATGTAGTGCAAAATGAAAAGAGACAACGAGTAGATAACAATCCTTATGGGCACACAAATTGGGTTATTGATAAAAATATCTTCCCAGAAGGGCACCCATATAACTGGCAGGTAATAGGAGAGTTGGTAGATCTTCAAAATGCAACAGTAGAAGATGTAAAAGAATTCTATGACAAATATTATGGACCTAACAATGCTACGTTGGTATTAGCTGGAGATTTTGAAACAGCGGAAGCTAAGGCAATGATCGAAAAATACTTTGGCGAGATTAAAAGAAGACAACCTGTAGAAAAATTAAAAGTTCAAAATGTAACTATTAGTGAAACTAAAAGATTCTTGCATGAAGATAATTTTGCCACTACTGCTCAATTGAATATGGTTTGGCCAACAGTGGAACAATATACCAATGATGCATATGCTTTAGACTTTTTAGGAGAATTGTTATCTGAGGGAAAAAAGGCAGCATTATATAAAGTATTGGTAAAAGAAAAAGAATTAACATCTGATACAAATGCTTGGAATAGATCCATGGAGATTGCAGGGAAATTTAGAATTAACGTCACTGCCAATGATGGAAAAAGCCTTGCAGATATAGAGGCTGGTGTTTTTGAAGCATTTAAGAAATTTGAAGAAGAAGGAATTACAGATACGGATATTGAAAGAATAAAAGCAGGACTAGAGACACAATTTTATAATGGAATTAGTAGTGTGCTTGGTAAGTCTTTTCAGTTAGCTCAATATAATGTATTCGCTGGTGATCCAGGATTTATAACTCAGGATATTGAAAATATCAAAGCAGTAACTAAGGATGACGTTCTTAGAGTATATAATAAATATATAAAAGACAAACCTTATGTGATTACTAGTTTTGTTCCTAAAGGGAAAGTAGATTTAGCAGCTAAAGATTCTAAAGTAGCAGTAGTAGTAGAAGAAGAAATTAAGGAAAATGTAGAAACAGCTGTTGTAGATACAAAAGAGGAAATACAAAAAACACCATCTACATTTGATAGATCTTCATCTCCAAAAGAGGGAGAGTCTCCAAAGCTAAATATTCCTTCTTCATGGAATACCACATTATCTAATGGAATGAAAGTATATGGAATTGAGCAAAATGAATTACCGCTTGCTAACTTTAGCCTCGTTATTTCTGGAGGTCATTTACTAGATTCATTTGAAAAAGTTGGAGTAGCAAACTTGATGACTGATATTATGATGGAAGGTACTGCTACAAAAACCCCAGAACAGTTAGAAGAAGAAATTGAATTGTTAGGAGCTTCCATTAATATGTTCACAACTAAAGAGGCGATTATAATTAATGGAAACACCTTAGTAAGAAACCTAGATAAAACAATAAATCTTGTAGAAGAAATACTTTTACAACCAAGATGGGATGAAGAAGAATTTGCAAGAATTAAGACAAAAACTATTAACGAAATTAAAAGATCTGCTGCTAATCCGAATGTAGTTGCAAGAAATGTATATAGTAAAGTGCTTTATGGAGATAAACATATGTTCGCATATCCAGTAAGCGGAACAGTTGCATCCGTAGAATCCATTACTATTGATGATTTAAAACAGTTTTATAACAACAATTTCTCTCCTTCTGTAAGTAAATTTCAAATTGTTGGGGATTTAGGTCAAGGCAAAGCTTTAGAAGCACTTAAAAATCTAGAAAGTAAATGGGCAAGTAAAGAAGTGACTATTCCAGAATATGAAATTGTGAATAATAGAGATAAAGCTTCCTTGTACTTTGTAGATATTCCTAATGCAAAACAATCTGTGATTAATATAGGATATTTATCAATGGCTCGTACTGATGAAGACTATTTTCCAGCAACAGTTATGAATTATAAGTTAGGAGGATCTTTCTCAGGAAATGTAAACCTAATTCTAAGAGAAGAAAAAGGATATACCTACGGAGCTAGATCTAGATTTAGTGGAACCAAAATTCCAGGTACTTTTACAGCTTCTTCTAGTGTGAGAACCAATACTACTTTTGAATCTGTAAAAATCTTTAAAGATGAGATTGAAAAGTACAAAAATGGTATTTCTGAAGAAGATCTTGCATTTACCAAAAATGCGTTGATTAAGTCTAATGCACGTAGATTTGAAACTCAATTTGCATTATTAGGAATGTTACAGCAAATGGGAAGATATGATCTTGCTCCTGATTATATTGCAAAAGAAGAAGCTATTATTGAGGGAATGACATTAGAACAACATAAAGAATTAGCTAATAAGTATTTAGATGAATCTAAAATGGCTTATTTGGTTATTGGAGATGCGGCAACTCAGTTTGAGCAATTTAAAAATGCAGGTTTTGATGAAGTAATCATGTTAGATAAAGATGCTAAAGAAGTAAAGTTATCTGACGTGAAGATGTAATTTATCATCATATTGAAATAAAATTGAATAAGGGATAGAATTCGTTTTATCCCTTATTTATTTTACAACCTATTCATTGTGTTTGATTTTTATTTTTTGAACTAGTTTACATATATACTTTTTAAATTCCATATTTCGTATACCATAACCATCCAATCCGATAAGTTCAACATTTTTGGAATCCATGGATGTTAGCTGAATGTAAAATAACGAATATCCATCTCTCTTGAACCAGATTTGATCCTCCTTTTTAAAAATATCATAGGTACTACATTCTTCAGAAAAAGGAGATTCTTTGATCAAAGAATAGTTTTCATAAGTAATACATTCGTAATGTTGCTGAATTTTTGCCCAATATGATTTATAATACCCTATTATAATAATAGTAAGCATTAACAATAAAATAAATGTTAGCATGATGTGTGAAGTTTATAACATTTCTAGTAATTCCCAATAGAGTTAGTTAATGAAAAGAAGTTTAAATCCTTAGCTTGATCATTGATAATGATTTCATTTATCTCCATATCATCTTTGAAGTTTACAATTTTTGTAAGAGATCCTTTTTCATTATAAATTTTCCATTGTCCTTGTCTTTTTCCTTGTATAAAGTCTCCTTCTATTTTCAAAGTTCCATCTGTAAAAAAGGCTTTCCAGGTTCCATGCTCATATCCATTTTTATAATTTTCAATGAAAGTCAACTGCCCTTCTTTATTATAAACTTTCCAGGTACCTATAGCTTTACCTTGAACAAAACCTCCTTCTTTTTTTAATTGACCATTCCTGAAAAAAAGCTTCCAAATACCGTCTAGTTTATTGTCTATAGTTTTCCGTATTTCCTTTTTAGAACCATCACTATAATATAATGTTTTCATATTGTTAGATGACTTTTCCGCATCCTCTGAAACATTGGATACATTATTAGTAGATGAAAGAACTAACTCTTGTGACTGAATTTTTGAAATGAAAATAATACTAACAGCTAATATGTACTTTAAATGTGAAGTTCTCATAATAAATGGGTTTTTAATTTTACACTACAAAGATTTATAATTAAAGAAACCTAAAGTACACCTCATATAGTGAAAACGAAGTCCCTGTTTTCAGGGAATGCTCTAAACTCCTTCATAATCAGTAAGTAAGTTTTTGTAACGATGTGATTTAATACATAAAGAGAGATAAAAAGAAGATAATTAAACAGTAATCAATAAGGGACATTTACCCCTAAGTAATAAAGTCTTTTTCCTATAAATAATCCGTGTTTTAGCTATGTGATATCAGATTTCTAAAACATACTTTTATAACATCTTAATCAAGCACATTATTTCCCTTTTCTGATTAAGAATAACTACCCCGATTTAGCATTAATTACCTGATTTATTTAAAGTTTAAAAAGGCATCTCTTTTAAGAAGATGCGCAATTAAGCAATAAACCAAATTACTAATAGACCAATTAAGACAGATGATATTCGAGGTACTACAGATAATTACTGAAGAAATTAATAATTTCTTTAATGTTGAGATTGAGGAAAAACCTGTTTCCTTAGATAACATTGCTTTTATCGAATCTGAAGGAAATGAAAATTCAAATACCAATAATAATGTAATTCTATCATTGCTCCATACCGAAGAAGAAATCACTCTGAAAAATATCTTAAATCATCAGATAGAAGGGACCAAAGTTGTCTATAAAAACAACAAAATTCACTTAAATCTGTATTTGATGTTTTCTGCAAATAGAAGTGATTATACAGAATCATTAAAAAGTTTATCAAAGATTATTGAATTCTTTCAGTCCAAACGAATTTTCACACAGAGTAATACCAGCTTTGATAGAGAATTAGATGGAATGGATAGAATCAAAGATTTCAAATTTACAGTTGAGCTTTTTAGCCCCTCCTTTGAAGAGATGAATTTTATCTGGGGAACTTTAGGGGGAAAACAGTACCCTTCGGTCATCTATAAAGTAAGTGTACTAGAAATAGAAAGAGATGTGACACAATCTGAAGGAGCATTGATTACAGAAATTAATGGAAGTTTAAATCATAAATAAATGGCCTTTAGAATTTTATATAAAACCCTTTTTTCCATAGATATATTTCATTCTTATTTTCTGGATGATGGTAGCACCTCATTTCAATCAATGAATGATAATGAGAAACAACAACAACTGAAAAATTATAATTTTTTAGAAGCTATAGATGTTATTCCATCTTATGCGACACATAGAACGCTCAATAATCATAAACTAGTTTTAATAAAAGATGCTAAAGGCTTTACAGTATTAAGTAGTGTTGAAGAAGAGGCTGATAAATTAAAGTCTCATAGATTTCTTGATGATAACCTTATGCTAACCTTTTTCCTTTATAAAAAAGATTATCTATTTGAAAATTATACAGAGTTAACGAAGGCTAATAATCAACTTTACTATTTCTCCAACAGTAAACCAGCAACAGAAGCAAATCCATTTTCTTATATCCCATTGAATTCTTCTAATGATCTGGTTACAACCGATTTTTTGTTGACAGAAGAAAGCACACGGCAGTTATGGTATAATATCCAGCAAAAAAATATAAATCTTAAAAATGAAAAGCAATTGGACTTAATTGCTGAGATAAGTCAAGATGACTTGATCACTGACAAAGGCAAGTTAATTATAGAGCAATCTATACAAAAGGAAAGAGGAAAAGGCCTATTGGGAATTATAGAATTACAAATGATTGGAGATAATAATATGGACTTGATAGAGATCGATATTAGTGATCCTAATGAAAATAAAAGTTTTTTGTTAGACCCATTCCCAGCATTTAAAATTCATTTTGATAACAAAAAAACAATCTGGAAGTACATCAAAAAATCAGTTGAGAATGAGCTGGAAACTTCTTCAGTAAAACCTTTGACTAAAAACGGTTTTATAGAAATTGATCCAAATACGGATTTCTCTGGGGCGTTACCAGCAGATATTGATAAATATATGTTTCCTAATCCCACTGCAAATACAATAAAACAAGTTACAGACGAGAACACAAATATAACAACAACATATTCTGAAATTTTTATTTAATAAACAATTAAAATTATGGCAACTACGTACAAAACACCAGGGGTCTATATAGAGGAAATTGTAAAGTTTCCTCCTTCGGTAGCCCAAGTAGAAACAGCTATTCCGGCATTTATAGGGTATACCGAGAAAGCGCGAGAAAAGGAAGAAGATCTTACAGAAACGCTGCATATGGATCCAAAGAGAATTACATCTATGTTGGAATACGAAGTGCACTTTGGGTTTCCGCAAAAAGAAACTGCTTTAGGAATTACAATTACCGAAGTTGATGGAGAAAAATCTATTACGGTGACAGAACCAGCCAATGACGAAAAATCACCCTTTTTAATGTATTATGCAATGCAGATGTACTTTGCAAATGGAGGTGGGCCATGCTATATAGTTTCCGTAAATACGTTTGCAGATGCTATTGCCAATAATTCGGCAACTCCAGTGCAATTTAATCATCTTACGGATGGTTTAGATACTTTGGAAAAAGAAGACGAACCAACGTTATTATTATTTCCAGATGCAACCTCTCTTGCTAATGAAGCAGATTTCTATAATCTGTATAATAATGCATTGGCACAATGTAAAAAAATGCAAGATAGATTTAGCATTATAGACACTTATACAGATGATGAAGATGTGGAAATGAATGAACCAGAAGGTGTTAGAAATTTAATCACTTCAGATATCGATGAAAAGAAATATGGGGCTGTTTACTTCCCATATTTAAAAACGATTTTGGATTATCACTATGATGAAGATGCTTTAGAAATAGTTCATAATACAGATCAACCAATGCTTTTAAGCAATACCAATGATTTGTTATCAAATGTAGCAGATGCACAAACCGCAATGACCGGATTGGTTGCAACACTTACTACAGAA
This sequence comes from Aquimarina litoralis, assembly GCF_019295435.1. GTDB lineage: Bacteria > Bacteroidota > Bacteroidia > Flavobacteriales > Flavobacteriaceae > Aquimarina > Aquimarina litoralis_A. Next base: position 51,842 of record NZ_WEKL01000048.1, read on the forward strand.
GATACAGCCTTACAAGCTATGACAGCTGGTGATGCTCTAACAAATGCAGCAACGATAACCGATGCATTAACACCTATTGTTGAAAGTTTATCTGCTATCGTAGAGGATACGAATACCATAGTTAGCAATGCCCATACGGCAGCTGCTAACTCTAATGAAGATGCTGTTGTATCAGCTGCGGCAACAGCCGCTGCAGATACATTAGCAACTAGTGTAGCAGATGGTTCTACTATAGCAACATTGATTGTAAGCTTAAACAATCATATAACTGCTATTGAAGGAGCAGGAAACGGAACAGCGGTAAAAACAGAATCCGCAAATGCAGTGCTGGCTTTGGCAACAGTAGATGCAACAATTCAGGCAGTAGAAGATTTAATTACACCACCAGTAGTAACGGCAATTACAAATGCACAAGCTGTAGATCCAGATAGTGGAAACTTAGACGGGTTCTTCTTAAGTGCAATAAAGGATATAGATAGTGCTACTTATAATAATATTAAAACCGCTATTAATAACCTTCCGTTGCAATTACCACCATCTTCTGCTATGGCAGGAGTTTATGCAAGAGTGGACAGTGATCGAGGTGTATGGAAAGCGCCAGCAAATGTTTCGGTAAAATATACAGTTAAACCAAGTCAAAAGATTACCAATGATATCCAAGACAGACTCAATGTCGATACCACAGCTGGAAAATCGATAAATGCGATTAGAACATTTACAGGAAAAGGAACCTTAGTTTGGGGATCAAGAACATTAGCAGGAAATGATAAAGAATGGAGATATGTGCCAGTAAGAAGGTTCTTTAATATGGCAGAAGAATCCATTAAAAAAGCTACAGAACAATTTGTTTTCGAACCAAATGACAGAAATACTTGGGTTCGTGTAAAAGCAATGATTAACAACTTTCTTACACTACAATGGAGAGCAGGAGCTCTTGCTGGGCCAACACCTGATAAAGCATTTTATGTAAATGTAGGTTTAGGTGAAACCATGACCGCAAATGATGTTTTGGACGGTAAAATGATCATAGAAATAGGAATGGCAGTCGTAAGACCGGCAGAATTTATCATCCTGAGATTCTCTCATAAAATGCAAGAAGCATAATAATTCTTAATAATATAAAATTTTAAAAACATAGAAATCATGGCAGAATATCCATTACCAAAGTTCCATTTTAAAGTAACTATCGGAGGAGATACCGAACTGAATTGTACCGAAGTATCAGGATTAGATTTTGAAACAGAAGTGATTGAATATAGAGGAGGCGCTGATAATGATTACTTCAAAAAGAAACAACCTGGAATGACCAAGTTTGCAAATATCGCTATCAAAAGAGGAACTTTTGCCTCTACCAAAGGTCAATTTTATGAGATGTGGAAGAAAAATGTCTTTTTTCAAGAAGGAGAAGAGAAATTTAGAAGTGATCTTACGATCAGTATGTTAGATGAAAAACATGAACCTATACTTACATGGGAAGCATCAGATGCTTGGTTATCTAAACTACAATCTACAGATCTCAAAGCTGATGGAAATGAGATTGCAATAGAGTCGGCCGAGTTTGTAATTAACAGTCTAAAACTAGCATCCTAATGGCTACCTATTATCCACCAGTAGGATTTCACTTTAGTGTAGAATTCACCGGTTTGTCAACCGGTGAAAAAGACTATCATTTTCAGTCCGTTGCTGGATTAACAGTAGATATCGAAACTGAAGAAGTAACAGAAGGTGGAGAAAATAGATTTAAGCATAAAATTCCGGTTAGAACCAAATATCCTAACCTGGTTTTAAAAAGAGGACTTTTAGTAAACTCAGATGTAGTGAATTGGTGTAAAAAAGCTGTAGAGAATTTTGATTTTGAGCCGATAGATTTGATTGTCAAATTACTCAATGAAAAGCACGAGCCACTCATGTCTTGGAATATAGTGCATGCCTATCCTATAAAATGGTCTATAGCTGATTTTAATGCTGAAGAAAGTAAAGTAGTTATAGAGACTATTGAATTAGTATACAACTATTATAATACCATAACATAACATAGATACAAATGGGGGCAATAGAAATTAAAGAACTTCATATTAAAATCAATGTTGATAATGATGCCAAGAAATCTGAAGGCAAGACTGCAAAAAGTTCAAAAGCAGATAAGGATACAATTATAGCTGAATGTGTAGAACAAATTATGGAAATAATTGCTAAACAAACAGATCGTTAGTGATGAGTACAGGAGAATTAACAAAGCTTAGAGTAAAAGCATATAGTGATCCTCAGTTTAATGATGAAGTAGCTGATGGAGAGTTTACGAGTCTGATTAATCCAGAGAAGTACACGTTTAATTATAAGATTGAACAAAACGAAGATCAAGCTGCGGGTACAAGCGATCTGTCTCCAAGGTTTAATAAAAAACTTCCTGAAGATCTCGAATTAGAATTTCTATTTGATAGAACTGGAGTGATTGTGCATTATGGTAGTAATCCTAATGAAAGTTCAGATGATACGGTTTTTAAGGATAATGGAGAAGGAGTAATCGATGATATAGAGAAGTTTAAAAAAGTAATTCTGGATTATAACGGTGAAGAACATGCACCCAATTATGTGATGATTTATTGGGGAACGCTTTTGTTCAAAGGGAAACTCACCGAAATGAGCATAGAGTTTAAGCTTTTTAAATCAGATGGAACACCGATTAGAGCCATTGCAAAGGCAAAATTTCAAGGATTTGTAGAAGACGACTTAAGAGTTGCGAGAGAGAATAATCAATCTCCAGACTTAACTCATATTCGCCTGGTAAAAGAAGGAGATACATTGCCTCTAATATCTCATCGTATCTATGGAGACTCTAAATATTATCTTGAAATAGCAAAAGTAAATGAACTAACATCTTTCAGAAAACTGGAAGTAGGAACAGAACTCTTTTTTCCACCAATAGAAAAAATATCTTAATCATGGCGCAAGGAAGTGTAATACAAACCTCTAAAAGTGCAGATCTGATCACTCACAAAATTTTAGTGGGAGGAAATGAACTGTCTAAAAAATATCAGGTGAAGACAATTTCTATTGAAAAAGAAGTGAACAGAATCCCTACTGCCAAAATTATTCTGATCGATGGAGAACCGGCAAAACAAGATTTTGCTCTAAGTAATGAGGAGTTGTTAATTCCAGGTACAGAAATTGAAATTACAGCCGGTTATCATTCAGACGAAGAAACTGTTTTTAAAGGAATTATCATTAAGCACAACATCAAAATAAGGGCGAATGGTTCTTATCTGATTGTAGAATGTAAAGACGAAGCTGTAAAGCTTACGATTGGTAGAAAAAGTAATTATTTCTATGAAAATAAAGATAGTGATATCATCGAAGAAATCATTGGTGCATATGGTTTGGATAAAGAGGTAGAGGCTACAAATTATGAACATAAAGAATTAGTACAATATCATACTTCTGATTGGGATTTTGTAGTAAGCAGAGCACAGGCTAATGGAAAACTATGTTTTGTAGATGATGGTAAGTTAAGCGTCAAAAAACCTGATTTTACAAGCTCAGAAATAGAGACGGTAACTTTCGGAGCTACGATGCTTGATTTGGATGCAGAAATAGATGTCAGACATCAAATTGATAAAGTAACATCTTATAGTTGGAACTATGCAGATCAGGAACTTGTAGAGATTGAGGCGACCGATCCTTCTGTATACTTAAATGGAAATTTGGAACCATCAGATCTTTCATCAATAATTGGTTTAGAAAATTTAGAACTGAGACATGGAGGATCACTTTCTACAACCGAAATGCAAGATTGGAGTGATGCAAAATGGATGTTTCAACAGTTATCAAWGATAAGAGGTAGAGTGAAATTTCAAGGTATTCCCGCAGTAAAACCAGGTACTATTCTAAAACTTCAAGGAGTCGGTGATCGATTTAATGGAAATGTGTATGTGACAGGAATAAGTCATCATATTTCTGAAGGGAACTGGACTGTAGATGCGCAGTTTGGAATAAATCCTAAATGGTTTTCTGAAACTTATGATATAAATCCATTACCAGCATCAGGTCTGTTATCTGGAATTTGTGGACTCCAAATAGGGATTGTGAGTCAGTTAGAAGAAGATCCTGATGGAGAAAATAGAATATTGGTGCAGTTACCAATTGTGAATAATGAAGAACAAGGAGTATGGTGTCGAGTAGCGACATTGGATGCTGGAGAAAACAGAGGATCTTTCTTTCTGCCAGAAATCTCAGATGAAGTAATTGTGGGTTTTATCAATGATGACCCTAATGATGGAGTAGTGCTGGGAATGCTTAATAGCAGTGCTAAACCGGCTCCTATTGCGGCAAGTGATGATAATCATGAAAAGGGATTTGTAACAAGAAGCGAAATGAAAGTGCTTTTCGATGATGATAAAAAGTCAATAAGTATAGAAACTCCCGCAGGAAAAAAAATAGTATTAGATGAAGATGCAGGATCCATCGTCGTAGAAGATGATAATTCTAATATCATTACGGTGGATAGTTCTGGTATTGCAATTGAAAGTGCGAGTGATATCAATCTTACAGCCTCGGGAGATGTTAATATTGAAGGAACCAATGTAAATATTAGTGCAAATGCACAATTTAAAGCAGAAGGTTCTGCAGGAGTAGAAATGTCGTCTAGTGCAACAGCTACCTTAAAAGGTTCTTTGGTGCAGATAAATTAGAGAAGTAGTGTAGTATTGAGCTCAAAGTATTGAGTGTTTGGTGTAAGATGAAGTAATGACGTTTTTCCAACTTCTCTCCCTTTGGGACAGAGAGGGAAATACAGCTGAAATAAATGAGATAATTCTCTACTTGAGAAAGCTATGGGGTCGTTTTAGTATATATATGGAGTATCCTTTAGCATAAATATCAAACAATAAACAAATAACCAATAACAATAAACTAACAGCTAACAACTAATAACTATAAACAAAAAAATTATGCCACCAGCAGCAAGAATAACGGATATGCACGTATGTCCCATGGTAACTGGAGTAGTTCCGCATGTAGGAGGTCCTATACTTCCTGCAGGAGAACCAACAGTTCTTATTGGTGGGTTACCAGCAGCGAGAGTGGGAGATATGGCGACCTGTGTAGGTCCACCAGATACGATTATAGTAGGATCAGGTACAGTACTTATTGGTGGAATGCCTGCAGCAAGAATGGGAGATAGTACCGCACATGGAGGAACCATTGTTATGGGATTACCAACAGTTTTAATAGGAGGTTAATTATGGATACAAATACATCATTTTTAGGAACAGGTTGGGGATTTCCTCCAGAGTTTACAAAAGAAGGAAATGGGGCTGGTAAAGTAGCAATGCTTTCAGATGAAAGAGATATTAAAAGTAGTCTAGAAATTTTATTATCCACTCGCCTAGGCGAACGTGTGATGGTGCCAAATTATGGATGCAATCTAGATGAATTACTATTTAAACCATTAAATCTCACTTTGAAAACTTTTGTCAGAGAATTAATCAAAAATGCCATACTGTATTATGAACCTAGAATTGATGCAGAGAAAATACAAATAGATCAGACCAATGAATTGGATGGTGAATTACTAATTAATATTGATTATAGAATTAGAGCTACCAATGCTAGAAACAATTTAGTGTTCCCATTCTATAAACAAGAAGGAACTAATATCTAATAAGCAAATAAAAAACAATACAATACAATGAGCAATAGTTGTGAACATAACAGTTTATTATTAATGAGAAATGGTACTTCTCAAAGTCAACGTTGTATTGATGCACTGGACCCTGAAAGTATACAATTACATGATCTAAAAATCGAAGACTGGATGCGATTTGCATATAAGTTTTCTAAAAAAATACAGTATTTCGATACTCAAAATAATACAGTTTCAGGAGATTGGAGTAATTTTTTTATCAAAGAAGAAGAAATAGTAAGCTTTGTAGAAAAAATAAAAAAACTCGAAGAAACTTCAGGAAATAATACGCCAGAAAAGAATATTGAACCTCATCTCACCCTTTTTGCAGCTTTTTTAAAGCTGACCACCTTTTCGCAGGAACGACTTAATAGTTTATCTAAAAAACACTTGGATTTTTATTACAAAGAAGTGTTGAAATTGGAGAACAAAGTTCCAGTAGAGGATAAAGTACATATATTATTTGAATTAGCTAAAAATGCTGCAGAGGTTAAAATAGATAAGGATACAGAATTAGATGGAGGAAAGGATGATGACGGCACAAAACGAGTGTATAATACTCAAGAAGAAATTGTTGTTAACAGAGCATCAGTTACTTCACTTCGTAATGTGTTTTATGAGGAAGGTATTGGTATTAGGAATGCCTTTGTTGCTAATTCTTATGATGGACTAGGAGAAGATTTTCCAGATGATCAGATACGATGGTGGCCTTTTGGATATCCAACAGATACATTAGGGCCAACTCAAGATGCTGCAACCTATCCGAATCTTCCTTTTGCAAAAACGGGCTTTGGAATTGCTTCTCCCGTTTTGTTATTGAAGGAAGGAAAAAGAACAATAACGATTACTATTAGCTTAGCACCATTTAAGACAATTGGAATAAGCACTTCAGACCTCCCAGATGCATTCGCTATATTTTTTAGTGGAGAAAAAGAATGGATTGAAGGAGAGATTGATGTTACTGAATCGTCTATAACTTCTGGAGAACTAAAACTGACAGTAGTACTTAATGAAGGATTAGATCCAATTGTTGGTTATAATCAGGAGATACTTTTAGAGCCATACAATACCACAAATCCTGTTGCCAGATTTTTAATAAAAAATAGTGCAACGGATACAATTGGAAATAACTTTCAAAATATATTTTCTTCAACAAATGTGAATGGTGTTACTATTGACGTATCGGTGGATTCAATCCAAGATATTACTGTAGAGAATGATTTAGGAGTTTTGGATGCTTCCAAACCCTTTTATCCCTTTGGACCACAACCTAAAAAAGGATCCAATTTTTTCATTGGCCTTCCGGAAGCTTTAGATAAAAATTGGACGGAAATAAATATAGATTTCTCATGGAAAGATAAATCCAATCTTGTCGAAAACTACATTGCTTACAGAAATGAATTTATTGAAAGAATTAGTAAAGATCGATACACCTTAACATTAGATGTTAATGGAGTAGTAGGTAATCCTAATAGTCTAACATCGATCGTAGCTACAGAAGACTATTTTACCTCAGAAATACAGGTTTTAGAGAATGGAGTTTGGGAATCAAAAGATCTGGATCATCTACTTTTTAGTACAGCAGATCGTAATAAAAGCACTATACAAATTACTCGTACAGCTGAGGTAGGAACCGGAAAAGGTGGATTTTTAGATTTTATAGTCGATCCATTTCCAAAATTCCCAAAAGGAGGCTTTATATTTCAATCAAAAATACCTCCTAAAGAAAAGTTTTCAGCTTCCATTAAAAAAGGATTTGTAAAACTCATTCTCAATCAATCCTTTTTACATGATCTATTTCCAAAGATTTTTTCGGTAGCATTGTCTAAGGAAAATGTTTCGAATACGTTAATTCCCAATGCACCTTATACTCCGCAAATAGAAACTATAAAAGTTGGATATGCTGCACAAGCAAGTACAATAGATGCTAATATTCAGTTATTCCATGAACATCCTTTTGGAATATCCGAAGAAAGTGAAGATTTAAAAAAAGAATCAGTTTTGGCTATCACTAATCCAGAGATAAAATTATTACCATCTTATAAAAAAGGTACATTATTTATTGGTATCGAGAATGCAGAGAATTTACAAAGTGTTTCTTTATTGGTACAAACATTAGAAGGAAGTGAAAATCCCGAAACTACAAATGATTTTGCTGAAGGAGAAAAATTAGATTGGTCTATACTGTGCGATAATGAATGGCTGTCTTTAAATAGAGATTATATAATATCTAATAATACTGATAATTTTTTAAAATCAGGAATTGTAAAGTTTTCAATTCCAAAAGAAGCTACTAAAGAGAATACAAAATTACCTTCAGGATCTTTTTGGGTAAAAGTAGAAAACCCTAGAGATTTTGATACCGTAAGTCAGCTTATTGACATTAAAGCACAAGCTGTTTTGGCGCAATTTCAAAACAATAACAATAATCTGAATCATCTACAATACGGTATTCCTGCAGGAACAATTTCGAAGTTGGTAGAACGATTGGCAAATGTAAAAGGTATTACCCAGGATTATGGTTCTTTTGAAGGAAAACCTAAAGAAACAGACAAGGAGTTTTATCGTAGAATTAGTGAACGCCTTAGACACAAACAAAGAGCTATAACAATCTGGGATTACGAACATTTGGTATTGCAGGAATTTGCAGATATATATAAAGTTAATTGTTTGAATCATACATCACTAACCTCTTTTTTATCTCCTGGAGATGTAACCTTAGTGGTAATACCCAATATTATTAATCAAAATGTATATGATCCTTACAAACCGAGAATTAGCAAAGCAAAGCGCAATGCCATTCAGGATTTTGCAAATAAGTTGAATACGCTGCATGTAACAGCTCAGGTCATCAATCCAGTATATGAAGAAGTGAAAGTAAGTTTAAAAGCAAAGTTTTATGAAGGAAAGGATGAAAACTTTTACAGTACTCAGTTACAAAAAGATATTGCTAAGCTCTTAGCACCATGGGCTTTTGAAGAGACCTCGGTGATTGATTTTGGAGTTACTTTACACGAAAGTATGGTCATCAATTATATCGAAAAATTGTCATATGTAGACTATATCACCAATTTCCAATTATTAAAAGAAACGGGTATTGATACTGCTACCGGAAAAAAAATATTCGGTGCAACCAAAAAAGTAATTCCATCAAGTGCAAAAGTGATTCTTACATCAGTAGAATTTACAAAGCATGTGGTAAATGTGGTAACCCCTTCAGAAGAATGTACATCACTAACTATTAACAACTAAAATTTAAGATAGGTGAAAGAAACGATATCCATACCAAAAAATGTAAGTACCAAAGATGATTTGGATTATGAATACTTACGAGAAATGGGAGTAGCCTATATCGAAAAGATAGGGAGCAAGTTATGGACAGATTATAATGTTCATGATCCAGGGATTACTATGTTGGAAATGCTCTCATATGCAATAACAGATCTATCGCAACGTATTGAAATGCCTATACAAAATCTGTTGGCCTCTAAAGAGAATAATATGACAAAAATGCATGAACAGTTTTTATCTGCCATACATATTTTGCCAACAAAACCAATAACAGCTTTAGATTATCGTAATCTCTTTATTCACATCAATGGAGTGAAAAATGCATGGATAAAACAACACGAAGAATATATTCATGTCAACTGTAAAGAACATCCTGCTCAATTATCATATAACCCTTTTGATGAAAACCAAACCTTTCCGGCACCTTTTAAACTAAAAGGCCTTAATGATATTATTATTGATTTGGATGAAGAGATTGAAGATCCAGAGGCCATTATTACGCTGGTAAAAGACATATATCACCAAAACAGAAATCTTTGTGAAGATCTAGTAAATGTAACCATTGTAGAAGAACATCCTATCGCGATTTGTGCTTATATAGACTTAGAACCTGGTGCAGATGAAGAATATATACTCGCATTGATTTATCAAGCAATAGATCTCTATTTCTCTCCTTCTGTAAATTTTTACTCATTACAACAGATGTTTGATAAAGGGTATACAACCGATCAAATTTTTGAAGGACCTGTTCCATTTTCTAGTGGATGTGTACATATGGAAAATGTATCAGGTGGATTTATTGATAAAGAAGAATTGATAAAAGCAGAGCTGCGAAAAGATATTCGACTATCTGATATCATTCAGCTAATCATGAATATCGAAGGTGTTCATGTAATTAAAGATATCTCAATCAGCCATTGTGGAGAAACTTTGGGTTTAGAAGGTTCTTGGAATATATGTATTAAAGACTGGCATAAACCCGTAAGATGCGATAAAAGTACATTTAACTTTACCAAAGGGCTTTTACCAATAGGAATTAACAAAGAAAAAGTTGCTACAAATTTAGCCAAGCTAAAAGCGGCCGAAAAAGACAAATTCAAGAATATTCATATTGAAGATGTGGAAATGCCATTGGGAAAATACATAGCACCAGAGAGTTATACCACAATTCAGAATGATTTTCCAGATACTTATGGGATTTCTCCATTTGGACTTCCTGGTAACGCTAAAAAACCTCGAAAAGCAAAAGCGAAGCAGTTAAAAGCATATTTATTGTTTTTCGATCAGGTATTGGCTAATTATTTCAAACATCTATCTAAAGTAAAAGACTTGTTATCCGTAGATGATAGCTTGAAAAAATTATATATCGATAATGCAATATTAACCGAAGCTGAAGAGCTAAAAACAAGACAAACCTATTATACGCAGAAAGTTGAAGATATAGCAGATATTGAAGCAATTATAACGGATTATCCAAATTATGAATCAGACCTTTTAGAAATAGCTAATGATCTGGATACAGAAAAGACGGGAAAAGCAGTTTTTTACGAAAGAAGAAATAAATTGTTAGATCATCTGATTAGTCGATTTGCCGAACGATTTGGCGACTACGCCTTTATGATGAAATTGATTTATGGAGATAACGACATCGCTAATGATGAAATTCTACGAGCGAAGCTTAGTTTTTTACAGAACTATAAGAAGATTAGTTGTGCCAGAGGATTAGGGTTTAATTATTGCAATCCAGAAGTAACCTTAACTGATAATGGTATTTGGGATACCCTCAATGTTTCGGGCGTTCAGCAAAGAATAGCAAAATTATTGGGAGTCGTGGATCATAGTAGAAGGGATTTAGCTTCTCAATTTTTAGAAGTATACGAGGAGTTAGATGATGACGGAGTTACTGAATATCGATGGAGGATTAAAAACGAAAGTCAAGTATTACTCTCATCCAGCAAGCATTATCACAATCTGGAAGACGCTTTCAAAGAACTCTTTTTGGCGTATCATCTGGCCAAAAACCCAGATAATTATGATTTTAAATTAACTGAAGATGGTACACAAACTTTTTTCAACTTAATCAATCCTGATATCCTTGATCCTGAAAATGAAGATTGGATTATTGCAAGAAGGATTGCTTTTACGGATACCAAAGAAGAAGGCATAGTAGCTAGAGATGCTTTGATAGCACTTATAAAAGAAGTTACTGCCGACGAAGGTATGTACATCATAGAGCATATTTTACTGAGACCTGATAGAAACAATTTAGATCAATTCGATGTGGATGATCCTTCAGTTTTAGATCCGGATGCAGCTCCAGAAGACTTTATGCCGGTATGTTTGGATGCAGATTGTAAATCTTGTAGCCCCTTTGATCCTTATTCTTTTAGAGTGTCAATCATACTTCCTGGATGGACCAAAAGATTTGCAAACAAGGATTTTAGAAGATTTGCTGAACAATTGATTAGAGAAGAATTACCTGCTCATGTTTTGGCTAAAATATGTTGGGTAGGGCATCCTATAGGATTAGTACCAGATGAAGAAAATGATATGCTCAATCTTCAAGAAAAATATAAGAGCTTTTTAGAATTATTGCATTGTGATACTACCATAACTAGCAAATCAGATATTGAAAATTATAGAACAGCAGTCAATGAACTGATAAGTTGTCTAAATAAGGCAAATACGATTTATCAAACAGGAAGACTACACGATTGCGATAATGATGATACAGAAGAAACAGGAAACAAAATAATATTAGGAAGAACCAATATTGGGAATCTTTAAAAAAGAAGAAAAATCATGGCAACAATACGATTAGAAGAAATTACAACACAATATCGATCTTTTGTTGATGATCAGGTATTGACGGCAGAACAATTGAATACTATAATCGAATATTTCGAAGACCAGAACAGACTTACACGTATTTGTTTAAGTGGAGTTGGTATTGTATGTGGTTTAGAAGTTTCATTCGTAGAAAATAGTTCGATAATTATTTCAGATGGATGTGCAGTAACTACAGATGGAGATTTAATAAAATACCTCTCAAAAACCTATACACATGTAAAAACTTTCGAAGATAGCGAAGCTAATTACAACAAGTTTAATGGCATTACCACGATTCATGAACTGATAACCACCGAAGAATCGGAAACTACAGAAGCTATTGCCTTGAATGAACTACAAGAGTTAGAGGATAAAGTAGTCGTTTTATACTTGGAAAATTTTGCAAAAGAAGAAACGCCATGTACTTCTGCGGATTGCGATACACAAGGACAAGAACAGGTTGCCAAAATTAGAATATTGTTATTCTCTAAAAATGATGGAAAAACGATTAGTAATCAAGCTAATGACCCAATATTTAATAAGCATAATACAACCAAAAAGTTTATAGATCTTCCAGAGATATCTGTAAAACGTGTCATACTGAAAAATCAATATATAGTTGGGAATTCTAGAAATACGATCATTTCTCAAAGTTCTAATACTGCCAATTATTATCGATTAAAGAAAAGTTATTACGATGTTATAAAAAGTACTCCCATCATTAAAAATTTGAAAGTAGCAGTTACACGATTATTTACAGATTTCAAAACCTTATTAGATACAGATTCACTAGAGGTAGTAAGTGCTAAAAGTATTGGGGATAATATAGATAGTTTATTTGATTTTAACATCAGTGATATACCTATTGATATACAATATAGATATGATCTTTTAAAAGATTTGGTAAATACTTATAACGAAATCAAATGTTTGCTATTTGATTTAAGAACAGTCTGTTGTCCTAATCGGAATTCATTTCCAAAACATCTTTTATTAGGAGAATTAGTTCCAGTAGCAAATTACCTTGAATGCCGACATAGTTTTTACCCATCACCAATTATTACCAACGGCAAAGAAAAGTGGATAGAGATACGAAATCTGATTCAACGTATGCATTATATGTTAGAAGAGTATCGCATTACACCATCTGCATTTACTGAAATTAAGGTCACACCATCTATTGATTATGATAATAGCTTAAGCAAAAGAGCTATACCTTATTATTTTGGTACATCAAAAAGTCTTATTGAGAACTGGAATTATGCAAAAACTAAGAAGTTCGAAGAAAATCAAAATTTAGGATACCGAAGTACAAATCTTTCTAGTGCTGATTACGTTCAAAACCCATTGGATTATAATATAGATGGAAATGACTTCTACAGAATTGAGGGGCATTTAGGTAAGGACTATCGTACTGCAATAAAAGATTTGGATACGCTTAAAAATGAAAAAGGATTAGCATTTGATATCAAGGTTCTAAGTATTGATGAAACTCTGGAAGGCCTAGATTTATCTGATTATAAATGTCAGTTTGAAGACCTGAATGCGGTATTGAAAGCTTGGAGAGCAGAACAAAACTGCTTAAATGCTAGTGTTGCACGGTTTTTTTCAGGATTTAGTTTACAAGATAAAGGAAAGCACAAGTATTATAGAGTCAATAGTTTTGAAATAGAAAACGTTGGTTTCGCAGCTGAAGAACGTACATTGTTAGCACCTATCTCAATTGAGACTAGTAGATCAGCTTCTCTAGATACATTGGCATTGGAGACTAATTTTGGAAATATTGGAGGTTTTGACGCGGTATATAATATTGATACAGTAGTTGAAGAAAATATTATTAAGGAAGAAGATGTATTAGGTAAGTTTGTGGATAAAGCTTTTAAAGAAAAACCTGAAGGCTCTGCACAAGATATTATTGCTGTTATTAAAAAAGATATCGAAGAGGATCCAGTAATTTCTGCTTGGGAAACTGAGATCAAAGAAGTTGCTATTGATCAACCTGCAGAAATATTGGCACATACCAAAGTTGCCACTCGATACATTCCTAATAGTGTAGAAGAAATGGATCCGAAGCGAATCAATGATTATAAAATTACCATTGAGAGTTTATGTGAAAAAGTAGAAGCTTATAAAAAAAGAACAACAGGTTTGTTATATGCGCAAACCTCTAATTATCAAAGAACTGGTTTCGAGCAACAATATGCATTGCTACTAAATCAGTTGTCAATTAATTGTTGTGCTGCCGAAAAAATAGAAATTCTACTAGATGAAATTCAAAAAAGAAAGCAAGAAGTACTTGCACAAAAACTATTATCAAAATTTGTAGAGAAACATTCAGGATTAGAGCATAAGGCAGGTGTAAAACCTGGAGGTACTTTTGTAATGATTTATAAGGGARAAAGTAAAACACAAGGATTATCAGTAGCCAATAATGCATTTTTACCATTAGTAACAGCTGCAAATACAGTCACACCAATTAATGTGTCAGCAATAAGTACTCCTGCGATTGGTGCAGTTGATTTTAATCCAGTTACAACTATAAATCCTAATATTTTGTCATTTAATCCTGCACTTCCGGAATTGAGTTTAACAAATTTTAGTGGATTAGAAAACCTTTTAGCAGTACCTATTTCCAATGTAACTGAAAATACAGTAGTAGCAGATTTTTCATTACCATATATGTGCTGTTCTGATTGCGCGCCAACAGCATTTATCATCCCTAAGCAACCTGTTTCACTTCGATTACCTGTTGATCACGTTTGTCTACATAGTGAAACCGCCCCAATTCCTTTCGAGGTAATTCCAGCAGATGGTATTGTAGTAGCAAGTGTAGATGAAAATCAAAATGGTGGAGTGGTGCAGATCGATGGTCAATTCTTCTTTGATGCTTCACAAATCTCAGAAGAGTTATTAGGACAAGAAATAGAATTCACTGTCAACGATCAAATAACGGATGCAAAAATAACAGTGTTCAGAAAACCAGATTTTGACTTTGAAAGTTCAGAACCAAGATATTCTAATGATAATTCTATAGCATCCGTAAACTTTACAGTTCAAGGCGTTGATCTTCCTGCAGGAGTCACTTATTTCTGGGATTTTGGAGATAAAACATTACCAGATAATAGAACAGATGAAAATCCACGACATGAGTTTAAGTTACCAGTAAATGATGAGAATTTTGTTACGGTTACATTAACAATTACCAACGGTAAATGTAGCCATGATGTTTCTCATGATATTCAATTTGAAGTAGAAGTAATCGATACAGCTTGTGTAATAGATTCAAAAGGGACTATTGAAAAAGGATTTGAAGAATTACCTCAGTTTGGAGATGTATCCGAAGAAATAAGAATCAACATTTTTGAACCTACAACAATTCTATATAAAACTGTAGTAGAAGATATGGATGCATTTATTGCAGGGAAGTTCAATGACCAGTTGATGACAAGATTTGGAATAATAAGACCAACGGCTGAAGCAATCCTAAAAAGAATTCAGGAACAGGATAGTTTCGAATTTTCTGCTTTGACCAATATTTTCAGGCTACAAATACAATTATTCTATTCTATTTTATGCTGTCAGTCCAATGATCAAATTGAGGAATTTAGAGGACAATTAGATGAAGTATTAGCTTCAATCACAAGTGCATTAAGAGACTTTAGAGATAATCAAATGAATATTGATACTGATGATAGCCTTAAAGGGTTTTTGAAAAAAACATCAGATAAAGTAACAGATAAACCTCTTTTGGACGAAAGAATCAGAGAACAGTTTGACCTTTTATAAATAGATGAATAATACAAAACATATCATTAATAAAGTATTCTTTGAGGTAAATACAGCTGATACTAAAACAGCGTATTACCTCAGAGATCACCTTGATGTGTTTTTGAAACAAAGTTTACTGCCAACGATCAACTCTTATTTTGATAGTGTTCCATCATTGGAT
>NZ_WEKL01000007.1 GCF_019295435.1 Aquimarina litoralis
CCAAAGGGTAAGTTTTGTTCCATAAAATGCATTACAGCATCATTAACTGCGCCACCACCAAATGATATCTCTTTTAATATCTTATTTTTAATAGCTTTACTTTTTGTAAAGACATAGCATGATAAAGGTTTAGATAATGTTTTTACATCTTTAATGGCATTATCGACAGTATCAAAAGATAATATTGGTAAAATTGGCCCGAAGATTTCTTCCTGCATTACTTTGTCATCAAAGGAAACTCCTGTCATTACTGTAGGTGCTATTATGCGATTTTCTGAATCACATTGTCCACCAAAATAAACCTTTTCAGGTTCGATCATGTTTTGCAACCTTTCGAAATTCTTTTGATTTACAATTTGGGTATAGTTTTGATTCTCTATTTTATATTCAGCACTTTCGATATGACGTTTTATTGCGATCAAAAGATCATCATGAATACTTTGGTCAACCATTACATAATCGGGCGCAATGCAGGTTTGACCTGTATTCAAAAATTTTGCCCAGACCAAACGTTTTGCAGTCATGTCTATATTGACACCTTTCGTTATTATTGCAGGGCTTTTACCACCTAATTCTAGAGTTACCGGAGTTAAATGTTTTGCTGCAGCTTGATATATAATTTTACCAACTGGAATACTACCTGTAAAAAATATTTTGTCAAACTTTACCTTTAGTAATTCTGTAGTTTCAGAAACTCCTCCTTCAATAACTTTAAAAAAGTCGGCGCTAAAATTTTCATTGATAACTTTGGCCATTACTGAAGAAGAATTCGAAGGTGTTTCACTGGGTTTCAAGATTACCGTACAACCTGCTGTAATGGCTGCAATAGCAGGAACTATAGATAGTTGATATGGATAATTCCAAGCACCCATAACTAAAACGGTTCCAAAAGGTTCTGGGATGATGTAGCTTTTTCCAGGAAGGTTAGCCAGTCCCGTAGAAACTTTTCTTTTTCTAGACCATTTTTTGATTTTCACAAGCGCTAGATCTATTTCATGATACATAATAGCTAGCTCTGTCGTGTAGGTTTCGTATTTCGACTTTTTAAAGTCAGCATAGATAGCATTATACAATAATTCCTCGTTCTGTTGTAAAACACTTTTAAGAAGCTTTAACTTCTGTATGCGAAAAGATATATCTTTGGTAGCATTTGTTTCAAAAAATGCTCTTTGCTGGTCTATGATTTCCTGATAATTCATAGCTAAAAGTATAAAAATATATCTAGAAAAACATTACGATTATGCTTGCATCTGT
The DNA here is from genome assembly GCF_019295435.1 of Aquimarina litoralis. Classification (GTDB taxonomy): domain Bacteria; phylum Bacteroidota; class Bacteroidia; order Flavobacteriales; family Flavobacteriaceae; genus Aquimarina; species Aquimarina litoralis_A. Next base: position 1,255 of record NZ_WEKL01000007.1, read on the forward strand.
TTTTTCAATTCTAGCTCTTTCTGCATTTGCTTTACAGTAAGCGTACTACCGTCATGACTCCATCCAGGAGGGCCAAAAATATACATGAATTTATGATACCAGTTTTTAGATTTTTTGGTATCATTCCAAATGTCTCTATATTCATGTGTAAGAATTACCCATGGATTATATGAATTAGGAGCATGAGTAACTCCATATTGCACTTGGATATTTTCATCAAGTTCTTTCCAGGAGCCAAAAATTTTATCGAATATGTTAAGAATTCCACCGTGATTTTTATCCATATACTCTATATTTTTAGAGTGATGCACTTGATGCATCGTATGAGTGTTAAGAATTTTCTCTACAAATCCCATTTTAGGAATAAAAACACAATGTAGTTGGAATTGCCATAAGGCTTCAATTCCTAAACAGACAATAACCATTTCAACGGGGAAACCAATAATTGGTAACCATACATAGAATAAGGGCTTGTATAGTAAGGTAAACCATCCATTCCTAACCGCTGTTCCTAAGTTAAAATTATCTGAAGAATGATGAACAATATGTGCGGCCCAAAAAAAACGTACCATATGATTTTGTCTATGAAACCAATAATAGGAAAAATCATCTCCTAACATACATAAAAGCCATATTGGCCAACTATATCCAAAAGATTCCCACCCCATAATATTGGTTCTTATACCGTTGACTTCTGGATTAAAAAGTTCATAGGCATAATTAAAAAATAAAATGATAGTTATTGTTTTGATGAGAGGTCCTAAAATAGCTGAGCCTACACCCATAAAAACACTAGCGGCTAAATCTTTCCATTGATAAAGGTCTTTGTGTTTACTTGTTTTACTGTATGTAAGTTCTACTAATATTAATCCTAAGAAGCAAGGTACTCCATAGACTAATGGGTTGGTAAAATCCATTCTTTTTCAGTTCAATTCTTTAAAGGGCAGAATATAGTAAGAATTTGTAGTATAACTTTAACATTCTAGTCTTTTTCAATAAAAAAAACACGTTTTTAACGATTGTTTACTAGAAAAGCCTCGGATTTGCCTTTACTTCATAAAGATTTGTGACGGATCCTTGAAAGATTTAAACTCAAGAGCATTTCCACATGGATCATAAAAAAACATAGTGGCTTGTTCTCCTACTTCACCTTTAAATCTGATATAAGGTTCAATGACAAAACTAACTTTTTTTTCAGAAAGCATTTTTGCAAAATTATGCCAAGTGTCCCATTCCAAAATTATTCCAAAATGCGGAACAGGTACCTCTTTACCATCAACGCTATTATGATGTTCTGTATCATTTTCCGATTTTTGTTTATAATGAATTACTAGTTGATGTCCAAAAAAGTCAAAGTCTACCCAATGATCGCTGCTTCGACCTTCACTTAAATTTAATACATCATTATAAAAGTTACGCGCTATTGCTAGGTTATCAACAGGAATAGCAAGGTGAAAAGGGGGTAGTGTGCTCATAATTTTGCTTGATCGGTTTTTAGTGAAGTTTTATATTATTTTACTCGATTCCAAATATCTAAATACATTTTCCAATTGCCATTTATTTTTTTCCAAACAACTACATATTTTCCTTTGTAGCTCACTATTTTGCCATCATCATTTTTGTTAGTACCTTCATAATAGCCATAATCATGCGCAGTATCACCTAAGATTACTATTTCTTCTGGAATAATTTTATGAGTTAAAGGAGTATAGCCAGAAGAGCTTGTCCATCTTTTTTTTATAGCCTGATATCCTGAAATAATAGCAGTGTTGCCCGGAAAAATTTTTGCATCTTTTGTATAAATTTGAGTAATGCCTTCATAATCTTGTTTTAAATAAAGATTAGAAAAAGATTTTGCTGTTGCTAAAATTTGTTCACGATCAGAAAGTTTTGGAGATTCTTTTCGTTTAGTACATGCTATTTTCCAAGTGGGAAACACAATTTTTTCGGTTTTATCCACCCATTCTCCAATCCATTTAAAACCGTTATCGCTAATATCATAGAAACTCAACCTGAAATACCCTTCCATGCCATTAGGTGCTTTTTGATCTCGATATAAAACAATTTTATCATCTTTTTTATTTCCTTCCCAAGTAGATAAAACTGGGGTAGGAGATGTATTCGAATAATAATGTACAAACCATCTGCTACTATCTGCTATAAATTGTCGAATACTTCCGGAATGTTTGCCATCTTCTTTAAGGGTTTGATCCTGAACACCCATACCATTCATTATGTATTTAAATTCCCAAGTCATTTTGTTGGGTTTTGCCCAGCTTTGATCTTGGTTTCGAGTTTGAGAATCACAATCACAAATACCTATTAATGGTTCGAAATCTTTTATCTCTTTTGGCGCTTCGGGATTTGATCTACCGAAAGGAAAGTCTTGAGAAGGTTCATATTCGGTTTGTGCCATTGATGTAATGGCAGTAAGCATACAAAAACTTAGTATTGTCGATTTCATACTTTTATTGGGTTGGGTTGGTTTTGTAATTTACCCAGTAAAATATAAAAGCGATAACCAATTAGGATTTAATTAACAGCTATACTTATCGTCTTCGATCACTTCTTTTTCTTTTTTTCGGACGAGAAGAATTCTTGGGATTACTATTTTTGGAATTAAAACGTGTAGAAGAATTGGATATTTTCTTGATAGGTTTGTCTTCTACAAAAGAAGCTTCTTCAGTTTTACTAGAATCGCCAACATCTTTATTGATGATTTTTAATTCTTCGGCGGTGAGATATCTCCATTTTCCAACGGGAGTATCTAGATTAATATTCATTATTCGAATACGTTTTAATCTAGTTACTTCATATCCCAGATATTCACACATTCTTCGAATTTGTCTATTTAAACCTTGGGTTAATACAATCCTAAAATCATACTTACTAATCTGCTCCACTTCACACTTGCGTGTCACTGTGTCTAAAATAGGAATCCCATTGCTCATTCGTTTTATAAATTGAGGACTGATTAGCTTGTTAACGGTAACAATGTACTCTTTTTCATGATTGTTTCTTGCTCTTAAAATTTTATTTACAATATCGCCATCACTAGTTAATAAAATTAAGCCTTCGCTAGGTTTATCTAATCTCCCAATAGGAAAAATTCGTTTAGGGTAATTGATAAAATCAATAATGTTGTCTTTTTCATTCTGAGCAGTGGTACAGACAATTCCTACTGGTTTGTGAAATGCAAGATATACATGATCTTCTTTTGATTTCGTTATAAGTTCCCCATCCACACGTACTTCATCATTTGGACTTACTTTTGTGCCCATTTCAGGCACCTTATTGTTTATAGTAACACGCCCCTGATCTATTAATTTGTCTGCTTCTCTTCTTGAACAATATCCAACTTCACTGAGATATTTATTAAGTCTGGTAAGATTCGTATCTGACATATTTCACATAAAATGCAAATATACTATTTCTTGATACCACTTTTTAAGAAACCTACTAATAAGGGTTATGAGTAGATACTTTATTACTTTTTTAAAAACTCTATGATCATGTCATCTACTTCATCAAAAAAGAGAGAATGGCCAAAATCTTCTGTTGCAACAAAATCCACGTTATTCCAATTTTTTTGGATCTTTTCGGCACCAGAATAAGGAGCAATTTCATCAAATCGGTCATGAATAAGTAAACCCTCGTGTGTTAAGTTCTTTGCAAACTCGGCCACGGAGAATTCTTCAAAATAAAAACCAAATTTTTCTTTAAAGTAATTACTTAGCGCCTGCATAAATTTATCAGATAGCTTTAATGTATTTTGGTAACTATTCATAATAACAGATAATTCTGTTGGAGGAGCCAATACAACAAGTTTTTGTAACTCTGGATTTGGATACTTATGTTGATGAAATATCGTGGTCATACCACCGATTGAATGTCCAATAATATAATTAGGGCGATACAATTCAACAATTTTTTGAAGACAATCCGCATATAATGGAACATTTAAAGTTTTTCCAGAAGAATTTCCATGTGCAGGTGCATCAAATGCAATAATATTATAGTCTTTTTGATGTAGTTTTTCGATCAACGTTTTCCATCTGTGCGTATTACTATCCCATCCATGAACCATTAAAATAGTTTCACCCATACTAGGCCATCTGTATGTCTGTAGATAATGACCATTAAAAGAAACCACTTCATCTTCTGCTTCTTCCAAAAAATATTCCTGATCAGGTAAAATTTTTCCTTTAAGTGGAGTACTAAATAAAATATAAGCTCTGTGTAAGGCTTTTTTTTTATTAAAAAAGAAGAGTAGTAAAAGTCGTTTTCCAATTAATATTGGAATATACTTTTTAAGTGAGTTTTTCATAATTCTTCTTCTCTATGAACAGATTCAATCGAAAAAGCAGGAAGACAAATTGCTATATATTCACAAGGTTCATCAAAAGGATTTGCATATTGTATTCTGGTATTTTTTTCAATTTTTATAGATTGTCCTGATTCTAATACTATTTTTTCTCCTTCAATGGTAAACTGTTTTTTACCGCGAATAATATAAGTGTATTCATCARATTCAGGTGTTTGAAAAGGTTCGCTCCATCCTGGAGGCGCTATCATATGGGCAATACTAACTTGAGAATTCCCATCTGTAGCTCTTCCGAAATGTTCCTCAATTAATTTTCCATCCGTTGTAGGAACTATAAAAGGAGACTTCTGGATTTGATATTTTTTACTCATAAATGAATATTCAGAAATTATTTTTCTTCCCAATTGATGATAAAATATTTGATCGGTGCTGAATCAGGTATTTGTGATGCTTCAATTTTTGCAGAAGTGTCGAATTTTAGCTCATTAGGTAGTTCCTTTTTATCAATAGCTATAGAAGCTTGTATACTATCGATAAAGATAACTGCAGAACTTAATGTATTATTAATTTTAGTGATATTATAATTATCCTTAATATCTTTAAAAACACTTTTAATAGATAATCCTGAAACCGTTTTAAATCTCGAATCGATAATCTGAATACTTTCTATAGAAGATGCTGGATTATTATCTTCTCTAGGTTCAAGAGATAACAGTTTTGTTCCTCCCTTTTCATATATTTCTATAGTTTTGGCTACATCTACTATAGAACCATTTCCGGAATTTCTTACTATAGAATCATTTGCATAGATTGAATCTAATTGACTAACTTTAATAGTATTTGTTAACTTTCCTATTCGATTAAAAGATACCTCAAAAGGATCTTGTTTTTTGTCTTTTTGACAACTTAATAAACTTAAGCTGATAAGTACTATACAGTGAATTTTTTTAAACATGATGGTTTGTTATTCCCAAAATTAAACAATGATTTATGTGTGGTGTTTAGCGTAATAATTTATTAAGTACCCCAAGTGCCCCACGAATGAAAGTTGCACTTGTTAATACTTTGATAACTGCTTTTTCAGTGGTACTAGCTCTTCTACTTTTAGAACGTGAGCTCGAGGAACTTCGTTTTAATTTTTCTCGCTCTTTTTTAGCGGCAGCTTTTGCTTCTTCTGCTTCGGCTTTTTCTATTTTTTCATTCAGAATTTCATAAGCACTTTCTCTGTCAATATCTTCATTGTATTTTTTAGAAAGTTTTGATTTACCCAGTAATTCTTCTAATTCACTTTCAGAAAGTATGTCCATTCTACTCATAGGTGCTCTAAGCATAGTTGCAGCAAGAGGTGTAGGACGACCTTTTTCATCTAAAGCAGATACCAAAGCTTCTCCAATTCCTAACGAAGTAAGTACTTCTTTAGTATCATAAAACTCTGATATTGGGTAATTCTCTGCTGTAAGTTTGATGGCTTTACGATCTTTTGCCGTAAAAGCCCTTAAAGCATGTTGTACTTTTAGTCCTAATTGGCCTAATACTCCATCTGGAACATCTGTTGGATTCTGTGTGACAAAATAAAGCCCAACACCTTTGGATCTTATAAGTTTTACAATGCTTTCAATTTGGTCCATCAAGGCGTTAGATGCCTGTTTAAAGATTAAATGAGCTTCATCAAGAAAGATAATTAATTCCGGCCTTCCACTATCACCTTGTTCAGGGAAAGTACTATAGACTTCTGCTAGCAGACTGAGCATGAATGTAGAAAATAGCTTGGGTCTATCCTGTATATCGGTTAATCGAAGAATATTTATAAATCCTCTTCCATTTTCATCAACTCTACATAAATCTTGAACTTCAAAAGATCTTTCTCCAAAGAAAATGTCCGCTCCTTGTTGTTCTAATGCAACGATTTTACGAAGAATTGATCCTGTTGATGCCGTAGAAATTCGACCGTAGTCTTTTTCTAATTCCTTCTTTCCTTCTCCAGTAGCATATTGTAATACTTTTTTAAGATCTTTTAAATCTAAAAGAGGTAATTTGTTATCATCACAATATTTGAAAATGATAGCCATAATTCCCGCTTGTGTTTCGGTCACATCTAGAATTCGAGAAAACAAAACAGGTCCAAATTCACTTACGGTTGCTCGAAGCCTAACACCATCTTGTTCCGATAAAGAAAGAATCTCTACAGGAAAATCCTTGGCTTCGAATGGAATTCCTATTTTTTCATGACGTTCATCAATTTTGGGATGACCAGGACTTGCAGCAGCTAAACCGCTTAGATCTCCTTTAATATCCATTAAAAGTACTGGAATACCTTGTTCACTAAGGTTTTCTGCTAATACCTGTAACGTTTTTGTTTTTCCAGTACCAGTTGCACCAGCAATTAATCCGTGTCTGTTTAATGTCTTTAGTGGAATTTTGACGTGAGCATTTGTCACAGTTTCTCCATTAAGCATGGCTGATCCTAAAGTGATAAAATCTCCTTTAGTTGTGTACCCTTTGTTGATATGATCAAGGAACGCTTGATTGCTACTCATAGTTGATGTAAATTTTGATAAAAATAGGAATCTTACTTTTTCTATCGAAACGAAAGTGATTTTGTTTAGGTAAATTTATAATTTTTAAATGAATAAGAAGAAGTGAAGAAAATTATAGTTTTCTTTATAACTAAAACCTAAATGGAAAGCTTCTATGAAAAGAATATCTATTATAATTATTTTGATGAGTATTATTTGTGGTTGTACTTCTAATACAACCCCTTCGATTATATTTCATACAACTCATGAGCCTAAAAAAGTCAATGCTCCATTTTCTGATGCTGTACAGGTAGGAGATTTGTTTTTCCTTTCTGGTCAAGTTGGAATGAACCATACCACTCGAAAATTAGTTAGCGGTGGTATTAAGGAGGAAACTAAACAAACTTTAGAAAATATTAAAGATGTTTTAGAACATCATAATTTGAGTATGGATAACGTGGTGAAGTGCACTGTTATTCTTTCCGATATTGAAGATTTTAAGGCTTTTAATGAAGTATACAAGACTTATTTTCCTAAAAAACCTGCAAGAACAACTTTTGCTGCCAAAGGATTAGCAGTAGGAGCAAAAATTGAAATTGAGTGTATTGCAGCTAGGTCTAATTAAAAGAAAAGTTTTTATTAAAAATTCAATAAAAAAACTATACTAGATTAAGATCGAGGATGAGGGGTATCTTCATAATTTATTAGCTACCTTTGCAGCCTTATGCAAAAAAGTGTAGAGAAATTGGTGAATGAGGGTAAAATGCTTCCTTTAATGGAAGAATTTTATACCATACAAGGAGAAGGATACCACAAAGGTACCGCAGCGTATTTTGTTCGAATAGGAGGCTGTGATGTGGGTTGTCATTGGTGTGATGTAAAGGAAAGTTGGAATGCTGATTTGCATCCTCCAACTGCTACTGATTTAATTATAGATAAAGCTGTTGAATATAGCGACGTAGTTGTAGTTACTGGAGGAGAACCCCTAACATGGGATATGACTTTACTAACAAAAGGATTAAAAGATAAAGGAGCAAAAACACATATAGAAACTTCAGGAGCTTACCCACTTTCTGGAAATTGGGATTGGATATGCCTTTCGCCCAAAAAAATAAAGCTTCCCAAAAAGGAGATATATTCAAAGGCTCATGAGCTGAAGTGTATCGTTTACAATAAAAGCGATTTTGCTTTTGCGGAAGAGCAGGCAAGTCATGTATCAGAGGATTGTGTGTTGTATTTACAACCTGAATGGAGCGTTCGCGATAAGGTGATTCCAATGATCGTAGATTATGTAATGAAAAACCCAAAATGGAAAGTATCCCTGCAAACCCATAAGTACCTGAATATTCCTTAATTGACATATCTTTTTTACGGTTTTTGACGTTTTTTAGAAGAATCAAACGGTTGAATTTTAATGAATTATGGTTTATCCGTATCTGTGTAGGAATTTACCCGTTAAAAAACAAAATGAAAAGTAAGAAAAAACTTTCGATTTGCTTTTTATTGTCCTTTTAGTAACTGTTTTTTAACCCATATAAGTATTATTTTAACTAAAAAGCTCTGGATAACATATCTATTTTTTGATAATTCCAAAAGTAGTTATTAATTTTAGGTAAGTAATTTAAAAACAATATTTTATGACAAAATTTTACTCTATTTTGGGGCTTGATTTTAAAATTGTTATCGATTTTATGAGAGACCTTCCAAGCGCTTCTCGTTATGCAATGAGAAGATAATTGAAAATTATATTTCGTTTTAACCATAAGTAAAAGATTACATTCATTTGTAATCTTTTTTTTTGAGTTTTAATGTTTACTGAGTAATGCTTGAATTCTAACACATTATATAGGGTCTATAGATATCTCTTCAATTTTTTATGAAATAATATTTTTAGTGGGATCAGTCGTGTTAAGTTGTAATATATCAGGGGGTTATGCCCCCTAAATTCCATCAAGTGTTGTAAGTAAAAACTTCAATTTCTTGATTGATATTTTTTGTTTTTGTTATTATAACGACAATAACTAACATTTTAACTAAAACATTGATTTTAGAATGTTAAAACTTTTACACAAAGATCTTTTAGAGGTTATATTTGCACAAGAAATTAAAAATCAGAGTATTATGAAAAATTTTTACAATATATTTTCAATTGATGTTAATGCATTAAGAACTTTTTTAAAGGAATTACCAGCGGCATGTAGTAATGCTATACATAGATAATCAAAAACAATACAAGGTCACACTTTTATGATTAGTAAAGTAATACTAGTTATATGTTGATGTAAGTGTTGGGACAAAGCTTTAATAAAGTGAGGGAAGAGCTTTAAGGCAAGTAGGAAGAAAATACTTGTATAATTTGAAAATCATGTTTTTAAGCGATGATTTCTTACCAGATGTCTAAAAGTTCTTACATTTTTTGTTAAAATTGTTGATTTAGAACCTTTTAGGTATTATCTTGTATCCTAATAAATTGGAAATATTATGGGGCTATTTTACACTAAATTCAGATTAACTTTTAGAGTTGTCATGGACTTCCTAAAAGAACTACCAGGAGCGTCAAGCCACGCTATCCACAGATGATGATTTCAGCTTTTAATCTTTATCAATTATATATTAGAAGATAAGAGATTATTAGGGAAGAATAAAAATGAGATTAATTACGTAATTAATCTCATTTTTATTTTAATATGTCTTAAATAAATTGATAATTAGTTATAGAAAGGAACTTCCACTCTAGTAGTTTCCCATCCCATAACCATGTGATATCCTTTATCCACCTTTTTAAAAGCAATTGAAAAAGCTTCAAGTTCATCTCCGTTTCCAGCAGGAACTTTTATTCTAGCTATATCTTTACCGTCATCATAAGAATAAGCTCCCCAAACATCTAAATCGGAGTTTAATATTACCGTCCACTCTTTTTCACCTGGAATCGTAAATAAAGAATACGTACCAGCTTTTACAACACCATCTCCTAATTTCATATCCTTAAAAAGCTTAATTTCAGTAGCTTCATCTGCTCCAGTTCTCCATACTTTACCGTAAGGTACTTTTTCTCCTAACATAGTTCTGCCTTTTTTCTGAGGACGGCTATAGATCACTTTAATGTCTGGTTTAGCATTTCTGTCGGTTTTTGCGTAAGAAATATCAGTAGGACTTTTTTGTAATCCTGCAAATTTCTGAGCGTTGATACTAGTTACTGTTCCTAAAAATAGGATCACAGCAAATAAGAGTGATTTTTTCATAATTTGTGATTTTATTTTCTTTATCGTCGTAAAGATAGAAGCGAACATACATAAGAAATGTTAATCCTCTCATTAAGTTCTGTTAAAAGAGTTAAAATAACAACTTGTTAGTTTTATACCTGATTTTTGATCAAAAAAATTCCATTTTTTTATTAAAACATTGTTTTTGGGTTTTAAAATGAAACCTAAATAGATCTTTATGTTTAAATAATGTAACTGTTGTTGCATCTTTGACTTCTCAATTAATAGAAAAAGAAAATATGTGTGGAATAGTTTGCGCTTTTGAATTGAAAGAAAAAGCAGAGGTTTTAAGACCGCAGTTATTAGAAATGTCTAAAAAGATACGTCATAGAGGTCCTGATTGGAGTGGTATATATTCAGATCAGAAGGCTATTTTGGCTCATGAAAGATTGGCAATTGTAGATCCAGTTTCAGGAAAACAACCACTTTTTAGTGAAGACAAGAAACTAGTTTTGGCTGCTAATGGGGAAATATATAATCATAGAGAAATTCGTAAAGAATTTGAAGGTACTTATAATTTTCAAACGGAATCAGATTGCGAAGTTATTCTTGCTTTATATAAAGAAAAAGGGGTTGAATTTTTAGATGATCTAAATGGGATTTTTGCTTTTGCATTATACGATGCGGAAAAAGATACTTATTTAATCGCACGTGATCATATGGGAATCATACCTCTGTATATGGGGTGGGACCAAAATGGTACTTTTTATGTTGCTTCCGAATTAAAAGCTTTAGAAGGTGTATGTACAAAGATCGAATTATTTCCTCCAGGTCATTATTTAGAAGGGAAAACAGGAGAGCTAACTAAATGGTATGTGAGAGATTGGTCAGATTATGAAGCAGTTAAAGAAAATCAGACAAGTATTGATGAGGTAAGAGATGCGTTAGAAGCTGCAGTACATAGACAGCTAATGTCAGATGTTCCTTATGGGGTTTTATTATCCGGAGGTTTAGACTCTTCAGTTACATCAGCAATTGCGAAAAAGTATGCAGATAAAAGAGTAGAGTCAGGTGATACTAAAGAAGCTTGGTGGCCACAATTGCAWTCCTTTTCTGTTGGTCTAGAAGGTTCACCAGATCTTGCGGCAGCTCAAAAAGTAGCAGATCATATAGGGACAATACACCACGAAATTAAGTTTACAATTCAAGAAGGTTTAGATGCTATAAAAGATGTAATTTATAATCTAGAAACATATGATATTACTACAGTTAGAGCCTCTACACCTATGTATTTGATGGCTAGAGTGATAAAATCTATGGGAGTTAAGATGGTACTTTCAGGAGAAGGTGCGGATGAGATTTTTGGCGGATATTTATACTTTCATAAAGCACCTAATGCTCAAGAATTTCATGAGGAAACGGTTCGTAAGTTAAGTAAGTTGCATATGTATGATTGCTTACGAGCAAATAAATCATTGGCAGCTTGGGGTATCGAAGGAAGAGTACCTTTCTTAGATAAAGAATTTATGGATGTAGCAATGAGGATTAATCCACAAGATAAAATGATCAATGGAGAAAGAATGGAGAAGTGGGTGATCCGTAAAGCTTTTGAATCGTATTTACCAGAAAGTGTAGCTTGGAGACAAAAAGAACAGTTTTCTGATGGAGTAGGCTATAGCTGGATAGATACTTTAAAAGAAGTAGTTGAAAAAGAAGTGACCGATGAACAAATGGCGAATGCACATTTCAGATTCCCAATTCAAACTCCTCAAAACAAAGAAGAATTTTATTATAGAACTATTTTTGAAGGACATTTTCCAAGTGATACAGCGGCATTAAGTGTTCCACAAGAACCTTCTGTAGCTTGTAGTACAAAAATAGCATTAGAGTGGGATGAAGCATTCAAGAATATGAATGACCCAAGCGGAAGAGCTGTAGCAAATGTTCATGATGATGCCTACCTACTAGATGAGGTAGTACAATAAAATAAAATATCAAGAAATTTAAGAGTTTCAGCTTGAGTCGCTGAAAGTTGAGTTAATTGAGATGGAAAACCCCAAGAGCTTTCTTGGGGTTTTTGTAATTCTATAAGTTTTTTATTTCAGCCTAGCTTCCGCATCTTCCCTGATTAGACCATCTTCTGTTACTTTGTAATTCATATAAGTATCCATTATAGGTAACCTGATCACCAGGAGAGTAGTTTATATTGTTACTATAAGGGTCTATACCTTCGCAAATATCTGCAGGTTGAGAAGTTCCACATTCTCCTAATCGATTCCATGAGTAAAAATCTCTTTCATATAGGAAACCTTGGTAAGTAACTCTATCTCCTACACTATATCTAATATTCGGAGACCATTCATCTATACCATCGCAAATATCATTTCCGTTTCCATCGCCGTCACCATCACCTCCGTCTCCACCATCTCCGTCACCAGAAGGGTATGCCTGGTTTGTACCGGTTATATCTCCTGCTGATAGCTCTGGTCGTCTTCTTGGATGTGTTGTGCCATCTAATTGCACAATAGTTGGTTGTCCATTCTTACTAAAAGTATAGGCGCCATACATCATTGTGGATTTAATATCAAATTCGCCTAGGTTTACAGAATTATCATTCTTTCTAAATTGACTTTCTGCTCCATCTTGTATGTTTTCGAATAAAATTCTCACATGATTATCTCGATCTGAACGTGTTTGCTCATGAATGTACCCCAAAGTATGGCCAATCTCATGGATCATTACAACTTCGCTAGTTCCAGTACCTATGTTTATTCTTCCTCTGTTTCCATTTACTCCCAAATTAGCGCTTCCACAATTACAAGACTGTCCATTATTTCTAATAGTAACATAGTAGCTTTCGTTGGTACGTTCTTTAAACCTGATATTAGTTTTTGTAGACCACTCGTTCATTGAGTTTAAGGTTACCTGTATTTGGTTGTTGGTAAGACTGTTGTCTAAGACATATATAATAGTGTTGTTTGGCCATTTTTGTACACCTCTGTAAAAACCTAGCTTTTCATCTAAATCTTCATTAGGCTTAGGATTAGCATCGTAGCCAACTTTTTGATTGGTTAATTGTCTGGATTCATAAATAATATCTCCACCTAAAAAAGTGCCATCTCCTAAATCTTCTACAATAACAATATCATCATTGAAGAATTTTTTTACTATTTCAGTTTCTTGACTGCTGGTGATTTCGTCAAAATTTTCATTTGTACAAGAACTCGCTAAGATCCCAAGACCTATAAAAGCAGCTCTTCCTAAGTTTATTAAATTTCTTTTTTTCATTTTGATAAATGTTGAGTGTGTAGTTACTTTAAAATTATTTGTAGCATTTTTGCTATACACTTTAACGTCATAAAAAGTGTATATTGTAGTAAAAAAGGYCGATTTAAAGTGTATTCTAGTATTCGTAGGTAGCCAATGAGAAATCGTATAGGATAGCTGAGTCTTCTTCTTGATTTTACATAAAATCTATAGTTCTAGATTTTATTTCTTAAAGCCTGGGTTTATTGTTTTGTTAATAAAAAAGAAGAGATTAAAATGTTTATTTACAGAGCCTTGGGGTAAATGGGGTGCGGATTGATAAATTACTAATTTAATCTTAAATCCATTTTAAGGTTGTTTTTAACGCTTTTAAGAGCGTTTTTTGTTTTTCTAGTATTGTTCTTAACTAATTGTTGATAACTCTTTAAATCATACTTTATAAAACGCTTTGAACATTTAGCTGTTTTTTTATCTTTGTTTGTTGACCAAAAATTGTAATAAATAAAGCTGATTTATGAGCGAAGAAGCAAAGAAAAATAATTATTCTGCCGATAGTATTCAGGCATTAGAGGGAATGGAGCACGTGAGAATGCGTCCGTCGATGTATATCGGTGATGTAGGAGTAAGAGGTTTGCACCATTTGGTATATGAAGTAGTTGATAACTCTATTGATGAAGCACTTGCAGGTCATTGTGATGCTATCGATGTCACTATAAATGAAGATAATTCTATAACGACTAAAGATAATGGTCGTGGTATTCCAGTAGGAATTCATAAAAAAGAAGGAGTTTCAGCATTAGAAGTTGTAATGACTAAAATTGGTGCTGGAGGTAAGTTTGATAAAGATTCTTATAAAGTATCTGGAGGTTTACATGGGGTAGGAGTTTCCTGTGTAAACGCACTTTCAGATCATTTGCATGCAATTGTGCATAAAGATGGAAAGATCTGGGAACAAGAATATGAAAGAGGTAAACCATTATACCCAGTAAAATCTACAGGTGATACCGATTTTAATGGTACTATCGTTACTTTCAAACCAGATGCTACTATTTTTCAGCAAACATTAGAGTATAATTACGATACTTTAGCAAGTCGTATGCGCGAGTTAGCATATCTTAATAAAGGAATTACCATTAACCTTACTGATAAGCGTCATACAGATGATGATGGTAATTTTGTATCCGAAACTTTTCATTCTGAAGAAGGTTTAAAAGAATTTGTAAAATTCTTAGATACTAGTCGTAATGCAATCATTGGCGATGTAATTTCTATGGAAGGAGAAAAAAATAATATTCCTGTAGAAGTTGCAATGATTTATAATGATTCTTATGCAGAAAACCTTCATTCTTATGTAAATAATATTAATACTCATGAAGGAGGTACACATCTTTCTGGTTTTAGAAGAGGACTTACTTCAACTTTAAAGAAGTATGCAGACGCTTCGGGAATGTTAGATAAGTTGAAGTTCGAAGTGGCTGGAGATGACTTTAGAGAAGGTCTGACAGCTATCGTTTCTGTAAAAGTGGCGGAGCCACAGTTTGAAGGGCAAACCAAAACGAAACTTGGAAACAGAGAGGTTACTTCAGCAGTTTCTCAAGCAGTTTCAGAAATGCTAGAGAACTACTTAGAAGAAAATCCTAGTGACGCTAAAACTATAGTGCAGAAAGTAATTCTAGCCGCTCAGGCAAGGCATGCGGCTAAGAAAGCACGTGAAATGGTACAGCGTAAAACGGTAATGAGTATCGGAGGTCTTCCTGGTAAATTATCAGATTGTTCTGAACAAGATCCAGCTTTGTGTGAGGTGTTTCTTGTCGAGGGAGATTCTGCAGGTGGAACAGCAAAGCAAGGACGTGATAGAATGTTCCAAGCAATTTTACCATTGAGAGGTAAGATTTTGAATGTAGAAAAAGCAATGCATCATAAAGTATTTGAAAATGAAGAGATCAAGAATATTTTTACTGCGCTTGGAGTAACTATAGGAACTGAAGAAGATAGTAAGGCATTGAACCTTTCAAAATTGCGTTATCATAAAATTGTAATTATSTGTGATGCGGATGTCGATGGTAGCCACATTTCTACATTAATTCTTACATTCTTCTTCCGTTACATGAAAGAATTGATAGAAGCTGGACATATTTATATTGCAGCTCCACCTTTATATTTAGTTAAAAAAGGAGCTAAAAAACAATATGCTTGGAATGATGATCAACGAGATCGTATTGTAAAAGAATTTGGAGATAATTCTAAGATTCAGCGATACAAAGGTCTTGGAGAGATGAATGCAGAACAGCTTTGGGATACGACTATGAATCCTGAATTTAGAACAATGCGTCAGGTAACTATTGATAATTTAACTGAGGCAGATAGAATTTTCTCAATGCTGATGGGGGATGAGGTTCCTCCTCGTAGAGAATTTATAGAGAAAAATGCGGTATATGCAAATATTGATGCTTAATGTAAGCTATCGCTAAATAATATAGAATGAAATCCGTTATACAATGTATAGCGGATTTTTTATATATTGTTCCGCCTATTAAACCCAAATCTAGTGAAATGAACATGCCAAATTTGAATACTATTCATTTTTTGGTTCTGTGAGTTTCATCTGATTATTGAAAACCATAGATAGAAACAGATGAAAAAAACGATACTCTTTTGCTTGATACTTTCAATAAAGATTTCTTATGCCCAAACAAATGTGGATCAACTACTAGAATTGGGTATAGCAAATGCACAACGTTTTAGTACAGATTATTTTGCACCAGCAGGAGAAGCACTCGTAAATAGTATGTCTAATGGTTGGTATACCACAGCCAAAGTCAAAAAGTTATGGCGTTTTGAAGTTGGTTTCGTTGGGAACTTGTCTTTTGTAAGAGAAGAGAAACAATCCTTTATATTAAATACAGCAGAATATGAAGGAGTAGAATTTCTGGAAGGCCCACCAAGTCAGTTAGTAGCAAATGCCTTTGGAGGAAATCTTGGAGATATTGTAGTTGTTTTGAATCAAGGGCAGTTTGGTCAGGTACAGGTAACACTTCCTGATGGAATTGGAGATAAAGAAGTAAATATTGCTCCTACCGGTTTTTTACAAGGTTCTATGGGGATTTCTAGAAGTACGGAAATTAAAGCAAGATTATTGCCAAAAATTGCTGTTAGAGAAAATACTGAAGTTTTCTTATACGGGTTAGCTGTGCAACATGAATTTACAGATTGGATTTTTGCATGGAAAAGACTTCCTTTTAGATTTTCTGGATTAATAGGATACACCAATGTTAGAGGCTTTTATGATTTTGCTGCGGATAGCGAAACGACAGGTGCTGATCAGGAAATTCGATTAAAATCAAATTCATGGTTAGTGAGTGGTATTATCTCTACAAAGCTTCCAAAGTTTAATTTCTATGGAGGATTTGGATTTTATGCTGGAAATAGTACAGCAGATATTTTAGGTAGTTACGAAGTGCAAAATGGTCCACTTGCTTCACAAACCGTAGTAGATCCGATTTCGGTTGATAATAGGACGTCTGGATTAAAAGCAACAATTGGAGCTAACGTAAAATTGGGTTTCTTTAGAGCTAATTTAGATTRCACCCTGCAGAACTATCAAAACCTATCTATTGGGATGAATTTTGGTTGGTAATTTAACTAAGAATTCACAAACAAAATCGTTAAAGAATTCGTATTTTCGCGCTGATATTGAAGAAATTCAATATACAAGGATATTATTAATCAAAATTATATTAAAATAATGAAAGTTACAGTAGTAGGAGCTGGTGCAGTAGGTGCAAGTTGTGCAGAGTATATTGCCATAAAGAATTTTGCTTCAGAAGTAGTGTTATTAGATATTAAAGAAGGATATGCAGAGGGTAAGGCAATGGACTTGATGCAAACAGCTTCTTTAAATGGATTTGATACTAAAATAACAGGAACTACAAATGATTATTCCAAAACTGCAGGAAGTGACATCGCTGTAATAACCTCTGGTATTCCTCGTAAACCAGGTATGACAAGAGAAGAATTGATAGGGATTAATGCAGGAATTGTAAAATCAGTTTCATCTAGCTTGATAGAGCATTCTCCAAATGCAATTATTATTGTAGTTAGTAATCCAATGGATACAATGACTTATCTAGTTCATAAAACTACTGACCTTCCTAAAAATAAGATTATCGGTATGGGTGGTGCATTAGATAGTGCTCGTTTTAAGTACAGATTAGCGGAAGCTTTAGAAGCGCCAATTTCTGATGTAGACGGGATGGTAATCGGAGGACACAGTGATAAAGGAATGGTACCTCTTACAAGATTAGCAACAAGAAATAGTGTACCTGTTTCTGAGTTTATATCAGATGAGCGTTTAGAAAAAGTTGCAGCTGACACCAAAGTTGGAGGAGCTACACTTACTGGATTATTAGGAACATCTGCATGGTACGCACCAGGAGCTGCAGTATCTGGATTAGTACAGGCTATTGCTTGTGACCAGAAAAAAATATTCCCATGTTCTACATTATTAGAAGGAGAATATGGTTTAAATGACTTATGTATCGGAGCGCCTGTAGTATTAGGTAAAAATGGAATTGAGAAAGTAGTAGAGATTGAACTTAACGATACCGAAAAAGCAAAACTTGCAGAAAGTGCAGAAGGAGTTAAAAAGACGAATGGATTATTAGAATTATAATTCATTTTTTATCATATTTTAGAAAAGAGCTGCTATCTAATATAGTAGCTCTTTGCTTTTTAAAAAGGTTTTAAAAGAATTAGCATCCAAAAACTAGTACTTTGATGAAATATAGTAGACTATTTGTATTAATATTGATGGTATCTTCTTGTGATTTTGGCCCACAACCAGATAAAACTATTGAAATTATTATAGAACCTGAGAAGCAGAGTTTGACTAATCAGTCAATAGATACAATTATCAAAACGCTTCAAGGAAGGCTAAAAAAGATTGTAAGTCAATATGAGGTAGTAAATTTAAATGGATCTAAAATCCAAGTTACTGCAGCTACCAACTATGAAGCAGAAAGATTTAAACAGTATATATTAAATCAAGGAAAATTAGATTTTTATGAAACCTTTAAAATGGAAGAACTAACTAACTTTCTTATTGAAGTAAATGTGCTAGCGAATAAAAGGAAGGATACTGCAATAAATCCATTATTTGATTTGATCAAGTCAGTAGGCTATGAAGGCGAGCCAATTTTGTTTGCTGTTGAAGAAAAGGATACTGCGCAAGTGAAAAAATATCTTTCTTTAAAAGGAGCAGCGTATAAATTACCAATGAAGAAGCGGTATATTGAATTCTTATGGGGTACAAAAGAAAAAGAGACTGGATATTTTTCATTATACGCGGTTAAAAAAACTAGGCAAATGCAACCTGCCTTAAGTGGAGATGTAGTGATCAATGCTTTTGCAACATATGGAGGATTGAATATGCCTGTAATTGCAATGCAAATGAATGAAGAAGGATCTAAAAAATGGGAAGAGTTAACAGGTAAAGCCTTTCAACAAAGATCTAATATCGCTATAGTTCTTAATAATGAAGTATATAGTGCACCAGGTGTATCAAATGGACCGATACATGGAGGGCAATCAGAAATATCAGGAGATTTTACAGCTGAAGAGGCGTTGGATTTTGCTCATATCTTAATTTCTGGAGAAATTCCGAAAATGAAACTTTTAAGTTTTAAAGTTGAAGAAATAAAATAAAACTTTAGACTTTAAGTTATAGGAATTTATCTCAAGATATATTTTCAAAAGACTTTAGAAATGAAGTTTTAATTTTTCTATATTTGCGACCATGAAAAGAGAATGGTATTTCGGAATTTTAACTGTAGTCTTTGCATTACTTATTGTAATGCGAGGGCAAACCGTTGTGCCAAATCAAGAAATAGTTCTGGAATTCAAAGATGTAGCTGTAACTTCCCAAGAAGTTCAAAACGCTATAAGCGTTGTAAAACAAAAGCTAGCATCTATTGGAGTAAAAAATACTCGAATTTCCAAAGAACTTCAGAATGGCCAACTTAGAATTGCCTATTATAGTGATACAGATGTAGAGAATGTACAGAAAATACTTGTTGAGCATCATATTTCGTTAAATCACATTCTTTATGATCAAAATGATTCTAATAGTCCGGAACTGCCAGATGAACGAGATTCTTTAGACTATCAGGTAGCTGTTTATAAGATTCAAAAGAGTACAGATAGCAATACGGATTTTAATGGAATTCATGTTTTAGAAATAGAACAAAAACAGGATAGAGCATCTGGTGTTTCTTATAGTTTTGTAAAAGAAGATTCCTCTGATGCTATCGATCGAGTAATACTACTCACTCAAAAAATACATAGTGCGATTGCCATCGCAATAGATAATACTTCTTATAAAATTCCTGAAGTACGAGCAGGACCAATTTCTTAGATTCGAAATACAGTCTTTTACAAGATTTTTTATACTACTAAAAGACTTTAAGCTAATAAGTAATAGCGTTACTTTTATTATTAGCTTATACAATAACTGCTATATCATATTCTGATATAGTTCTAATTAAATTTTTTAATATACTAACTATTGTCAATTGAAAAGTAAGTGCTAATTATTCAAAGCATTTAATTAATTGACCAAAACAAATTATAATGCAAAATAAAGGACTTGTTAGAGTGTTTGCGATTTTATTTGGATTGGTATGTATTTATCAATTATCGTTTACATATTTAACATACACAAAAGAAAAAGAAGCTGAAGTTTTTGCGGTTAATAAATACCCTGAAACTGTAGAAAATTATTCTAAACTAAGAGAAACAGCAGAACGAGATTATTTAGATTCTATCGGGAATGATCCTATTTTTGCAAATTTTAGTTATAATGAAGCTAAAGCAAAAGAGCTTAATAAGGGACTTGACCTTAAAGGAGGGATCAATGTGATTCTTCAAATTTCGGTAAGAGATATTTTAGAAGGATTGGCTAATAATTCTAAAAATCCAGCATTTACTCAAGCATTAGATGCTGCAGATCAAACACAAAAAGATAGTCAGAATACCTATGTAGAAGACTTCTTTATCGAGTTTGAAAAGATTCCAGATGCGCAATTGGCATCACCTGATATTTTCGCAAATAAGAACCTAAGTGACGACATTACTTTTGATATGTCTAACGATGTGGTAAAACCAATTTTAAGAAGAAAAATTGATGAATCTGTAGTTTCGGCATTTGAGGTATTACGTAAGCGTATCGATAAATTTGGGGTTACTCAACCAAATATTCAGCGTTTAGGAGAGTCGGGTCGTATTTTGGTGGAATTGCCAGGTGCAAAGGATGTAGAACGTGTTCAGAAACTTTTACAGAGTACGGCTCAGTTAGAGTTTTGGGATGTGTACAGTGTTAATGAATTATCTACATTTCTTCAAGCTGCAAATGCTGTATTAAAACAAGATCTAGATAAAGTAAAAGAAGAAGCAAAAGAAGAAGTTGAAAATGAAACTGAAAAAGTTGCTGATTCTACACAAGTTGATTCTTCTAAAACTGATGAAGATGATGCTATTGCAGATTTATTAGAAGATGCAGAAGATTCAACAGATGTAGAGAGTACAGTAAATCCAATTTTTGATTTATTATCAGAGAAATCAAATGTCTATCCTGGAGGTCCTGTTCTTGCTACTGTAGCTGTTAAAGATACTGCTCAGTTTAATACGTATTTAAAAAATCCAAAGGTGAGATCACTACTTTCTGCAAATCAGCGTTATGCAAGATTTGTATGGGGTAAACAAGCTAAAGATACTGAAGATGTTGATTTATATGCTCTTAAAGGAAATCGTGATAATACACCTGAATTAAGTGGTGGAGTAATTACGGATGCAACACAAGCTTATGATCAGTTAAACAATGTTGTAGTTTCTATGCAGATGGATGGTAAAGGAGCTAAGAAGTGGGAAGAAATGACAGAGCGTGCATTCAATCAAAGAAGTCAAATAGCTATCGTTCTTGATGATATCGTATATTCTGCTCCTGGAGTTTCTAAAGGAAAAATCAGTGGAGGTAGAAGTGAGATCTCTGGTGAATTTACTGTAGAAGAAGGAAAGGATTTAGCGAACGTTTTAAGAGCTGGTAAATTACCTGCTTCAGCAGATATTATTCAAAGTGAAGTTGTTGGACCGTCTTTGGGACAAGAAGCTATCGATAGTGGTATCATGTCTTTCGGAATTGCGCTGGTATTGATCTTAATCTGGATGATCTTTTACTATGGAAAAGCAGGAGCTTTCGCTGATGTTGCTTTGGTAGTAAATATTCTGTTTATATTTGGAGTATTAGCTGGATTAAAAGCTGTATTAACATTACCAGGTATTGCAGGTATCGTACTAACCATAGGTATGTCTGTGGATGCAAACGTACTTATCTTTGAAAGAATTAAAGAAGAGCTAGCTAAAGGGAAATCGCAGGTAGATGCCATCAAAGATGGATTTAGCAATGCGTTATCTTCTATTTTAGATGCAAATATTACTACAGGTCTTACAGGTCTAATTCTTTTATTCTTCGGGACAGGACCAATTAAAGGATTTGCGACTACATTATTAATAGGTATTCTTACATCGTTATTTACTGCGATTTTTATCACTAGATTATTTATCGATGGATATGGTAGAAATGGTAAAGAATTAGCATTCTCTACAGCCGCTACTAAGAACTTATTCAAGAATGTAAATATAGATTTCTTAAGAAAAAGAAAGATTGCTTATGTTATTTCAGGAGTTATCGTATTATCTGGTTTAGGATCTTTATTTACTCAAGGTTTAGATGAAGGTGTTGATTTTGTTGGAGGTAGAACCTACACAGTTCGTTTTGCAAATGATGTTGTTCCAACTGAAGTTGAGAAAGATTTAGTAGCAGAGTTTGGAAGTGCGCAAGCAAAAACACTAGGAGCGAAAAATCAATTGAAAATTACAACAAAGTTTAAGATTGATGAAACTGGAGAAGCTGTAGATTCGGAAATCTCTAATTCATTATTCAAAGCATTACAATCACATTTACCAAGTGGAATGACTTATGATGAATTCTCTAATGGAGATGAGGACAAGCAAGTAGGAATCATGTCTTCTATGAAAGTAGGGCCTACCATCGCGGATGATATCCAACAAGCAGCATTTGTATCGGTAATAGGATCTTTAATTGTAGTGTTCTTATATATCTTATTTAGATTTAGAAGATGGCAGTTTAGTTTAGGAGCGGTGACTGCGGTATTCCATGATGTATTAGTTGTACTTGGTGTATTCTCACTTACTTGGAAATTTATGCCATTCAATATGGAGATTGATCAAGCCTTCATAGCAGCAATCCTTACTGTAATTGGATACTCGCTGAATGATACGGTGGTGGTATTTGATAGGATACGTGAATACTTTGCAGAGCATACTACTTGGCCTTTAGATAAGAATATTAATGGAGCTCTGAATAGTACATTAAGTCGTACATTGAATACATCATTAACTACCTTATTAGTATTAATAGCGATCTTTATTTTCGCTGAGCCGTTAAGAGGATTTATGTTCTCGCTAATAATAGGTGTATTAGTAGGTACGTACTCTTCATTATTCATTGCAACTCCTGTAATGTATGATACCGTAAGTAAAGTAGGTTTAAAAGAAAAGAAAAAGACTGAGGAATAATATAGTCTAAGATCTTTATATTTTAAAAGCCGCATTTTAAGAAATGCGGCTTTTTTTATTGGATTACATTCTTTTTATAAATTGATAAGTTGGGGATTTTTTAGTTTTTTGTTAACACTATATCGTTTGCGTGAATTTTGACTGAGAGGTTTGCTTTTTTTATTACCTACATTTGATAATATCATTAAATAAGTGCTAAAAAATTAGATATTTAATAGTGTTGATTATTATCATGAATTAGAACATATATCGACACTGAACAGATACTAAAATTTTAGTTCGTTTGACACTTTTAGTTCTATCGGTATTTTGATTAAGAGCTATAAGTAGAGAATCTTGGAAAACTATTGTAAGGGATGGTAGTTTTTGGAATATATAAAGGCTGTTTACAGCATTTTTTAATTATAACACACACAAGATTCATGAAAAACACTAATCTATTTCTGTTGTTATTATTCTTTTATTCCGGAATAATAGCACAACAAGTCCACACTTCTTATTTATGGCATATGCAACAACCCATTTATTGGGCAGAAAAGAGTAAAGAAAATCCTAATCGGTATCAAACAGTATTAGAATCTCATAACTTAAAAATATCAGGTGATTCTTGGAATATCTATGATGATGGAATTAGTCATCCATTAAATAATTTGGAAGAAATTTTCGGGAAGTATGATCGGGTAAAAGCGTATCAATATGGTCCTAAAAATTCAGTTCAAACTTTGTTAGGATTGCCTAACGGAGGAGCCCAAGTAAATTATTCTGGTTGTTTAATAGAAAATGTAAATAGCCTTGCGAATGCTGGTGTTTGGGGATATAATCAAGGCTGGCAAAATGATTTTATTGAAGCAAAAAATTGGAAAACTTCTGGAGGTCAACCGCGAATGGATCTAACAGGTTTTACATTTCATCATGCTTTAGCTCCATTAATTAGTGAGCGAGCTTTAAGAATGGAGTTGAAAACACATAGATATATCACTGACCAAACGTTTGGAGGCGAATATTCTAAAGGATTCTGGCCTGCGGAGTGTTCATTTTCCGAAAGAATTATTAAGGTGTTAGTTGAAGAAGGTTTTCAGTGGTCTGTAATTGCAAATAGTCATTTGTCAAGAACACTTAACGATTATCCTTTGGATTATGGTACTTCAGGAGTAAATATTGATCCTCCAAATGCTGCTGATAAAGTTGCTACTAATGGAAATAACTGGTGGAAAGGTCAAATTGATGGTAGAGGAGGTACATTTGCAGCTCCTTATTGTTACCAGGCGCATAAAGCTCAATATGTAGATCCAGAAACTGGGCAAACGTATAAAATGGATGTAGTTCCAATGGCGGATTTATTGAGCTATCAAAATGGTTTCAGTTCTATGGGTACTGGAGAGATTGATGCAAATATTACTCCTTATAGTAATGCTAGTCAACCATCAATTGTTTTATTAGCTCATGACGGAGATAACGCTTGGGGTGGTGGAGATAGTTATTATCAGGAATCTGTTCCTGGTTTTGCGAATGAAGCAGCTTCTAAAGGATATGATCCAACTACAATTCAGCAGTTTTTGAATTCTTATCCTGTTCCAGAAAATGATATCGTTAAGGTAGAAGATGGATCTTGGGTAAATGCGGCCAATGATTGGGGACATCCGCAATTTATTAATTGGTTATGGCCTTTATATGATACTACTAATTATCGATTTAATCCTGATGGATGGACAGAAGATGCTAGAAATTGGGCCGTAATCACAGCTGCTGAAAATTATGTATTAACTGCAGAAGATAATAGTTCTGGTGTAGATATCGCTAAAATAATTGATCCTTCTTTTGGTGCTTCTAGTGTAGAAAAAGCATGGCATTTCTTTTTACCTTCATTAACTAGTGGTTATATGTACTATGGTAAAGCTATAGATATGGAGGTAAAGCAAACCTTAGCGGGTAATATTGCTATCGAACATGCATTAGATGCGCTAGGAGGATCTGTTGATCAGGATAATACACCACCTTCAGTATTTATTCCTCAGAGATTTCCTTACAATCCTGGAGGCAAAGGTTTTGGACCTATATATGCGTATCAAGAAGTACAAAATTCTTCCGATTTTCATGTATGGACATTTGCACATGACGTTAGTGGTTTAGCTTCAGTTGTATTAAAATATAGAACCGATAATGATGGTGTAAATCCTATTGCAGATAATGCAAACGATACTTACACTGGAGGAGAAGGAGTTAGTTCTTGGAATACAATTTCGATGACACAAAAGGAATTTCCAAAAGATAACATCACTCAAGATCCAGAAATTGATCTTTTTATAGAACCTACAGCTATTGCAGACCTTTGTTATGCAGAAATTAGAGGTTTGTCGAATGTTTTAGTAGACTATTATGTGGAGGCAACAGATACAAAAGGGAATGTATTTAAAACTCCAATTCAGCATGTATATGTTGGAGATTTCAATAGCAGTGATGAGGTAACGCTTTCCGTAGAGCCTAATTCTGGAAACTATGATGATACCATCCAAGTAGTATTAGAAGCAACTACCACTGCTGATAATGATGGTGTAACGATTTATTATACAACTGATGGATCCGAACCAACCTCAAGCAGTACTGTATATTCAGACTTTTTTGATTTGGGTAGTAATGATAGTGAACCAATTACACTAAAAGTTATTGCTTATGATGAAGATGGAAATGTTTCTGAAATAATAACTCGAAACTATACATTTGGTGATATTCCTTCTTATAAAATATATTTTAAGAATACTTCCAATTGGAATGATGTATATGTGTACGCTTTTGATAAAAATAATAATACACCATTATCTGGATGGAACTGGCCAGGAAGACTAATGACTGAAGAAGCAAATTCTCCTTGGTTTAGTTATGAAATTGCAGAAGCGGTAGAAGTAGGATTGGTGTTTACTAATGGAAACGGACAACAATCAGATGATCAATTCAGAAATGTGGAAGGTTGGTATGTGTTATCAGAAAATGTTTGGTACGATCAATGCCCTTCCGATTGTCCTGGAGAATTAGAATTACCAGTATTGTCAGTGTCTCCACAAGGAGGATCTTATGATGGGAGTGTAGCAGTAAGTTTAACAGCAACAAATCAAGGAGTAATCCATTATACAATTGATGGAACCGCTCCAACAGATGCAAGTTCTTTATATTCTGGTGAATTTCAGATCACAGAGGATACAASACTAAGAGCAATTGCTTATAACGCTACTGGTGCTTCCAACGAAATTTCTGAAGAATATCTAATTAATCAACCGCAATCGTACACCATTCATTTTAGGAATACTCAGAATTGGTCGGATGTGTATGTGTATTTATTTAATCAAGATACCAATCAACCACTACCAGGATGGAGTTGGCCTGGACAATCTATGTCGAGAATGGATAGTTCGCAATGGTATTCATTTTTGGTTCAGGAATCAGGAAACATAGGAATGGTTTTTAATAACAATAATAATGGAAGTCAATCAGATGATCTAAATAGAAATATAGATGGTTGGTATGATCCTTCAACAAATCTTTGGTATCCAGATTGTCCAATAGCTTGTCCGGGCGATGTAAGTGATGATAGTTTGACCATTTATTATAATAATAACAATACAAATTGGAATACCGTGAGCTTATATTATTGGGATACTTCTCCAGCTTCTTTAAGTACTTCTTGGCCAGGTGTTCAGATGATAGATGAAGATAATGATGGTTGGTACGAGTATACTTTGGCAGGTGTAAATTGTGCAAAAGTAATTTTTAGTACTAATGGAAGTCAGCAAACCGAAGACTTGGAAATTTGTGGAGATGCTTGGTACGATAATGGTTGGGTAAGTGAACCGTTAAACAAAACACCAGAAACAAGTGAGATTAATATTTCAGCACCATATCCAAATCCGTTTGAAGATGTTATTAATTTTAATATGTCAGGAGGGAAAGAAGCAGTAACTATTACAGTTAGAGATATAAAAGGAGCATTGTATTATTCGGATAGAGTAACTGCCAAAGATGGTACCGTATCAATTCCTTTGAATGTTTCGAAGGGAATATATTTTATAAAATTCAGTAATAAAAACATTAACAAAGTAGTAAAAGTAATTAAGTAGGCTATCCTTTTTTTTGTACTACCTAGATAAGACCTCTTGAAATATATTTTCAAGGGGTTTTTCTTTGTTAAAAGAATACTTAACTCTTTTTGAAACTAATAGAATCTCCTTCTTTTAGATTCCATTGATCTGATAATCCAGCATTAATTTCTAATACATATTTGGCAGGTTTTCCAGATGGAAGTGAAGTTTCATCCAATGGTTTTGCATTCTTTTGAAAACTTACAATCTTAAATTCATCATCAATAAAGATGATGTCTAACGAGATCAGCGTGTTTTTCATATAAAAACTCTGAGGTCTCAATGTTTCCTGAATAAATAGCATTCCGTGCTTATTATCCATTGACTTACGGTACATTAATCCTGTTTCACGTTCATAATCATTATCCGCAATTTCAATATCTAAATCCACTAAAGATTTTGGAATAGAATCTTGTACACTAAAAATAGAAAGTTCTCCTTCTTTTTTGAAGGTTATATCTTCGGTGATAATCTTTTGATCACTTTTATCTTTACAAGAAAAAAATGTTAAGGATAATAAGGATATAACAACTATAAAAATGTTCTTTTGCATCAGTCTGACTTTAGGAGATAAAAGTATATAAAAAAGTCGCACTTCAAAAACTAGAAGCACGACTTTAACTCGATAATCGAGTTTTAAATGCTTTGAAGATAATTTACTATGAATTAATGCAGATGAGTTTGATCCTTACGTCGTTTTCGATACCAAATGAACATTCCTAATAATATGAGTAATACAAAAAGATGAGGTTCGCTCATTCTGGCAGTATCATCTCCAATATCTAAATTTTTATTTCCAGCTAATACTTGTTCTTGTTTCTTTTTAAGAATTGCTTTTTGAGCTTCGTTTTCTACCACAAGATAGGAGGTTACAGGAGACATTATTTTAGACATAAAACTATTGCGTACCAATTGCAACCAATCTTTTTTTCCTTGTTCAGGGAATAATGTTTGTGACAACCACATACCCTGCATAGCTAATCCATCAAGCCATTTTTTTTCAGAAATTGATTCTTCATTAATAGTATAAGGGCCATTTTTAAGAATAATACTTGGTTTGTCATCATCAGGTAGATAACTGACAGAAAGATCCTTATGTTTATAAATAAGCACATTTTGATCAAATGTTATAGGAAGAGAATCAACTATTTTTTTCGTTGGATTTTCTACAAGAGAGTATGGTTCAAGAATCGCATTGTCCGAAAGATTATAGAATCTGTTATGATCTGGAAATGCAACTTTAAAATCTGAAAAATCCTTATTCAGCATTGCATTCTCAATAGAGTCAGTGACTACTACTAGAACTGGATAAGAATCTGATGGATTTTGATAAGARTCAAATAATGTCTTTTTGATTGCTCTATCTAAATAAAATCCACCTTCAAATGATTGTTTAGAAAACTCTTTTTTCCAATTTTCTACACTTTCGGAAGGAGAAGTATAGGTGTTGACAAAACTAATTTTTGGCTGTGTGCTAAGTTCCGGATAGTTGCTAATTAATTTTTGAATTCGACGATTATAGTCATCAACATATTTCTTTTTATGTATAGATGCATCTACAAGAAAATGAAAGTAAGGTTTTCTTTTTGTAGATGTCAAGTTGCTTTTACTAGTTGATGAAATATAACTCAAATCACCAATATTGGTGTTCGTATATGCTTTTTCCTGTGCTTCACTTCCTAAAGTAGTTGTATGTCCATCAATTTGTAAGGTAACTGGTTCTTTATGTATAAATTCTATTCCTGTTTTTCTGGTTTCGTTTTTAGTAAAAGGAAAGACTCTAAACGCTACTTTATTACCAGTTAGGTAGTATAAGATTCCAGGATCTTTGTTTTCATTTCTTATCTGAGAAAATACCCACATTGCAGACTTTTTTTCTGCTAATAATCCCATTTCTTTTCGATCTCCAACATACAAATAATAATCGCTGATCCAACAACCATCAGGTAGGGTAATGGTTGTTGCGTATTCTTTAAATCGATCAGAACTATCATTTTTAATTTCGAGATGAATCCAGCTTTTCCAGACATTTTGAGTTTCATCATAGATGCTTTTACTTTGTATATCAGAAATAGCAACTTGATCATTTCTTAGTTGATCATACCGTGGTTTACTTTGCGGTGTTCCAAAAAAGATATGTTCGATAGCCTCTATTTTTGGATTAGATAAGAGTAAATTGTCCAGAACAATCCAATTATAAAAAGAAGATAAGTACGGAGTTTGATGAGTCTCTAAAAAAGCACCATTTCTATCATCTTTATGTTCTTTGATCGTTTGTATTGTTTTTTGTAAGGATCTAGTATTGATAGAATACGTTTTGGAATAATCTGGAGAATATACATAGTCTAAGGTATCTTCTAAAGTATTTCGATCCATTTTATAAACAATAGTTATACATATAGGAATGATTAAAAAACTCAGAACAGAAATACCTCTTAATACATTAATGGATATTTGATTTTTTAGTGCATTGAAATTTTTAACGAGTTCCTGTACGTGAATAACGAAAAGAAGCAATGGAGCGAGCATTAAAAATCCGGCTCCGACAATTACTATTGCAATAACAGATAATGGTAGGAACGGAAGAAACACCATAAAGAAATATAAGGTGTAAGAAAATGTAATACTTCTTCCTATAAATAGTAAAAGTTGATATGTTTTATCTTGAATAGTAGGTAAGCACACCAAAATTCCATTGATAACTGCTAAAATATAAAACCAGCTACTAGTAAAATTTCCAAAAATTCCTGATCCGGTGATACTATATGAATTAAATAATACACCGTTATTAATAGCAAGACCTAAAATAGGAAATACAATTGCGATAGGTATTTTCCAGATAAGATCATATTTTTTCCAGGCAGCTCCTTTTTTAATAGCAAGAATGTAAATTCCGCGAACTACAAAAAATAAAAATAATAATGTGCCGATAATGATAAATATCAGTAAGATGTGTATTCCAAATCGATGATCGACTGGTTGCCAAAGTGGAGTAATAACTTGTGAAAAAATATACCAGCATACAGGAATAGCAATGGCTGCCGCAAAATTTATCAGCGCATTATGTTTTTTGTCTTTTGGAGTAAACTGAAGAACAATAATCAATAAAGAATAAAAAAGTGTAGGCATTAAAAATGTACCCAGATATAGAAGAATATTTCCTGATAACATCCATCTTGGTATTGAAAATGGAATGATCTGATCAGCATTTTCCCCGTATAGATAGATAAAAGGAATATACACTAATAAAGCAATCCATCCGTAAATGGCGGAGACTTGCTTTTTCCGTATGATCAAAAACAGTGTATATATCAAGTTTAGTACTCCTAATACAAATAGAACACTTCCAAATATTTTCCAGTACGCGATATGAGAATCTTCAAGAAGACTTTTAATAATACTAAACTGGCTCCAAAAAAGGAAGAATACTAAAACAATAGGAAGCGTATTTATGATTAGCAACCATTTAGGATTTCGTAAGTTGTGCATTGTGCATATATTTTTTAATTAATGTATCAGTGATTAAATAAGTGAGTATTAAAAATGATAGATTGATAAGAATACCTAAACCTTCATGGATCACATGAGTTTCAAGGTGTAACATTTCACTAAGAGTATTTTGCGAAATAATAGAAACAAAGATTCTAGAAGTATTTACAAAAACTGTAATTACCAAAGAAAATAATAAAATCAGGGGAAATGCTATCATCTTTAACAGATGTGTTCTAGAATGTTGAATGAATACATATAATAACATCAGAAATAGAATTGTCCAAAGATTAAATCCGGCACAAGATTTATCAATAATAATATCAAGCTTTTGATGATAGTACCCGATGTCCTCTATATATTCAGAAGAAGAAGCTGTCATCGCGCTTAAAAGAAGGTCTGTAGGTTTGAGTAAAAAACTAAGATCTTCTAAATTTGATTGTTTAAAACCAAATTTTAATAACACGAAAAGAAATATTCCAAATATATAATAGTAGCTATTTTTAGAGATATTCATTTTATTGTTTTTAGTAAAACCCGAATTATGAAATAGAACTTTGTAATGAAGCTTTATGATAGCTCGAAGATGGAATAAATTTTCTATTTCATAATGCGGGTTAAAGTTTTATGCTCCCCATTCAATTTTTCTGGAGACCATCATAATAGTTCCTAGAATTAAGAATAATCCAATACTTCCTACCAATAATGCATAATCTTCTAGCTGGATAATTACAAAAATAAAAGCGTACAAAGCGGTTAGTGAAGCAGATATTAGCCCCATAAATTTTAGACTTCGCAAGATGGCTTTCGAATATACAGAAATAAGAAGTATAACTGATGTACCTGCTATAAGATATGCATATAAAAAACTAGAGTGCTCTGAGATGGAAATAAGCAACGTATAAAACATGGTTAATGCCAATCCTATCATCAGATATTGAAAAGGATGAATGTTTATTTTACTAATCGTTTGTATCAAGAAAAATACTAAGAAGGTTAAAGCAATCACTAAATAACCATATTTTGCAGTCCGTTCACTTTTCTGATAGTCATCTACGGGAACGATAAATTGTACACCAAAAGCTGAAGAGTTGATATATGGTAATTCTCCAAAGAATTCTTGTTCAAATTCTCTATTGACCTGTAGCACTTTCCAATTAGCTTTAAAGCCGTTTTCTGTAATGGATTTAGTTTTGGGATCTGGTAAATAGTTTCCATCAAACTTTGGAGAAGCCCAATCAGAAGTGATCGAAACATTAGTTTCTTTTCCAACTGGAATAAACTTTAACTGATTACTTCCATTGATAATAAGATCTAAGTTGAATTCTACAGTTTTCTCTTTTGGCCAAGATTTTTCTTGAAGAAATTTAGTTTCCAAAGTATTGGTATAAGAGTCTTTAGAATACTTTGATTGAAGGATATAGTTTTCCGATCCTAACTGTAGTTGTAGATTACTTTTGATCCCTTTTAAGTTGGTGGAGTTTATAATTATGGTAGATTTATCCCATAAAATATCTTCTTCTGCGATATCTTGTGTCTCAAAAGAAGGTGAAGTAAAAGAACCTTTTACTTTCATCTCTGAAGTATAGACAGGAGATTTATAGATTCCTCTTTTTAAAGTGTCCGTAGATACATTTGCTTTAATATCTAAAAGATTAGGAAAGAAAAAGGCATTACGAACAGTAATAAGATCTTCTTCAATGTATGATTTTGTTTTTTCATCCCAAATCTTTTTTATTTTGTGAGTTTGATAAGGGATTTTTAAAACGGGGCCATACAAAAGTACCTCATTACCCCATTTTTGATTAATATCGTTTACAACAGTTTGCTCTTGTCGTATAGATCTTTCCTGAATTAAGTTTTTGATATAGGAAAGAGGAATGAGTAATACCAAGATAAGAATTCCGACCATAAGCATTCGGATGGTTACAGAAGTTTTTATCCATTGTCCAAAGGACTTTTTTTGTTTTTGAGTTTCCATAGTTTTTCCTGTTTATAGTTATAATATTTTAAATAGTTTCTTTTTGATAATGACGAATGAGGTGATAGGTAATGATTAGAAAACCTCCAAAACCAATAGTGAAAGCCCAAGTATTTATATGCTCTATTGGGGAAATGATTCTTCTAAAGATGTCTCCAAGAATGTGCGTTGGATTTTGAAGCAGATCCCAACTATTCCATCGAAGTATTCTACCCATATAAATTCCGAATCCGCACAATAGTAATACAACATGAATAATAAGAGAAGTGGTCTTGTTAGAGAAATGCTTTTTGAGCAATTCTTGCATGGTGCGTAAAGAAGCAAACCCTATGATTAATCCATTAATGGCAAAGGATAATATCAATAATACATCAAACCATACCGAATGTAATGTGCTTAAACGAATATGTTGTAAATCGGTAAGAATATATGGAGCATTCGGCAAAAAAGCCAACCAACTTATAAACCCAATCCCGAATAAAAATCGGTTTTTATGAATCTTTTCAAAGCTCAACAACATTGTTATACCATATGGGATACATGCTAAGAAGAGATTCCAGATAAGAAATAGAAAAAAATTAGAGTCCAGTTTAGCAACCCTAATGAATAGGAGTATTAAGCTAAAGAAAACGGCTATGCAATACCCTTTTATAAAAGGTAATTGTTTCTGCAAGTAATTCATAGTTAAAAAGTATTAGGAAATGGATTATTGGCAACAATGAGAAAATAWCCTATAGCGATAGGAATGTTTAGTAAAAAGATGCCAATTGTGGTTAGGTTTTCTTTTGAGCAATGATAATTAATAATTGAATTGGCAAGTAATCCAATCAATGTAATTCCGTTCAATACAATTGCAATTACCACATAGAGTAACCCGATTATGAGAATTTGATCCCATGGAATGATCATATGCATTAATAAAATTATGGTACCTAATAAAAAGCTTAAGGTGGCGATCATAAGTGCGTTCCGATTAATGGATTGTGTTATTTGCATGATGTAGCGATTAAAAATGTGGTTCGTATTGTAGTTAAAGGTGTATGTAGTAGTTTTCTAAAATCCAATTGATGAAAAGAATACGCACTTTTCCCTTTCCTGAAGGCACTTCTAAATAGATTGAATTTGTCTGGATATAGTATAGTTCCAATGAAAATTACCATAAATAGATAGATGCTTTTTTTACCATTACCTAAAAGATAATACTGCATTGCAATTTCTTCAGGAACCGTAATTCCTGTTTGTGTGAGTACATGGAATACATCATGATTTTCCAATTTAGGTTGAGGTGAAAAGTCATGTTGTAATAAAAATGCTCCTAAATAAAATCCAAGTGTCTCTTTTGGGTATGCTAATAATTGTTTCATAGAGATATCCCAAGGCTTTTCATTTTTAAACCATTTTTGATAGGGTATCTTACTCCATTCATATAATGTTTCCAATAATATTGCTCTCATTTTTTTTCGTTTTAAAAGTACTTTGAAATTCAAAGTAAATTGATAAAAAAAATATGTTTACTTTTTTAATAATTTTTCGATTGCTTCTACATGTTTTTTAAAAGCTTCTCTCCCTTTTTTTGTTGCGCTATATCTAGTATTTGGTTTTCGTCCTATGAACGATTTTTCCACCAAAATATATTCCTCTTTTTCCAGCGCTTTGGTGTGACTGGCTAGATTTCCGTCAGTAGCGCCTAATAATTCTTTTAACATCTTAAAATCAGCATACTCATTAACTATTAGAATAGACATAATACCTAATCGAATTCGGTGATCAAATGCTTTATTTATATTACCAATTATACTACTCATTACTTAATTTTTAGGTTAATACACACAGGTATCACCAAGTAATTATCGATCATGTTTAAAATAGATCAAACTACCATAAATAATATGCATAACTCCAAATCCAAGTACCCAAAACCAGAAACCAAAACCAGGATATATTGCACAGACCAAACCTAATATAATTTCGATATATCCCAAATATTTTACATTACCAATTGTATATTTGGAAGCATTCACTAAGGCTAATCCATAAAATATAAGCATCAAAGAACCAGTAAGTCCATATTGATTACTGTAGATTTTAATCAAGATGTAGATTCCACCAGTAACCAGAGGAACCAGAAATGCGGTAAGCAATCTTTTGGAAGTGCCATTCCATAAGACTTCGTTGTTTTTCTTCGCTTTTCTGGTACTTAAAATAGCAGCGGTAATACTACTTAATAAAGCTATTGCCGCGAGATCAATCAGAATATAATTAAAGATTTTGCTATGCAAAATGAGGTATTCTCTACCACTTATACTCACTAGATAGTAGGCAACCGCAGCGCCTATAATAGCATAAATACCCGCTAATATTCCTGATAAACCACTCAGTGAGAAAAATCGTGATGATTTGTTCATCATATCTTTGATCTCAGTGATGTCTTTTAAATAATCTTCTGTGCTCATTTTAAAAGTACTTTGAAATACAAAGTAAAAATAAAAATATGATACTCACAAATATTTTTTTGAATAGTAAGTCAATTTTTGTTCTGAAATTGAGATTCTAAACTTTCCTTAGCCTCGAGATCTTCTAGGGCTTTGCCAAGGAGAGAAGTTGGGATTAACGCATTATAATTTTTCCAAAATTCTCCATTATAGGGGAGAGGATATGTAAATAAAGCATTAGAAAAATTGTTTTTAAAGATGTTTTCTTTAGGAAATGATAGGGTATTCTGAGTATCCACCGAATTGATGATCAATTCTGATTCGGTGGTAGCTTTATAGCTATCAAATAAATCGCCTTTATTATCATATGAGTTGATAGCTTTTATTCTTTTCAGATACCATTTTCCTTGAAATACTGAAAAGCTAACAGATACTTTATAACCTTTCAAACTAGTAATACGCGTAATAAAAGCTTTTTTGGATTCTTTTTCTACTACCTCAGGTGTTCTTAGTTGTGCAGCAAATCGTTGATTCAATTTCTTTCTTGCTTTTTTAGTGAGTTTATAATTGTAAGAAATTATTCCTTTACTTTCTTTTTCTATAGTTATTTCACCCACATAAGGAGCTTCAATATCACTAGAATCTTTTGGTTTGAAAGCAATGATATACACTAATTTGTCATTGTAGGTACTTTTTCCATACAGTGTAAATTTGTATTTATGATTTGTTTTAGGATCAAAGAAATCTTCTTGACGTTTTACTTTATCTGCTCCTGTAAGTCGAAGAGGACCTCCACCAATTTCATTGTTTTCTAACCATTTTAAATTAGTAGTATCTATGGATTTTAAATTTTCAGATTGCTCCATGATTTTGTAATCCTGTAAGTTGTCACTTTTTCTTAATGCAATAATTCTAGCTTTGTCTCTCATATCCGCAACAAACTCTTTTGGATCAGGAAAAGGAACTTGATTAATGTTAAATTCTAAGCGATTAAATTGCCTGTAATTTGTATTAGATAGCAAATAATCAAAATTAGCATCATAGGCCGAATAATAAATTTGACTAGCAGCATCCGAAAACTTGGTATAGTTATTATTTATTTTGGTCAGTTCTCTATAATATGTTTCTAGTATTACAGGTTGTTGTGCATAGTTTTTCGGTATTAAAGTGATGGCTTCATTAATCATTTCTTTATACTTGTTCTTTGCAGTAACCACAATTTCATCTAAGGAAGTCGAGATTGACTTCAGGAAGATTTTATTAGAGGAGTTTACTAGTTTCTTTATAGAAACATACTTGTTTTCATATCCAACGAATGAAAAAACGATTCTTGATTTTAGATACTGTTCACTAAAGGTTAATTCAAAAATTCCTTCTTCATTGGTTATGGTTCCGATAGAAGTATCTTCAATAATTACATTAGTAAAAGGCAAAGGAGTTTTTTCACTCTTATCGAATACAGTAGCTACTATAGTATGCGTTAGTTTCTTTTTTTGAGCATGAATTGTTGTTATACCCATTACTATAAATAGGAAAAAAGAAACGATAAAATGGGGTAAGTTTTGAGGTTTCAATTTGATTAAATATCTTGGGGTTGATACTAGTACATTATCTACTTAAAAATACTATTTTTTATTGAAACCTGCAGAGCAATATATATTAAATCAACCCGAACCTTTTAAAACCATGTTGCTTCAGGTTCAGGTAATTATAGAAAATACTTTACCCGAAGCTGAATTATTATTTAAGTGGAAAGTTCCCTTTTATTATGTGCAAAAAGCACCAATTTGTTATCTGAATGTGACCAAAGGATATCTAGATATTGGTTTTTGGGCAGCTCAATATTTTACAGAGCATCTGGAGAAGTTACAAAGTGATAAGAGAAAATATGTAAAATCTCTTCGCTATAGAAATTTAGATGAAATAGAAATGGAGGTGCTTATTGAATTACTCCAGCAAGCATATGAACATCGAGATAAAAAGATTATAACGAATTAACAGTTTGTCTAATTGCGACTAAATTACTCAATAATTTTTCCAGATATTGTATATCCAACATATTGGCACCATCACTTTTGGCATTCGCAGGGTCATAATGTGTTTCCATAAATAAACCATCTACACCTGTTACTACTCCAGCGCGAGCTATTGTTTCTATCATATTAGGTCTTCCTCCTGTAACACCACTTGATTGATTAGGCTGTTGCAAAGAGTGAGTCACATCTAGAACAGTGGTGGCATATTGTTTCATTGTTGGAATTCCTCTAAAATCAACAATCATATCCTGATATCCAAACATGGTTCC
The DNA here is from genome assembly GCF_019295435.1 of Aquimarina litoralis. Classification (GTDB taxonomy): domain Bacteria; phylum Bacteroidota; class Bacteroidia; order Flavobacteriales; family Flavobacteriaceae; genus Aquimarina; species Aquimarina litoralis_A. The sequence goes on from NZ_WEKL01000007.1 coordinate 38,553, forward strand.
TCTATCAGTAACCATTACTAGATCACTATCGCTATCTTTTACCTTTCTAACAGCATGTTGCATTGCTTCAGGACTCATAAATTGTCCTTTCTTAAGATTTACGGTCTTACCTGTTTTTGCTGCAGCTACTACTAAGTCCGTTTGTCTCACTAAAAATGCAGGAATTTGTAAGATATCCACATATTCTGCAGCCATTTCGGCATCACTATTCTCATGAATATCTGTAACCGTTGGAACTTCAAAAGTTTCACCTACTTTTCGTAAAATCTTCAATGCTTTTTCATTTCCAATTCCCGTAAAACTATCAATTCGACTACGATTAGCCTTCTTAAAAGAACCTTTAAAAACATATGGAATTTTAAGCTTAGAAGTAATTTCTACTACTTTTTCAGCAATACGTAATGCCATTTCTTCTCCTTCAATAGCACAAGGTCCTGCAAGAAGGAAAAAATTATTTGCATCTAAGTTTTTTAGGTTTTTTATTTTAGAAAGTTCCATGATACTAGTTTAATGGCGCAAAGATATGTCTTTTCATAATTGAATGAAAAGAATATTTGGTTAGGATAGAAGTAATTATATGGAGTTTAAAATATGTATTTAAATCTTTACTACTTTTTTGATAGACAATTGGTTTATTTGAAGATAATACATTCCATTAGGTAGATGCTCAAAAGAAACTTTAAAATCATCTTGGTGATTTTTAATTTGATCGTTGTACACAACTTTACCATTAACATCATAAATGGTAAGGAAGACTTTTTGTTTATTAGTGTTTTTTAGAGAAATATTGAGGTTTCCTTTAGTGGGATTAGGATGCATAACAATTTCTTCTTTTTCCGTTTGAAATTCATTAATAGATAAGGTATTGCCATATCCAAATACCTGAGTCCAATAATGTCTATATTGGGCTTGATTATCAAATCCATACCCTATTCCCATTTCATTAGCACTCGGATTTATCATATTATTAAAATGCCCTGTACTATTTACCCACTGATTGAAGGTAGCTTCAGCAGTACTGCTGCCTGCAGCGATATTTTCACCAATGGAAGCCCCTTGATACCCTGCGTTTTGAATCCGTTGTGAAAAGCTTGATCCATTCAGTCCAGTATGACTGAAATAGTTATGTGTGGCCATATCAACTGAATGATCTCTGGCTGCGGTGTTTAACGATGTATTCAAAATGACGGGAGGAGCGCCATTCTGAGCTCTAAGTTCATTGACTAATTCTAGAATTTTTTCTTCAAACTCTGGGTTATGTTGTGCATTCAAGTTTGTTATAAAACAAAAAACTGTAATAAGACTAAGTAGAAAGTGGGATACTTTTTTCATGGGATATAGTTAAGTTGGTTCATAATGAATAACGAAAAATAAGTGTATATGATATGTTAGTATTTAATTTTTTATCAAATAATTATGTTAATTATTATGATATTAGAAATTTTCTTTCCAGATATAAATTTTGATATAGTATGATTTTATAGGTATTTGTTAACGTGTTGACTGATAAGTTTTTAGTGGTATTTTGTTGGTTTGGGATAGATATTTAAGTCCTTGTTATTTTATTCGTAAAATTAATGTACAACCTATAAAAATATAATGTAAATTTGCACGCTTAAAATCAGGCGTATATGACTGCTATAAAAAACATTGCTATTATTGCTCACGTAGATCATGGTAAAACTACTTTGGTAGACAAAATTATGTATCACTGTCAATTGTTTCGTGAAAACGAGAATACAGGAGATCTAATTTTAGATAATAATGACCTTGAACGTGAAAGAGGGATTACAATTACTTCTAAAAATGTATCTGTAACCTATAAGAGAACAAAAATTAACATCATCGATACTCCTGGTCACGCCGATTTTGGTGGAGAAGTAGAACGTGTCTTAAATATGGCAGATGGTGTATTATTGTTGGTAGATGCTTTTGAAGGACCAATGCCGCAGACTCGTTTTGTTTTGCAAAAAGCAATAGATCTTGGTTTAAAACCTTGTGTAGTTGTCAATAAAGTTGATAAAGAAAACTGTACACCTGATGAGGTTCATGAAAAAGTATTCGATCTCATGTTCGAATTAGGAGCAGAAGAATGGCAATTGGATTTTCCAACAGTATATGGTTCTGCTAAAAATAATTGGATGAGTGATGATTGGCAGAAAGAAACTGATAATATAGAGCCTTTGTTAGATATGGTTATGGAACATATTCCATCTCCAAAGATTGAAGAAGGAACATTACAGATGTTAATTACTTCTTTAGATTTCTCTTCGTTTACAGGACGTATCGCTATTGGTAGATTGCAAAGAGGAGTACTAACAGAAGGAATGCAAGTTTCATTGGTGAAACGAGATGGTTCTATTAAGAAATCAAAAATTAAAGAGCTTCATACTTTTGAAGGATTAGGAAGAAGAAAGGTGGAGAAAGTAGAAGCAGGAGATATTTGTGCTCTAGTTGGTTTAGAAGGTTTTGAGATCGGAGATACGGTTGCCGATATCGAAAATCCTGAAGCATTGGAAACTATTGCAATCGACGAGCCAACAATGAGTATGCTGTTTACTATTAATGATTCTCCATTTTTTGGTAAAGATGGAAAGTTTGTTACATCAAGGCATATCAAAGAAAGATTAGAGAAAGAACTAGAAAAGAATCTAGCACTTAGAGTTAATGAAACAGATAGTGCAGATAAATTTATGGTTTTTGGAAGAGGAGTACTGCACTTATCAGTTTTGATAGAAACAATGCGTCGTGAAGGATATGAATTGCAAATAGGACAGCCACAGGTAATTATCAAAGAAATTGATGGTGTAAAATGCGAACCTATAGAGGAGTTAACTATTGATTTACCTGAAACAGTATCAGGTAAGGCAGTTGAGATGGTGACCTTACGAAAAGGAGAAATGCTTAGTATGGAAGCTAAAGGAGAACGTATGGTTTGTGAGTTCTTAATACCTTCCAGAGGTATCATAGGATTGCGAAACCAATTACTTACGGCAACAGCAGGAGAAGCAATTATGGCGCATCGTTTTAAAGAGTATCAACCTTTAAAAGGTGATATTCCTGGACGTATCAATGGTTCATTAGTTTCTATGGAAAAAGGAACAGCAATTCCTTATTCAATAGATAAATTACAGGAAAGAGGAAAGTTTTTTATCGATCCAGGAGAAGATATCTACGAAGGACAAGTAATCGGAGAAAACTCCAGAGGTGATGATATGACGGTGAATGTAACGAAAACTAAAAAGTTATCCAACGTTCGTTCTGCTGGAGCTGATGATAAAGCAAAGATTGTTCCTGCAATTAAATTCTCTTTAGAAGAAGCTTTAGAATACATTCAAAAAGATGAGTACGTAGAAGTGACTCCAAATCATTTACGTTTAAGAAAAATCTTTTTGACGGAAGTAGAACGTAAAAGAAATAAAATCGTTTAGTAATGAGCTAAACTCAGTTTTAGATAGCATAAAAAAAATCCCGAGGAAACTCGGGATTTTTTGTCGAAATTGGGGTAATTATGGTTTTGGGATCAATTCATAATAGGGAGATGAATTGGTTATTTAGATCATTCTTGTTAGGCTACAAAAGTAATTAGTATGACCGACTAAAAACTTGTAAAAACCTTTTAAAAACAGGTAAAAAGCATTTTTTATCGATAAAAAACACATTTAATATGTTTTCAGATCAAAATTTTATTATTGAACTTATTGGATATTTTGCATCTTTCATGGTACTAGTATCATTTTTAATGCGTAATATCAAAAAACTTCGTCTTATAAATACTGTGGGGTGCGTGGCTTTTGTAATTTATGGGGTGTTACTCAACTGGTCTTTGCCGATTATCATAACAAATACGGCAATCGCTGGGATAAATATTTATTACCTTTTTATAAGAAAAGAAGCATAACTATAACTTCTTACGCTTAAAAATAAAACTAATATTCCGTATACTCAAACAAATTAACTATTTTCACATTTCTAAAATTTTAGTAATTGTTTCATAATAAATTAATTATAAAATAGAGAAGATGTCCGTTTCACTTTTCTAAATACTTATTTTGTCTACGTTTATCATAAAGAGATATCATAAAGAGCATTATACAGTCTGGAATAATTTTATAGATGTTTCTAAAAATGGCACATTTCTTTTTAAAAGAGATTTTATGGAATATCATTCTGATAGATTCCAAGATTTCTCGTTACTAATTTTTGATAAAAAGAAGCTGATAGCTGTATTTCCTGCCAATATTGATGACGCAAATGTATACTCTCATTTAGGATTAACCTATGGAGGTTTAATATTAGAGAAAAGTATTGGAGGTGAAAAAATAAATAATATAGTTACTGGAATAATAGAATTTTTTCGTTCAAATAACATAACCAACTTATATGTAAAGTCTATTCCAGTTTTTTATCATCAACAACCTTCTAATGAGTTTCTCTTTTTTCTTTCAGAATTAGGTGCTAAACCTTATCGAAGAGATTTGAATCTGGCCATCGATTATAGTCAACCATTAAGAATACATAAAAATAAGCTTAAACATTTTAGAAAAAGAGAGAATATTGGTCTTGAGATAAAAGAGGAAAAGGACTTTTCCGTTTTTTGGAATCAGGTTTTGAAACCTAGGTTAAAAGAGAAACACAATACAAAACCAGTACATACTTTAGAAGAAATTCATTTGCTTAAAAATAGATTTCCAGAGGCTATCAAGCAATTTGTAATTGTTTTAGAAAATGAGGTATTGGCAGGAATTACAATTTTTAAGACTAACGACGTCGTTAAATCTCAGTATGGAGCCGTAACTGAAAAAGGCGAGTACTACCGTGCATTAGATTTTCTTTTTATATCATTAATAGAAAAGTATAAAAGTGAAGGGTATCGTTTTTTTGATATGGGTACAGTAACCGATGGTAATTTTGGGTTGCTAAAGCAAAAAGAAGAATTGGGTTGCGAAATTTATACACAAGATTTTTATCAACTTACTCTTTAAAACCTGTATTTTCTTGCCAAGTGGCTACATATCTTTTTGCTACTTTAATATAATTGTGTTCTTCTTCAATAAATTTTCTAGCGTTTTTGCCAATCTCTTTGATTTTATCAGGATTGAGAATCAATTGTTCTAAGTTTTTAGCAATTTTACTACTATCAGGATAAGTATCTATAGCTACTATTCGATCTTTTAAATTGTAATGTTTTCTGAAACTTTCTCCAGCACCAGTAAAAACCACTTTTCCCATCGCCATCGCCTCTAAAGCATTGTATCCTTGATCATGTGCTTGAGCTTGATCTAATAGTATATGTGCTGATTGGAAGTGCGTAATATATTCTTTGTAGGGGAGGTCTTTGGTAGTGACAATTTCAATGCGATCTTGGTATTTATCTGCAATAACTTTTAAAGCTTCTTCAAAATACTGGTTGCCTTTTTTTAAGTAATTAGAAGTGTTAATCCCATGTAATATTTTTATTTTTTTAGTATCAAAAGTTTGGGTTTTTATAATATCAATATTAACCGGATTCGGAATCATTGGTAACACCTTTGAAGTGTTTTGATAGGCAATTTTATATTCTACACTTCCAGGGATGACTCCTTTGATATATTTAAATATAAAATCATGCATCTTTTTTTGTTTGTTCGATACAGATTTAAGTGTATAGCGATATTTCTCTTTCAAACTAGGATCTTTTAATAAAGGACTTAGTGTACTATAAGGAAATTTTCCTTGAAGGGAATATGAAATATATCGGTAGTCATCTCCACAAGCTAATAGATAGACGTTTTTATTGTTTTTAAAAAGAAATTTCAATAGTTTCTTCTCAAAATAAGGTCCAATATTAAATGGTGTTTCATTAATTAATTGAACGAAATCATAATCCTTAAGAAGTTTTTTATTCCGTTTGAATTTAATAGTTGTCTCAATCGATGCAATATCTATAGACGTTAATAAATAAATGAGATGCCTGATCTTGTTTAATAGAAAGCTATTTTTTACAAAACTCCCATCAATATTGATATCTACAGGATATTTCTTGAATAGATCTCCATGGCCTACTATGGTTACATCATGCCCATTTTGTATCAATCCTTCTTTAAGCGAATTATGTAACCTGCTATATTCTCCAACTAACAATATTTTCATTTACAATGTATTGATCCCTTAAAAGAAGACTTTAAAAAATTATTGCTCGTTTTTATGGGCTTTCATAAAAACAAATATCTTTGTTGTAAAGGTATTTTTAATACTTTAATAATAAAAACTGAAATCCTACCAAATTATTTTTTGCTAAGAAGTAATAAAATGGGTTAAATACTTTTTAGATAATGTCAAACTCTAAGCCTTTGATTCCATTTTTAGATCTGCATAAAATCAATAGCCGCTATCACGAAAAATTTAAAAGTCTATTCTCTGATTTTTTAGATGCTGGTAGTTACATAAAGGGAAGTCAGGTAACATTATTTGAAAAATCTTTTGCCGAATCTTGCGAGGTTGATTTTTGTGTGGGTGTTGGGAATGGTCTAGATGCATTAACTCTCATATTGAAAGGCTATATTGAATTGGGGAAGATTCATGTTGGCGATGAAGTGATCGTTGCTGCCAATACTTTTATCGCTACTATTTTGTCAGTCAAATATGCAGGACTTATCCCGGTTTTAGTAGAACCTGATGAACGAACTTTTAATCTGGATATCCACAAAATTGAAAGGCATATTACTGATAAAACAAAGGTTATTATTCCAACACATTTATATGGTCAGTTAGCCGAAATTGAAGAAATTATTGAAATCGCTAACAAGCATAATGTATTGGTTGTAAGTGACGCCGCACAAGCGCATGGCGCCAGACATAAGGAGTTAGGAATTGCAGGGAGTTTGTGTAACGCTTCAGCTTTTAGTTTTTATCCCGCTAAAAATTTGGGTGCTTTAGGAGATGCAGGAGCAATTACCACGAATGATAAAGCATTGATAGAAATTGTAAAATGCTTAGGTAATTATGGTTCTTCAGAAAAATATAAGAATGACTATGTTGGCGTAAACTCTAGATTAGACGAATTACAAGCAATATTCTTGTTAGAAAAACTAAAGTATTTAGAACAGGACAACATAAAGCGAAGACAAATAGCCAAACGTTATATTTCAGAAATTAAAAATGAAAAAATCATACTGCCTTTTTGGGATGGATCAGAAAACCATGTATTTCATCTTTTTGTAGTAAGAGTCAAAAATAGAATAGACTTCTGCGATTACTTAAAAAAATCAGGAGTTGGCTATCACATACATTATCCAATTGCTCCACATCAACAAAATGCTCTGAAAGAGTTTGCTGAGCTTTCATTACCTATTACAGAAAAGATTCACAAAGAAGTCGTTAGTATTCCTCTTAATGTAAGTTTGGAAAATGATCAGATTGATCGAATTATAGAAGTATTAAATCAATACCAATAACGTGGGATCATACTTTGATAAGATTAAAAATAACGTGCTGCTTAAAGTAAGCTCTTTTAATGCTATCGGTATTATGGTTAAGATGCTTACGAGTATCGTAAGTCTAAAGGTGGTTGCCCTAATTTTAGGACCAGAAGGATTAGCATTAATGGGGAACTTAAGGAATGTTCTTACTTCTATTCAATCGGTAGGGACATTAGGACTGTATAACGGAATTGTAAAGTATGTAGCCGATTTTAAAAAGGATAAAGAAGAGTTAAAAGCAGTATTGTCCACATCCTATCTCTTATGTTTTATAGTAACTATTGGACTTTCTTGCTGGTTATATTTGGATCCTAATTTCTGGAATAATCTAGTTTTTGGTAGCAACTACCAGTATGATTTTGTTTTTAAAGGAATTGCAATCGCATTACCATTCTATACAGTTAATATGCTCTGCCTGGCTATTATTAATGGTAATTCTAAATACAAAATTTATATAATCCTCAATATTGTTAGTAGCATCGTGGGGCTTTTGATTACCATTTTTATGGTATGGAAATATGAGTTAGAAGGAGCTTTTTTCGCAATAATAATAAACCCTGCAATTGCATTGATAATTACCGTTCTTTTAAACCGAAAAGAACTTGTGAAATTTATTCCAACCAATAAGATTGCCACAAAATACATTTTGAAATTAAGTTCTTATGCGATTATGACATTAATTTCGACTACAGCCTTGCCTGCAATTTTAATTAGAATCAGAAATTATATTATTGCTACTGAAGGAGCAAAGGAAGCAGGATATTGGGAGGCAATTCAAAATATTAGTGGTCAATATATGCTTTTTATTACCACATTGCTAACCATATATTTGTTGCCCAAATTGGCAGAAATAAAAAAAAGCCATGATTTTAAAGTAGAAATTGTGAATTTTTATAAAACGATCCTACCCATTTTTGCAGTTGGATTTGTATGCATTTATTTTTTGAGAAATATCATCATTAAGATCTTATTTTCTGATGAGTTTATGGCAATGGAATCTTTGTTTTTATGGCAAATGCTAGGAGACTTTTTTAAAATAGCTTCTTTAGTAATAGCATATCAGCTCTTAGCAAAAAGAATGTTTTGGTATTATGTAATTACTGAAATTCTTTCGTTTACGGTTCTATATCTAGTAAGTATCTATATGATTCATAAATATGGTTTTATAGGAGCTTCTATAGCACATTTCTGCAATTATGTTTTCTATTTTTCGTTAATGGTTATAATTTTCCGAAAATCACTATTTGGCCCCAATCGAAGTATCTGATCAATAATGCAACAAAATCAAAACATAAGAGTATGTATTATGGTGTCATCCTTAGGAATGGGAGGTGCAGAACGATCTAGTGCCTTATTGTCAAGAATGCTATCAGATTTGGGATACGATGTAACCATTATAAGTATTTTAGATTGTATTTCATATCCTTATAAAGGAAACCTGATAAATCTAGAGAAACTTACTGCAAAGCAAAGTGGTTTGCGTAAAAGATGGAATAAATTCCAAATTAGCCGAAAGCTAATACGTGAAAATAAATACGATTATATTATCGATGCTGCCCCAAGACCAAGATGGTTTAGGCAATGGTTTATTAATACTTTCGTATATCAAAAAATCGATACGATATTTATTGTTCATAGTTATAATTTGAAAAATTATTTTCCGAATAGCATTTTTTTAGGGAACAAGTTATATAAAAATGCTTATGAATTAGTTGGTGTCTCTAAAGATGTAGTGTATCATTTTAAAGAAAAATATCAGCTTCAAAAAGGAAGATGTATCTATAATACTTTTGATGAAAATTATTGGAGCTCTCTTTCGATGGAAAAAGTTGATCTTCCATCTGATCCCTATATTTTGTCGTATGGTAGAATTACGGATGAAACAAAAAATTATAAGTTTCTAATTCGGGCATATGCTAGCTCTGGATTACCGGAAAAAGGAGTGAAATTGTATATTATGGGAGATGGACCAGATAAACAAATGATTCAAAACTTTGTGAGATCTCATGAAGTGAATGAACATGTGATATTTATTGGGTTCTCTGAAAACCCATTTCCTTATATTAAAAATGCTTTATTTACAACCTTAACAAGTAATTACGAAGGTTTTCCCATGGTTTTGATAGAATCTTTAGCTATGGAAACACCTGTAGTTGCTGTAGATTGTAAGTCTGGACCATCGGAAGTAATTATAACAGGTAATAATGGTATTTTAGTACCTTTTAAAGACGAAATTAGATATAGCAATGCTCTCAATAAAATGATTAATAATGAAGAGTTTTATAAAAAATGTGTAAACGGCACTAAAAAGAGTATATCAAAGTTTAAAATAGAAAATATAAGTTCACATTGGCAAGCAATACTTCCTTCCAAAAATTAAAAAGTATGACTACTGTAGATGATTGTTTGATTATAGAAATTCCTAATATAAAAGATCCTCGAGGAAATATTGCTGTTATCGAAAAGGAGGTAATTCCGTTTGAAACTAAAAGAGTGTATTACTTATATGATGTGCCTAGTGATGCAAGTAGAGGAGGACATGCGCATAAAGAATTATATCAGTTTCTAATTGCAATTAGTGGAAGTTTTGATGTGATGTTGCATGATGGAAAAACTCAAAAAAAAATTACATTAAATAAACCTAATAAAGGATTGTTGATCAAACCTGGTATATGGAGAGAATTAGAAGATTTTTCATCAGGTTCCGTATGTTTAGTGCTTGCTTCAGAGGTTTTTAAAGAAGAGGATTATATTCGGGATTTTAAAAAATTTGAGCTATTCAAAGGCAGATAATCGGATATTATATTTGTATAAATTATTCTTTAGGACAAAAATAGTTTGTAATACTTTTTGAGGGCATTTCAACAGAAATTGTTGTTTTGGATTTAGATTATTCATGTCTATTTGATCAGCAAGCTCTCTAAATGCCACTTTTTTTCCATTCATTTTGTAACGGATAGCTATCGAAAAACGATTAAGATCCGCGAATTGTTTTAAATACGGCGTATTCTTTTCTTGCTCAGGAAATTTGTCAATGACTTTTTTTCTAGAATCTAAAACATTGGTTTTAGAAAGACTATTTGCTACAAATTGATAATAAATAGAGGTTACCGTTTTATTAAAGACAAAAGGAAAGTCAATCCCAAGACGTATCCAAAGATCAGTATCCTGACCAGAATTGATATTCGTATCAAAAATATATCCCTTTTTCAGAACAGAAGCATGAATACATATTGAATTAGAGTTTACAATAGAATGATTTAGACTACTCCTGAAATAATTTTCAATAATGACGATTTGATCATTACTGGGTAAATAGCTAAATGAAGTTTGAATATTTTTTTTGGAGGTTAACTGAACAGAATAATTATTACAAAATATTAAATAGTCAGGATGCTTAGACATGCTTTTTTTAAATTCAGACAGGTGATTCGAAAACCAATAATCATCCGCATCCAAAAAAGCTACATATGTTCCAGTTGTTTTTGAAATACCAAAGTTTCTAGTATCCGAAACTCCAGTATTATTTTTTTTAAAATATTTGATTTTAGGATTCTTAAACTCCAATACAATGTCCTCACTACCATCAGTAGATCCGTCGTTTACTACAATTATTTCATAATCCGTTTCTTTTTGATCAAGCACAGATCTAATAGTAGCTGCGATGTATTTTTCTTTATTATATAATGGTATAACTACTGAAAATAAAGGCACTATTTTTTGTTTTTGATTAAACAAAAATAACCCAAACGGTAAAAATCATAGCATAAAATTGAAGGATAAGATGATTTTAGATTTTTTTTGAGGATGCCTCTAAATAGTATAAATATGAACTTAACGAATTGGTCTATTCTTATTTTATGCATCATAGCATATAACTTAGATACTTTATATCGGTCATACGTAAGTCTATTTGTAGCAATTAATTCTACTAAATTTTCAACTGCATGCTCCGTTTTGATAATAAATGTTTCTGCATCATCATTAGCATCATGAATTACCGGATTATCAATATATTTTATAGCTATTCCTTTTTTGCTAATAGCATCAAAGAATAGAACATCTTCGCATCCATATTTCGTTAAAGATTCATCGAATTGAACGTGATTAAATAGTTCTTTTTTTATTAAAAAATTAGAAGAACAAACAATGGGTCTTTTCAGATCTTGCTTGTCCGTTACCATTTCCCTTTTTTTAGTATAAATCCAACGGAGCTTATAAGGTTTTTTTGGAGCTTTTGGTAAAGCGCTCATTCCACCGGTTACAACTTCGTTTTGTATGGTATCTAGATAGTTTTTGATAAAACCACCATTGGCTGGAAAAGTTCCCGCATCAATGAACAACAAAGAATCAAAAGAAGCTTTTGAGGCTAATAAATTTCTAATAGCACTTCTTCCAATGTTTTTAGGCAATATTTCATAAGAACATCCAGATAATTCATTGATAACTTCATTTTCTTTTACAAAAGCATCAGAATGATCATCAAGTACAAGTATTTCAAAATCAATAGAACAATAAGAAACTTGGTTGTGCAGTTCTTTTACCAAAGAAATTACATTATAATTATAAACAGGAATCAAAATTGATAACATTGAGGATGTTTTACTAGAAGTTTATAATTATTTTTGATTCAAATTAGTAATTGGGATTAATGAATTACCCTACTAGAGATAAAATCGCCGAATTTATTCTTTTAAAGCTCAAAGATAACGAAGAAGTTTTAAAAAAACACTTTGACCATACGAGTCAAGGAATAGGGTATTTTTATATAGATGATTTACTTCCTGAGGATTTATCAAAGGCAATTTTTAAGAAGTTTCCCTTAACAAAAGAGGTGAAGGTTAAGAAAAGTCTTAGAGAATATAAGTACGTAGCCGCTCAGATGAACAAATATGACCCTCTTTTAGAAGAAGTAATCTATGCGTTTCAAGATCCAAAAATTGTTGATTTTATTGCTGAAATTTGTGGATATGCCAATGTAAAACCAGATGAAAATCTGTATGCTGGTGGAATTTCTATGATGGGAAAAGGAAACTATTTAAATCCTCATCTGGATAATTCTCATGATAAAGATGTTAAGCTATGGCGTGTTCTTAACTTGTTATACTATGTTACACCAGATTGGATTGGTGATAATGGTGGTAATTTAGAGTTATGGCCAGAAGGGCTTAAAGGAGATCCGATAACTATAAATTCTAGATTCAATAGATTAGTAGTGATGGCTACTCATAAGACTTCTTGGCATTCTGTAAGTAAAGTTGTAGAAGATCAAGTGCGATGTTGTATTTCTAACTATTATTTTTCTTCGAACCCTACAGATTCCAAAGGAGATTTTCATGTGACTACATTCAGAGGTAGACCTGGTCAGTTTTTTAGAGATAAAATATTAAAACTGGATTCATCCCTTCGAATGGGAGTTCGAAAAATATTTAAAAAAGGAATTCGTGAAAACCCTCATGTGTATAAAAAAGAGGATTCCGAATAATCTTCTATTTAATTATTAAGGTAAATACCAAAAACAAAATCACTAGGGTGTTTTTTGATATAAGCATCCTCATATTCAAATAGTTCATTCAAAATGTGTTCTTTTTCATCATTTAATTCTACAAAATGATGTGCGATATCTTTTAGTACATTCGGTAACAAATTACCACCATATGAAGCTTCATATATCGTTTTGTAATGTTGATGAATAGCAGGCATTATTTGAGAAGAATCTACACATTCAGATGGGTCGGCAAGTATCATTCGGATGATTCCAGAACCATAAAATTTATTTTTGTAGATATTTAATTTAAACCTTTTTCTATAGGTTTTAGGAATCAATTGTAAAGCTTCATTCGATGCTTTTATCTGATGTTTGGAGAATTGTAACCTATCTGATCCAACAAATTCATTAATGATAAGTTTACCATCACTTTTTAAAGTTCTTTTTATTTGTTGACCAACAAGATTTTCAATGTCTTTGAAATGATGTAATGAAGCATGAAAAAAAACAATATCAAAATAGTTCTCTGGAAACTCATACGAGTAAATATCCTGAATCTTAAAATCAATGGCATTTAATTGCTTTTCGGAAGCTATTTTTTTTGCCTGATCAAATAATACTTCATTAATATCAATACAAAGTATTTCTTTGAAGTTATCATACTCAGCAAATTTAAGCTCATGACTACAAATACCACTTCCTAGCGAAAGCATTTTAAGGTCTTTGTCATCGCTTAAGTATTTTTTCATTACGAAATCTTCGTATGCTGTTTCAGGATTCCCTGTAATGAGCTGATTCCAACGTTGCTGTACTTTTGGGATAATCCACCAATTTGCTGAAGATATATTTAATTCATTAAAAGCACTTTTAGTTCTTTTAATAGAATTTAGATGGAGCTTAGACATAATAAATGGTAAACCGCGTTGTCTAAACTTTGTATAAGTTTCTATAATATCATCCAGAGTTATTAAGCGCATTATATTAGAATTCTTATCTATCCTTTTCGTTGCACAACTTCAAAAACCTTATTTCCTTCACATTTTAATGTTTTTGAAGGGTATTTTAGGAGTAATGCATAATCATGAGTAGCCATTAATATGGTATTTCCATTTTTATTGATGTCTTGTAAAACTTCCATCACTTCTACAGAGGTTTGAGGATCTAGATTACCAGTAGGTTCATCAGCAAGAATCAATTCAGGATCGTTAAGTAAGGCACGAGCAATAGCGATGCGTTGTTGTTCTCCTCCAGATAGTTGATACGGGAATTTAAAATCTTTTGTTTTCATCCCTACTTTATCTAAGACATCATCAATTTTACTATCCATTGCTTTTTGATCACTCCATCCAGTTGCTTTTAGAACAAATAGTAAGTTTTCTTTTACTGTACGGTCATTGAGTAATTTAAAATCCTGAAAAACAATTCCTAGTTTTCTTCTTAAAAAAGGGATTTGACTTTCTTTTAAAGTGCTTAAATCAAAATCAACGATACTTCCTTCACCTTTAATAAGAGGGATATCACCATAAAGAGTTTTCATAAAACTACTTTTTCCAGTTCCTGTCTTCCCAATGAGATATACAAAATCACCTTTGTTCACTTCTACATTTACATCAGATAAGATGAGATTTTCTCGTTGATAAATCGAAGCGTTTTTGAGACTTAAAACCGGATTAGACGTCATATGAAATTCTTGAGTTATTAATTTTAGTAAAAGTATAAAGTTTATGGAATATTGTATTTATTAAAAATGTTTTTTTATCCACGTTGATTTTGAGTATTTTTCCCAAAGAACTAATTTGATTTTACATTTTGCAATTTAATACGGTCGATTTTGCGTTATTCTTTCCAATTGTTTTTGCCTTGTATTGGTTTGTATGCAACAAGAATATTAGAATACAAAATGTTTTTCTGCTTGTCGTTAGTTACCTTTTTTATTCTTTTTGGGATTGGCGTTTTTTATCCTTAATTTTTTTTAGTTCTTCCATAGATTTTTTGATCGCCAGAAGATTAAAAAACAGCATCGGAATTCAAAGAAAAACTCTTTTCGGGATTAGTGTCTTTTGTAATCTGGGAGTATTGTTTGTTTTTAAATATTTTGACTTTTTTATTGAAACGTTTACAGATACCTTTTTGTTATTTGGAAAGTCAATTTCTTATGAGTCATTACAATTAGTGCTACCCGTTGGAATTAGTTTTTATACATTTCAAACACTAAGTTATACGATAGATGTATATCGAAAACGAATAGATCCAACAGATGATGTTGTCTCTTTTTTTGCTTTTGTTTCCTTCTTCCCACAATTGGTGGCTGGTCCTATAGAAAGAGCTTCGAATCTTTTACCGCAATTTCAAAAAGAGCGAAAGTTTGATTATAGAAAAAGCGTAGATGGTTTACAGCTAATCTTGGGAGGACTTTTCAAAAAAATGGTAATTGCTGATAACTGTGCTTTAATAGTAAATAATCTATTTGAGAATTATACAGAGTATTCAGGTAGTACATTGTTTTGTGGTGCTATTTTCTTTGGTTTCCAGATCTATGGAGATTTTTCTGGGTATTCGGATATCGCTATAGGTATGGCAAGATTGTTAGGTTTTGATTTAATGAAGAATTTTAATTTTCCATACTTATCAAAAAACTTAATTGAGTTTTGGAGACGCTGGCATATTTCACTTTCTACTTGGTTTAGAGACTACGTATATATTCCTCTTGGCGGAAATAGAGTGTCTCCTATTAGATTAATAAGTAATATTTTAATTGTTTTTGTAGTAAGTGGTTTATGGCATGGTGCGAACCTTACTTTTTTAGTTTGGGGATTGATACATGGAATATTCCTTACCACTACAGTGTTTTTGATGAAAATACCTAAAGTAAGTACCTTTTTAAATACTAAAAAATCTATCTTTTTTGATATCCTTGGTATTGGAATTACATTTTTTGTAGTCACTGTAGCTTGGGTGTTTTTTAGAGCAGAAACCATTAACGAAGCATTGAAATACCTAGAACAAACCTTTTCCACATCATTATTTTCAATGCCTCAAGGGAATAAATGGTTCTTATTGTTTTTAATGGGATATATGGTGATAGAATGGTTTCAGAAGAAAAGAGAACATCTTCTGGATATTCATTATATTTTTTCAAAACCTATTAGATATTCCATTTATTATACGGTAGTGTTTTTTGTATTGTATTTTGGAGGAAATCTACAGACTTTTATTTATTTCCAGTTTTAATGATGAAAAAGTTCCTTATAAAAATCGTAATTTTTTTACTTCCTATTCTTTTGATTTGGGGAGCACTAGAAGGTTTTTATAGAACGGTTCCATCAAACTACACACTTAAATATAAGAGAATTAATGAAAAATATAAAGAGATTGAGACGTTGATTTTGGGAGACTCTCATGCTTTTTTCGGTATTAATCCAGAATATTTGGATAGTAATGCATTCAACTTAGCCATGATAAGCCAAAGTTTGTATATGGATCATTTACTGTTTGAGAAACACAAAGACAGTTTACCCAATCTAAAAAATGTAGTGATCACAGTTGGTTACTATAGTTTAAGCAAATTGAAAAATACAAAAGGAGAAATATGGCGGAAATATTTTTACCAAAATCAAATGGATTTAGAAGTACCAATAATATCCCCTTTTGATATCAGGCAATATAGCTTATCATTAACTCGGCGTTTGAATAAATCGGCAGCTCTAGTTCGTAAATACATAGACGAGGGTACCATTATTGGTTGCGATAATAAAGGTTGGGGTAATTATTATGACGTTACCAATGGAGGATCATTAGATACTGAAAGTTGGGGTACTGCAAAAAGACACGAAGATTTTTTACTAGATTTTGAGGATAATATAGCGCGCCTACAATCTATAATTGATTATTGTAAAAAAATAAATTGCAACGTATATATTATAGATATGCCGGTATATCACAAATATTTATCATATCTAAATCCTGATAAATTGCAAAAAGTAACAGACGCTTGCAATACCCTTGTTACGGATAATACTAATGTGACATACATTAACTTACGAAGTGATGCTCGAATAGAAAGTGCAGATTTTTATGATCCGGATCATTTAAATCACAAGGGCGCTAAAAAATATACCCAAATCATAAATCAATTGATGGCTGGATCAAAAAATGATGATTGATGTAATTATCTTAAAAATATTTCGTTATTAGTATGAAGATTAGGGTATCTTTAACACAAAATTTATTCGCGGGAAACGATATTTACTTTAAGAAAATTTGGTCAAGGCAAACCTTGAAATTTCTATTAAACAGGTACGCTGGCTGTTGCCGGAGTCTAAACGTTAAAAGAAATAATTACATGAACAAATACATCACTTTGATGCTTTTTGTGGCAATCCTATCTTCAAAGATTTCTGCTCAACAATCAGCAATTTATACGAATGAGTTAGTACTCTATAACCAAGCGTTAGAGCTTTATAACAATAAGCAGTTTTTAGCTGCTCAGAATTTGTTCGATAAAGTTAGAGATGCTGTGGATGATGAAAATATTGATGCAGAATGTACGTATTATATTGCTAATTGTGCGGTTTGGCTGAATCAAAAAGGAGCGGACGACCTAATGGAACAGTTCGTAGTGCAATATCCTACAAGTATCAAACGTAATGCTGCTTATTTAGATGTTGCGAACTACTATTTCGATAATGGAAAATATGCCTACGCGCGAAAATGGTACGACAAAGTAGATCAAGGAAACATGAGTCGCTCAGAAAAGGAAAAGTTTAATTTTAATAATGGATACGCTTATTTTAAAATTCAACGGTTTAATGAAGCAAAAAAGTTTTTATCACAAGTAGAAGAAACTGATGAATATGGAGCACAAGCAAAATATTATCTCGGTTTTATCGCATACGAAGGAGATAATTATCAGGAAGCGGATAAACTTTTTGATGAGGTAAAAGACTTAGATAAATACAATAAAAACTTATCGTATTTCCAGAGTGATATGAATTTTAAATCTGGAAAATTTCAGGAAGCTATTAATGACGGACTTGGACAACTTCCAAGATCAAAACCTTCCGAGAAATCAGAATTGAATAAAATCATTGGTGAAAGTTATTTCAATCTTGGGCAATATGACAAAGCAATTCCACATCTAAAGGCGTATCGTGGAAGAAAAGGAAAATGGAATAATACGGATTACTATCAATTAGGATATGCGTATTATAAAGGCGGAGATTATCAAAATGCAATTTCAGAATTTAATAAAATTGTAGATGGTAGAAATGCCACTGCGCAGAATGCCTATTATCATCTGGCAGAATCCTATCTGAAATTGGATCAAAAACAGCAGGCGCTAAATGCATTTAAGAATGCTTCAGAAATGGATTTCGAAGCGAAAATTAAAGAAGATGCCTTATATAACTATGCTAAATTGAGTTATGAAATTGGGAACTCCTTTGAAAGTCCTTCTAAAGTGTTATTATCCTATGCAGAAGCGTATCCAAATTCTGAATTTAAAGAGGAGATACAGGAATTATTAATCAGTTCCTACATTACTTCTAAGAACTATAAAGAAGCAATGGATTTGTTAGAAGGAAGTCGTAACTTCAGTGATAAGGTAGTATATCAAAAGGTGGCTTTTTTCAGAGGAGTAGAGCTGTACAATGAAGCTAATTATACGGAAGCTAAAAAATATTTTGATAAGTCTTTAGCCCAGCAAACAGATCCAAGATTTACAGCTAAAGCGATCTATTGGAAATCAGAATGTGATTATTTGCAAAATAATTTTGATGAAGCACTCATTGGTTTTAAACAATTTAAAGGGCAAGAAGGAGCCTCTGATACCAATGAATATAAGGATATAGATTATAATATTGGATACACCTATTTTAAACTAAAACAATATCCGCAAGCAGCCGATTTTTTTGATAGTTATGCTAAGAAAAAAGGAATAGACGAAGTACGATTAACAGACACCTATTTACGATTGGGTGATAGTCACTTTATTTCTAGCAAGTATTGGCCAGCGATGGAAGCTTATAATAAAGCGATTAAAAAAGGTGGAGCAGATGCCGATTATGCACATTACCAGAAAGCAATTAGTTATGGTTTTGTAAAAAAGAATGATAAGAAGATAAGTGATTTAGAAATGTTTCTAAAGAAGTATACCAGATCTACATATCGTGATGACGCTATGTTCGCCCTTGGAAATACCTACGTTGCTGAAAATAAAACACAAAGAGGTATTGAAGCATATGATAGATTGATTCGAGAAGTTCCTAGAAGTTCGTATGTACCAAAAGCTTTACTCAAACAGGGATTGATTTATTATAATGGAGATCAAGGAAACAGAGCTTTAAGCAAGTTTAAAAATGTAGTAGCTGATTATCCTGGAACAGAAGAAGCAATTCAAGCAGTTAATACGGCAAGATTGATCTATGTAGATCTAGGAAGAACGAGTGAATATTCTAGTTGGGTAAAAGGATTGAGTTTTGTGGATGTAACAGACGCTGATTTGGATAATACTTCTTATGAAGCGGCAGAGAAACAATATTTAGAGAATAATGATAATGCTGCTGTTATTGGCTTTCAAAAGTATTTAGATGAATTTCCAAATGGTCTTCATGCGCTAAAAAGTCATTTTTATCTGGCACAATTGTATTATAAAAAAGGAGATAAACAAGCTACCATTCCTCACTATGAATATGTATTGGAAAAAGATCGTACCGAATTTACAGAGCAAGCATTAGCACGTTTATCTCAGATACATTTAGAGAATCGTAACTATGATAAAGCAATTCCAGTATTAGAACGACTGGAAAAAACAGCTGATTTTCCACAAAATATCATTTTTGCACAATCGAATCTGATGAAGTCACATTATCAGTTGGTACATTATCAGGAAACCATTTCTTATGCTGAAAAAGTACTGGAAAATCCAAAAATTCAAAACGATGTAAAGAGTGATGCTCAGATTTTTATAGCTAGAGCAGCTTTGCAAACTGCGGATGATGCCAGAGCCAAAAGAGCATATGCAGAAGTTAGAAAAATAGCAACCGGAGAGCTGGCGGCAGAAGCTTTGTATTATGATGCATATTTTAAAAATAAAGAAGGTAATTATAAAGGTTCTAATGAAACCGTACAAAAACTAGCTAAAGATTTTTCAGGATATAAATTGTATGGTGCCAAAGGCTTAGTATTAATGGCCAAGAATTTTTACGGGTTAGAAGATGCCTATCAAGCAACTTATATATTAGAAAGTGTGATCAAAAACTTTACAGATTATCCTGATGTAATTAATGAAGCACGATCCGAACTTAGAAAAATCAAAGCTGAAGAAGCAAAAACAAATTCATCGATCAAAACCGAACAACAATAATCAGTTATAAACGACTTCGTATTTATGTCTAGATATATTAAGAAATTCATTTCTCTTACCTGTATCACCGCTTTTAGTATGACGGCATTAGTCGCTCAGGAAAAAGAAGAGGAAGAAACTATAGAAACAGAACGTGTAGTTATTGTAAAAACCTATACACCTACCATAAGTGATGCTTTTAAGGTGAAATCTACACCCGTTCTAAATGATTCTGTCATTCAAAAGAAAAAAGAATTGCGATACAGTATTTTTTCAGTTCCTGTAGCATCTACTTTTACACCAGCAAAAGGAAGAGCAGCTAATATTGATAAACCTAAAAAAATACCTTTGTATGACAATTATGCTACACTAGGTTTTGGAAACTTTACATCGGTATTAGCAGAGTTTTACAGTAACTTTCAATTAAACCGGACAGATAATATCGGTTTATACTTACATCATAATTCTTCTCAAGGAGGTATTGATGATGTAGTACTCGATGATAAATTTTACAACACTTTTTTAGATTTAAATTACACATCTAGAACTAGAGACTTTACTTATGGAATTGAGGTAGGAGCAGAACACCAGTTATATAATTGGTATGGATTACCAGATATTCCAGTATTAACACAAGAACAAATTGATGCAATTGACCCTCAACAGAATTATTTTGGGGCCAAGTTGGGGGGCAAATTGCAATTTGATGATTTATATTTTAAAAGGGCTTCCCTAAACTATCGCTATTTTGGAGATGCATTGAGTACTACAGAACATCATGCAGTTTTTAAACCTACTTTCGAATTTGAGATAGTAGATGAATTAGTGACTACAGATTTTAWCATCGATTATTTAGGAGGAAATTTTGATAGACCGTTGGATCTTACTTTACAAACGCCTAATGATTTTAGTATCTTAAATCTAGGAGTCCAACCTAGTTTGGTAGTATTACGAGACAATCTCACCTTAAATTTGGGAGCAGCTGTATTTTTCAGTATCGATAGCCAAAATAATGATAATGATTTCTTTATTTATCCTAAAGTAACCGCATCGTATCGATTAATAGATGAAACCGTAATTGCTTATGGAGGTTTAGAAGGAGGATTGCGACAAAATACGTACAGAGATGCTGTGCAAGCTAATCCATATGTGTCGCCAACATTATTTTTAACAACTACACATAACCAATTCGATGCATATGTAGGATTAAAAGGAAAAATATCTGATGTAGTTAGTTATAATTTTAGAGGTGGTTATGCTTCAGAAAATGATAAACCATTATTTGTAAATAACAGACCACAAGTTATTCCATTAGAAGGATACGATTACGGAAATTCGTTTGCATACAGATATGATGATATTTTAACACTAAGTGGATATGGAGAGTTGAACTTCAATATCAATAAGAAGTTTAAGCTTGGAGTTTCTGGAGAGTATTTTAGTTATAATACAGATGATGAACAGGAAGCGTGGAATTTATCAGAACTAAAAGCATCTGCATTATTAGATTATCAAATTACAGAGCAGTGGTTCGCCGGAGCGCAGCTGTTTTATGTAGGGGAACGAAAAGATATAAATACAGCAGTACCTTTTGTTTCAACGATACCAGAAGCAACCATAACTTTGGACAGCTATTTTGATGCCAATGTGAATCTAGGATATCGATTTAATGAGAAATTATCCGTTTTTGTAAAAGGAAATAATCTTGCTGGGCAGAGTTATGAGCGTTGGGCAAACTTTCCAGTACAAGGTGTTCAGGTATTAGGAGGAGTTACGTATAAATTTAATTATTAAAAATAGAGAAACTATATTCACTGAATATGGTGTGTTTTCTAGGTATGTTAATTTTTAATTTTGTGAAATACTTTAATGAAAAAGTATTATTCTATGATTTAGTCTAAATTCTAATAGTATTAAATCAACAAATATTAAAGATGTTTAAGTATTTAATTTTCCTAATTACGTTGTTTTATTCACTTGAGTTGATCGCCTGTGATTGCGAATGTAATGGAGATTGTTCTTTTAGCAAATCATCTACTGGAGGATTTGTGGCTTTAGTAAAAATTATAGAATACTCTAAATATTCAGAATATAAGTTCAATGGAGAAATAAAAAAAATGCCTTTAGCAATGAAGGCAGAAATTATAAAAAAATACAAAGGTGAAGAGTCTAGGGAAATTATTCAAATTTGGGGGGATAATGGAGCTCTTTGTCGACCATATACTGATTATTTTAAAATTGGAAAACACTATTTAATAGCACCAAATAAAATTTGGGGTAATTCTAAGAATGGAAAAATAAATGATTACAGTTTTTCTTCCTGTTTCACTGACTTTTTGGATGTCGACCTAGAAAAGAAAATGGTTTATGGTGAATATGCTCCAAATATGAATGAAATTCCACTTAACGAAATAGAAGAAGATCTAAAAAAGTAGGGTTAAGTTAAAAAAAGAATATTGTTAAAGTTAATTCTTAAATTAATTTGCTGTATTAGAATTAAAAACAGTATTTTCTTCTCGTAATTGGAAATGAAATGAATATGAAGCGTGCTATTTTTGGGATACTGTGCCTATTGTCGATACCTATCTTTGCACAGGAAAATTTTAAGGTATATTATGAAGAAACCGATAATGGATATAAGATCTATGCTGATAACGGTGAGTTTTGCCCGGTTTCGGTAGAGATTGATTTTAAGATCGAAAATTTAACTTCTAGTATTGGTGATATCAAAATCATAGAAGTGCCAGAACAAATTACCAAATTTTATATTGCTGATCTTACGGTAATCGATAGAAAAAAAGCACTGAGATTAGGGTTTAGTATTCGGTACAATCATGGCAATCATTTACAAAAATCGTATGATAAAAACTATGCCTATCATCTTCCTTTTAAAAAAGGAACGGAGCATATGATTACACAAGGATATTTGGGTAAGATTTCACATCATGATGAGTATGCATTAGATTTTAGAATGCCAATTGGCACTCCAATTTACGCCGCAAGAGATGGTAAAGTTATTTTAGTACAAGAAAGCAATGCTAAAACCTGTGCGGATGTAGGTTGCGAAAAGTTCAATAACTACATATTAGTATACCACTCCGATGGAACTTTTGCAGAATATACCCATATCAAAAAGAATGGATCCAAAGTACAACCAGGAGAGATCGTTAAAAAAGGACAACATATAGGATTTAGCGGAAATGTAGGATGGTCTACAGGACCACATTTACATTTTGTGGTCTTTTTGCAACGATTTAATGATCGGGAAACATTAGCTACAAAATTTTTAACCGGTAATGGAAAAATGGCAGAACAATTAGAAGAGGGAAAAACCTATCGCAAATCCTATTAGCGAACTATATTGAGGAGAATTTCAAAATAAACTACATTGATATAGAACGGAACTACATGAACTAGCCTTTTTCTAATCCGCTATTTTTCAAACATCCAGAAAATCAGTACATTTATAAGACCAGTTGCTGTTTAAAATTACTGGAATGAGAAGGGTTTTCCCTTTTGCAAATACAACAACAAACCAATACCATAACAATCATGAAATATATTAAATACATTTTGTACGTAGTGATCGTACTTGCTTTAGTCTTCTTCGGGATGGGACTTGTTACCTCTTCCGTATCCTATGAAAATGAAATAGTAGTTAATAAATCTGCTGCGGAATCATGGGCGGTCGTATCAGATGAATCTAATTTGCCAAAATGGATTGAAGGTTATATACGAACAGAACATGTAAGCGGTACAAAAAATACGGTTGGAGCAGTATCCAATGTGTATGTTGATGATCAAGGAGAAGAAATGATGATGACAGAAACAATTACCGATATGAAATTGAATGAACATATGGGAATGACCTTTACTATGGAATTTATGGATATGGGATATGAGATGTTTTTTGAAGAAGAAAACGGAACAACAACCATAACCTCCAAATCGATGGTAAAAGGAAATGGATTGATAGCGAAGTCCATGATGGCTTTGATGAAAAGTGGAATGAAAGGACAAGAAGACAAAAATTTAGCTGCTTTGAAAAATTTGATCGAATCAAATACAAAAGAATACGCTTCAGAATAGTACTTTAGAGTAACGAAATTGACATTAGTAGTAAAAAGTAAGGGGTAATTAATGAAGCGCACATCTTGAAAATATTAACCAAAGGAACATATTACGGGAAACAAAATTCAGAAAGTTCATTCAATGGAGTTTTGTTATCGCAGTATAGCTATACCACAGAGCGAACTGATTGGCATTACCATGAAAACCCATATTTTATGTATGTGTTAGAAGGTGATATGAAAGATTGCAATAAAAAAGTAAAAACGCTTTGCCCTTCCGGTAGTTTGATGTTTAATAATTGGCAAGAACCACATTTTGGGTCTAAACATTCTGCAAATGCCAGTGGTTTTCATTTAGAGTTTGAAAAAAAATGGCTACAAAAACATGGAATCTCTTTGGAGGTTTGGGAAGGAAGCCAGCTGATCCATAATCCAAAATTACACTTCCTTTTTGCTGAAATTTATCGCGAGTTTATCGTTTCGGATACTTTTAGCGATGTCTCTGTAGAATTGCTACTCGTTCAGGTGTGTGATGCACTGAGTGATCTAAAACAAATAGACGCCTTACATCATCCAGATTGGGTGCGAGACTTAAAAGAATTACTACATTATGATAGTACTCCTTTATCACTAGAATATTTATCCAAAGAGTTAAACATACATCCGGTTCATATTTCCAGAGCAGCACCCAAATATCTTTCTATGAGTCTCGGAAAATATATCCGACAACAAAAACTAAAAAAGGCAATTCCACTTTTATTAGATACCTCCAATTCGTTAACGGAAATCACTTATGAAGCTGGTTTTTCAGATCAAAGTCATTTTAATCGTGTTTTCAAGTCTCATTTTGATATGAATCCAAGTCATTATCGAAAGAAAATTATCAAAAATACCTGATGTTAATTTCATACAATTTTTGAAGTTCGTGATGCAATACATTTGCTTCTCAAATCATTTACATTTATGTACAAAAACATCACAATCTTAGTTTTTATCGTATGTGCAACCTTGATCAGTTGTGCACAAAGCCCTAAAAAGAATTATCAAGGCGAATGGGTAGGACATTTACCAGATAAAAACACTTTCAATTTTAAGGTAACTATAGAAAAACAGCAATCCAATACATTTCATCTTACGATTGCCAATGATCAAACGATTATTGATAAAAAACTAACATCAACCAATAAGGATAAGATTCATTTGAATGTAAATCAACAATTATTTTTTGAGTTGGAGTATGAAGAAGGTGGAAAAGCATTGGTTGGATTTATCAAAAGTGGAAAGTTCTTATATCGAACTCGTTTTCAGCGTACAGATACTAATCGTTATGAAGTAGATTGGAATCCATTTATGGTTAATAATAGTTTGCAATCAGATGATATCGATTTATATGTAGAACATCGAGAAAATGGAAATATCGCTGCGTATCCTTTCTTTGGAGATCAACGATTTAGAGGTGCCTGGACCAAAGATTTTAAAAAGGAAGGTAATATCGTATCATTTAAAGATGGAAATACTGGTTTTAATTTTAGAGCAAAACTGTTAGTAGATACCATCGAACTGGAGATTTTACTCACTGATGTAGTATTAACCAAAACCACATTGACTTTTGCCAAAGATGGTTGGGAATATACACAGAACCCAATTCCGCAGGTACAAAATACAGACACGCCAAAACAATTAGATGATGGTTGGGCTACTGCGAATTGTAAAGATGTTGGAATTGATAGCAACACTTTAGAAACACTTATTTCGGATATCCATAAAAAAGAATTGGTAAATACACACAGTATTCTCATTGCCAAAAAAGACACCTTGGTATTCGAAACCTATTTTGATGGGTTCAATGCAGATATTCCTCATGATTTAAGATCAGCTTCTAAGAGTATTTCTTCTGCTGTGATCGGAATTGCTATTGATGATCAAATTATAGAAAGTGTAGATCAAAAACTGTATGATTTTGTTCCTCAAAAGTATCAATACACTAAAGATGCTTCAAAATCCAAGATTACCTTACAGGATTTACTAACGATGAGTGGTGGTTTGGCAGTCAATAAAGAGGCATCAGAAAATACGTATCAGAATCCAAGTAATCCTAATAGTTGGTTACAAACTGTTTTAGAAGCACCAATGGTAAAAGAAGCAGGAACTTATGCGGACTACGGATCTGCCAATCCATTTTTATTAGGAATTTGTCTAAACGAACGCCTTAACATACCACTCGAAAATTATATGGATGAAAAACTATTTGCACCACTTGGAATCAGAAATTATATCAATCAAACCGATGATTCTGAAAGTGTTCCATATTTTGGAGGTGGTATGTTACTAACACCAAGAGATCTTTTAAAGTTTGGACAATTATATCTGAACAATGGAAAATGGAAGGGGCAACAAATTATTTCTGAAAAATGGGTGCAAGAATCCTTCGGTAAATACAGAAGATTACAAGATTATGATGACAAAAATGAATATGGGTACTTGTGGTGGCATGATGATTATGAAGTAAAAGGAAAAAATATTGAAGCGATCGAAGCCAGAGGTGCTGGCGGACAGTTTATATTTATCCTACCAGCATTAGAAACGGTAGTAGTTATCACTTCAGGAAATTTTAGAAACCGAAAAGGCAACCAACCCAGAGATATTTTACAAAAATACATTCTACCAGCTATAGTAAATTAAACATGACTGTATAGTAACATTTTAGCTTTCAAATCGTCGATAAAGAAACATCATGTTATGCGAATATATGTTGCGGTTATAATAGCTTTTTGTTCCTCGTTTTGCATGGCTCAAACCAAAGAGCTTCCAACAATGCAAAATGCTCTTGAGAAATATGGTTTTATTCAAGAACAAATTTTAAGCGATACCGATACCATCACTTATTTTTTGAAAAATGTAAAAGAAAAACCTAGCAATTTGGTTGTTTTTATACAAGGAACGGACGCAAATCCTCTATTTTCATATGCTGAAGAAAATGGTAAAACCAAATATTACCGTTGGTTTGGAGATGACTATAAAAAGCTAGATGCATCTTATACTTACGCTATTATTCCAAAACCAGGAATGGAAGGAATGTATAAAGATGGTGATATAACGATTCCTAAAAGCTATTATAAGAATAACTATTTGGAGTATCGCATAAAACAAATGGACGAATCGATTAACCATATCATCAAGAATCATTTGACAAATCCAAAGAAAATTATTGTCTATGGTCATTCTGAAGGAGCGGTGATTGGAGCAGCATTGGCTACTACAAATAAAAGCATTACCCATTTAGGGTTTTGGTCTGGGAATGTATTGCATAACTTTTATGAGTTCTCACTCTTTAATAGAATCGCATCCTTAAAAGGAGAACTTTCTGATGAAGAAGCGCATCAAAATATACAAGGAATTCTAGAATGGTATACATCGGTTATAAAAAATCCCAATTCCACAGAAATTGATCATTATGGATTTACCAACAAACGCTGGTCTACCTATGAAAAAGCGCCTATTGAGTATTTAGTACAATTGGATATTCCTATATACGCACTATTTGGAACGGAAGACGAAAGCACACCTATCGAAACGGCCTATGTACTTCCTGTAAAGTTTATTGAAAACCGAAAAGAGAAMCTAACTTTTGAAGTCTGTATAGGTTGTGATCATGCCTATGCTAAGAAAAATAAAGAGGGAAAACAATCTCTTTGGAGTAAGCAGTTTACAAAATTCATCCAATGGACAGATACCTCTAAATGATTACAGTTTGTAAACAAATCCCGACAGAATACTAAATCTAATATCGAGGTGCCACACTAAGCCAATATGGAAGCGGACACTGAGGCTCCCGAAGTGTCGAAGTGCTCTCGAAGTGTCGAAGCGTACTCGAAATGTGATTAGATGTAACCCACTAGAAATCTTACTTTTTTATTTACTAGAATTTATTTTATTTTTAGACAAGGCTTGTAAGCCAGTCAATACAAACATACATCGAATGTATGAAGAATACATCTTATAGATCATAACCAATTAGAAAAATACCCTATGAATACACTGATAAGAGTAACAAACCTGATTTTTCTAATTTGCATGACTTCAATAACATCCATTGCTCAGGAAAAACCTTTTGAAGTTGTCAAACCCGAATTGATGAGTTTGTCTAGTGACAGCCTAAAAAATATGAATGCTCATTTTCATAGGTTGGTAGACGAAAAACAACTAGCAGGAATTCAAACAGCGATTCTTCGAAAAGGGAAATTAGTTCATTTTGATAGTTATGGATATGCAAATATTGAAGAAGGAAAACCGCTCGATAAGCATCATATTTTTCGGATTTTCTCCATGACCAAGCCTATAGTGTCAGTTGCACTTATGCAGTTGTATGAAGAAGGAAAGTTCAGATTAGAAGATCCGCTGTATAAGTTCATACCTGAGTTTAAAAAAATGAATATTCATAGGGATTCTGTAATAACGGAAGCTAAAAACCCAATTAGAATTATCGATCTGCTCAGGCATACATCAGGATTCAATTATGGGAGAGGACCCAATGCAGCACTAAATCAGCTATATGCAGACGCCAATTTATATACTTCTAAAACGAATAAAGAATTTGTACTCAAATTGAGTAAACTTCCCATATTGTTTGAACCTGGAACAGATTGGCAATATGGATTGTCGACCAATATTTGTGGCTATTTGGTAGAATTGTTTTCCGGAAAATCATTAGATGCGTATTTACGTGAGCGAGTTTTTGGTCCTTTAGCAATGAAAGACACCCATTTTCAATTGCCTAAAGAAAAAATAGAACGATTTACAGTTGGATATGGTTGGCAAGAAGGAACAGGATTGCACATATCACAAGCGCAAAGAGATAACCGATATGTACGTGAAGTTACTTTATTCAATGGAGGTGGTGGATTGGTTTCTACAACCTTTGATTACTTGAAATTTTGTCAGATGCTTCTAAATAAAGGAACCACAAATGGACATCGATTGCTCAAAGAAGAAACCGTTGCCTTACTATTCAAAGATCACTTACAAGAAGTCAAAAATTATCAAGAACGTTTCAGACTTCCCTTAGGTGAATATGGTTTTGGATTAGGATTTGCCATAAGAGGAAAAAGTGAAAATGAATTAGAAAAAGTATATGGATGGGGAGGCGCTGTAGGTACATATTTCAAAATAGATGTAGCTAATGATATGGCGTATGTAATGATGATACAATTATCTCCTTACAGACAATTAGGATTAAGACAATTATTTCAAGATTATGTAGCATCTTCTATTATTGAATAATAGTATAAACTATACTGTTGTAATACTTAGAATATATGTAAAAACTGCATCTTTATATTTTGCAGACAAATAATGCTACTTTGCAGAATATACTTTATAATCTTAGATTAATAGGTGATTTTTGTCATAGTAAACAACCTTTTGGTAAACCCATTAGGAGTTGGATTGAAAGAGATTTAGATTTCAAGGCAAGTCTCGGAGCATTTAAATCTCGATTATCGAGTAAACTTTTAGCTATTCATCGTGAAAAAGTCAATCATTATTGGATTACAAATTGGATTTTGGTTATGCTATTTAGTATTAACCGTTATTCTAGTGTATCTCTCAGTAGGAAGTGAGGATAATGCAGTTGTTGAACAAGCGACAGAAAGAGCTTTTTACTTTGCTACAGTTCCATCGGTTATTTCCTATTATTCGTTTTATTTTTTGGTATTTCCCAAAATTCGACAGAAAAAGATACTACTGTCTATTACATATGCACTTGGTTTTGCCATTGGAGCAGCGTTGATTGGCAATGTGCTGATCTATGCTTTTCTAGGAATAGATAGTTTAACAGGAGCACAAGAATCTATTACTGTAGGTATTGTATTTATTTCTTTTGTAGATTTTATCGTTGGAGTTGTCGCATTGGTAACCAAAGGATTTATTACCTGGTATGAAGAATTAAAAGTAAAAGAAGAGCTAAAGCAAAAAAATCACGAGATGGAAATGGCTTTGGTAAAATCTCAGTTAGATCCACATTTTTTGTTCAATACCCTGAATAATATTGATATTCTGATCCTTAAAAATGCTGAAGAAGCCTCTACGTACCTAAATAAATTATCAGATATCATGCGTTTTATGCTTTTTGAGACAAAAACAGATACGATTTTATTGACTAAAGAATTGGAATATATCGAAAAGTATTTGGCATTGCAGAAGATAAGAACTGCCAATGAGCGTTATATCAATTATCAGGTCACCGGTTCACCAAATGGTAAAGAAATCGCTCCTATGATTTTTCTTCCCTTTATTGAAAATGCTTTTAAGCACACCTCTAATAAAAAAATAGACAATGCGATAACGATTCATATCTTTATAGAAGAAGGAAGTATACGATTTGAATGTAACAACAAGTTCAATCGGAATAGGAAAGTAACTCATATGAATAATGGTTTAGGAAATACGCTTATCGAAAAAAGATTGGCATTGCTATATCCAGAAAAGTATACTTTAAACGTAGTAAAAGAAAAAGAAGAATATAAAGTACGTCTAATTATTACGCAGTAAACTATTGAAAGTATTTGCAACTCGATTATCGAGTAAATTTTAAAGAATTGAATCACGAATGACACCTTATTCCTGTATCATCATCGAAGACGAACCTTTAGCGTTAGAAAGAACTAAAGAATTTGCTGAAAAAATACCATTTCTAAAAGTAACAGCTACTTTTGACAATGCCTTGGATGGTCTTGCCTTTTTAAAAACGAATACGGTGGATGTAATCTTTCTGGATATTAATATGGATGAATTATCGGGTATAGAATTGTTGGAAAGTTCAAAGATTACGAGCGAGGTGATTATGACTACTGCCTATCAGGAATACGCCTTAAAAAGCTTTGAACTCAATGTTACAGACTATCTTTTAAAACCTTTTACTTTTAATAGATTTCTGCAAGCTGTGAACAAAGCACAAGAAAATCTGGATAATAGGAAACAGCAAAAACAACCAGATTTCATTTTTGTAAAAACCGAAAACCGATTAGAAAAAATCAATCTGGCAGACATTTTATATATCGAAGGAATGCGAGATTATCGCAGAATACATATGCCAGATAAAAGAATTATGACACTGCAGAACTTTAAAGAATTTGAGCAGATCATTCCTGCCAATTTGGTTTGTAGGGTTCATAAATCCTATATGGTTTCTATCAGTAAAATTGATTCTATCGAACGAAATCGAATACGAATTGGCGAACAACTTATTCCTATTTCCGAAACCTATAAAACTTTTTTTTTTCAGCAAATCAGTACTAGTAAATGGTAAGCTTGTAACGATTAATATTGGTATTAATTCGAGGCTTGAGATAAAAGTCTTATCTATCGTAATGATTTACGTTCCAAAGCAGCGCTTTGAATTTTTTTTCACCAGTGTAAGATTTGTTTTGCGTTAAAAAATCCTGAAGCCTTGGAAGGATTTTAGCAGAATGAATCTGGTTTTCAGCATGGCTGAAAAACACCTTGAAAAAACGCCATTTCTTTTGTTTCGTTTTCTTTGGGCGAGCAAAGAAAATGAAAAATAGTTCAATTAAAGTGCGATTTTTAAATTAATTACATATAGTAAATCGTATAACATGTCAATACTGTGCAGTTGGAGATAAATTAAAGACCAACTGATTAAGAACTTCTATACTTACCCGTCTTCAGAAGGTATCAATAATAGCTTTTATTTCTAACAATAATTGTTATAAACCCCAAAACCTTTTGCAGATAGAAAATCTGCTTTTGYAGACACATATCTCCGTCTTGCATAGTAAAGTTTTATATCCATTCACTTCCTTAGATATTTGCTTCATTATTAATTGTTTAATTAAGTAAAAAATGATGCAATGAGAACTTTACTAATCAAACTATTGCTATTGGTTATCGCAACGGTATCAGAGTTGGCAGCACAAGTAGCTATTCCAAACGGAGATTTTAATCAATTCGAAACTATTTATAGTCAAGATCAGGAATATGAAATTCCGGTTGGTTGGAGAGAACATCCTAGAAATGAGGAATGGAGACAATCTTATGGAGAAGTTTTTGCTTACAAATATGAATTACCAGATGCCAATAAAAATGCCTTGGCATTACATAGAGGATATCTGGCGCAAAGCAATGAGATCCTAACCAGTTTTTTAGTTCCAGCACATATGGAAGATCTCCAATTGATTGGGCGCTATAAATTTTCAGGATCAGATATTGATAGGGCAGAAGATGTATTACGAATTATCGTCATCTCTTCAGAAAAAGTGATCCACATGATCTCAGATACACATTTGGAAGATGCTAATATTTTGAACATCACCACTCCAAAAGCGCAATTCAACAGGTTTCATTTAGATATAGATAAGATCCAAAAGAATACCTATGTCACGATTGTGATTCAATTAATATCAGGTAGCGATGATAGTTTTTATTGGGGACAATCCAATGCGGTATTGGATGATCTCAAATTTGTATT
Source organism: Aquimarina litoralis (assembly GCF_019295435.1). Lineage (GTDB taxonomy): Bacteria > Bacteroidota > Bacteroidia > Flavobacteriales > Flavobacteriaceae > Aquimarina > Aquimarina litoralis_A. Next base: position 71,398 of record NZ_WEKL01000007.1, read on the forward strand.
CAATCATCGTATCACATCCATACACTAAAATTTCAATCTATCTAAAAAATACAAACAGATGAAAACAAACACGATAGACCCAAGAATATTATTATCCACATTGTGGATTGTCATCTTATTTAATATGATCGTAAGAGATCTACACGAATTTTTACGAGAAGGATATATCGAACAGATGATGTCGCTTCAAATACCAGAAGTGAATATGTTGGTATATGGTTTCGTAGCTCAGATTCCAATTATGATGATCTTATTATCCAGAATATTAAAAGACAAAGCCAATACTTGGTATAATACCATTGCAGCGGTTATAACATCACTGGGTTTTCTAAGCACATTACCTAACGCGGATATGGACGATATCTTTTTTGTGATTATTGAAAATATACTATTACTCGTAATAATCCGAGTTTCCTGGAAACTATCCAAACAACCCTCAAAACGAAATACAGAGCTGTCACAATAAACCAACCATAAATCGAACACTGAGGCTCTCGAAGTGAGATAATGAACTCTCAAAATTCAAAACTAAAACCAATCACGAATCCGAGCGCTGAGACATCTAATTGAATCCGGCATGAGAGCGGACACTGAGGCGTCGCGCTGAGGTGCTCGAAGTGTCGAAGTGTAATCAATACAAAACAAAAAACATATGATACATATAAAGAAACTACTAATCATTATATTACTGCTATTAGTGATTGCAGTAAATGCGCAGCAACAAGATCGCTCCTCATTTTTTGTGGGATACGAAACCTTTGAAATGACCATGAATAAGTTCCAGAATTTTGCCGGAGAAGTAGGTTATCGTTTTAATGAGAAACATCAAATGCGATTAATGATTGGAGAGGTGAATCTAACCGAAAGGCATTTATCTAGTAAATGGGAATCTGCGGCTGTGGATGGTGATAATGTAGAAGGCTATTTTCGGATTTATGAATTGTACTACGATCGATATTTTGGAAAGCGCAAGAACTTTTACTACAGTGGTAGTATTGCCTATGTAAAAGATGAGTATAACCATATGATCTCTACTAATCGTTTAGTAAATGAAACGGCAACGGTAGGATTTGCTATTGGATATCGAAAAGAAAATATATTTGGCATCAAACATTTATATACCAATATCTCTATTCCTTTTCGGTATTACTTTAATAACATACCAGAAACACAATGGGAAGGCGCCACGATCAACGCCCACAGATTCGTAAACAACTTTTGGTTCTTTATCGGCTACCAATTTTAACCCAATCAAGAACCCGAGCACTGAGGCTCTCGAAGTGCGGTACAGTAATCATGCAGTTTCACACTGAGCTTAAAATGCAAACAGACACTGAGGTGTCACACTGAGCTTGTCGAAGTGTCGAAGCGCTCTCGAAGCAAAAAAGCGAAACCGGACACTGAGGCTCCCGAAGTGTCGAAGTGCAACCACTCATACAACAAAACCAGCAACTCCTACTAGCTGGTTTTTTTATTTGGGGAAATTTACGTTTCTTTAGTGGGGTTTGTAGATAATTGTAAATAAAATAAAGTGTAATAGAAATGTATATCATTTGAGATACTTTATAGGTCGAAAAAATTAAGTTGAATGAATATAGAAAGTATAGAAATTTATAATTATAAAAGCATTGAAAGCTTAAAGGTACCAATTACTAGAATTTCTGATAAAAAATGTCAAATATTTTTAGGCAAAAATGAATCAGGTAAGAGCAATATTCTCAAAGCAATTTCTTTGTTGAACGAAGATGCCTATTTTGACTATCAAACAGACTGTAACAAAAAAGCAAAGAAGAAGGATGAATCTGTAACAATAACTCTTAATCTGAAATTTGAGAATTTTGGACATTATAGAAAACAATTTGATAATTTTGGAATACCAAAAGCCTTGCAGTCTAAAATTATTCCTTATCAAATTCAAAGACATACAGAAATAAATTCTAAAAATGATAGGAAAGATTACTTACATATTTGGATAAATGATGACAAAGAATTCTCCAAATATGTCTACAATAGTTCGGATTTTTCATTTCATCTGATATCTGATAAGTATAAAGAAAAAGAACCTTTGACAAAGGATAATATTAAGTCAATTTTAGGTTCAACATATATTCTATTAACGAAATCAAAGATTGAATCTCACCTTGAGAAAAAAATGTTGGACAATGTTACGCACAATACACCAATGCCGATAATTTGGAGACCATCAAGTGAATTTCTGATTAATAAGCCTATTGATCTGGATGATTTTTCCACAAAACCAACAATATCCTTGCCCCTAAGAAATATTTTTAATATTTCTGGTATAATCGATATAAAGAAAAGGATCGATTTGATTAAAGATGACATTGAAGAAAGAGCACAATTGAAACAAGAACTTTCTTCTTCAATTACGAATTATATAAACGAAAGATGGCCAGAACATAAGATTAATATATTTATAGAAATAGAAAATATGATGTGTTCAGTAATGGTTGAGGATAAAGATGATACACTTCCCAAATATAAAATGGAACAAAGAAGTGAAGGATTTCAGCAATTTATTTCTATACTTCTTAATTTATCTATCGAAAGTAATACTGAAAAAATCAAAAATAAAATTATTCTTTTAGATGAACCTGAAATTCATCTTCATCCAAGTGGTGTGAAATATTTGAGAGAAGAACTATTAAAAATAGCCTTATCAAATATAGTTTTTGTTGCATCCCATTCTATTTATATGGTTGATAAACTCAATTTAGATAGACATTTTAAAGTATCAAAAGAAATGTCTTTAACATCTATAAAACAAATTAAGAAAGATAATCCTTATGAGGAAGAGGTTATTTACGAAGCTTTGGGGACTTCGGTTTATGAGCATATTCAACCTAATATGTTGATTTTTGAAGGAAAAACTGATAAAGATTTATTTGATGGATTTCTAAAGAAATATAAGAGAGACATAAAACCTGTTAGAATTGGAACTATATCAGCTGATGGTGTAGAAAAGATACCAACGTACGTGAAATTCATGGAAGGTAAACTTGTTAAAGGTTTTATAGTTGTGGATTCTGACTCTGCTGGAGTCAAAATTAAAGAACGAGTGAAAAATGAAAGTAAGTCTTTTAACACTAAAAATACCTTTGAGATTAATGACATTTATAAAACAAATAAAGCTTCCACCCTTGAAGATTTATATCCTATTCACTATATCATTTCAGAAGTTAGCAAAAACTATAAGGTTGAAATAGAGTTAGATAGTAAAAGTCCAATAATCAAACAAATTGAAACCAAAAATAAAAACCTACAAGGAAAGATAAATGTAAAGGAGTTGAAAGGTATTTTGGTAAACGGGATACTTAACGATATAAACAAACTAAGTAAAGAGGATGCAAAAAATAAGTATAATATTTATTACAACTTCGTATTCAATCTTAATGAAAAATTAAAAAAGTAGATCTTTCTAATAACGCTTATGATTAATAATGATTTAAATAATCGAGCAAAGAGATCAAGACAAAAGAGGTAAATATAGAATAGGAAAGTTTTTAAGTAAAAATCTTTGTCTATTCGTTTATTTGAGAGGTTTATATAAATTAATTGGTAAATGTTTACAGAAAAGACAAGTAAAATATTAATGTGGATAGGGATAGCAATTTTCTTTTTAGGAATTGTTTTATTTTTTTGGAATGATACCTTGTTTGAAACCAATCGTCAAATTAAATCTGATAAGGTTGCACATTTTGGAGATTTTGTTGGCGGCTTAATAGGTTCTTTATGGGCTTTGGCAGGTGTAATACTATTTTATGTTGCTCTTAGAGAACAAAGGGCAGATATTGAAACTAACAGAGATGTTCTAAAAACTCAAGTCGAAGCATTAGAAAAACAAATAGAAGAGTTTGAATTGCAACGACAGGAATTGGAATTGACACGACAAGTTTTTACTGAACAAAGGGATACATTAAAACTTCAACAATTTGAATCAACCTTTTTTAGCTTGCTAAATCTTCATCACCAGATAGTTGATGGAATTGATATAGACACAACAAAAGGTGGTAGTCTTTACGATTTTAAGAAAGAAAAAGATGTAACTCTTACCGGTAGAGATTGTTTTCAGTATTTTTTTCAAGAATTTGAAGAGATGTACGCAAGTCGATATGATGAAAAAAATGAATTAGATAGAATTCAAAAATCATACATTGATTTTTACGTCAATCATCAAACTGATTTAGGGCATTACTTTAGGAATTTATACAATATTCTAAAGTTTGTACACAAGAAGAATCCAGGAGATAATTTTTTTTACGCAAATTTACTAAGAGCTCAACTGTCCTCATCTGAACTATTGATGTTGTTTTACAATTGCTTGAGTAAGTTTGGAAATAGAAAATTTAAACCTTTAATAGAGGAGTATCATTTTTTACAGAATATGCCAAAAAATCCAATATTTGAGCAAAAAGATCATACTAATCTCTATAATAAAAGTGCCTTTGGAAAACCTTCGTTAACCGATAACTGATATCAATAATTTGATGATTTTTATCAAATTTGTTATCTTAAATAATTATTCATTTATGAAAATTTCACTTCTACTAATTTTTTCCCTTTTTTCGATCTTTAACATTTGTTCACAAACAAAATTTTTGTCTGGACGTTGGTCTACAAATAAAAAAAATAGATTTCATACTGCTACACAAACTGAATTTCCGGAAAGAAAGTTAGTCAAAGTAACCAGTGTATTAGTCGGTACTCCAATTCCTTTTGAGTTTGTTAAAGGAAACAATCTCCCTAACATTCCAAGTGCTGAAGGAGGAGCTTTATTTGTGGATACAAGAGGAATTTACTTTAATCAACCTAACTTAAATGATAACTTAAATGGCACTTGGGAAGTTTTAGATGATGATAGAATTACAACATACTCCATTTCTTGGATGTTTCATCCTAAATTTTCATCAGGAAAAGTTTTGGCTTCATTTGATGAAGAAACTGAATTTGTCATTGATTTTCTAAACACTAATAATTGTAACGATATAAGTATTGCAATATATGTAGATAATCAGCCGATCAAGACATATTTTGGTACTAATGCTGTATTCCTTCCAAACTCTTCTGTTTATGGAAAAGGAAAAAGGATAACTATATTTAATATTAATGGAACTTGTCATGATCAGGGTGATGTCTCAGGGAAATTAAGGATTTACAAAGAGTTTTAACTAAGGGAAATAGGGAAGGACTAAGCAATAAATAATATATTTATTTAGTAAAGTCTACAACTTAATATCTCCATAAAACTGCAAATAAGAAGATGCAAATATCATTTACAAACTATACAGATGAAGACAAAGCTGAGGTTTTGGAAATGATGGTGTCGTTTAACAAAATGGAGGGCTATGCTTTTGATCCAATTATTAGAGAAAAGAACCTACTAGAATTTACTTCAGACGAATCTTTAGGGAGACTCTATGTAATCAAACTCCAACAACAAACCATTGGATATCTAGTCCTAGCATTTGGATTTAGTTTTGAATACAAAGGTCGAGACGCTTTTATTGATGAGTTCTATATAAAACCTGATTATAGAAATAAAGGAATTGGCAAGACAACACTAGATTTTGTAGCCTCAGAATCCAAAAAACTAGACGTAAAAGCCCTACACCTAGAAGTAGAACCTCATAATATATATGCAAACAAATTGTATCTAAGCAAAGGCTACAGCTCTAATGATCGAAAATTGATGACCAAAAAAATATAGATCAACTCCACAAAGTACAACTTCCTAGCCTTACAAATTCGTTCCTATAAGCCCATAAAAATACTCACCATAGGGTATGTCTTCATATGAGATGATCCTCTAATTTGCTACAATTAGTAATCATAAAAAATTATAGTATGAAACGCTTTCTATTTTTAATTGCTCTGATTTTCAGTTTGTTCGAAGTGTACGCCCAAAATAATGTTGCAGTGACTATCCCACCAAATTGTAATAGGATTAGTGGGAAATCTTTTAGGTGTTGCGGTACGGTGATCGTATATTGGAATGGTACGATTACTTCCACTGTTCAAACATCTTCCAATCGATGGCAAGGATTTACCGGAGCCATGAAAATCACATTTTTTGATAGTGCAAGTCAACCGATTTACGAAATTATGACGCCTTCTTATGGAGTTAATGGCGAAAGCAGTAGAAATGATCGTTGGTCAAGTACCATTCCCGATTGGGTTTTGAACAATGCTAAAACTGCAAGTGCGCAAGGAGTTCATAATTCAAGTAACCGAACTGGAAAATTGATTCTATCTGCTGGAGTAAAATATTTTAAACAACAATCCGGAAATAGTTTTGATTTTTAGCTGACAAACGCACTGCTCCACAAAGTTCACAACTTCACAACGACACAAAACCAGCAACTCATGCATGCTGGTTTTTTGGTTTACGAGAATTTACGTTTCTTTATAAAGGCTTTGTATCTATAATTGCATATAAACCGAAATTATGCAAAATGAGCATATTTCTATGTTCTCTACAAACATAAAAATCAATATCCTATTGAACCTTTACATACTTTTATAGTCTATATAAAAACAAATAAGCTGAAAAAGAAGAAGAATCGAGTTTACAATTTTAAAAAAGAAAACTGATCATAATAAGATGTAAAATATATTACTTATACAAGATTAGGTACGAAAATCATAAAGACACGCACTCAATAGACTAAACATCCATGAAATTAGCAGTAGACTTTATACTAATTATAGGTATTTTATTGAATATAATAGCTTTAATAGGCTTGTTTCGTTTAAAGCAAAAGAAATTACCGCAGTATATATTAATTGTTTTTTGGCTTTTAATTCTTAGTATTTTTATTTTTTTCTATGCGAATTTACATGATTTAAGAATAGTACGATTTATTGCTAATTATTTTCAAGGAGGTGCTCGTTTTATAATTCCACCACTACTATTTCTTTACGTAAAATCAATTTTTAGTAATAAACCAGATTTGCTTAAAAAGAATTTAATTCATTTTGTTCCTTTTCTCATCTATTTTACGTTTTATACGGTGCCTAATTCTTTAGATTTTGAATTTACCAGATGGATTGATGCATATATAAACAGAGCATTAATAAAAGATATATATGGAATCGTATATTTTAGTCTTTCAATAAAGCTTTTCTATGTAGTCAATAAGACTATGAAACATAATTATTCAAACATTAAAGAAAAAGATTTTCTATGGATTAGAAATTTTCTAATCTGCTTTCTACTCGTTCTTATCATTGATCTTCTTCTAACAATAAGCGAAATTTCATTTGGATACAATGTTTCATGGGATGGTTATATCACCGTGTTTTTCATAATAGTAGCAATGTCATACCTTGGTTATTATGGAGTTACTCAATCTAAAATTTTCTTACCTGATTTTTTAATTCAAGAACACATTACAAAAAGCACTGAATTAGAATACAAAACTTCGTACTTAAAGGATGACGAAAAAGATGCGTTGAAGCAAAAGTTTTATAAGTGTATGAATGAGGAAAAATTATATTTATTACCAGATTTGAATTTGAAAATGATTGCCAATAGCATGGAGGTTTCTGAACGTAAGCTATCAGCATTTTTTGGAGAGGTATTAGATAGTAATTTCTATGATTCTATTAATTTATTTCGAGTTGAAGAAGCCAAAACCATTTTAAAATCTGATGCTGTTGAGAGTCATTCGATTACCGGAATTGGTCTTAGTTGTGGTTTTAGTTCAAAGAGTAGCTTCTATAGAATCTTCAAAAATAAAACAGGAGTGTCACCTTCAGTTTATAGAACATTGGCGTTAAAAGAGTCTCATTCCACGTAGTAAGACCATCTTTTTTGATGATTTGTAATTTTTAATTGCGAAAATTTGATCTTTGAAATCATTAACAAATCAAGAGATACTATGCATAAGTTTTTTTTCGTCTTTGTACTTCTTTTATCGTCAAATTTATTTCAATACAGCGAGGAAAATCCTGAAAACTATCCTATTGGAATTAAGGAGGCTCACAACAAACTCCTCAAAAAAAATGATGTTTTTGTGACTGACAACCGCGGAAAAATATTCAGTCAAGAATTAGACGGCTTTAATACAACCATTGATTCTTTAGAGCAAACCGTACAGAAATTGATCAAGAAGTACGAAGGAAATTCTGAAGCAATAGATACACGAATAATTGATAGCTTATTGACTGAAACTACATTCGTACACAAACGCTATCGTTTATTGTATCCAAATAACTATCATCGTTTTGCAAATTTTAAGAAAAACGCAACCGTCTCCAAAGACTATTTTGAAAATGTAATGAAGGGAAGTTTTGATAACCCTTCCTTAGTTCAGTTTAAACATTATAAAAGATGTATGAATTATTATTTTGATATTCTTTCTGCTGGAAAATACAAGTTTTCTCATTTGGAATATGTTCCTTTAAGACGTTTGGACAATCGTTATGATGCCATAGCAGAGTTAGACGCTCATCAAAGCGTGAAAGATTTTTTTATCAAGGAACATTTTACTTCCAATATTTGGACCTACCGTGTAGAAGCTTTTGATTACGCTTTTGCGAAAGCTTTAAAAGATGTTAAAAATCCAACCTATATCAAGAAAATTAAGGATACCTACCAAATGGGTAAAGATAGAAGGAATGCTACCAGCGAAATAAAAGTGTACAAAACAGTAGATGATATCACGCTTAGTGCCCATATTTTCTACCCAGAAAATCATGATAAAACTCAACCAAAACCTGCCCATCTATTTTTTAACGGAGGTGGTTGGGCGATTGGACTACCTGAATGGAGTTATGGAGCTTGTCAAGGTGCAGCAAAAGATGGAAGAGTTGCCATTGCTTTCGATTATCGAAAAAGAAATGTATACGGTACAGATGTAAAAGCCTCAGTAAGTGATGCGCTAGCTGCCATAGCTTGGGTACGTGAAAATGCGAAGGAATTAGGAATTGACCCAAACAAGATTGTGGCAGATGGTTTTTCTGCAGGAGCTCATTTAGCCTTGGTTTCAAGTATGATTGAAAACAGAGAAGATTTTGGGGTGACGTCAAAATATAGTTCAAAACCCAATGCTATCATTTTAGGTTCTTGCCCATACGACATTGCGGGTAGAGATGTTTACAACGTTTCTTACGATACAAAAATGATCTCTCCTCTTTATCTTATAAAGGAGAACCTTCCACCGATACTTGCTTTCCATGGTGAGGAGGATGATATGGTCGAATTTTCTGAATTTGAAAAATTCAGGGATGCTATTCAAGAAACCAAGAATAGTTTCACTTGGCGTTCCTATACTGGTGCCAGACATTTTTATTTTGAAGGAAGTTCTCAAAAAGATTCTGATGAAAGAAGAAAACTTAGAGAAGAATTTTTGCTAAAAAATGGTTTTAAAGTGAAATAAAGCGTGCAGAAAACATTGTGTATTAGTAATAGAGGTTTAAGTAATACAACGAAAGTAGAAAGACAAGAACAAAGGTTAGTAAATAAAATACACTACTACTCATACGCGAGACAGTTAACCTTAATTATGACAAACATTTGAATGTAAAAAGAAGTTTTACATTTTTTTGACACAGTTTTACATTTGATAAAGCTAGAAGTTAGCCTTTAGGATTAAGTTTGAAAAAAATACCAATGAAACAATCCTATTTATTTTCAAAAATCTATTTATTAGCTTTCTTTATCTCTTTGATGATTTCTTGTAGAGGTCAATACAACTCGAAAAAGGAAAATGATAACGTAATTAATACCCTATCAAAAAAAGTAGATTCACAAATTGGAGAATATGTTGGAGTATTTCAAGACTCTAAAGAAAATTTTTGGTTTCAAACTTTAGAAAAAGGAGTAGCAAAATATGACGGAGAGGAGTTAGTTTACTGGACCACAAATGATGGATTACCTAGTAATCGAATTGTTGATGTAATTGAGGATGATTCGGGAAATTTATATTTTGCAACGGGTGCTGGTCTATCCAAATTTGATGGAAAAACATATACAAATTATTCAGAAAAAGATGGACTTTGTAGCAATATGATAAGCAATTTATTAATAGACAGCAAGGGAAATTTTTGGATTGGAACTTGGAAAGGAGTTTGCAAGTTTGATGGAACTCGATTTGAAAAATTTCCCATCCCTTACCCCAAAGTAGAAACTCAAATCAATCCTGATACGAAAGATTGGATTACTTCTATAATAGAAGATTCAACAGGAAATATTTGGTTTGGAAGGGACGGTTACGGAGCAAGTAAATTTGATGGAAATTTGTTTGTTCACATCACTACAAAAGAAGGATTAAACTCTAACAATGTTCAATCTATTGCAGAAGATAAAGAAGGTAACATTTGGATTGGAACAAGAGTAGCGGAAAAAGACAATGCAGAAATTGACAAACGATTTGGAAAAGGCGGATTGAATAAATTTGATGGCAGCAAAATAACTCATTTTCCAAAAATTGACGGATTAAGTGAAAGTGATGTTTATGTAATTTACAAAGACCAAACAAGCAATTTATGGATTAGTACCATCAGTAATGGTGTTTACAAATACACAAACAACAAGTTCATTAATTATAAAGTCCCTGTTTCCGTAATGGATATATTGAAAGACAAAGATGAAAATATATGGTTAGGCTGTGCAGGTGGATTATACAAAATAGGCGAAGATGGAAAAACAAAAAATATCACCATACACGGCCCTTGGAATTAAAATAACGAAAAGCTAGTAACACGTATAGCTCATTGCTGCTGAATTCCTTAAACGGAATTCATTACAATTTTGCTCAGCTCCACAAAGTTTACAACTTCGCGACGACACAAAACCAGCAACTGATAAATGCTGGTTTTTTGGTTTACGAGAATTTACGTTTCTTTATAAAGGGTTTGTATATAATTGCATATAAGCCGAAATAATATCATATGAATATATAATTCGTTAGCCTTCATTAAACAGACAGAATGAAAAAATATTTACTCATTGGATTTTTCTTTGTTGGAGCAATTACAATGTTGGTAATGTCTCTACATTTTTTTCAGAATGACATATCTGGAATAATGAAATACAAAGAAGTCGCATCAAATACATTGTACAGGTTATGTTTTAAATCCCAAATTCTGTTTGGGATTATTGCCATTTTTACTGAACCAACACAATTTTTGACAAAATTGAGAATAAAGAGATTAAATGTACATAGGAGACTGGGATACATATATCTATTCTCGGTTCTAATTAGTTCAGTGATGGGATTAATAGTTGCACAATTTGCAATGGGTGGAATAGTTTCTACAATAGGATTTTCGATGCTAGCGGTATTTTGGTTTRTAACAGCTATCATTGCAATGAATGCAATAAGGAAAAAGCAAGTTAGAAAGCATAAAAAATGGATGTTTGTCAGTTATGGTTTAACTTTCGCTGCGATTACCCAAAGAACACTTTTGCTGATACCTCTATTAACAGATATAGAGTTTATATTTATTTACAAGCTTTCAGCCTGACTACCTTGGATATTGAATACAACTATAGCTTTGTATTTATTTAAAAAATCTGAGTTGAAAACATTGATAACTAATGTGGGAGAATAACTAAAAACAAAAGGCTAACAGTTTGTATATTAAATATATATTAGCTCTACGAAGTTTGCAACTTCGTAGCTATGTAAAAAGTGTTTAGCTATTTTTATACCAAAAAAGTAAGGTAACATTTTGCTCTGTTACGACACTTATATAAATAGCTAGCATTCATTTTCAGAATAATACAAAATGAAAATTGGAAAATATTTATCAATGATTTCAATATTGATCGCATTAGTTTTTGTGGTCCTAAAAATTCAGTTTGATGTTTCAACGTTCCATATAATGAAAGAAATAATGTCAAAAGGAGATTCATCGCCAAAATTGATTGCTGGAGGAATAAAGATCGTACTACTTTATGTTATTCCGGTTCTAATCTCATTACTTCTGAGCATTATTGGAATGAAAAGAAAAAATGCCTACAGAAAAATAGCTTTGACGGTTAACATATTGACAATAATTTATCTGATCATACCTGTCGGACTCATAATGTCTACTTTTTAGAAAATGAATATCAAATTGGAACAATATTATGATGGAGATCAAAATTGGTTAAAGTTTTCCGAATTATTTAATGAAATATGGGAAAATACCAAATTCCAAAATGAACTTTTGGAATTACTCAATGGAAAAGTAGATTTAGCCAGAGTAATATATTATCATAATCGTGAAAACAGCATTATTTGGTTGAATACAAAAGTACCTGCTTTAGATAACCTAACCCCAATAGAATGTTTAAATAATGAYTTATATATCAACAGACTAAAAGTTTGTCTGATGAGAATGAAATAAAAATGAAACTAGCGATTTGTATATTGCATATCTACTAGCGTTGTTTGTAATTAAAAGTAAATTCCTATAAAAGTGAGAAGCTTATTGATTTTCATATCGTGTGCTTTAATTTTTGGATGTCAAGATGATATTACAGGAATTCATATAGAAAAAATTGAATCTAATGAAATCCATTCAAAACTTATAACACATAAAGATAACTCTAATCATATTCTGGTGGTAGTTATTCCTGGTTCAGGAGGTAGTTATTTGCCAGATGAACACCTTTTCGGGTTAGTTCAAAGTGGATATGACGCTCTTTCTATTGCTTACGTTGGAGAAAGAGGCTTACCAAATAAAATTGAACAGGTTTCACTAGAGTACCTTAAAAAAACTATTGCTTTAGTAAAAAAGAGATTTCCTGAGCGGAAAATAGTTTTACTAGGAATTTCGAAAGGAGCGGAATATGCTCTGACCTTTGCTAGTAAATATAATATTATTGATGGAATAATATGTTATTCCCCAAGCTGCATTGTGTTACCAAACCACGTAGGCTTAAAGAAAAATGAACCCCAAAAATCTTCTTGGACTTTTAATGGAAAAGAAATTCCCTTCACTGAATTAGATTTTTTTAATGATGAAGCGGGAAAGATAACTTATAACAAGTATATTAAACCCGTTTTGGATGATGTAGAAGAATTAGCGGAATCTAGAATTAAAGTTGAAAACATCAAGTGTGATTTACTTCTCTTATCTGGAGAAAATGATTTAGTTTGGCCAGCAACAAGAATGTCGAATTTAATTCAATCAAAAATAGAAGAAGGCGATTCAAATATAAATGTAGAACATATATCTTACAAAAATTGCGGACACCAGTTTGTTTGGTTTGATAAAAAAGCTCCTGAAAATGCTCCACAATATCAATCAATGAACTTAACGGGTATAAAAAAACATAAATTTTTGTTCGGAGGCACAAAAGAATCTACAATCAATGCAATGATAGATTCTAGAATTAAAGTAATTGAATTCTTAAAGAAAATTGAAACTATACAAAACAAAGGCTAAAACGTTCATAATGGCTAAACGCCGCTACGCCATTTAGCCAGACCGCTAACAGCTTCAATAGACACTATTTTTTATATGATTCAACTTGAAGAAATAACATCAATTCCTACCTTTTCCAGTCAATTGGAAAATAAAATATTGTATTCTGATCATTCGGATACTATTTCGGTTCAGTATCAATCTACCTATACCATAAAATATGTTATGGATGGTGTGAAAAGGTATCATGTTAATAATCAGGATTTAAAAGTATCCAAATATGAATACCTAATTTTAAACAATAGCCAAATTATTACAGAAGCCAAAAAAGGAACAAAAGGGTTATCCTTGTTCTTATCGCCAACCCTCATGGATGAAATATCTCATTTTTATTTTGGTCATCATGATCCCGTAAAATTTCTCGAAGTCATTCAAAAAAACGCTAATCAAAAAGTCAAAAACGTACTCGATACACTAGTATACTTGTATCATAACGATAAGATCGGTTTACATCAACAGATGGAAGATCTATTCATGACCATATCTGAATTGATTATCCAAGAACAAGTTTCGATCGATGATAACTTTAAAAAGTTAAAAATAGTCAGACATAATACAAAGAGAGCCTTGTACAAATCAATCACCGAAACTAAAGAATATCTTAATGATAATTTTAGTGATAAAATATCGTTAGAGAGCATCAGTAAAGATATAGGAATTAGTAAATATTATTTACATAGACTTTTTAAAGAAATACATGGAAGCACGCCACTGGAATATGTAACAGCTATTCGGATAGCAAATGCAAAGAATAAGCTACAATATTCAAAGGAATCCATTTTTGAAATCGCCATCCAATCAGGTTTTGACAATACAGCTTACTTTTCTAATGTGTTTAAAAAGCATGTAGGATTATCACCAACACAATTTAGGAAAGCCATATAAATCAGCAAGATTTTATAACTACCTATCAAAAAGCGCTATTACTTTTGGTTTTAACAAGCTAAAGGTAGATGATAAAAAAAATAGCACATATTACAGATGTACATCTTGATGAATCACACCCATTTTTGGGCAAAACATCAGCAAGAAAACGGTTGGATAATATCATAGAAAGCATATTAGAGAATGATATTCATGATGTTGTATGTACAGGTGATATTGGTGAAAATGACGGTATTCCTTATTTCTTTAACCAGCTTACAAAACTGAATTTATCAATCACCTTAGGGAATCATGATAGTTTTACAAAGATTTCCGAGCATTATGACTTAGGTGCAGATTATAACTCAGGAAAAATGTATAGAAGCGTGGTAGAAAATGCCTTCAAGCTTATCTATTTAGACTCATCTTCAGGAATTATCGATGATCAACAAATGCAATGGTTAGAAAAGGAACTTATAACGTCTAAACCTATTGTTATTTTCGTTCATCATCCAATTATTGGACTTCCCCTAAAAGTAGATGATATAGGAAAGCTAGAAAACAGAGAAAACCTGAAAAATATATTTGAGAAAGTACCTAATAAAATTACTATTTATTGTGGTCACTATCATATGGATAGTACGATAGCATATAAGAATGTTCGACAATATATTACACCAGCAGTAGCTTTTCAAATTAAAAAAGACATTGACAATATAGAGATTGATACTACTGTTTACGGTTACAGAATTATTCAGCTTGATACTAAAGAACATTCTTCAAAAGTGATACTTCTACATGATGCAGACTAAAAAAGAATCTTTGGTGGAAAGTTTGGCGAATGTAACTGTTGGGTTTTTGGTCACCATACTTTCATTGCATATCATATTTCCGCTTTTGGGAATAGAAAGCCACTCCGGTAAAAATATCTTGATAACCATCTACTTAACAGTTCTGAGTGTCTTAAGAAACTATATATTAAGAAGATACTTTAATAAGAAACAACACCCCGATAAAAAATAATAAGAACGGCAAAAAACCAGCAATGGATTCATGCTGGTTTTTTGGTTGTGGAAATGTATGTTTATCCTTCGAATAATAATCTTCATTAAAGATTAAACCGTTACTACAATTTTCCCTTTTTGCACATTAGACTCCATATATTTATGCGCATCCACAATCTTATCAAAGGAAAATGTAGTATCTATAATGGGCTTTAGAGCACCTTCTTCAAACTTTGTAAACAAATACTCTTTTCCTTTTGCTAAGCTTTCAGGGTTTTTTGTGATTTCAAAAAGGGTATATCCTCGAATGCTCAGTCCTTTTTGTAAGGCTTGAAACAAAGGATAAGGTGTTGCTTCTGGTGACAACGCTCCATATTCAATAATGATTCCTTGATGAGCGGTTGCATTGGCCAGAGTTTCTAGATAACTACCACCAACAGGATCAAATACGATATCTACTCCTTTGTCATTGGTTATGATGTTTACGCTATCCTCTAAGTCTTCTTCATTCGTAACAATCACATAATCTACACCAGCATCCAGTAAAAATTGCTTTTTATCTTCAGTTCTGGTCGTAGCAATAACCACCAAACCTTCGGTTTTTGCAATTTGAATAGATGCCAAACCAACACTACTACTGGCAGCAGTAATTAGTATCACATCTTTTGCTTTGGCTTTGGCAAGTTCAATGATTGCGCCGTACGCTGTTAAATAGGCCATCCAAATAGAAGTTCCTTCTTCAGCGGTTAAATTGTCAGGGTATTTTACAACAGCATGTTCTGGAACAGTAGCAAACTCTCCATAAACACCATATTTTCCAATAGAGAAAGCAGGAATGGTACTAACTTTATCACCCACTTCAAAAGATGTTACTTGCGCTCCCACTGCTTCAATGGTTCCGCTAACCTCATACCCCAAACGAGAAGGAAATGTCGGAGATTCTAAATATTGCCCTTCTCTGAACATAACTTCTGCTCGATTTAATCCAATGGCATCTACTTTAATTGTGATTTCGTCTGCTATTGGATTTGGGATTGCTTCTTCTTCAATTTTCAAAACGTCAGCATTTCCTAGCTCATGAAAGCGGACGATTTTAGCATTTTTTCTAATCATTAGTTTGATATTTTAAAAAATTATTCATCCGCAAAGTTATTTTATTGGTTTATTTTTGACAAGTAGTTATATTTATGTAACGTAGTTATAAAAAAGTTACTTTTGTTGTAAATCAATAAGTTATAAAATGAAAAAAGTAAAAGAAATTGAAAATTCTATTGATGGATTACCTTGTGGAGTACGCACAACGATGTCTGTGATTGGTGGAAAATGGAAAATCAGAATTATTTATGCGCTTTATTTAGATATCAACAGATTTGGTGTTATGCACAGACATATCGAGAATATTAGTAAAAAAATGCTTACTGATTGTCTTAGAGAATTAGAAGCCGATGGAATTATAAACAGAAAAGTATTTGCGGAGGTTCCTCCGAGAGTAGAATATAGCTTAACAGAGCTTGGTAAAAGCTTAAATAAAATCATCAATGAATTGAATCATTGGGGTTTAGAAAATGGGCATAAACTTGATTACACTATTGAGAAGAAATAATGTGGTTACGGTTGGATAGAATTTAGGTTTCAGTCGTGTTCTATTAAGTTTAGGACTTCCCAATTATTTAAAAAGCAGGTAACATTTTGTACAGCAATGACACTTATATAAAACATTATACACAATCTATACTAAAGAATGAATAAAAGAATTTCCAAAATATCGAATGAAGTTCAAGACAGAGATTCCGTTGCTTGGAAAAAATTATGTGAATACATTGAACAAGTTGCTGAAAGCGGTTCTGACGAGTTTGTTCCAAGAGAAGTTCTTGGGGATGAATTATTTGCTCAAATTTTTACACTACCTGAATCAATTGGAAAGCTTAAAAAAGTTAAAAAAGTTGGACTCTATGGAAGTAATTTAAAAAGAATTCCACCCGAAATTGGAGAAATGGAATCGCTAGAATACTTCGATCCATATACTTCCTATAATTTACATTGGTTTCCTTTTGAGATATATAAGTGTAAAAACTTAAAGGATAGTAGAATTAGTACAAGAGCACTTTATGGGAATTATAAAAACCGAATGGGATTTCCCAAACTTGATCATAATCCTGTAAGGTATTTTGGGGATAAATTAAAGTGCAGTGTTTGTAATAAGGATTTGACATATGAAACCACAAATCAAAAGTGGATCTCAGCATATATTGGAACAGATACTATTCCTATGCTTGCAAACCTTTGTTCATCAGAATGTGAACAAAAGTTACCTATACCACCAGAGAATTATGTTCAAGTTCCACATAAAGGTGGAGCTGATTTAGTTCAACCGCTTGACGAAGATGAATTATGGGAAATTGAAATGGCGAAAAGAGAAAAAGCAGAAAAAGAAAATATCACTGAGCAGAAAACGGATGAACAAATAGACACTGAACCAGAAACAACAAAATTGGATGTATCTAAACTTCCGATTTTAAAACTGGTGCGAAAAATTTGGGAGAAATAAAGAAAATGAGAGATAAACATCGAATTCCGAAAATACTGAATGAACTAGAACGAATTTGGAAAGCTAATCCTGACTTTAGATTGGGACAACTTATTGTTGCTGTTGCAAAACCAAAAGAACTTTGCCCCGAAGTATTCTATATAGAAGATGAAGACCTAATGAACGGACTTTTGAAATTTGATAATAGAAAGGAATTAGAAACTGAAAAGCCAATAGCAATTCCTAATCGGAAAAAATACTCGAATGTTAGTAGAATTGATCCAAAAGAATTGACAATCGAACTATTAGAGAAATTCATAGCAGAAATTAAAATCTCTAATAAAAATATCGTGATTACTCCAATAAACCTCATGCAATTGAATGGAGCTCCTGTTTCTGATCAAACTTGGTTATTGAATCAAAAACCAAGGGTAAAAAAATTAAAGAAATTGCTAGTGGAATTGAAAGAAAATGGAATATTGATTGAACGGGAGTCAAAACAGGATTTTTGTGGAATAAAGGAAATAGGATATGATATAAAAAAATAAAAGCCAGTGTCTATAGTATATAAAAACGTACTAAACGCATTTTACATTAAACATTACCGTCGCTCTTCGAAGTTTGCAACTTCGAAATTATCTATTTTAGAACTTTAATAGTTATTGGGTCTTTAAATAATTGATAAAACATAGAAAGATAAATTTTCTATATAGGAATCATTATATGATATCACGAGAAAAATGAAAATTCAAATCACAATAACCATCCTCCTAGGATTCTTAAGTTCGATTTCTGCGCAAGTCGAAAATGAAAAGGATATGATTATTAAAAACAAAGTGAAAGAATCCATTGAAAAACATTGTTTTGCGGGTTCGAATTCTAGCTGTACTGCTATTTGGGAAACCTATGACAGACGAGGAAATGCAATCGAATGGAATATGGGAAGATTGGGAACTAGATACAAAATGGTTTATGATAAAAAGGATCGTAAAATCTTCACCATTTGGATAGACAAAATAGACACCACGAAAATAGATTCGTTTCCGCATATATATGACACAAATAATCAATTAATTAAAAGTGGAAAAGATACGTTTAGAAATTTTTATAACTCAAAACAGCAACTTATAAAACAACTAAGTGAAGATCAGCAAGCCGATGAGACTATAGTTTGTAAAACGAAAACCTTCGATTGGACACCTTTTGGGAAACTAAAAAGGAAAATTACGGAAACGGAGATCATTGATTCAACAAAACCTTCTGAATATGGAGAAGTAACGGTCTACCGTACAGAATATGAATATGATGGCAATCATAATGTATTCAAAGAAGTTTATTATAATGAAGATGTTATTAAAAATACAATCAGATATACCTATGATACTTCCAATCGATTAATAGAAAAGAGAGAAAAGAATAGTTTTAGAATCGAAATGATTAATCATAGGAAGTATGGTAATCGTTCAGATATTTCAGAACTAATAACGAGAATTTCGTATTATAAAAATGGCGCTATTAAAGAAAAATACACCTATTTCAGCGATCCTTGTATGAGTTTAGACAATCATTATTTGTACAAGCATTATTATCTGAACAATGGATTGTTAGAACGAGCTGATGCTTACGAAAAAGGAGATTTGGTGTATTCTATAAGTTATGAATATGAATACTATACTAAATAAAAAGCACTAACAAATTGTATATTATTTTGGCTATTTTAAGGTAGCAAAAGCATTATACAAAAAACATAGATAATCATTCTAATGAGAAAAATTGCATGCATATTAATAGGATTTTTTTGTTTACATACCAATGCTCAATTAATCAACGATGAGTCGTATTTGGATGTAGAGTTTTTAGAATTCAAAACCAATCTTTTGCATTGTGTTATCCGAAAGGACAAAGAAAAATTGAAAGACTTTCTAGCAGAGCATGTACTAGAAAGTAAAGATACTTGTGGATATCCCGGTTGTACTAAGGATGAATTTATCAAATATTATTTTGGAGAGTATCCAGATGAGTCTTGGAATCATATGCTTACTATTTTAAGATTTGGATTTAGTAGGATTGAAGATGAATACCCGAATAATATAGTCCCTCATGATAAAATAATATTTAAAGGGCCTTCCTATTTAAAAAAAGTAGATACGGATAACGAAATAATAGTACTTGGGGAAAATGTAAATATTAGAGAGACACCAAGCTTAAAAGGAAAGATCATAAGGCAAGCATCTTTCGAAAAATTTAGCTGTGACTGCAATATTACTACAATGAAAAAAAGCACCCATCAGCAAGTTGATGGTATAAATTGGCTGGAAATAAAACTTAAATCGGGAAAGGTTGGGTACATTTCAGCAGCGTTAACTTCTTATGCTCTAATAAAAGAAATGACGATTGCTAAGGTAAATGGAAAGTGGAAAATAATATCTTTTTTTAATGCTCCAGGTTGTTAGAAATTATTTTTAGAAGCTCACCGTTTTATAACGATGTATTCATACAGCCAAACTTCCAATAGTAATAAAAATTCAATCAAATTAGCTACTTTTACTTAATCCACTCTTGAAATCTCTATAAAAATGAGTAGTGAATTAATCTTAAAAAACATTGGTCGTTTTATAGAGCTAACTCAAGAAGAACAGGATCTGTATGTTTCTTTATTAAAGGAAAAGAAACTTAAAAAAAAGGAATTTCTACTAAGACCTGGCGAAATAGCTAGGTATAATTACTTTACCGCGCAAGGCTGCTTAAAAATCTATAAAATAGATAATAATGGGACAGAACATATCACCATGTTTGCAATTAAAGATTGGTGGTCTGGAGATTTGGCAAGTTATATCACTCAGCAACCTTCCAACTATTTCATTCAAGCACTCGAAGATTCTGAAGTGTTACTCATGTCAAAAGAAAATTTTGATTTGCTATTTGAAAAAATTCCAAAGTTTGAACGTTTTTATAGAATCTTATATCAAAGATCACTAGTATCTTTTATCCAGCAATCGGATCAAAATATTTCGCTAAACGCTGAAGAACGATACTATAACTTCATCAAAAAATATCCTTCTTTGATCCATCGAATTTCTCAAAAAAATATCGCCGCTTACTTAGGTGTTACTCCCGAATTTTTGAGTGTACTGCGAAAAAAGTTGTCCTCAAAGTAATTTTCTTAATGTACATTATTTTTCTCTATGGCAAAGAGCTAGTTCTTTGTAGTAGCTAAAAAATCAATAGCATTTTTGGTAACCACTATCGATTTTTTAACCAATTTATAGAATTCAAATGTATAACAATAGTAACAAGAGAAAAGATGAAAAATATAATCGCATTAGGAGGAAGTAATAGTAAAAATTCCATCAATAAAACATTGGCAGTTTATACCGCGAATAAAGTTGAAAATACAACAGTACAGGTTGTTGATTTAAATGAATATGAATTACCTCTTTATGGAGTAGATTTTGAAACGGAACATGGAATTCCAGAGAATGCCAAACAGTTGAATAATCTCATAACATCAACAGATGGATTCGTTATAGCACTTGCTGAACATAACGGTTCATATACAGCATCTTTTAAAAACACATTGGATTGGTTATCTAGAATTGACATGAAGGTATGGAAGGATAAACCCATGTTGTTATTAGCAACTTCTCCTGGTGGTAGAGGAGGAAAAACAGTCTTGGAATCTGCCAAATCTTATTTTCCATATTTAGGAGGTACAGTTATAGCAGATTTTTCATTACCAAATTATTATGACTCTTTTGTAGAAAATGAAATTACGAATGTTGAATTTAAAGAAGAATTGAGCGAGAAAATCCAACTTTTTGAACAGCATTTGAATAGCTAAATATAATACTAACTGTATAAACAGCAGCAACTTTGGTCAAGTGTCAAAGTTGCTTTTTTTATATTTACGTATAAAGGATATCAAACGATCGTAATTTTAATATACAATTCAATTATATTCTTATACTAAACACTTCAATTAATTTAAAAATGAAAGAAATACGTTCAGAAATCGTAGGGCAATTAGAACAAGATGAAGAATTTGAAGAATGGTGGTATGGTGGTATGGTGGAGATATCGTGGTGCCACTGTTTAAAAACGAGGAATTACCAGTGACATTTACAGGTTTTATTCCCGAAGAAGATGTGTCCTTTATAAGAGAAGCTGATACCGCTTTAAAAAACCTAACTGAAATACAAGATGCTAGAACCGTAACGAATTTAGTGTATCAGAATTGTATTGATTTTGTAAATGGATTAGAAGAAGAATATCACGACGAATTTCAGGAATTTCTGAATATCAAAAATAGATCCGATATCTGGAAGTACATCTCTTTTAATGAGATTCATGTAGAAAGAAGATTATGGTCGGATAAAGATGTGTATGTAAGTATAAAATGTAATTGTAATTGGGAAGAAGAACATGGACTTCAACTAGTATTTAGACAAGGTAAAATGCTTACACGTATTAGTGGAATCGACGGACATATAACAGAAGCGGATGCCTACGGAAAAGAGGATAGTGAAGACTTCTTGTTAAATGAATATAATAAAACGTATTGCTAGATAGAGATGTAAGTCGAATATTGTGAATTTTGATGTTTTTGTTACCAATACACAAAAAGCCAAAATATTAGAGTAACATTTTTCGAATATATGATACCTATAAGAAATCTTAAAGTCATGATATCTAGTAAACTACATTTTTTATTGGTAATAGTACTACTATGTTATAGCTGTACAAATACTACGAAAACCGAGAATACAATAGTTGAAGAAAAAGACAGTATTTCTCTTACTGATGCACAAAAATTAGAATTGGCTGCAGAAGGCAATCAAGTAGGAAAAGCAACACTTACAACGAGGGATAGTACGTTTATTGAAACCGATTCTTTTAGGGGGAAATTATTAGTGGTTGATTTTTGGGCAACCTGGTGTTCTGGTTGTGTTATCGATGCTCCATATTTTAAGGAAATCGCAGAAAAATATGAAAATGAAAATGTAGCGTTTATCTCCATATCCATTGATAGTGACTTCTCAACATGGAAGAAGTTTCTAATAGAAAATGATTGGAAAGGAAATCACTTTTGGCACGGAAGGTACAAGAATGATGATTTTTCTTATTTATTATATTCAAAACCACCTTTTGAAAGCAAATGGGATGTAGCAATCGCTCTTCCCAAATATGTCATCATATCACCAAGTGGTAAGATTTTAAGCAATGTCTATATGAGGCCTAGAGAGCCAGAATTTGAGATCAAAATTAAAAAATATTTGAATTTATGAAACACCTTTCATACTTTTGTGAAAGGACTTTCATAAATAATAAAAATGATTGATGTATTAAATGATTTAGGATATCTTGCAGGAGCTTCAAGGTTTCGTAGAATAAGTGAAAAACTACAACAAGATGGTGATAAGATTTATGCTGATGCTAAAATCAGATTCAAAGCAAGCTGGTTTTCGGTTTATTACGTATTAGCAAAATCAGATTCTTCTCAAACCATACTTGAAATCTCTAATCAAATTGACTTTTCTCACATTACGGTAAAAAATATTTTACGAGAATTAAAAAAAGAAGAGCTGGTTAGCATAAACCCTAATCCCAATGACAAGCGTTCGAAATTGGTTGAACTCACCAAAAAAGGGAAAGCACTACAAAAGCAACTCGAACCTTTATGGCTTTCGTTTTCAAATACGTTGAAGGACCTTTTCTCAATAGGACATCCAGATATGATTAATATTTTGAATAGGTTGGATTGGGAGATCAATAATAAACCAATAAATAAACGTATTCATCAAGCAAAGGATGAGTTTATAAAAATCGTTGATTATAAGCCTAGTTTAAAAAAATATTTCTATGAATTGGCTGGACCTTGGTTGTTAGAAGTGCTACAAGGGGAATTAGAAGAAGATGATAAATTTACTTTAAACAATCCGGAAAAAGCTTATTTAGAAAAGGGTGGATTTCTGTTTTACGCAAAATTTAAGAATGAAATTGTAGGTTGTGTAGCATTAAAGAGATTAGATGACGAGACTTTTGAGTTTGCGAAATTATTTATCAATCCAAAATTTAGAAAGCTTGGAATAGCAACAAAATTAATTGAACGTTGCATAAGTCGTTGCTTGGAAAATGATGCTAAAGAATTGTGGCTACAAACTACGATGAGTATGCCTAAAGCTCACAAGCTATACTACAAACTTGGCTTTAATGATAGAGTATCACCACCACAAATGGATGTTCTGAAAAGAACTGAAAAAATCATGTGTCTTCCGCTATGATTCATATAGTTGGTATAGCTTTAGGCATTAATTTACTTTCAATGACTATGAAAAATATCTTCCTATTAAGATTACTGTCATTAATTGCTAATTCAATTTATATGATTTATGGTCTATTATTAAATGCACCACCGTTTATAATTGGTTGTGGAATTGCGATTATAATTCAAGGGTTTCATTTGTTAAAACTAAAACAATCACAAAAAGTATTGATTACCAGAAATATAGAAAAGTGATTGAATAACTAATCTCAGTATACGCTAATACCTAAAGAGAACAAACTGTTCATATTAATTATCATATATACTTGCATAGAAAAAGATAGTTGCCAATTCAAAAAATAAAAAAAGTGGGTAACATTTAGCTTTGTTCTGATACTTATATAAAATGTCTTATTTCATATAAAGAATAAAATGAAACAAGGTAAAGTGACAAGATGAAGTAATGTTTTACTTCAGTACAACACCAACTTTTATAAAACGGTAACTAATGAACAAAAATATTTTTTACGGTATTATTCGATTGGCTCTTACACTATTCATTGGATATAGATTTATCAATTCGATGCTACACTTTAATATTGAAACTGAAGTAACAAATCCTGATTCCTTAGGAACGAAGTTGGGTTTGATTTTTATAGTTGTCTTATGTACTCTAATACTATTTTACAACGTTATTGTTTCAATTAGGATGCTATTAGATAAACCTTTACAATTTAATTCTTTTTACTGGAAATTTATTTACTGGATTTTATCACCGCCATTTCTATTATTTTTAGTATTTATCCTTAAAAGATTTTTTATGGTTACACCAATCTCTATTGGTCGAACCATCATATTGACTTTTGTTATCTTGGCAGGGCTATTTTTTATCATAAAAGACCTTCGAAAAGTAAAGCGGACTATTTTAGATTGAAAAAATGATTTATTAAAAAAGCATAGTAACATTTTTACGTACTATAACACGTATATTAAAGCACATAATCATTTAAAGAGATGAACTTTAAAAAGATAGGATTAGTAGTAGCTACTTTTTTGTTATTTGTCTTAGTTAATACAAGATACTTTTGGGATGCTAAACTAGAAGCTTTTGCACTTCCAGTATTTATAGCGCTAATATTGGTATTTTTTGTACTATGTGCATTGGTGGTTATTCAGATATTATTTTTGTTCGCCGAAAATTTTAGAAATATAAAAAGACTTTTTACAGTAGTTTTCGTAACATTCATCCTGATACTAATATTTTTAAGACCAAGAGGTGTAATAGACTTTTACAAGTTCGAAGCAAAAGATGTATTATTTGCACAAAGAGAAGGCGTAGCAAATTGCATGACGACTTTACAATTAAAAGAGAATAATACATTCAAAGAGCGTAGTGTTTGTTTTGGTGTTAGTGAGGTTACAGGATCTTATAGAGTAAAGAATGATACTATATTTTTTCATGACATTAATCTAAATAGATCTGAGAATAGTTACTATGAGTATGCCGTAATCAAGCCTTCAATTTATGAAGTTGATCGAAATGCTATTATGAGATATGAAGAAAAAGATAGTATTGGTAGTGAACTTTGGGTAGTGTTCAACAAGCTTGACAATGAAATACCAATAAAACAAAATCATTAAAATCACTTAAGCAATTCTAATTTCTAAAAATACATATGATGGATATTATATTTTAATTAAGTATAATACTTTTTAAAACAAAAAGTTAATATTCTGTTTACAAAAAAAACAAAATTAGGAGGTAACATTTTGCGTTCTTTTGGTACTCATAAGAAACCTTATAAAACATCAATCTGATCAAATGAAAGTATACGGAAAATGTAAATGTTGCGGCCATGAAATGCAATATACTACGAATGCATATACGAGGGTAGAATTTGCTATCCAAGAGGGAGAATCGAAAAAAATAAATTGCGAAAAGTGTGGAGCGGATTCAGAATTTAGTGTAGATGAATTGTATACAAAACCTTCAAAAATAGCTCAAATTGGAGCTGGATTAATTTTTCTAATAGGAACGCCATTGATGTTCTTTTTAATAAATCCAGTTTTTACAGGAACTCAAAGCCATTATTCGATTTATTTTGTTGGAGGTTTCTTGTTAGTTCCTGTCGTGGCGTATGCAATTATCAATAAACAAGATCAAACAAGAGTTAGTGATTTCAATAGACGAAAACTAAAAGGTAGAACCCATCATATTTGAAATAAAAACAAAACACAAAATGAAAAAATATATAATAGTATTACTGGTTTTACTATCAATATTAGGATTTTCTCAAGAGAAGGATTTTTCGAGGATTCCACAGATCCAAACCAAGGCTACGTATACAACAGAAGTTGCACCTGATAAAATAGTACTATCTATTTTACTAAAAGAAAGTAATACAAGAGGGAAAGTTTCAGTGGAGGAATTAGAAAAGCGATTGGAAATGGTTTTACAATCGAATGATATAGATATACAAAGTCAATTAAGGCTTGTTACACTTTCTAGTAATTTTAGAAGCTTTTTCTTAAAAAAGACAGATGTTTATAAGTCGAAAAGTTACGAGTTAGAACTAAAGGACCTAAAGCTTGTGGGCAAAATACTAAGAGATTTAGAGTCGCAAAAAATATCGAATGTAGATCTTTCCAAAACAGAATATACCAAGTTAGAAGAACTGAAAATTGAACTCAAATCAAAAGCAGTTTTAAAGGCAAAAAAACAAGCAGAAGAAATGGCAAAAGCGCTCAATCAAAGTATTGGAAAAGCAATCTTCATTTCTGATGTAGAGTCAAATATAAATGCATATCAAAGAGGAGTAAATGGTTTGAATGTAAGAAGATATAGCGCGGCAAGGATGGCAGCAGCGTATGAAGTAAATCGAGCAGAAGCAGAGTTAGAAGTAGAATTTGATAAGATAAAGGTTGCTGCAACGGTTACGGTGCACTTTAGATTAGAATAAAAACAACCAGTTAGACTTGAAAATTTAAAATGAATCTTGAACTATTATAATAGACGTTTCAGAAAAGAATATAGGGGAAAGTAATTCTGTGAGCTTTATGTAGCAATGCTAAGATTGGAGGAAATGAAAAAATAAATGAAAGAAATTGGAATAATAACACTGTCAATTATCCTAGTGAATGGAATTGTTAGTTATAAGGGACTAAAAGATTTGGTGTTCTTCAATAAATTCTTGTTCAATGTAGATCAAATTTTAATTCACAAAGATTATAAAAGATTAATTACATCAGGGTTTTTACATGGAGACTGGACGCATTTTGGCTTTAACATGATTACCTTGTATCTCTTTAGCAGAGGTTTAGAAGAAGCTATAGGAATACCTGCATTCATAACTGTATATTTTGGAAGCTTAATCGGAGGTAATTTGTTAGCGCTTTATATTCATAGAAAACATCCTGATTATTCTGCAATTGGAGCTTCTGGAGCAGTTAGCGGGTTAGTTTTTGCATCAATCGGATTATTTCCTGGAATGGAAATCGGATTTATTTTTCTGCCAGTTTTTATTCCTGCTTGGCTTTATGGAATAGCTTACGTTTTATATTCTATTTATGGAATTAAAACACAAAAAGACAATATAGGACATGAAGCACATTTAGGAGGTGGAATTGTTGGAATCCTTATGGCAATTGGAATACATCCAAATATTATCTATGTGAATTATCTTCCTATAATTCTGATCTTAATACCATCATTAACTTTTTTATATCTCATTAGTAGAAAACCTCATTTATTGATAGTTCAGAATCCTTTTTCAAAGTCAAAAAATGTATACACCTTAGAAGATAGATATAATTCAAATAAAGTTTCAAAACAGAACGAATTAGACAAAATTTTGGATAAGATCAATAAAAAAGGTTACGATAAACTATCAAAAAAAGAAAAGGAAAAACTCGATCGATTATCGAAGTAGAGTACTCTTTGGATGACTGATCTGGAGTATCGCTAAATACGTAATTCATAGATTTCTATGAAAAAGTTTTTTTTATAAATGAAAAAACAAAACCTATATCTCAATCTCTTTCTAGTTTTGCAAAGCCGACAGTCTTTCTGTAGATATCTGGAGATACACCTACTTTCTTCTTGAAGAAGCGACTAAAATAAAATTCATCTTCATAACCTAATAGGGCTGCCACTTGTTTTACCGGTTTAGATGTTAAATACAACTCTCGTTTCGCTTCTATAATAATTCTATTGGATATTAAGGACGTAGGAGTTTGGTTGAGGTATTTTTTAGAAATACTGGCCAATGTTTTTGGACTTACACATAGTTCATCTGCATATTCTTGTGGGGAATGTAACCGTTTATAATTATTTTCAATAGCATCTACCAAATTTTGTAGGAGCTCAGATTGATTATCTAAGAATTTAGGAACTATAGTTTTATCAAACTGTTTTTTCTGTCGCACAGCTTCAATCAAAAGAACTTTTAAAAAAGCGACAAGTACTTCATGTTGCGCAATAGAATTGCGATTCATTTCTTCAGAGATTTGATTAATCAGATTATAAAACAAAGTTTCTTTAGCTATTTCAAAATAAGGAAGACCATAAAAATTGTTAAACAATATACCTTCTGTTTCTATTTCATTTTGATGTCGATATGTGCAGAAAAAATCAGGATGAAAATTCAATAACCATCCAGTACATTTTTCTGAAGACGTAATCATAAATGGCTGATAAGGAGCCAAACAAATCAATTGATTTCCACTTAATTCATAGGTTGAGAAATCGGCCTTTAATGTAAAATGATTCCCTTTTAATAAAATAATCGAATAATAATTTTTGCGTTGTATGTGATCAAAATGACTTAGCTCATCAAATTGCTCTAACCGAAAAGCAAGTTCACCATTTTGTTTATCAATAATTATTTGTGCCATACTATTTCTTAATCAAAGAAAGGAGTGTTATTTACACTCCTTTCTAAATATATTAATTATTTCGAAGCTAGAATTTTTATTTTTTGAATGGCAGATACGTCAAAACCATCAAGAATAATAGGAGCATTTTCCATTAGCGCAGCTGCTATTTTGCCTGTTAGATGAGTATCTCTGCCAGAGTCTGCAGTAAAAGTATCGAAAATAGCATAGGTTTGAGAATCTATTTTTATAGCATACCAAGATAGGGTTTCGGGTTCATCACTTACCAATTGAGCACCTGTGTTTAAAAATTTTTCAACTACAGTTGTTTCTCCTTGCTTTGCTTTCATTGTAACAAATAAACCTTTGTTTTGAATACCTACTTTATGATTAGCAGCAATTAAGTTCACAGTCTTAATGTCGGTATTTGGATTAAAGTTCTCCAATAAACTTTCTGCATTTTCTAATAAAACCTTAGCTATTTCACCCGTTAAATGCTTTTGCCGGCCTGATTCAACTTCGAATGTGTCGTAAATACCGAAGGTACGATCATCGATTTGAAAAGCGAACCATGATAGCGTTTGAGGTTCTTGGTTTACTAGATCCAATCCGCTAAAAAGAAAGTCTTTTACAGCTTCTTCTTTTCCAGGCTTTGCCTTCATAATAACTAATAATCCAATGTTTTCTTTTTTTGTGTCCATAGTACTTGTGTTTTTAGAGTTTGAAAATGTTTGAATAGTAATTCCTAAAAGGATAATTAATAGTGCTAATCTTAGTGGGATTTTTGTTTTCATTTTTTTTGTTTTATCGTTGCAATGCAAAGTTGAGGCGAAATAGAAGTTCTCAGAATGGATAACCAGTACTAATGCATGGACAATTTTCTAATAAATAAGCATGTCGGAATTAGTTACCTTTATATTTTCTTTTAATATGTAATCTACACCTTACACATAATTAAAAATCAAGAAGTACATGAAAACAAATTGGTTCATAGGAATTTTATTTTGTTCCATATTATTTGCTTGTAATGGGCAAAAGGATGATCGATTTATTTTTTTTCTTCATAACCGATTTCTGGAAGAGCATACACTAAAAGAATCTCATCCACAATATGGAAGAACTCAATACAATGAGATTCTGAAAGCTTTTGAAAATAGCGGATTCAATGTTATTAGTGAACAAAGAAAAGGAAATGTAAATGCGCGTACATATGCTATTGGAGTTGTGAACCAAATCGATAGTTTGCTACAAAACGGCATAACACCTCAAAAGATTACTGTGGTTGGAACTTCTAAAGGTGGATATATTGCGCAATACGTTTCTACCTTAGCAAACAATCCTAATTTAAATTTTGTATTTATTGCTAGTTTCAAGAATAGTGATATTCAGGATATTCCTGAAATTAATTATTGCGGAAATATTTTGACGATTTATGAAAAATCTGATCCCTTTGGTGTCTCAGCAATCGAACGGAAAGAAAATTCCACTTGTACTATTGAGAATTTTAAAGAAATAGAATTAAATACAGGAATGGAACATGGATTTTTATTCAAACCTTTAAAAGAATGGATAAAGCCTACGATGCAATGGGCAAATGGTAATTATAAGATGAATTAGACTTTTGTTGAATACCATAAATTGATTTAAGAATCAAAACCTAATAAGAATTATAATGAAGGCTAATCAAATTTAAAAAGTTCAAATGACTAGAATCAGCTATTTTATTATTTTTTTCTTAACCTTTAATTCCTGTGCTTCTTATCAAAAAAATGAGATTCTGGAGTTAATTGTCCGTAATGAGTTTTTAGACCCTCCAAAAGCGTACGATATGCTAATAGAGGATTTTGTGAAGACAGGTTTAATCGATAGTTTGAAAATTATAGGCAGACCGATTAGCATTCCTAAACTAGAGTTTGAAATAGATACTTTACGTATACATCAAATGGGAATTTCAATGAGTCTTATACAAGAGAATTTGAAAAAGATTGATCCATCAAAAGGTATCGATGAGATCATACATCAGTACATAACAACGGAATCTGGTCAAGAAATTCCGCTAAGTGCTGTTTGTAAAGCATATCTGAAAGCGGGATATTATAAACCTGAAATATTCGCTTCAATACCTGAAACTTATTATTATAAGGATGAGAAAGTAGTAAAAATAGTATTCTATCCAAAGAAAGATAATACAAAGAGACTTATTGAATTTACAAATGAATATTTCAATATGGGGGCAAATAAAAAATGGGATATCGAAATTATAAATTAAAACGGATGATCTTGAAGTAATCTTTAAAAAACATTGTAATTTTCCTACCTTAGTGACTTTTCAGAATATTTCCTTCAGAAAATTCTGTAACGAATCACACAAATATCTTAGTACTTCATCAAAATGAACTCAGAAATAATTATCAATTTTTTTCGACGCTCGTCTGTTTCCCCAACAATTCATAGCTATTGTAAAACTCTTAAAATCATTCTTGTTTGTATGCTTTTAGTGCCTGTAACTCATCAGGCTCAAAAAAGAAAAAAGAATACAAAAGAACCAAATTTAAAGCTTACTGATTCCTTATTTCATGGATTACAATGGCGAAATATTGGCCCGTTTAGAGGAGGTAGAAGTGTTGCTTCTACCGGAGTTATAGGTGAGCCTCATACCTACTATATGGGATCTACCGGAGGAGGAGTTTTTAAAACTACCGATGATGGTATTACTTGGAATAACATTTCAGATAAATTTTTTAAGATGGGATCTGTTGGTGCCATCACCGTTTCAGAAAGTGATACAAACATTGTAGTTGTCGGAATGGGAGAACATCCTGCACGTGGTGTAATGACTTCTATGGGAGATGGTGTATATAAATCAATGGATGCGGGAAAAACTTGGACTCATATTGGGTTAGAGAAAACACGTCATATTTCTGATGTAATTATTCACCCAACAAACCCAGATGTCATCTATATTGCTGCTCAAGGTGCACAATATGCTCCTACCAATGAAAGAGGAATTTACAGAAGTAATGACGGAGGAAAAACTTGGAAGAAAGTACTATTCGTTAATAATACTACAGGAGCATCTTCTTTATCCATGGATATGACAAATCCAAGAATTTTATACGCTTCTATGTGGCAACATCGTCGCTATCCTTGGATCATGGAATCTGGTGGAGAACATTCTGGATTATATAAATCTATTGATGGTGGTGATACTTGGAATAAATTGAAAGGAGGTTTGCCTAAAGATTTCGGTAAATCTGGAATATCTGTTTCTAGAGCAAATCCAGAACGAGTGTATGCAGTAATAGAAGCCGAAGGCGAAAAAGGTGGTGTATACCGTTCTGATAATGCCGGAAAAAAATGGGAACAAGTCAATAAAAACCGTGTTAATATAGCACGCTCTTGGTATTATATGGAGATTTTTGCAGATCCGCAGAATGAAAATGTGGTATACGTTCTAAATGCTCCAGTAATGAAATCTATCGATGGAGGAAAAAGCTTTGTAAATATTCCTGTACCTCATGGAGATAACCATCATCTGTGGATTAATCCACATGATAATACAAATTTGATCAATTCTAATGATGGCGGTGCAAATATTTCTTTTAATGGAGGAAAGAGTTGGAGCACACAACAAAATCAGGCTACTGCCCAGTTTTATCGTGTGATTACGGATAATTTGGTGCCTTATAATGTGTACGGAGGACAACAAGATAATACCGCAATTGCTATTGCAAGTCGTACCAATGATGCAGGAATTGATTGGAAAGATTGGTATTCTGTAGCTGGAGGAGAAAGTGCTTTTATTGCATTTGATCCGGACAATCCTGAAACTGTTTATGGAGGAACCTATCAAGGAAATATTAGTAAGTGGACAAAATCGTCTAGAGAACATAAATCAATCAAAGAATATCCTGAATTAGGATTAAGTATTGCACCAAAAGATTCTAAATATCGTTACAATTGGAATGCTCCTATCATTGCATCTCCCCATAATAGAAAAACTATTTATCATGCCGGGAATGTCGTTTTTAAAACAACAGATGGAGGAATCAATTGGACTACTATAAGTTCTGATCTAACAAAAAACCAAAAAGATAAGCATGGTCCTGGTGGAGGCCCATATACCAACGAAGCTGCTGGTGGTGAAAACTATAATACAATCACCGCTTTGGTAGAGTCTCAGCATCAGGAAGGAGTACTGTATGCGGGAACTGATGATGGTTTGGTACATATTACTAAAAATGGAGGTACTAATTGGGAAAATATTACACCTCAAGGTATTGCTGATGGTATTATCAATAGCATCGACATTTCTGAACATGATCCTGCGGTTGCCTATATCGTAATTATGAGGTATAAATCTTTGGATCTGAATTCTTATGTTTTTAAAACGAATGATTATGGTAAAACTTGGGTGAAAATTGTAAATGGATTGGACGACCCGAATGGTTTTGTAAGAGTGGTTAGAGCAGATAAAAAGAAAAAAAGATTGTTATATGCAGGTACCGAAACAGGTTTATATGTTTCTAATGATGACGGTGCACATTGGCAACGTCTAAAATTAAATTTACCCGTAGTTGCTATTAATGATTTGATTATTCAGGATAATGATTTGGTCGCAGCAACATCCGGACGTGGATTCTGGATCTTAGATGACTTAGGTGTGCTTCAAAAAATGAATGTAGAAAAGAAAAATATTCAATTATTTAAACCTAAAGCTAGCTATCGAATTTTTGGAGGAGTTTCTAAAGCCGTTGGTCAAGGACTCAATCCTAAAAGTGGAGTTACATTAGATTATTACTTAAACAAAGATGCAGATTCTTTAAAGTTACAATTAGATGTTTTACAAGGAACAAAAGTGATCAGATCTTATACGAATAAGAAGCAGAAAGATTTTAAAACTTGGCCTGGAGGTCCTGCTAAACCTGAAGTACTACCTTCCAAAAAAGGATATCATAGATTTACTTGGGACTTTCATCGAGAAGCGATTCCAGCCATCAATAAACTTTTTGTTTTTGGAGGACTTTCTGGAGCAAGTGTTGCTCCGGGAAAGTATACAATAAGACTATCCTTGGAGAAAGAAACCGTAGAAACAGAAGTAACAATTCTTCCGAATCCATCAATTCAATCAACTCCTGAGGATTTTGTAGAGCAACAAAGAATACTGGTAAACATAGAAAATACATTGAAAGATATGCATGAATCTGTTATTCAAATGCGTTCTGCAAAAGATCAATTGACCAAATATGCTAAACTTTTGAAAGAGGATGAGAAAGCTAAGACATTGATTGAAAAAGGAGAAGAATTACAAAAACGTATCAATACATGGGAAGAAAATTTGGTACAAGAAAAGCAGAAAACATTTCAGGATGTCATCAATTTTAATAATAAACTAAATGCACAGCTGATACAACTATTACACTATATAGATCAAGCAGATCCAAAAGTGACTAAAGGAGCAAAAGAACGTTTTAATGATCTTATGGGTGATTGGAAAGTGTATAAAAATGAAAGAGATGCTATTATTAATACTGAAATGAAAGCTTATAATGATCTATACAAATCATTAGATATTCCAGCATTAATTATTGAAAAGAATTAAGTAACTCTTAGAATTTAAACTTGTGAAATACGAAGATCATTTTAAACTATCTAATGAAAAAAGAGATACCTATTGGAAGAGTATTGGAGAACTTTTTTCAGATGTTGCAGGGAATCTGATAAATCCTTCTTTTTTAGGAGGGCCAAGATGGCCGTCCTTAAGGCAAGCTCATATTGGAATAAAAACAGCGAACGGAACGGTTATCGCTACTGATGGTTTGAGTGATCCCTATGATGACTTTGATACTAATGAAGAGAATCAAGGGTATAATGGTATAGGAATTGAATTATACGCAATAACAGATAATATATATACTGATATTCAACAGGTAATTGATTCATGGGAATTTAGTATTCTTAAACAAGTTAGTAATATGGCGGCTTTCAACCCAAATATATCGTATACTCTAAATGATTATACCTATATATCATCAACCATAAATGGAAATGGTTTACCAGAGATATTTTTAGGAGAGAATGGAGAAGTTGGCGTATTATTAGGATTAAAAAACAATGAGATTTCTGATAAAATCGCGTTAAGTATTGAAGAAATTTCGCTAGTAAGTGTAGTTGTTTTGACAAAAAATGAATTAGATCATATCATGAAAAATGGTGCAGATGGTAGAAAGGAAATTGCAGATAAATTAATAGAAAAAGGCTATTATAAATTATCAAAGAATCGGGAATCAGTGATATAAGTTTTATGAATAACAAAACGCCAAAAGATCTCTTGTTTAAGATAATTTGCTGAAAATCAATTTTCAATTGATGCTTTTAAGAAACTCTATAAAGTTAAATGAACACAATTAAAGTTATTATTGTACTTTTAAATACATTCAAATCATAATAGAAACTCATATGTGTAAGCTAAACTCTAATTATTTAGTTATTCTAGTGATTACTTTCTTACTAGTAAGTTGTAAAAAAAGTTCTGAAACAACAAATGCAAATGCGGATAAAGACAAAGAGTTAATTCAGAAAGCACTTGAAATTCATAGTCGTGTTCTAACACTGGATACACATGCAGATACTCCTTTACGGATGATACAACCAGGTTTTGATCTATCTGAAAAACATGACCCCAAGGAAACTGGTTCTAAGGTAGATTATCCACGCATGAAAGAAGGAGGATTAGATGGTATTTTCTTCGCAACTTTTGTGGCGCAAGATATTCGAGATGATGATGGTCATGGTAGAGCAAAAAATCTTTGTCTGCAAATGATAGACTCTATTATTACCTCCACAAAAAGAAATGCCGATGAGGTAGGTTTAGCACTCAATCCGGATGATGCTTATTCTCTTGAAAAACAAGGGAAACGTGCTATCTATATCGGTATTGAAAATGGATATCCTGTTGGTAATGATATTTCAAATGTTGGTTTATATTTTGAAAAAGGAGTTCGTTATATCACTTTGGTACATTCAGCTAATAATGATTTAGCAGATTCAGCTACTGATCCTAATGGACCTGAACATGATGGTTTAAGTGATTTTGGTAGTGAAGTTGTGAAAGAAATGAACCGTTTAGGGATTATGGTAGATGTTTCTCATGGAAGTGATAGTCTGTTTTACGATGCCATTTCTGTATCCAAAGCACCTATTATTGCCAGTCATTCTAATGCGCGAGTAGTAACCAAACACGATCGTAATATGTCTGATGAAATGTTAAAGTTAATGGCTGAAAATGGAGGAGTTGTTCAACTTACAATGCTAGCTGATTATTTACGTCAAGCACCACCGAATAAGGAAAGAGATTCTGCTGTTGCTGCACTAAGAGCTAATATGAAGCCTTTTGGTCAGATGACATTAGAAGAACAAACTGCTGCTAGAAAAGCTTTTGAAGAGCTCAATACGAAATATCCTGCTCCACCAGCTACATTAAAGCATGTAGGAGATCATATTGATCATATTGTAAAAGTAGCAGGAATTGATCATGTAGGAATTGGTTGTGACTTTGATGGAGGAGGAGGAATAGAAGGGGTTTTTGATGCTAGTGAAGTAATGAATATTACTATCGAATTGGTAAGAAGAGGATATACAGAAGAAGAGATTGAAAAAATTTGGGGAGGTAATTTGATTCGTGTCTTTAAAGAAGTACAGGAAGTTGCTAAAAAGATACAAGCTGAAGAGACCACATAAGTGAAAATTCTATGATCATGCTTCGATTGTTTGTATTTATAATTTTATGTTGGACAACTAACTCATTAAAAGCACATCCACTGAAGTTATCGTTATGTGAGATTGAGTATTCTTCCAAAAAACAAAAATTAACAATTAATCTTAAACTGTTCCTTACAGATGTGAATGAAGCCATTGTCTTTGATCCTAATAGTAATGAACTTGCATTCTGTCAACCTAACGAATCAGCAAAAGCAAATCAATTACTTCTTAATTATTTGAATCGATTTTTCTATGTCAAAGTGAATAATACCTTGGTAGAGCTGAAAATTAAAAATAAAAACCTAAAAGGAGAAGGAGATAATACAGCGCTTTGGGTATACTTCGAATATAATCAATCTACACCTTTAAAATCTCTTGAAGTTAAAAATGCAGTTTTTACAGACCTTTTTTTTGATCAAAACAATATCGTCTATGTTCATGTCGATGAAAAATCAAAAAGTTTGATGCTTGATAAAAAAAAGTCGGTTCATGAATTAAAGTTTTAGTATGGATTCTTTTGGTTTTTATATTCAATTAGGTTTCGAACATATTTCTGATTTTGCAGGCTATGACCATATGCTTTTTTTAGTGGCTTTATGTGCTATCTATAGAATTCAGCAGTGGAAGAGTATACTTGTTTTGGTCACAGCTTTTACCATTGGTCATAGTATTACGCTAGCTTTGTCATCACTCGATATCGTTACAATTCCATCTAATATTATCGAATTCCTCATACCTGTTACTATATTTCTAACAGCATTAAATAATGTCATAGGTTCAAATCCAGCAGATGATAACACCAAAATGAGAAAAAACTATGCCATGGCATTATTCTTTGGTTTTATTCATGGGATGGGTTTTTCAAATTATTTTAAGGCACTTTTAATGGATTCATCATCAGTAGCATTGCCCTTATTAGGGTTTAATATTGGAATTGAGCTTGGACAAATTTTGGTAGTGTTTTTTATTGTTGGTATAGCCTATTTGTTTTTAAATAAACTTGCAGTGAAACATAGAGATTGGAATGTTTTTATTTCAGGAGCTGCAACAGGAATGTCACTTATTTTTATACTGGAAAACAAGATCTGGTAAATACCTTTATTTCTAAAATTTTAAGTAATTCTGAATAAAAATGCCTGTTAATTAAGAAAACTTTAAAAGTCATCTTTTAAAATTTCTTGGTTTAGAATACCTTAAACAATTATATTTACGAGATCATCAATAACTCAAATAATGAAAAAAGTCCTTATTGTTTCTATAGTAGTGCTTTTAGCTGCCTGTCAAAAAGAAACAAAAAAAACTGAAAACCAAGTGCCAGTAACAGAATCAGAAAACCCGTTTGAGCAAGAATGGGATACACCATTTGGTGTGCCGCCATTTAATAAAATAAAAGATGAGCATTTTATGCCTGCTTTCAAAAAAGGTATGGAAGAAAACCTTGCGGAAATTGATGCCATTGTAAAAAATACCGAAGCGCCAACCTTTGCTAATACACTAGAAGCCTTAGAAAGAACAGGAAAGTCACTTACTAAAGTGCAACGTGTGTTTTTTAATTTAACAGGTTCAAATACGAACCCGAAATTGCAGGAATTACAGCGAGAGTTAAGCCCACTTATTTCTGCTCATTACGATAAAATAACGCTTAATGAAGATTTGTTCAAAAGAGTGGAAAGCGTGTATCAAGATCGTGAGAATCTTAAACTAACGGATGAGCAGCTTAAATTATTGGAAGATACGCGTAAGTCATTCGTTCGTAGTGGAGCTTTATTGAATAAAGAACAAAAAGCGAAGATTACAGAAATTAATTCAAAGCTTTCCGAACTTACAACAGCATTCGGTCAAAATTTATTAGCCGAAACGAATGGTTTCGAACTTGTTTTGGGTAAAGATGACTTAGACGGTCTTTCAGAAGGTATTATTGCAGCAGCTGCAGAAACAGCCGCACAGAAAATGGAAAAAGCCGAAACTGAAGAAGGAAGGGCAAAATACAAAGACAAATATGTATTTACTCCACATCGTAGTAGTATGTATCCGTTTTTAACGCAATCTAATCGACGTGATTTACGTGAGCAACTATACAAATCTTATGTACAGCGAGGTGATAATGATAACGAAACTGATAATAAGGAAATCGCTGCCAAAATAGCTAAACTACGTGCAGAACGCGCTCGGTTAATGGGATATGAAACACATGCACACTTTGTACTAGAAGAACGTATGCTAAAAACACCTGAAGAAGTTTATGATCTATTAATGCAATTATGGAAGCCAGCATTGGAAAGAGCAAAAGTGGAAGTTGCTGATATGCAAGAAGTCGTAAATAAAGAAGGACATGACTTTAAAGTAGCTGCTTGGGATTGGTGGCAATATTCTGAGAAGGTTAGAAAAGCTAAATACGATTTAGATGAAGCAGCGTTAAAACCTTATTTATCATTGGATAATGTCCTTAAAGGTGTATTTGCAACTACAAATAAATTATGGGGGTTAAGTTATACCGAATTATTTGATATTAATGTATATCATCCAGATGCTCGTGTTTGGGAAGTAAAAGATAAGGATGGAACTCACCTTGGTATTTTTATTGGCGATTACTTTACACGTTCCAATAAACGTGGTGGAGCATGGATGAGTAGTTTTAAAGGGCAATCCAATCTTGATGGAAAAGAACGCCCAGTTGTAGTGAATGTGTGTAATTTTCCTGCTCCTGTAGGTGATGCACCAGCATTACTAAGTTTTGAAAATGTAACTACTTTATTTCATGAATTTGGTCATGCGATGCACGGTATTTTAACGAATGTTACATACGGTAGTATGTCGGGTACATCTGGTCCTCGGGATTTTACTGAATTTCCAGCACAAATTCTTGAACATTGGGCAAGTGAACCTGAAATTCTAAAATCGTTTGCTACACATTATGAAACTGGAGAAGCTATTCCTGATGCATTAATTGACAAATTATTAAAAGCTTCCAAATTCAATCAAGGTTTTGCAAATACAGAATATCTAGCTGCATCATTATTGGATATGGATTGGCATACGATTAAGGCTGACGAAGATCTTAAAGATGCTGATGCTTTTGAAGAAGCTGCATTAACCAAAATTGGTTTAATTAAGGAAATAGCACCTCGTTATAGAAGTACTTACTTTTCACATATTTTTGCTGGTGGTTATGCTTCAGGATATTATAGTTATGTGCACTCAGCTGTTCTGGATTCAGATGGTTTTGAGGCATTTAAAGAAGCAGGAAATGTTTTTGATTCAGAACTTGCGGCAAAATTAAGAACACATGTTTATGAAAAAGGATCTACAGAAGAAGCAATGGAGCTATATAAACAATTCCGTGGGCGTCAGCCTAAAATAGATGCACTATTGAAAGTAAGAGGATTGGATGGTTCCACCGACTAATTCTTCTAAAGTTATATAGAAAGCGGCAAGGGTATTCTTGCCGCTTTGTTTTTAAAAATACCTATTGCTTGTATGAAGTATCTTAAAATTTTTATTCTCTTTATTTTCTTACATTCAAGTTTTGTGGCTTTCTCTCATGAGCAAGATGACCTTTTGATATTGGAAATAGAGCAAGGTGAACTTTCTTTCCAAGATGAACAAATGACAGCTGAATACAAAGCTGCTTTAAAACGCCAGCGTAAGCGCCAATTAGCAGCGATGCCTTGGTATAAAAGATTTTTCTTATTCGTCAAAGCAGGTGTTGTACATATCATCCCAAAAGGGTTGGATCATATACTTTTTGTGCTAGGCCTATTTTTTTCTAGTCTTTTTTTAAGACCACTGCTTTGGCAGGTAACAGCATTTACCCTTGCCCATACGATTACATTAGCATTAGCAGCACTTGGTTTTGTACAAGTGCCTTCGGATATAGTAGAACCTCTTATAGCACTTTCTATCGTTTGGGTTGCTGTAGAGAATTGTGTGTTTAAAAAAACGACCAAATGGAGACCATTTATTGTGTTTGGCTTTGGTTTACTACACGGTTTAGGTTTTGCAGTGGTGTTAAGTGAATATGGATTACCTAAAAATAACTTTGTGCCTTCTTTATTAGCCTTTAATATTGGTGTGGAATTAGGACAGTTATTGGTGTTAATTACCGCTGCAATACTTGTATGGTTTATGAAAAACAAAAGCTGGTATAGGAAACGAATACAGATTCCAGCTTCTCTAATGATTGCTGCAATGGGATTATTTTGGTTTATTGAAAGAATGTTGTAGCTGTAATATCAGTATAAATTTATTCTCTTTTTAATTATTCTTCAACTTAAAAATAGTACTAGCATAATTAATTTTTAAAAAAATATTCTTTTGAATGTTAACCTTTTTAAAAGAGTACAGATTAATAGTAAACAAAACTTTTTTAAAAATTAAATTATGAAAACTTTAAAAAGACTATTTTATTTTTCGTTTATAATTTCTTTGTCATTATGCATGTCATGCGAAGGTGAAGATGGTATGGATGGATTAAACGGGGAACAAGGAATACAAGGAGAACCTGGACAAGATGGAGAGGATGGAAATGCAAACGTAACTGGTGTAACAGTAGATCCTTTTCCATCTTGGACTTCAGGATCCTACCTAGGACAAGAGGCCAATTTTGTAGAAATTACAGAACCGTTATTAACAGAAGCAGTTGCTGATGATGCTTTAGTTTTAGTCTACTTCCAACTTTTTAGTAGTAATATTTGGTATCCTATGACGTATGCATTTCCTTTTGATAATGGTAATGAAGAAGTAATTACGTATACCTATGAACCAGATTTAATTACCGTTTATGCGCTTTCTACTACAGGCCCATTAAATGCTAGTATCTCAAAAGTGCGTTATTTTATTATTTCTTCGAACGATGCATCTTCAAGAAGTGCTACTTCTGTAGAAACTAAAATGCAGAATTTACAAGATAAAGGTATTGATATCTATAGCTATGAAGAAGTAGCAAACTATTTTAACCAGAGGTAAATTATTCTTTATATACAAAATGTTTAAAACCGAGGTATGATATATACTTCGGTTTTGTTATTTAGAACCTTAGAATGTAATAGTATTTAAAATTGAATGTATGATAAAATGATTCTCAAAGGGAAGTTTATAACCCTTTAATAACAGAAGCAATTGACATCTATAGCATATGAATAATTACCATATAAAAATCATAATTTGTGCTGTTTTAGATTTTAAAAATAAAAAAGGAATAGTAAGCAATAGAATGACATACAAAATAACATTTGACATACGATTTTTTGATACGAATTCGTTACTTTTAAAGTCGTATACTTTTTCTAACCTTAAAGACCACTGCCTTGAAGATTAAAAAATTCTGGAAACGAATTTTAGTAGTACTAATCTTAGCCCCAACTTTAGTAATAGGAGGCCTAATGCTCTATATTCAAAATAACCAATCTGAGATCATTCAAGGAGAGATAGCAAAACTAAATAAAGAACATAAAGGTCTAATAAAAGTAGGAGAAAGCGAATTATCTCTTTTTAGCAACTTTCCTTATGTTTCCATAAAAGTGTATGATGTTCAAATTTTTGAAACCAAAGAAGAGGATGCTTCCACTATTATGGATGTAAAAGATATCTATGTGGGTTTCAATCTTTGGGATATAATAAAAGGAAATTATGATATTCAGTCATTGGTGATAGAAGAGGGAGTTTTTAATATTGTGATTCATGAAAACAATACCACCAATATTCAAAATTCTTTAGCAAGTACTTCTGAAACCGAAGCATCTTCTACCAATATTCATCTAAAAAAAATTAGATTTAAAAGCTTGGATATTCACACTTTAGACGAAGCAACAAATACAGATGTAGAAAAGTTTATGTATGCGGGGACTGGTGGTTTTAGCCAGAAAGAGAATGAGATCGCAGGACATATAGATACTCATTTTGAGTTAAATGTAATCAAAGACGGAGATACCACTTTTATACATAATAAACATTTTGAAGTACATACAGATGTAGTATTTAATGAAGATACAGGTATTTTAGATATATCACCTTCAGGTATTGTCATGGAAAATGGAGATTTTGAGTTAGAAGGATCCATAGATACAAAAAATGATGTGGATCTCGACCTTTCTATAAAAGGAACAAAACCTAATTTTGATATGCTGATTGCTTTTGCTCCAACAGATGTCATACCAGTTTTAGAAAAATACAGAAATGCAGGTGAGATCTATTTTAATGCAAAGATCCAAGGGCCTGCAAACAAAGGAAACAGACCTTTTATCAAGGCTAATTTTGGAGCTGGGAAAGCTTTTTTAGAAAATACTAAAAAAGCTAAAAAGATTGATAATATGGGGTTCAACGGTCATTTTACAAATGGTGAAAATCGGGATACTAGCACCATGGAATTTTCGCTTACAGATATGACAGCATCTTTAGAAAAAGGCGAATTTAAAGGTTCCGTTTTTGTGAAGAATTTTGACTCACCAGAAGTCGATATGCAAGTCAATTCTAATTTTAATTTGGACTTTATCACAGAATTTTTTGAACTAGAACAAGTCCAGAATGCATCTGGTGAAGTTTCCTTGAAAATGAATTTTCATGACATTATCGATATCGATAATCCTGAAAAGGCATTACAGAAACTTAATCAAGCATATTTTGCAGAATTGATCATAAAAGACTTGAGTCTAGAAGCTAAAGAACTTCCTGCTCCTTTACACGATTTGAATGTGAATTTAGTAATGAATGGTAAAGAAGCGAATCTTAACCAATTTGAATTGGCGATTGGAAAATCGGATTTATCTATAAGTGGTTTTCTTTCAGATTTACCCGCCATTGTACACCATACTGATATTCCAGTAGATGTTCATTTGGATATTAGTTCTAATACATTGGATATTGCTGAATTAACTCGCTTTTCAAAACAAGATACTATCCAAAGAGGTTTCGACGAAGAAGTCAAGGATCTAAGCTTAGGCCTTTCATTTAAAGCTTCTGCAAAGGATTTTACAGAATCTAAATATTTACCTAAAGGCGAGTTTTTTATTGATAACCTATATGCAGATCCAAAACATTATCCACATAAGTTACATGATTTTCATGCAGATGTATTGATTAATAACAGAGATCTAAAAATAGTGGATTTTACAGGCTATATAGATGATAGTGATTTTCACTTTGATGGGTTGATACACGATTATGCCTTTTGGATGCAACCTGAACTTAATGGAGATGTGGATTTAGATATCAATCTTACTTCTAAAAAGTTGAGATTAGAAGATGTCTTTTCGTACAAAGGAGAAAATTATGTTCCTGAAGAATACAGACATGAGGAATTTGATGAGTTGGCATTACATTTTGGCTCTAGTA
Source organism: Aquimarina litoralis (assembly GCF_019295435.1). Lineage (GTDB taxonomy): Bacteria > Bacteroidota > Bacteroidia > Flavobacteriales > Flavobacteriaceae > Aquimarina > Aquimarina litoralis_A. The sequence goes on from NZ_WEKL01000007.1 coordinate 115,457, forward strand.
TGCATTATAAGGATTCGTCATTGCATTCCATTGATGTGGCTTTAGATAAGTTGGATACTAAAATGAAATTACATCCTCTACGCTTTGATAATTTTAGAGGCAATATTCATTATGAGGATGAACATATTGTGATAAAAGATTTTCATGGAGAAATTGGAGCTACTAATTTTAATCTTGACCTTAACTACTATCTAGGAGAAGATCAGGATATAAAGAAAAGAGATAATTACCTAGCTGTAAAAGCAAATTATATAGATTTTGATGCACTTTTTAAGTTTGATGTAAATCCACCAAAATCTTCAGAAATTACAACTTCAAAAACAGCTGATGTAAAAGAGCACGCAGAGGCTTTTAATTTATATGAATTGCCCTTTACCGATATGCAATTTAAGGCTGATATAGCACATTTTATCTATCATAGAATTGATCTTCAAAATATCAAAGCAGATATAAGAACAACTCCTAATCACTATATTTATATAGATACCTTAAATATGGATGCCGCCGGAGGAAATATAGCATTAAATGGATATTTTAATGGTAGTGATCCCAAACATATCTATATGCGACCAGATTTGGTAATGACCAATGTAGATTTAGATAAATTACTTTTCAAATTTGAAAATTTTGGGCAAGATCATTTGGTTTCAGAAAATTTACAAGGAAAACTTACTTCCAGAATCAAAGGAAAGATAAGAGTGTACCCAGATATGGTTCCTGATTTAGATCAATCTACAGTAGAAATGGATGTGAAAGTACTAAATGGGAGATTGAAAAATTATGATCCAATGTTAGCGCTATCGGATTATATGGGAGATAAAAACTTGCAGAATATACGATTTGATACTTTACAAAATAACTTGGATATCAATAAAGGAAAAATCAATATTCCCGCAATGACTATTGAATCCACTTTGGGGCATATGGAGTTATCAGGTACTCATGATAGCAACCAAAATATAGATTATTATGTGCGTATTCCCTGGAAAACGGTACGAAAGGCTTCTTGGCAAAAACTATTTGGGAATAAAAAGGATACAATCAATACAACACAGCAAGAAGATGAGATTGTAGAAGTGGATCCTAATGAAAAAATAAAGTATCTCAATCTAAAGATTAAAGGAAGTATCGATGACTACAAAATCTCATTAGGTAAGAAAAAAGGAAAGTAGTATTTGAATAGTTGGCAATCACTTAATCAGCGGTAAAATAGTAATGGAAATTATCCTCTATACCATACTTGTATTTACTCTTTTATGTATGCTAGTTGTGTTTAGATATCGACTAGTATACTCGCAAAAAATAGAAGGCGAATCTGAAGTTCTATATAAAATGATCGATTTGGGTCAGGACGATTTTTTGAGATATTCTTTCGAATCATTATTGGGGAAAAAGAGAATATTCTTAAAAGATGATTTTAAAGATATTACATACCTATACATAAATAAAATTGACTTTAGTAAACTTCATCCCGAAAGCCCAATAACGATGAAACAAAAGAATTATACTATCAAATTTAAGTTTGAAACAAAACGCTTAGTTTTTGGTGGGGTAGGTTTAGCTAAGATTATTTCTTATGAAGAAATCTCTAAAGAACCAGCAGTGCTGAAATCTTAATAGCAATTATGGAAAGTCTAGTAAATCAGGGCTATATCTAAAGATAAGTGTATATCAAAAAGTTATTAAAATTTGAATGTAATGAATGAAACAAGACAAGAATATCTTAAACGAATTAATTTTGTCTTGGATTTTATTGAAAACAACCTTGATACGGATTTGTCTCTTGAATATTTATCTAAAAAGGCCAATTATTCACCGTTTCATTTTCATAGAGTTTTTTTAGCAGTAGTAAATGAAAGACTCAATGAATTCATTATCAGAAAGCGAATTGAACGTATTGCTTCCATTATTTTAGTAACACCAAATATCCAATTAAAAGATGTAATCTATAGATACGGTTTTAATAGTGATAGCTCATTTTCAAGAGCTTTCAAAAAGTATTATGGCGTTAGCCCCACAAAATTTAGATCTAAGGGAAAAACGATACTTAGCAAGATTGGTATAGAACCTTTTTCATCTGAAAAATACATTTGTTCTATTGATAATAATAAACAATGGATGAAAATGAATGCACAAATAACAATTAAAGAAATTCCGGAACTAAAGCTAGCTAGTATATCTCATATTGGAGAATTTGATGAAATTGGTAATATGTTTCAAAAACTTATGGAATGGGGATATCAAAAAGGCGTATTGCATACTTCAAATTTTAAAGCCATCACGCTATATCATGATAATCCTAATGTTACGGAAACACCAAAAGTAAGATTCAGTACTTGTGTAACGATTAAAGAAGATCTTAGCCCAGAGGAAGAAATTAGACAAATAACTTTAGAAAAGGGAATTTATATAGTTGGGCATTTTGAAATTAAAGCAGAAGAAATTTCAAAAGCCTGGAAAAATATGTGCATTTGGGTCATTGAAAATGGCTATGAATTTAGAGATGGAGATTTTTTTGAAATGTATCATAATGATCATACTTCGCATCCAGAACAAAAGTTTATAGTAGACATATGTATTCCGATAGAAAAAACGGAAAATGTTAGACTAAATAAAGTTGAAGATATTGCTCTATCCGATAATCAAAGTCAAAATAAGCAATCTGCAGAAGTATTAGATTATCATTCTCTAATAGGATTCATGAAAGAAATGAGATCTTTTTTTAGTAAAGAATATGAAACGTATTTTAAGTTAGGGAATGTCTATCAAGGCAGTCCTGATTATTCTTACTTTTCTTTAACCACAGAAGAATTGAAAAAACAAAAACTCAAATTCGTTATTGTTTTAAGCCATAAAAATTTGAATTTCTCCATTTGTTTATCGGGGCAAAATAAAAGTATTCGAAAAAAATATTGGAGACTTTTTAAAGATAGTGACTGGGATAAGTATCACTTAGCAGCATCAATTGATAGTAGTTTATCAATTATGGATCATATCATCATAAAAGAACCGAATTTTAATAATAAGAAAGGTTTGATTAAGAATATTGAACAGGAAACAATGAAGTTTATAAAAGAACTAAATGATATTCTTTTGTTTTGAAGCAATTAGGATATGGCTAAAAACCTATAGGTTTTTATTGATTTGATTATGTTAAAATAATATTTGGTATTTTTAAGTACTCATAACGATACACTTAATGAAATACTTTAAACTTCTCATTTCCTTTGTACTCACCATTGGAATTTTTTACGCATTAAATACACAACTTGGTGCCATTCCACCATTAGGTAAGTTCTTAAATCCTACTTCTGGAATTTGGCAAAACGAAACAAACGAATCCATAAAGGGTGAAGTAATAATACCAGGATTAAAAGATAAGATAACTGTACACTATGATGAATTTATGATTCCTCATGTCTTTGCACAAAACGAAGAAGACTTATACAAAGCTCAAGGCTATTTAACAGCAAAACATCGTTTATGGCAATTAGAGTTTCAAACTCATGCTGCTGCAGGACGCATATCTGAACTTTTTGGAGAAAGAGCGTTGGATTATGATAGATCAGAACGAAGACGTGGTATGGGGTATGGAGCAGAACAAGTAATGGCATACATGGAAAAATACGATACTAAAACTTTAGGTTTTATTCAGAATTATGCTGATGGAGTAAATGCGTATATCGATCAATTAACTCCAGAAAATTATCCTGTTGAATATAAATTGTTGGATTACAAACCAGAAACTTGGACTCCGAAAAAAACAGCTTTGCTATTGATGTATATGACTAAAATGCTTGCGGGGTATGATGATGATTTAGAATATACTAATGTATTACGTCTTGTGGGGAAAGAAAATTTTGAATTACTCTTTCCCGATTTTTTCGATATTACAGAACCGGTTATTCCTAAGGAAACTGATTGGAGTTTTATAGATGTACCGCAGACTAAGTTGCCAGGTAGCCAAGCGGTATTAGATACAATTGCAGAAACCATTGAAAAGCCACATCCTGATAATGGAAGTAATAATTGGGCAGTTTCTGGGGCAAGATCGGTTACTGGCAATCCAATATTAGCCAATGACCCACATTTAGGTCTTAAATTGCCTTCGATATGGTTTGTAATGCAATTAAGCACACCAGATCATAATGCTTTTGGAGCAACCATTCCAGGAGCATTGGGAGTTATTTCTGGGTTTAACCAGTATATCGCTTGGGGAGAAACTAATGCCACAAGAGATGTTATTGATTGGTATAAAATTGAGTTTAACGAGGATCGAACGAAATACAAATATGATAACCAATGGAAAGATGTTTCGGTAAGGGTAGAAGATATTAAAATAAAAGGTAAAGAAAGTTATAAAGATTCTATATTGTATACACATCACGGACCTGTAGTTTATGATAAAAACTTTAAATCTGAGAATCAGCGTTCGGGTTATGCTATGCGTTGGATAGCACACGATGGAAGTAATAATCAAAAAACATTTATAGAACTTAATAAGGCAAAAAATTATGATGAGTATGTTAATGCTTTACAGTATTGGAATGCGCCTGCTCAGAATTTTGTATTTGCCTCAACAGAAGGCGATATAGCACTATGGATACAAGGAAAATTTGCGAATAAATGGGAAGGACAGGGAAAATTTTTAATGGATGGGAGTAATCCTGAAAATGAATGGCAATCTTTTATTCCACAGAAATTCAATGCCCATACCAAAAACCCAGAACGTGGTTTTGTGAGTTCTGCCAATCAACATCCTGTAGATGAAAACTATCCTTATTACGTGTTTAATGATGGTTATGAAACCTACAGAAACCGAGTGATTAATGATTTTTTTAATTCAAAAGAGAAATTTAGTGTACAAGATTTTAAGAATCTTCATAACAATAATTACAACCTCAAGGCTGCAGAATTAGTTCCACATATGTTAGAACATATGGAAACCTCATCCTTATCTGCTGATGAAAAAGCTATTTACGAAGAAATTAAAGCCTGGAATTTTAATAATGATATTAACGAAGTTGGTCCAAGTATCTGGAGGCAATGGTATGGTAAATTATATAGAATGCTTTGGGACGAATTAGATGTAGAAGATATAGCATTGACAACTCCTTACACCTATCAAACTATTTATTTGTTAAAGAATTGTGGTAACCATGAATTTATGGATGTCAAAGAAACAGAAGATAAAACAGAGACTTCTAAAGATCTATTTCTATTAGCATTTAAAGAAGCGGCTAAACGTTTGAAGGAAATAAAAGAAGAAGAGGGAGATTATTCATGGGCAAATTATAAGGGTACTTATGCAGGACATTTATTACAAAGCTTACCAGCATTCTCTCGATTCGATATTCCTATTGGTGGTGATCGTAATATTGTAAATGCTACTTCTGAAGATCATGGACCTTCTTGGAGAATGATTGTAGAGATGACTTCTCCACCAACTGCTTTAGGGATATATCCTGGTGGTCAATCAGGAAATCCTGGTAGTAAATACTATGATAATTTTATCGATGACTGGGCTGCCGGAGAATATTACAACCTTAATTTTTTACAATCTGATGAAATTACAAATGCAATCATTGGTACACAAACTTTAATCCCAGCTAATCATGAATAAGAATATTATCAATTTTATAGTTACCATCATATTAGGATTCATATTATCTCTTTTTTTACCATGGTGGTCGGTAATGGTTGCAGCTTTGATTACATCTATAACTATACCTTTAAAAAAGATAGCTGTTTTTTTTGTTCCCTTTTTAGCAATATTAGTATTCTGGGCGGTTTATTGTTTCATATTAAGTAATGCGAATGATTTTACCTTAGCAAAAAGAATAGCTCAGTTGTTACAAATAGGAGGTAATCCATATCTATTGATTTTGGTTACTGGAATAATTGGAGGATTAGCAGCTGGTTTTAGTGCTATTTTTGGTAAACAGATCATTACGTTTAATAAGAACTAGTAAATCTATCTAGAGTTTTTTTACCGTTGTTCTTAAAATAAAGCTTACCCCTTTTGAATAATCTTACTTTATTAATTTGATCATAAACCGGATCACTGAATGTAAATTTGAATTGAAGCAAGCCTAAAAAATATACAAGATTCGAAATTTAGTATAAATAGTTAGCGTCTTGTCACACCTATCTTTGTAGTATTCTTTTAAGTAAAAAAACTAGAAAATGAATACAAAAGAATTTGGTAGAAATGGGTGGACTCCTGATAGAATTAAAAGTTTAAGCGGCAAAACTTATGTCATAACAGGTACCACGAGTGGTACTGGGTATGAAGCTGCGAGAATATTGCTGTCAAAAGGAGCAAAAGTTGTAATGCTGAACCGAAATCCGCAAAAATCAGAGGATACTATTGCAACTTTAAAGCAAGAATTGGGGGATTTTATAGACGTGTCCAATATACAAATTGATTTAGCAAGTCCTTCTTCCGTTCGCAATGCAGCTGATGAAGTTTTGAAGACTGTTCCTCATATAGATGCATTACTATGTAATGCTGCAATTGCACAAGTTCCGAAACAAAAGTTAACTGTTGATGGTTTTGAAAGTCAACTTGGTGTAAATCATTATGGTAATTTTTTACTACAAGGATTACTTTACTCACGAATTGAAGAATCCAAAGGACGTATTGTAGTGGTAGGGAGTATGGGGTATAATTTAGGTATTAAAACTATTCAGTTTGATGATATGAATTGGGATAAGAACTACAGCCCTAATGGAGTATATAGTCAAAGTAAATTGGCTCAGATCATGTGTGTTTATGAATTACAAGATCGTTTAAAAAAAGCCAGTAACCCTAATGTTAAGATTTATGCTTGTCATCCAGGTGCTTCTAGAACATCACTAATAAAAACTAATGGTAGTTTACTTACACGTTTCATTTGGCAATTAATGAAACTATCGCCATTAGTACAGTCTGCCGAAAAAGGTGCATATCCAGAATTGATGTGTGCAACGGAACCAAACTTAGATCAAAATGGTTTTTACGGACCTACAGGTAGAAATTATTGGACAGGTCCAGTGGGAGAATGTACATTAGAACCTCATGCAAAAGATAAAACAGTAGCAGAAAAGCTGTGGGAAGTATCAGAAAAAGCAACTAATTTTAAGTGGAATTTTTAAATCTGGAGATATGGAAATTTTAAAAGCATCAATTAATTGGGCAAAAGCTGAAGTTTTTTCATCAGCATTTTTTATTCTTTTTGGTGTCCTATTTTTAATAGCAACTATAGGTTTTTGGCAATTAGGAAAATCTGAGTTTGCTAAGGCTTTTATGGTGCCGACATTAGTCGCAGGAATTTTACTTTTGATTATTGGGTGCGGGTTAGTGTACTCTAATACATCCCGAATTTCAAGTTTTCCTATAGCATATGAGAGTGATGCTTTGGGATTTGTGCAATCGGAAATTACCCGAACAGAAAAAACAATGAAAGAATATCAATTAATAGTTTTTAAAATTATTCCATTGATGATTATAATTGCAGCAATGTTAATTATCTTTATTGATAGACCTAGTTGGAGGATTGGTAGTATGGTAGCCATAGCACTATTAGCAATTATTTTATTGATAGATAGTAATGCTAATGCTAGAATTGAAGCTTACAATAAAGAACTGGTTTCTGCGCAAAAAGAACTAAAAAGCTAAATAGGTACTATGCAGCACTTCAAAACACTTTCAGAATATTTAGGGTATATGGAACTTCCTTCTCCAGAGCATCCTATGTTGAGCGTTTTAATGGCAACAAAAGAAGATTTCCTACCATGCCCAAGAAAGAGTTCTCCACCGATCACTAATGAATGTTATACAATAAGTTTAAAGAAGGTTGTGAAAGGGGACTTGAATTATGGGCGAACAAAATATGATTTTACAAATGGAGCTTTAATTTGTATTGCTCCAAGACAAGTTTTGCAATGGGATAGCAGTGTGGTTTTTGAACAAAAAGGTTTTTCTATAAATTTCCATAAGGATTTTATCAAAGGTACTGAAATAGCCCATCAGATTAAGAAATATGGCTTTTTTTCGTATGCTGTTAATGAAGCTTTACATTTATCTCCAAAAGAAGAAAAACTCATAGAATCTATTGTAGAAAACATTGAAGTAGAGTATCATAATAACCCTGATGCATTTAGTAAAGAGATTATCATTTCGCAATTAAGCACACTTTTAAAATATACTAATCGCTTTTACGAAAGACAATTTCTACATAGAAAAGAACTTTCTAATAGTTTGTTGGAGCAATTTAACCAACAATTATCAGGGTATTTTGAATCAGGACAATTGGAAGAAAAGGGTATACCAAGCATCGAACAATTAGCGGAAAAATTATCTGTGTCACAACGATACCTTAGTGATACGCTTAAAAAAGAAACTGGTAAGACCACTACAGAACACTTACAGTTATATTTAATAGATGAGGCAAAAAATATTTTATTGAAACCTAATAAAAGTATTTCTCAAGTAGCCTATGACTTAGGTTTTGAATATCCCCAATATTTTTCAAGGTTGTTTAAAAAGAAAGAAGGTATGAGCCCATCTGCATATAGAGAAAAGTATAAAATGAATTAATTGGACAAAAAAATTTAATTTATCATTTGAGTCTTCATAAATTTATTTTTAAGTTTAAATACTATAAAATAAATGGCATTGTATCAATGCTTAAGAATTTAAATAGTTTTTCATGAATCRGGAAATGATCAACATCAATGATTGTATTATACTGTTAGAAGAAGCTTCTACAGATAAAATATTGGTTGATTCTTGTTTCTTTGATGAACCTGTGATAGCAATTGCCTTTTATGGTGCAGGAGATGTTGGACTTACAGTAAAATACGACGGAAAAACTAAAGAGTTCCATCATACAAAAGGAATGGTGTTATCCTTTTATGCGGATGAAAAAGTAGAGTTTCAGCATCAAGTTTCGGACCAGAAACCTTTGCAATGTTTAGTAATAGCAACTACCATTRGAAATATGGATAAGTTGCCTAATGGCGAAGGGCAGTTTCTAGAACAATTATTATATCAACTAGTACATCCAAAAGATCATTATGTAGAAGGTCCTGTATTTCATATGAATCCAGAAATGTTTCTGTTAGTAGAACAATTTTTTAGTAATTCCTATGAAGGCAAACTAAAAATGATGTTTTATAAAAGTCATATGACCGCTTTATTATCCCATTATTTTGGAGAATTAGCCAATCAGCAAACCACTAAAATAGATGCTTCCCAACTTGAGAAAATCAATCTAGCTCAAGAAATTTTAATAGCTGATTTAGAAAATCCACCTTCATTAACGGAGTTGGCGCATAAGATTGGAACGAATACGAATAAATTGAAAAAGGAATTCAAAGCTCAATTTGGTGTTCCAGTCTTTAAATATTTACAAAACGAACGTTTAAAGAAAGCTTACAATTTAATCAAGAAAGAACAAAAAACGATTCAGGAAGCAGCTTGGGCTGTTGGCTATGATAGTTTAGGTTCTTTTTCTAATGCCTTCGAAAAAAAGTTTGGTTATAGACCTAGCCAAGTATAGAATTCTTTTCGAATAAATCATAATTCTTTTGGAATAAGTAGCTGGTTTACAGTTGCTATAGATTTGTGTCATAATTTAAAACCAACAATTATGATTAACAACAAATTATTTAGCATTGTATGCGCCATATTGGTTTGGATTTTAGGCGTTAGTTTTTATCTCTTATCATTTTACATACCCATTTTAGAAAATCCAGAATTACAATCCAATATCGTTTTGGTATTAGCAATTATTCCGAGTGCTTGTTTAGGAACGTATTGGTTCTATACCAATGGATATATGAAACCAGCAGTTCTAGCATTAACCTTTGTAATTGTAGCGACTGTATTAGATGTATTCATCACAGTTCCTGTATTTATAATGACTTATGGAGGTAGTTATTCAGAGTTTTTTGGAGATCCTATGTTTTATACCATTTTAGTTGAATTCTATTTCATTGTATGGTATTACGGAAGTTATTTGACCAAAAAAACCGCAACATTAAATAAGTTATAATAAGATGAAAACCTATGTTTTATTTATAACGGTTGTATTGAATGCACTTTCTGCTGGATTTTTCTTTTCGTGGTCAGTTTCTGTGATTTTAGGAACAAAAAAAGTTAGTGATTTTACATACTTGGAAACCATGCAGCATATCAACAGAGAAATCCTGAATCCAGTATTCTTTATAGTATTTATTGGCAGCTTAATTACATTGATGATAACTACATTCATGTATTTTAATATAAAACCAATCTTCTGGTTTGTGTTGGCTTCAACAATAGTATATCTAATAGGAACCTTTGGAATTACTGCTTTTGGAAATGTCCCTTTAAACAATCAATTAGATGCATTGGATATTGCAAAACTAAGCACATTAGAACTAAAGAATTTTAGAGGATATTATGAACGTTCCTGGAATTATTACCACAATATCCGAACGGTTTCAGGACTGATTTCATTTATCCTTTTACTGATAGCAACATTTATTCAAAAATTATTTTAAACAACAACGTATGAAAACAAATATTTTAGTGATCGGAGCAACCGGTAAGACTGGTAGCCGAGTAGTAGAGCAATTAAGAAAAAAAGGAATTGAACCTAGAATTGGTTCCAGAAAAGCTTCACCAAGTTTTGATTGGGATGATAAAGAAACTTGGGTAAAAGCCTTAAATGGTATCGAAAGAATGTATGTGACTTATTATCCGGATCTCGCGGTTCCAGGAGCAAAAGAAGCTATACAAAGTTTAACCTATTTGGCAAAAGAAATGGGAGTTAAAAAAATGGTATTGCTGTCTGGAAAAGGTGAAACTGAGGCTGAAGCTTGCGAACAAATTGTAATAAATTCAGGGATGGATTACACCATTGTAAGAGCTTCTTGGTTTAACCAGAATTGGAGTGAGAGTTTCTTTTTAGAGCCGATTATATCGGGTGAAGTAGCTTTGCCTCTGTCGGATGTTTTAATTCCATTTGTAGATGCAAATGATATTGCAGAAGTAGCATCAACCGTTTTACTAGATGATAGCTACAACGGAGAAATTATTGAGGTAACGGGTCCAGAATTGATTACTTTTAGAGATATCGTTACTATGATTTCAGAAACAACCAATAGAAATCTAAACCTTTACAACATCTCCTTAGAAGAGTACACTGCTGGGATGAAAGAAATGCAGGTGCCAGATGATGTCATTTGGTTAATAGAGTATTTATTTAGTCATGTTTTAACCAATCCAGAAAATCAAAAAGTAGTTAATGATATCCAGAGAGTTTTGGGAAGAAAAGCCAAAACATTTTTGGCATATGCTCAAGAAACTGCCAAAACAGGAATTTGGAATCAAGTAGCGACTGTATAATTCTATTTGAAGTAAGGTTTTGAGGTTTATTTTTAAATAAAATAGGTTTTAATGTAGCAAAAGACTGGATGATTTCCAGTCTTTTCTTTGCTGTATATTCTTAGCTTAATAAGATATTCCAATAGTCTGATTTGCCATAGATAGATTATTAGCATTCTCGAGTAAAAAATGTGCAAGATCTGCTCTAGAAAGATCTTTATCATCTTCAAACCAACCTTGATCTGTAACACGATACTTTTTAGTTAATTTACCATTGGTGAGATAAGGAGGTCTTACTATAGTAACATCGATATTAGAGGTTGTCATGATTTGCTCCATTATTCTCATATCATCGTACATTTTGTTTAGGAAAATTGGTTTTAGTAAGTATTTAAAAARCCAAGGTTCTCCTGGAGATTCAATAACTCCTCCAGACGTAATAGTAATTAGTCTTTTTATATGATTTTCATTAGCCAATTTTACGAGTGCATTGGCTGTTCTTTCATATAAGGCATTAGGTTTTCTAGCTTGTAAAATTCCAGGAATACCAACTAGTGAGATCACTACATCAAAGTTTTTTACATGTTCTTTTAAAACTTGAGTATCATCAATGGAAGCTTTAATGATCTTTAAGTTTGGAAATTCATTTCCTAATTTTTCCGGGCTTCTTACTACAGCAGTAATATCAAAATTGTAATTTTTACTTTGTCTTAAAAATTCTAAACCTGTTCCTCCTGTAGCACCAAATAACGCAATTTTCATTTTTCTTATTTTTAGGATTACTAATTTTTTTCTTTGAATTATGATCCAAAGATATGCCGAGAATAATCCAAGGTTTAGGTAGATAATTCGCTTATTCAGGTAGATATTTCTCCTTGAAATAAATATTTTAAGAATCTAACGATTTGATATATGACTTTGGAGAATGATTAGTGTTTCTTTTGAAGTATTTACTAAAGTTGGATGGGTCATCAAATTGTAGTTTATAGGCTACATCCGAAATAGATAATGATGAATTTTGCAATAAAGCTTTTGCTTCTAAAATAATAGCTTTGTTAATCCAAAAGGAAGGAGAATGTCCAGTTTTGTTTTTCACTACTTTGGATAGATGTTTCGCAGTGATATGCATTTGATCAGCATAAAATTGAACCGAACGCTCCTCAATAAAATTAGCATTTATTAAACTTTTGAATTTTTCTACCGTGGTTACGAATGAATCTTTTCTAATAGATAATTCTTCTGTAGCTTGATTATAAATATTGGCAATTTTGAATAACAACGTTATAATTCCATATCTAATAATTTCTCTTTTATGAATAGTATTGCTTTTGTTTACATGGAGCAAATCATCAAAGGCTGGTCTCAATATAGTATAGTCTTCTTCAGAGATTTGAAGAACATGAGTAGCATCTTGTTTAAAAAACAGAAATTTCTGAAATATTGAATTGTTTCCGAGATGTTCTAAAAGAAAGGATTCTTTGAAAAAAAATGTATAACAGGAAATTTTAGAACTTTTCATAGTCCATTGTCTAATCACAGAAGGACTCATCATTATTAAAGAAGGAGCCGTTACTTCATATTCTTTCAAATCGGCTATTAAATTACTCTCACCTTTATAGAACAAACTAAAACCGAATAGTTCGGATCTATAAGGTTCTGTAGGTACTCTTAAATTTTCATGAGTTTGTGGTAAATAAAAATCTCTCATTAGACTTTTATCTGCAAAAGTTTCCTTTAATTTTTCTAATGAAAATCGTTCTATCATCGGTTTTCAGTTCAAATAAATGTGCTATTCTTATAGAAGAATCAACAAGTTAATTTTTTAAAATGAAAGATCTATTATTTTAATACAATTATTAACGTCTTATATTTATTTCATAAATTTTAGCAGCCGAGTAACATTTTATAGCTCTTTAATACTGATAAGATGAAATATTCATCTAAAGTCTAGGTCATGAGAAACATACTAGTTGTATTATTTATTTTATTCTTGATTGTTGGTTGTCATAAAAAAGATGATCGAATAGAAAAGGTGCATATGTATTATGAAGCCTTTAATACCTCAGATTATAATCAGGTAATGGAACTAATTACAGATAGTATTACGATTATTGAAGGGGATTATATCATGGGATACACGCATCCTACTTTTCATGAACATTTTAAATGGGATTCTGTTTTTCGACCAACAAATAAAGTAATAGATATACAAGAATCAGGAAGTGATATTATTGCAACTGTAGAAGTTCATTCACCGAGATTTAAGTTTTTAAAAAATAACCCGTTGACATGTAAACATAAAATATCTTTTGAAGGTAATAAGCTTACCAAATTTGAAAATTTAGATTGTATCGATGCGGATTGGTCAATATGGGAAAAGGAAAGAGACTCTTTAGTAAGTTGGATTAAAATAAACCATCCTGAACTTGATGGATTTATTTATGATTTAACAATGAATGGAGCTATCAATTATCTTAAAGCAATAGCATTGTATGAAGAAAGTATTAAAGAATAGTCTTTATTTTTTGTGTATTGCCTTATTTATTTTGGGATGTACAAAACCAAAATCTTTACTAGAGAGAACTAAGAATTTTCAAGTTTCCGAATGTAAACAGGATTGTGGAGTTGATTCTATGGGAGTACGATTGAATAAAATTAGAAATGGGGATTTATATGTAAGATTAGGACATATTGTGAATTGTTCTTGGAAACAAGGGTATCTAAGAGACATGATATATGATTCAGATACTTTAGTGTTAGAATTAGATCGACCACATGACATCGATACAGTGAGAATCGATAGTACGAAAAACAATGTTTTTTATGAGATAGAAACTTCTTACACTTTAGCCGATTGTGATTGTTTTTTCTTTTTTGAATTTACTGTTGAAGATTTTGAAACTACTCCTAAATCTATCCGTATTTTAGATAATTTTAAAAAAGGAAAGTATTGGGATGAACGAGATATAATTGAAGAGGTAGAAGATGTAGAAGAGGAGTTCTGATCAAATTTGTTTTATAAATTGAATTTAAAAGAATCAATTATTGAATCCTATAACAAAAGTTAAGAAAACAATAAAACCACTTTAAGAGTATTTTTATCTTTATTTTTACCACTTACACATCATATTTCAAACTCAACACACTATGAAAAAAGTACTATTATTCATTGTCAGTACCTTTCTTTTTATTTCTTGCCAACCATCTAAAGAAACAGCAGATTTGCTTGTTTTTAATGCGAATGTTTATACGGTAGATGATATCAAACCTAAGGTAGAGGCTTTTGCTATTACAAATGGTAAGTTTGTTGCTGTGGGTAGCTTAGAAGAACTAAATAAGTTATATACTTTCACAGATTCTGTTAATGCGCAAGGAAAAACTATCCTTCCAGGATTAATTGACGCACATTGTCATTTTTATGGATTAGGACTACAACAACAAAAGGTAAATCTTATTGGTACTACTAGTTATGAAGAAGTTTTAAATCGTATTATAGCTTTTCAGAAAGAGAAAAAAGTACCATTTATTACAGGTCGTGGTTGGGATCAAAATGATTGGGAAGTAAAAGAATTTCCAACAAAGGAAAAACTTGATAGTCTTTTCCCGGAAACACCGGTGGCGATTACTAGAGTAGATGGACATGCAATGTTAGCAAATCAGGCTGCTTTAGATTTAGCGAAGATCACATTAGATACAAAAATTGCTGGTGGAGAAATTATCCAAAAAGAAGGTAAACTAACTGGAGTATTAATCGATAATCCGATGGAGTTGGTGGAAGCTATTTTTCCACAACCAACCATTGCAGAACAAGTAACTGCTTTAAAAGATGCTGAGAAAATTAACTTTAGTTATGGGTTAACGACGGTAGATGATGCAGGATTAAGTCCGCAAGTGATTTCTGTAATTGATAGTTTACAAAAAACGGAAGATTTAAAAATCAGGATGTATACGATGGTTAGTAATGTACCAGAATATGTGGAATATTACTTAAAAAAGGGAGTTTATAAAACTGAAAAACTTAATGTGTCTTCTTTTAAAGTATATGCTGATGGGGCATTAGGATCTAGAGGAGCAGTACTTAAAAAACCATATTCTGATAAACATGATCATTATGGAGCTATGGTAATCGGGACTAAAGAATTTAAAGAATTAGCCCAAAAACTAGCCGCTTCTCCTTTTCAGATGAATACTCATGCTATTGGAGATTCTGCTAATGCGGTTGTAATGAATACATATTATGATGTGTTAAAAAATAAAAGTGACAGAAGATGGCGCGTAGAACATGCACAAGTAGTAGCTCCTGAAGAGTTTAAAATTCTTAACGATAATCTGGTAATGAGTGTACAACCCACGCATGCCACTAGTGATATGTATTGGGCAGATGAACGATTGGGTGAAGTACGAATTAAGGGAGCCTATGCATATAAACAATTGCTTAACAAAACTGGTAAATTGGCATTAGGAACGGATTATCCTGTAGAAAACGTGAGTCCGTTTTATACGTTTTATGCAGCAGTAGCTCGCAAAGATTTAAAACAATATCCAGAAGGTGGTTTTCAGAAAGAAGATGCACTCACCCGAGAAGAAACTCTAAAAGGAATGACGATTTGGGCCGCCTACAGTAATTTTGAAGAAAATGAAAAAGGAAGTATTACCGTTGGTAAGTTTGCAGATTTTGTAATTCTGGAAGAAAATATCATGGAAGTGAATGAAGATAAAATTCCGAATATTAAGGTAAATGCGACATACTTAGGAGGAGAAAAGGTATATTAAAACCTATTTTCCTCCATTTGCTCTTAAATCAGCAAGGCATATTGGACATAAAGTTGGAACACCATTTCCCATGAGATCCATCATTCCACTTTCAAATTCAATGGCTGCTCGCATTAAACAATTTTCAGAACTACAATGCCCTAGCGATAAACTATCTTCGTGAGGTGATTGTAATGGGGTTCCGATGTTTACTAATCCTAGCAAATGAGAAAATTCATGATTCAAAGTGGCAGCTTCTATGGTTGATAACATTGGCGCAAGAGGATTACTACTCAACTCACGAAGGGTTTTCTCATATATAACTATAGAAGTATTGAGATAAGCTGATCCTAATATTACCTTGGAATTATTATCGGTTTCATTACTGCCATCTGCAAAATAGATATACACTGTAATTTCATCACCTTCATTAAACAAGGTTCTTTCTACAGTTTCAATTTGTCTTATTTTACTAATATTAAAAGGAGCTAAACCAGAAGAAGGTACTGTACGCTGATTAATGGTAATTCCATCAGGTTTATTCAATCGATCTTCCAAAAAGTTTCTAAATGAGTTTATTGCAGTAGTAGTAGGTGCAAATCCTTCTACGGAAATAATTTCTACAGTTAATCCTCTAAAATTTGTATCACTTAATAAATCATTCGCGGAAGTTCCTAGTGCTTTTGTATTACCAGTTTCGGTATCAAGTACAAAATTATTTTCATCATCATCAGAACATCCAACGACTAAAAATGATACGAAGAAAAGAATGCTTAAGAATTTTGTAATTTGCATAAAAAATTGGTTTTCCAGAGGTAGTTAGTAAATAAACGAATTTATGAGATATTTAGTTTTTGTTTTAACGTTATTTTTAACAGTTACGGCAAATTTTGCACAAAGATCATACCATGAAGACGCCATGAGATATTTTTCTTTGAACGGTACTGAACAGCAGTATGATGAGGCGATTGATCAAATGTTTATACTGCTGAAACAGCAATATAGTGGGCAACAGATTCCGGAAAATGTTTGGAAAGAGATAAAAGTAGACAAGAAAAAGTCCATAAATGACATTAAATCGTTATTAGTATCTGCATATCGAAGTAATTTTACTCATGAAGATATTAAGCAATTAATTGGTTTTTATGAATCAGAAACTGGACAACAAATGGTAAAAGATAGATCCCAGCTTAATGATCGTCAAAAAGTGGAGTTATCGAATTTTTTCACTTCTGAAGTTGGGCAAAAAGTACAAAATCAAAGCAATTCCTTACGAACAATGGTAGCAGAAGTAAGTGAGCAATGGAGTAGGGATTTATATGAGCAAACCGTAAAAAAGTTGAAATCTAAAGGGTATCAATTGCCTTAGTTAATTTTGCTAAATAGTCATTGTTTTCTCCTTGTGTAACAAGCTCACAAAGAAATCCATTTGCATTAGCAGCGTTTTGTAAGGTGTTGTAATCGATATATAACCAATCAAACCAGTTTGATTCCAAATTCTTATATTTCAATTGATATTGCATTTCTCCATAATAACCTTTAGAGGTATCTACCCAAAAACTACCATCTTCGTCTGCAAATAAATAAGAGATATCTGAGGAGTCCATAAGGATCTGCCCACCAGGTTTTAGTAATTTTTTTAAATGCGTAAAGAACAAATCGATATCATGTAATTTTCCGATAATTCCGCTTCCATTCATTAAAAACAACAGTGTGTCATATTGTTTCGTTTCTAATTTTAAAATATCCTGAACCGAAGCATTAGCAACTCCTCTTTTTCTACAAATCTCTATCGCTCCTTTAGAGATATCTATGGAATGGACTTCCAACTTTCTATAATCCTGAAGAAATAAACTATGACTTCCAGCACCACAACCTACATCTAGCACTTCTCCATAAGCAAGATCTAATGCTTTTTGCTCTAGTATTGGCATTTCTTCATAGGATCTAAACAAATAAGGAATTGGTATGATATCATCGTCAAAGTCTGGAGCTTTTACTACAATGTCTTCTTTATATTGATTTTGATAAAAATCTTTGATCGCTTCTCCAAAAATATCTTTGCTCATGATTATAGTTCTCAATTCAAAATTCGTTGTTCATAATTTGTAATTTTGCACTATGCAAGAATTCATAGATCAATTACCAGAACTGGCCAAAGATAAGCAGAACGAGAATAAAAAGTATTTTGCGAAACTGAAAAAGAAACCACCAAAACATTTAGATCAGTTTATGCAGGAATTGCATGATGAAGAGTTTCAAAAAACGGATTGTTTAGAGTGTGCCAATTGTTGTAAAACTACAGGTCCACTTTTTACGGATATTGATGTGGATAGAATCGCCAAGCATCTAAAAATGAAATCGTATCAGTTCGAGGAACAGTATCTTAGAAAAGATGAAGATGGAGATTTTGTATTGAAACAAACACCATGTGCTTTTTTAGCCCATGATAATTATTGTTTGATTTATGATGTGCGACCCAAAGCCTGTAAAGAGTTCCCTCATACAGATCGCAAAAAGTTTTATCAGATTTCTAATTTAACAATGCATAACGTAGCGATTTGCCCTGCTGCTTACAACATTGTCGAAAAGATGAAAGCGACAATGCCTTTAGAACACAAGAGTAATAAACGAACTTAACGTAAAACTGTAGATAATTATTATTGTTTTTTAGTAACTATAATCTTAATGTATTCATCATATTCAAATTCTTTTAGTTGAATTTGATAATTCTTCCAAAAGACAAATCGATCATTATTTTGTGAAGTTGCGGAAACTATCATTCCATTTTCTTGTTCTATTGTTCTGGTATATTCGAAAGAATTTAATTCTTCCTCAGATTTTAAATGATCATTACTATATGTGGATAATAGTCTTTCTGTTTGATCATTGTGGATGGATAAAACGAGATATGCAGAAGCTTTCGTGAACGTACGATCTACCGAGTGTTTATGAGAGAATGATTCTAAGGAGATACATAGATCATCTTCTAAGATTACTTTTTTCTTGAGCTTTATTTTAATAATTGATCCGTATTTCTTTTTTGTAGGTTCGGTTTCCATTGATTGATTTTGTGAATACGAAAAATAGCTAAAGAGTAATATAAGTATTTGAAGATTTATTCTGAGCATTATCTTCTATTCTAATTATATGTTTCTTCAAAATAATCTTCATCCAGAATGTACTCTGCGATTACTCTTAGTAAAACTTGTCCCATTTCTAAGTTTTGTGCTTCTTCAATAAGCACAGCTTCACAATCTCCATGAGATACAAAATACAGCGTAGGCTCTCCTAATTGGTTAATTTTTCCTGGATGTGCAATAACCCAATTTTGTCCGTAATCAATAATTCCTTCGGTATCTTCAATACCATAACCGTTATCTTTTAAGGAAGTAATGAATTCTTCATTTTCCTCTTCAGCTTCTTCTAAAAAGTAATATTCCCAACTTTGTTCGATTGCAGATCCTCCTTCTTGAATTCCATTAAATCCAAGATATCCTCCACCTAATGATTCCCAAGATATTCCGTTATGAACTTTTGAAACTTCAATCCAAGATTTTGGACCTTTTTCAGTTTCAAATGGTGCATTGCATTCTAATACCACTTCTTCATCATACGCTTCGCTTCTAAAGGTAAGTAATAGCTTATTACTATCAATTTCTGCTTTTAAAAATTGAGCGATGATAAGATCTAGGATTTTTTCATCTTCTTTGTTTTTGATCATAAAACTTAGATGCTCTCGTATTATATTTTTATCCTGTTTATCGATAAGATGTTGCCACATAATGCTGTATTTTAATTAATTGTATTAAAATTAAATGTTGATATTAAAATATTATATTGGAAGTTTAGCCATGATATCAAGTACCTCTGGATGATCAGGATCCAATTGTAAGGCTTTTTTTCCATTATATTGTGCGTTTTTATATTTCCCTGAGTCAAAGTAGAATCTAGTTAGAATTCCATAATTCTGGGCAGAAGGTTCTATATCTATACATTTCTTCATCAATTTGATAGATTTTTTGAAGTTACCTTGACTTGCTGGATATCCACTGTAACCTCTCATTCCGTTGGTATATGCTGAATCCACTAGATAAGAAAGTTGTACGAAAAACTCACCTCGTTTCGGCATGATGTTAGCAACTTGAGTAATCATTCCCATATTATTGTAGGGGTTTGGATTTGTTGGGTCGACTAACATAGCTTCATAAAATTTCTTTGCAGCAGCATCAAAATTTCCTTGACCAAATAAGGCATTTCCTTCCTGTTTAATTTGTTCGGATTGTTCACGATCAGGACTTGTTTTTATAATAATCAGCTCATCTAGTTTGTTTGCAACGCGTGTTAGCTTATGTTCTCTTTTCGTACTTAACAGCAGGATTTCCATTGTAGAAAGGTCTTTTCCCGTATTCGTATTTAGAAATAACACACCATCAATTGGATGAAAAGGACCTTTATGTGCTTCTTTACCGATAAAAGCGAACGGAATTAAATCGTTTTGGTTCCAGAACCAGAATGATAACAATCCATCTCTTAAAAATTGATCTTGCCCATCTACCCAAACTATATCTGCTGAAGATATATTGATTTCACATAGTTCAGAGATATATGAAACTATGGAATATCGCAATGATTTTCCAATGGCAAAAAAATCAAAAAAGAATATAGGTTGGTTACCTGAAATACCTTGCCAATCATTGTTTTTAGAGATTTCGATTCGATGAGGTCCAATATGTTCTCTGAATGATTTGGACAACTTTCTTAATTTTTTTATATCCTTCATATTTTTAATAAATGTTAATTTGTCTGACAATTAAAATCAATGATAAAATTTCCAAACTCCGTTTTTACGGCCAATAATATCTTTAAACCCTATATTGGATTCATTTTCATTAGAAGTACAAAATAATGGACTGTCATCTGCTCTTGTTACTCTAAATAGTTTACCATTTGCAATAGGAGTTAATTTGATGGAGATTGAATTAATATCATCAAATGTATTTTGATCAGTAAAAACCATTTTCAGACCTTCGGTCCATTGATTAATGAGTTCTTGTTTGGAAGTTTCAGGTTTGGATAAGGCCTCATATCCTATAATGGGATCTGCAGCAGCAGCCATTTCTTCAACGTTGCTTTGTTGCATGGTTTTATAAAATGATTTTGCAAATGCAATAGCTTCTTTCTTACTACTTTCATTGGTGATTAGATCGGTTTCCATCCATGACCACTTTTGTCTGTTTGGAGATAGTTTTATCTTTTTATGAACAGGAGTGTCATCATTTTCAATTTCAATTTTCACTAATGTTTCTCCATTATTTTCTCCCGTAATATCACCTTTCTTATACCTTGCCAAGCGAATAGTTGCGGATCCTTTTTTAGACAAAGGATATACTGATAATGTATTGATATCTGGGATTGCATAAAAATTGGCAAAGGTAAAAGCATTACCAGAGCCATCTTCATTCTTAATTAATAATTCGCAAACAGGAATATCGTTTAATCGTACCTTGACATTACTGCCTTTTTCACCATATATTTCCACACACAAAAACTTTTTTGTTTCTTCCTGATTTATGGATTTATCTACATGATTTTTATCTTGGGGAAATACGAAAGTGCTAAAACCAACTATCATTAAACATATAAGCTTTAGGTTACTACTTATGGTGGTTATATTTTTGGTTTTCATTTTTCAGTTGGTTATTTCGATAAATTTTTCTTGATGCACAGTATCATCTGGTAGGATTGGAATTGGTTCATAATGACCATTTATAAATGAAATTATTTCTCCGGTTTTTTTATCTATTTCTTCTTCACTAAACACTCCACCTAAATAGGGTTCTCTTGAAGAAAAATATACTAAATAACTATTTTCTGTTTCTTTAATGATGGTAGGCGGATTTGGAATTCCAATATTGAAAATGTCTTTTTTAATACCATCTGGGTTCATGATGGAATGGATCGTCTGTAAGTCAGCTTTGTTAGGATAATAATAGGTAGTATTGGTTTCATCGTTACTTTTACTACTTTTAGAGATCGAACCTGAGGGTAGTTCTACAATGATATCGGAGTAGTAACTTGTGTTCTTGGGAAGATACATTACATTATATCCGAATTGTACTAATATTCTTTTATCACTAGCTTTTACTAAAACAAAATGAAAATCTTTTTCTTGAAAAGATATGTTTTCTTTCTTCTTTAATTGATCTAAGGCTAGTACTATAATATGATTTTTTCCAGATGCAATCAGCTGTTTTATTTCTTCAGTTGGGTTTATGTTTTGTGAATACATTTTGCAGAAACAACATAGGATTAATAAAAAAACTGGTTTCATTATAGATTTTTCCACTTTATTGTTATTAGGAGTGTTTTGAAGATAGTAAATGACCCGATTTTCATCGGTATATTATCTAAATCTAATGTCATGGAATTGTTGATGTCCATCGGGTCATTCTCATCTAAAAACGAATTCTACTAGAAATCGATATCGTCTCCTGCGCCAGCTGTTGCAAATTCTGCATTATATTTTTCCATTAGCTCTCCCATTTTTAGGGCAAGTCTTGTGTCAGTTGCCATTTTTGTTGTCCATTGTGAACCTACTGAACTCCAATCGGTAACACTAAGACCATATTCATTAAGAATAGAAGCTGCATCTTTTCCTTGTGTTGCTCCCATATTTTGGTGACACATAATCTTGATATATAGGTCAAAATCTTCCATTACATTGTCTAAAGGACTTCCATCTGTACCAGTTGAAGAAGGTGTTTCATTAGTTTCGGTTGCTGCGAATTTACCAATGTTAGAGTTCATAAAAGCATCTCCGTATACTTTGGAAATAGCAAAGGTTGTATCTTGAGACATTCTAGCAGTCCATTCTGCAGAAACTTCATCCCAGATAGGCTTTTCCGTTTCTACAACTTTCAATACTTCTTCTAGATCCATTCCACCTGCAATTTTAGCATTTGCAGCAGCCCAAGTCTCCATATCTATTCCCTTAATAGGATCTAATAATCCTCCAGCTTCAGCCGCTTCAATATGAGCATCCATTTGAGCATCTAGTTTTGCTTTTTGTTCTTTCAGAAAATCATCTGCGGCATCATAAGCTTTTCCTTCTGCTTTTTCTATTTTTATTAAAGAAGATGCAACATGATCTTTTAAAGAAAAATGGTTATTACTTTTAAAACCATACTGTGCTGCGGTTTCTTCAAAACTTTCACTGTTATTAATTTCATCTAATATTTCTCTTGCTCTATCAGTAGTTGTGTTCAGCTCTTCTGGATAACCAAGTGTTTGTAAACAAGCATTTAATTTTCTTTCCTCACCGTTAGCGAATTGATTAAGGTCAACCCATCCTCCAGTAGTTCCGTCATTATTTTTACTATAACATAACCAAGGTTCAATATGTCCAATTAGATCTGGATTAATATCTGGCCAACTAAAATCTGCTGCCTCTTGCGTAGTATAGTCATAGCTGCTTTGTGAAGAGGATTGTTTATTTTTTATACCTAAAGCGATAGCTTTTTGCCCTTGTTCAGTTTTGTCGTGATCTGTGAATTTATGTATGTTGCTCATAATTTTTGATTTTAAATTTGTTTTAAATTAAAACTGAGATAGAATCTCTTGCTTTTTTTGTTTGTATTCTTGTTCATCAATGAGTCCAGCTTCAAACATCTTTTTTAACTTTTCTAGCTTTTGCATTGGATCATTAGGGTCTGAAGTAGATGCTGGTGGATTGTTTGGTTGTTGATACTGTTGCTGTTGAGGAGGTTGTTGATTTTGACTATTCATCATATTTCCCATCATTTGTCCCATACCTAAACCTGCTCCCATCTGCATACCTAAATTTCCACCACCTTCGTTTTTTGCCATATTTTTTAGAGCTTCAAGCTGCTGATAATCTTGATAACTCACTCCAAGTTCTCTCATTGCTTGTGCCTCGGCACTCATGTCAGCTATTCTACCAATTCTTGTTTTGGTTTCCTCATCAAAATTGGTTCCTTCTATTCTAAAATCTAACAGCTGAAATCCTAAATCATTGAAAATAGATTCGCAAGAAGTTCTAGAGAACTCCGCAATCTCATTTCTATGTTTATCAATATCTATATAACTAAAAGATGCTTTAGCAAGAAAATCACTAATAGGCTGTGTAATTCTTGATAAGATTACCTTTTGTATAGCTCTTACTGGATAATAATCATCGCCAGCAATTACATTGGTAAAAAAATCAACCGCCTTTGTAATCTTAAATGAGAAATTTCCAAAAGCACCCAATCCTACAGGAAAATTATATACTGGATCTTTATAAGTAATAGGAGAAGGTGTTCCCCAACGTATATTTTGCATTTCTGCTTTTCTATAAAAGTAAATCCCTACTTTATGAGCAGACTCAAACTTATACATGATATTTTTAATAGTTGTCCAGAAAGGAATATTGCCAGTTTTAAGGTCATAAAGTCCTTCTTCTTCAAAATAACCCTCAACTTTTCCTTCATATACAAAAAGACATCCTTGTCCTGGGCCTACAATAAGTTTTGAAGCATTTTTAATTTCATCACCATCTTGTGTCCATTTTTCGAAAAGTGTATCAGGTTTAGGATTACTCCACTCAATTACAGAGCGCAGTTGGTTGCTAAATGAATTTGACATATAATTTCTTTTTTAGTTATCAATAATCGATTACGAATGACATTTTTGCGGTGAGATCCTTCTCATATCTTTCTTGATAATCAGGAATGATTTCAATTCGTTTTTTAAGAAAAGCTTCTATGTATTTGCGATATGGTATAAGTAATTCGTCTTTGCTAAAAATATCTCTATCTGCTAGATAGTTTTGAAACTTGAGGTTTTCATATTCCAAATGATGTTGAAGTGCAGCCTCTTCTCCTAATGCATTGATTGCAAAATGTTCTACATTTCTGGCTTTTGTTCCTGGCTCGAATGTGTTTACCGTCTGGCAATAATCACAAGTAGCATAATAGGATCTGAAAAAATTGTCCTTCACTGGTAGTTTTGCTTGACACTGTGTACAAGAAAAATCTTTGGACAAAGTTTCTTTAACCTGAGTGACTAATTTTTTCGCTGCATCTGCAAAAATTCGTACTTCATATGATTTCAATTCTTGATGTAGTTCATGTTGTAATTGAAACCCTTTTGTGCGTTCTTGTACAAATTTTTTTGAGTCGTACTCTAAATCGAGATCTAAAAATGTCTCTTCTACTTTTTCAAACCAAGTATCTTCTATTTTAGAGGCAAGATCTCTAGCTTGAGAATAGATTCCTGTCCAAGCATTTAAGAAAGTTGTGGTTTCAAAGTCAGTAGCTTCAAATAATAAGGGTAAAGCCTCTTCTGTCTTACTTAGTACTTCGTGAAATCGATCTTTTATTTTACTTAGGAACGTATCCCATCTTTGTTGTGTAGCAATGAAAGACATGATTTAGAGTTTTGTTTGTTAGGTTTTAATAGAATGGAGTTCCGCAGAAATCGCAATATCTAAGGTTGGTGTCACTTGGTCTTGCCGCTCCGCAACTTTTACATTTTTTGGTTTCAAGTCCTGCATTCGTTTCTTCAAATTTATTTGTAGAAGAAAGTGCATTACCTAAAATACTATCGAGAAGGTTCTTTTCTTCCTTTTTATTGTTGTCAGTTTTGTCCTTCATTTTTGTAAAGAGCTTTGAGTGGTTTGTAGAAAGAACTTGTGATTTTTATCAATGAGAGATAGTTATTTCTGTAATCTTATTGGTTAGTTTAAGAAATAACTATCTCTACTTATTTTATAGAAAAATCTTATTTGCTAAGACCTTCTTTTAAATCTTTAATAGTTTTAGCCATTACTACACCTGGAAGTTTTACTGGAGCAGCTACCTCAGCTAAGAAAGTACCTTTTACTTCTCCTGTTTTATAAGTTGTAAAACCGATTCTATATAATCCCACAGTAAGTGCTTTTAAAGGATCATTTATATCACTTTTATATCTTAATAATGAGTTGTAGGTACTACCACTTGGTTGTTTTGGCATTTCTCCGCTGTCGTCATTACGCTCTAATATTACCCAATTTGCACTATCTACAGCATCTTGGCTAATGTTTGCAGTACTGATAATGTCGGATCTTTCTAAAGTGATATAGGTATCAAAGTAATCACCAGACTTAGCATTCTTTGTATATGCTTCTGATTTTATAGGTTTTTTTACTTTAGCTTTTCCCACAGGAGACATCATTCTTACTCCAAGTTCTGGAGCTACAGCAGGTACCCAAACATAAATGTAATAGAATTTTTTTCCGTCTTTTACTTCATCTTCATTTCCTGGAGCAGCATATCCTAGATAAGATACTACATCTGTATATGGAACCTTGATAGTTTTCGGACCTATCTTTTTCTCAATAGAGCTTCCGAATTTTTTTAGTTTTTGTGCTTGTAAGGTTGATGTAGTTCCAAGAACAATAATGCTTAAAAGAAATAAAATTTTTGTTTTCATAATTTAAAAATTTGAGTGATTTGATAATTTATTTAGTTAAAAAAAGGTAGTACTGTGATTAGTACTATTAGTAATAAAAAAATGATTGTACCCGTGAAATGATACCACGGAATTCTTACTTCATTTTTTTCGAAGTTTTCAAAACTTGAAATTAGTTTTTCGCTTGTTAATTCATGCTTTTCGAAAGCACCTTTGCAATGACTACATACAGCATATACTTTTTTGCCGATAGGAAATAATGGGATCCAAAATACATGGAAATACTTTCTATATCCTTGAATCCACATTTGATTTTCTGTTTTGCAATAAGGGCAGTAACCTCCATCGAGTTTAGCAGGATGGATTGTAGAACTACTTGTTCCGAATATGATCATTACGATTTATGTTAGCGATTAAACGGTTTTTAAGAGTGTTGCTTGATTAGAATGGGAGAGAGAATACAACCTGGTTACAAGTTCATTTCTCTCTCCATTCTTCAACTAACTAACATATTACGTGAAGAAAAGGAATGACGCTACAATCATCCATCCTCCAACGATAAGTCCAAAGAGCCCTAGTTTTCCTTGCTTAGGAGCTAGCTTTGCTCGTAATTCGTTTGCTTTTTCTTTTGCTGCTTCATTTTTTGATAAGAAGAACTTATTGATAAGTCCGAAACCTAACATAAATCCAAGTGCAGCAGAAATGATATTACCTGCTAATAGAGTTACCCACCAGATTGGATAGGTTGTAAGCCAACCTAAGTTTAAAATTGCTGAAATAATTCCCCAGATACCCCAAAAACAAAATACAAAACCAATCCATCCTTGGTAAGGTTCGATTTTTTCTAAAAGTTCTTTTGCATTAGGCTTTTTGGAAAGTAATAATGATGGCACTGCTAAAATGCTTAATAAAATTAATGAGATTCCCCAGATCATATCTTAATGGTTTTATAGGGTTAGTAATTAGTTTAATTTTTAGAATTTGATTAGTTGTTTATCAAAAACTACAGTACAAAGATGCTATTTAAACAAGCCCTTAGAAACACCTTTTCTGGTGAAAATGACTACCCTGAAAACAGGGAGGATGGTTTTTTTGTTGATAACATATTTTGGCTTAATTATCTGGCTTTTAGTTGTTTAAAAATTATTTTTTAAAGCTGTAAATTAGATGTCTGATAGCTATTGATATCCATGCTAAACTATTAGAATGGGCTAATAAAGAAGAATCTATTGGCTTTGTAATCTTTTAGCCTTGATGAAATAAACAAAATGTGCTTTGCCTTTTAAGAACAAAAAATAATTATGGAATTATGGATAAATAAGTTTAGCGGAATAACTATCAATAGATTCCCCATACATTCCTTCTTGATAAATAAAAGTATCAGGATGAATATCGAGCAATCGTTTTTCTAAATAATAAACGTGGTTTTTATCTTTGGAAAACTGAGAATTAATTATTTCGAATGATGAAATATCAGCATTGTGTATTATAGAAGATAAATAATATACTTGTTTATGATCCTTTGCATACAGATCTTCAGAGTTTTCATATACCTTAAAACTTTTATAATCTGCTTTTTTAATTCTATTATTTAGTGCATAGATTTCTTCTTTATAAATAGAATGAATTTTGGAAAGTTCAATTAATTCCTTTTTTCGGACAAAAATGATATGATCTTCATCATAACTTAAAGTTCTATAGTGGTAACTACTTTCTATGTCACGGATTTTATTAATACTATATTTCTTGAAGTCAGGATTCATTACTTTTTTTCCGATATAATATAGATTGTTTTTATCTCTGGAAAACAACGTACTAATAAATTGATAACTGTCTGGGTCACTATCGGAAATTATTTGAGTTTTATAATACAGGTGATTTTTATCTTTTTGGTAATCTGAATTAAGAACAGTGAAACTTTCAGGATCAATATCCTTGAGTATGTGATTTTGAAAATAGATAGCTTTTTTATCCGTAGCAAAATTTTCGGTAATTACCTCAAAGTTTTTTGCATCAATTGTTTGTACTAATAAATCTTTATAATAGATACTATCATTTACTCTGACATAGTTTCCTTTGATGTCATTTTTTATTGAATATACTGTGTCATTTAATGTTGAAAGCCTATTTTCTTGATAAAATATAGCTGCTGTATCTTTTGAAAAATCACCCCATAAATATTGAAATGTGGCTGGATTCGCACCTTTTATAGGGTTTCTAAAGTAATATACTGTTGTAGTATCTTTGAAATAATAATGATATTGATACTTTGTCTCTGTTTTTTCGGTTGATATAATCTCAAATGTTTTTGGTTGTGCTCCTTCAAGAACTTTTTCATTGAAATACACATGATTTTTGTCTTTACCTAAATTATTCGCTAATACTTCAAAAGTTTCATAATCTACATTCTTGATTTTTCGAGCTCCTAGACTAAAGAAATTGGCTCCTTGAACAAATACTATAGTATTTTCTTTGTAGTAATATTGATTGCTAAGCTCTTTGTTTATGATTTTTGCTCCATTTGTGGATGGTGAAGAGACCCAGGAAAATAGTGCAATAGCTACAGCATAGTATACAATTGTTATTCCAATCATTACAGCAATGATAATTCCTATGATCTGTAATACTTTCATCTTTTATATTATTGTTTTTGAAGCTATAAGTAATTTACCATTTGTCATTTTTTTATATCAAAATATTGTAACACATTTTTCATTTATAGGTTGATAATGAGTTGTTTGCTTTGTAAAAAAAATGAAATTATTACTTCTGATATAAGGGTACAAGTTTTGGATAAATAGATATATGAAGAAACACTTTTTTCTGTGAAAGTTATACCCTGAAAACAGGGGTGTGCCTGTTTTATGAAAACTACGGTTTCTGGTGATTTAAACGAATCACTCGGCAGTTAATTTTGTCCCATATAATAACTCACAACTAATATATTATGAGGGAAAGTATATTAAAGTTTGATTATAAATTAAAATATAGCATTCTCAWTTGGCTTATACTAATTGGAACTTTGGAATTAAAAGCGCAGTTGAATCAGCCCTATGAATGTCCGGAAATACCACTAACCTATATTGATGGATCTAATGGCTTTGTATTAAACGGTATTTCTGAAGATGACGAAGCAGGTTTTGCTGTAAGTGGCGCAGGAGATGTGAATGGAGATCTTATAGATGACTTTCTAATTAGTGCGTATTTAGCGGATGAAGTAGAAGAAGATGTTGGAGAAGTTTATGTTGTATTCGGTAAAAATGAACCTTTTGATTTAGAAACTGAACTTTCTTCACTAGATGGTACTAACGGATTTACGGTAAGAGGGGAAACAATTAGAGGTAAATTAGGAAGTTCTTTAAGCGGGATTGGAGATTTTAATGATGATGGTTATGATGACTTTGTAATTGGTGAATCTGGTAATGAAAGTGTTTATGTTGTTTTTGGAAATAACATATTTCCTGATGTAATAGAAGCATCTAGTATAATGAATGTTGTTGGATTTAGAATGATCTCAAGCGATAATGTTAGGTTTGGAGCAGATGTAAATTCAGCTGGAGATATAAATGATGATGGAATACCAGATATCATTATATATTCCCAAAGTAATGATAATACCGTAGCAGGAAAAGCTAGTATCGTTTTCGGTACTTCAACATTATTTCCGAATGTTTTTGATGTAGCTAACTTAAACGGAACTAACGGATTTGAAATAAACAAAAATACATTTGATACTAGTTCTTCACAAAGAGTAGGATTAGTTAATACAGCTGGAGATATTAATAATGATGGAATTGATGATATTGTTGTTGGGTTTCCGAATTTTTCGAATGGTACTGAGCAAACCGGACTTGCTTTCGTAGTTTTTGGCAGTAATACAGGATTTTCTGCTAGTATGACATTTTCTGATTTAACAGGAACCAATGGTTTCCAAATAGTTGGAGAGTCAGCTTCTGGTAGATTTGGTGGTTCAGTTGCAAAGGCAGGTGATATGAATGCAGATGGGATTAATGACCTGATTATTGGTGCCGATGGAGAGACAGTAGATGATAATTCACGAGCTGGAAAAGCTTATATTCTTTTTGGAAAAACGACAGCTTTTGATGCCAGTATAAATATTTCTTCTTTAGATGGAAATAATGGGTTTTCTATTCTTGGAGATGAAGCATTTGGATTTGTTGGTAGATCTGTAAGTACAGCCGGTGATTATAATGGCGATAATCTAGATGATATTATCATTGGCGGAGATGGAATTAAATCTGGAGGTGGAGTCTATATAATTTATGGTAAAAATACCGGTTGGCAACCTTCTTTTGATACTAATTTGATTGACGGGATTAATGGTATTGAAATTTCTGACGACGATAGATTTAGTAGACAAAAATTTGGATTTGATGTTAGTATCGCTGGAGATATTAATAACGATGGTAGAGATGATGTAATTATAGGTGCTATCTCGAGAACTATATTTTCCTTCAATCTTGAAGGGAAAGGATATCTTATTTATGGAGGTTCCCTAAATGGTAGTATAGATAATACTCCTCCTGTAATTAATTGTCCCGGGGACCAAGTAATGGCACCGGATGTTACATTGCCAGAGTATATTCAGCCATTGTATGAAGGGATTACTGATGGCTGTCAACCAAACAATAGTCTTACCATTACTCAAACTCCAGTGCGAGGTACCCCTGTTACAGATGGAATGGTAGTTATTATTAGCGCAACAGATCGTCGGGGAAATACAACAGACTGTCAGTTTACTATAAGGGTAGAAAATATTGAAGAACCTCATTGTACAAGTCCTTTAGATGTTTCGCAATTATCAGGTCAAAATGGATTTACACTCACCAGTCCAAATGTCGCTGACAGTCCCAGAGGACAAACTTTTGTTAGTGGCGCGGGAGATATTAATAATGATGGGCGAGATGATTTTATCGTTTGCATTATTGATAATGAACCAAGTTCTTTTGATGTCAATGCATTTAGATTAGAAAATGATGAAGCCGAAGCCTATATTGTTTATGGAACGGATGGAGCATTTCCTTCTACATTTGACTTATTTTTCTTAGAAGCATCTCAAGGATTTAAAATTACCAAGCAACCGCCTTCTGTTGGAGCTAGAGCCAGTGAATTTTATTTGGTTGATGCTATTGGAGATTTTAATAATGATGGTATTGATGATTTGGTTATTGGAGATGGTAGTAGTATCTATGTCATGTATGGAAGAAATGGAAATTTTCCATTTACATTCGATATTACAAATTTAAGCGCAACTGATGGACTTGAAATTTCCACTTCAGGCTTTAATCCTACTGATGTTAGTGCCGCTGGAGATGTAAATAATGATGGTATTGACGATGTAATAGTTTCCGGAAGAGTAAATGGAGCACGAAAAGTTTTTGTGATTTATGGAGGTATTTCAGGTAATTTGTTCGATCTGAATACTATTAATGGAGCTAATGGATTTTTTATTGATGAATTGAACACAGTAGATCAATTTGGAATAAGTGTATCGGGTGCAGGAGATTTAAATGGAGATGATTTTGATGATATCATTATTGGAGCTTCGTATGCCGAACCTAATGGCGTTAGTAGAGAAGGGGTTGCTTATGTTGTGTTTAGTCCAGGTTCATCCAGTCCAGCTCAAATAGATCTTACTTCTTTAAATGGAAATAACGGTTTTATAATCAATGCCGTAAATTCAGGAGGACGTTTAGGAGCTTCGGTAGCTGGAGGAATGGATTTAAACAATGATGGAATATCCGATATGGTAGTAACAGCTCCCGAAGAAGATTTTGATATCAATAATGATAGAGTTCATGGGGCAATCTTTGTTATTTTCGGAACATCAACCGGATATTCCTCAACTTTTGACCTGTCCACTATCGATGGTACTAATGGTGCTTTAATTTATGGATTACAGTTCATTGGTCAGGCTGGATATTCATCAAGCTTTGCTGGAGATTTTAATAATGATGGGATTGATGATCTAATACTTGGTGGTCCATGGGGTAGAGGAGGAGATGCGTATGTAGTATTTGGAAAAGAAAATTGGGAAGATCCCTTATATCTGAATACTTTAAATGGGGTAAATGGATTAAATATAGGAAATGAATATGAGATTAGTGATCATCATATAGGAGCTTCTGTTAGTAATATTGGAGATTTTAATGGTGATGGATTCGATGATGTTATTATAGGAGAGATACCTGATCTTTTTGATCAAGTTATAGGAAATACACACATTATTTTTGGAGGACTAAGCAATGATACTGAGTCTCCCGAAATAACAACCTGTTTGGATGATCAAGTACTGGCCGTAGGATCTTCATTTCCGGATTATACCACCTCAGTAATTGCAACTGACAATTGTGATTCTAGTTTAGAAATTATTCAGGATCCAGTTCCAGGAACAACTTTTACTGCTACAACTACTGTAACCATTACTGTTATTGATGATAGTGGGAATGAGGGAGAATGTAGTTTTTGGGTAAATGAAGAAACTGTCCCAGATACCGAAAATCCAACAGCAAGCAATCCAGATCCTATCAGTGTACAATGTTCTGATGATGTCCCTGATCCAGATATTGAAGTAGTAACAGATGAAGCAGATAATAGTGGAGAACCACCAATAGTAGCATTTGTGGGTGATGACACTTCGGTTGCTGGACAAGTACTTCGAACATATAGTGTTACGGATGCAGCAGGGAATAGTATTACGGTTACTCAAACCATTACTATCGAAGATACAATTGTCCCTTCCGCTAGTAATCCATTATCAGTTACTGTACAATGTTCTGATGATGTTCCTGATCCAGATATTTCCGTGGTTACAGATGCATCTGATAACTGTGAAACTCCAGATATAGCATTTGTGAGTGACGATACTTCTGTAGCTGGACAAGTACTTCGAACGTATAGTGTTACCGATGCAGCAGGCAATAGTATTACAGTTACTCAAACCATTACTATCGAAGATACGATTGTCCCTTCCGCTAGTAATCCATTATCAGTTACTGTACAATGTTCTGATGATGTTCCTGATCCAGATATTTCAGTGGTCACAGATGCATCAGATAACTGTGGAACTCCAGATATAGCATTTGTGAGTGACGATACTTCTGTGGCTGGACAAGTACTTCGAACGTATAGCGTTACCGATGCAGCAGGGAATAGTATTACAGTTACTCAGACCATTACAATTGAAGATATGATTGCACCTTCTGCTAGTAATCCATTACCAATTACGGTAGAATGTGATTCAGATATTCCATCTGCAGATATTTCAGTGGTCACAGATGCATCAGATAACTGTGGAACTCCAGATATAGCATTTGTGGGTGATGACACTTCCGTTGCTGGACAAGTACTTCGAACGTATAGTGTTACCGATGCAGCAGGCAATAGTATTACAGTTACTCAAACCATTACAATCGAAGATACGATTGTCCCTACAGCTAGTAATCCTTTATCAGTTACTGTACAATGTTCTGATGATGTTCCTGATCCAGATATTTCAGTGGTTACTGATGCATCAGATAACTGTGGAACTCCAGATGTAGCATTTGTGGGTGATGACACTTCGGTTGCTGGACAAATACTTCGAGCTTATAGTGTTACCGATGCAGCAGGGAATAGTATTACAGTTACTCAAACCATTACTATCGAAGACACGATTGCACCTTCAGCTAGTAATCCTTTATCAGTTACTGTACAATGTTCTGATGATGTTCCTGATCCAGATATTTCAGTGGTTACTGATGCATCAGATAACTGTGGAACTCCAGATGTAGCMTTTGTGGGTGATGACACTTCCGTTGCTGGACAAATACTTCGAAATTATAGTGTTACCGATGCAGCAGGGAATAGTATTACAGTTACTCAAACCATTACTATCGAAGATACGACTACACCTACAGCTAGTAATCCATTATCAGTTACTGTACAATGTTCTGATGATGTTCCTGATCCAGATATTTCAGTGGTCACAGAAGCATCAGATAACTGTGGAACTCCAGATGTAGCATTTGTGGGTGATGACACTTCGGTTGCTGGACAAATACTTCGAACGTATAGTGTTACAGATGCAGTAGGGAATAGTATTACAGTTACTCAAACCATTACGATCGAAGATACAATGGCACCTACAGTAGATTGTCCAGATACTCAGATGTTACCTGTAGGAGCTGTTCTTCCAGATTATAGAAATTTAATTAACCCGGTTGATAATTGTGATACCGATTTAAGTATAGAACAAATTCCGGCAATAGGAACTGATTTTACTGATGGAATGACGATTCAACTCACAATATCTGATGCTAGTGGAAATTCTAATAGTTGTACATTTATAGTTACATCTTCCACAGATACTGAATCACCTTCTATAACTTGTTTACCCGAGCAAAATACTTCTTGTGATGTAGAAACAGTTCCTGATTATAGACCATTACTAACAGTAACAGATAATATTGATTCAAACCCTACTATTATTCAAACTCCAATCCCAGGAAGTGAATTGGTAGATGGAACCGAGATAGTTATTACCGCTACCGATGCTAGTGGGAATAGTTCGGAGTGTAGGTTTAGAGTTTTTGTAGAAACTATATCCCTTGATGTTGGAGAAGATGAGACAATTATGCAAGGAGAAGAAGTTCAATTAAACGCAGTAGTATCAACTACAGGTTCTGTGGTTTGGTCTCCTGATATTGGGCTGAATGATCTTACCATTTTTAATCCCATTGCAAGTCCTACTGAAACCATGACATATACAGTAACTTTTATGAGCGAGGAGGGTTGTATTGTTGAAGATACAATTACCGTATTTGTGGAATTAGTTCCTGAAGATGAAACCAAATACGGCTTTTCTCCAGATGGAGATGGAATTAATGAGTTTTGGGAAATTCATAATATCGAAAACTATCCAGATAATGTAGTTTCTATTTACAATCGTTGGGGAGATTTGGTTTTTGAAATAAGTGGTTATAATAATACATCACGAGTTTTTGATGGAACTGCTAATAGAAAGCGCGGTCTTGGAGCCGACAAGCTTCCTGGAGGAACTTACTTTTTTAATATTAAAACAAGCGGGGAAAATAATTTGAGAAAACCAACTGGTTTCCTTGTTTTAAAACGTTAATACAATGAGAAAAATTTATATAATATTGACAGTTATAATGCTGTCAAGTAATTATTTGTGTTCAGTTTTTGCACAACAAACACCAGTTTTTGCGGATTATAATTACAACACATTACTTATAAATCCTGCCCATGCTGGGTTCTATTCGAATACAGATATAACATTAACTAATAGAGGATATTTAAATCAATTTGAAGGAAGTCCTAGAAATATTGGATTGGTTTTTAATTCTCCCTTGAAGTCAGAGA
This sequence comes from Aquimarina litoralis, assembly GCF_019295435.1. Lineage (GTDB taxonomy): Bacteria > Bacteroidota > Bacteroidia > Flavobacteriales > Flavobacteriaceae > Aquimarina > Aquimarina litoralis_A. The sequence goes on from NZ_WEKL01000007.1 coordinate 151,401, forward strand.
AAGTAGGTTTAGGCGCTGGATTTATTAGCGATGAAATTGGTGTTACAAGAACCACAAATTTGTTTGCTTCATATGCTTATAAACTAATCTTTGATCATAATTATAATAGGGCAAGATGGTGGTCTTATAATCCTAATGTATTATCTTTTGGTATTACTGCAGGAGCACTTCTTTTTAATGAAAATTTACAGGAATTAGGAATACAGAATGATCCTAATTTCGAAAACAATATAAATACTACAATTCCAACTATAGGAATTGGAATTTTATATAATAGAGAACGTATTTATATAGGTTTTTCTGCTCAAAATGTTTTAGGCACTTCTTTAGCTTCTGGAGATGATGTAGCTATAGAAACCCCATATTACGCTTATATGGGATATCGTTTTTTTGCAACTCGTTTTCAAGAAGTAATGATAAAACCAAATGTTTTATTAAAGTATGTTTCTGGAGCTCCTTTACAACTATATATTTCATTTTTAAAGCATATTTAGTAAGCCCAGCGAGGTTTCGTACATTTAGTTTGGCAATTAAATTTTTTCGGTAACTCTCAATAGTGTGTTTACTTAAGAATAATTTGTCTGCTATTTCTTGAGTAGTAAACTCTTGAGCGATTAAGGTGATAACATCAATTTCTCTTTGCGTCAGTCTCACCTCTTCATCTTTCTTTTTGGAGAATTTATTTTCCATATAAATGTCCTTAATTTCTCTGGAAAAATATTTTTCACCACTCAGTATAGTTTGTATTGCTTTTAAGAGCTCTTCTTTTTCAGCATTTTTAGGCACATATCCATCCACATCATGTTCGATAAGTGTATCGATCATATCTGGATTGTTGTGCATGCTTACCACTAATGTTTTAATATTTCTATTTCTTTCTTTTACAATTTTATTCAGCGCAATTCCATCCATTTCTGGCATTGTAATATCTGTAATAATTAAATCAATCTTTTCATCTGGATTAATTTCTAGATATTTAGCAATATGCTTACCATTTTTAGCAGTAAGGAGAATATTGTAGTCGTTTTCAGAATTTAGAATACTAAGTAACCCATCTAAAAACATTTTATGATCATCAGCTATAATTAGGTTGTACTTCATTTATAGTAGTTGTTACGTTGGTTATTTCTATATTAATGATGGTACCTCTTTTTATTCTTGAATCTATGTTGATAGTACCATTTATTTTATCTAATCTACTTCTTATATTTCTAAATCCAATACCTTCTGCCTTTTTACTTACATCAAAACCTACTCCATCATCTTCAAAAAGTATATTTAGTTCGTTTTCTACAAGATTTAATTGTAATTCAATGATAGAACCTTGAGCATGTTTAATACTATTTGTTACTAATTCTTGAATGATTTTAAATGTTTCTACTTGCAAATTTTCGTGTAAGGCATCTATGCTTTTTCTTGGATACGCATGAAAAGAAGTTTTCAAATTACTAGCTCCTTTAATATTATCAATATATTCTTGTATTACATCGCAAAAATTATTTTTAATAAATTTTTTTGGAATTAGGTCATGCGAAATGTTACGAACTAGTTCGTATGTATCGTCAATTTGAGCGTTAATCCCTTTTAATATTCCATTTTGATTGCTATAAGAATTATTTAAACGAAGCTTAATGGCTGCCAAGTTTCCTCCTATACTATCATGCAATTCTTGCGCAATACGCTTACGTTCCTTATCCTGACCTTCTAGAGAAGCTTTAATTACTTGTAATTCCTGATCTTTTAATAAAGAAGAGATTTTTTCTTCGTTTATTTCTTTTTGTTTTTGGTTTAATTCACTTTGGACCTTAATTTTTTGATAATAAGTGATTAGCAGACCTATTACTGGAATTAGAAGAATTAGGAATGAATATAAAATGATATTTTTAAATGCCCGTTGTTTACTGGTTTCATCTTGTTGAATTTTTAATTGAGCATCTTTGAGTTCCTGATTTTTCTTAAGAATGATATTATCTTTTAATGCTTTTTCGGTAGTGTTTTGAAAAGTTAATAATTTATTTTCATTTTCCCTTCTAAGGATTTCATTCTCCTTATTTTCTATTTCTTGTTTTAATTTTAAATTGCTTATCGCTTCTTCACGGTTGGCTAATTCAAGTTGTTTATTGGTATTTTCAATTTGTAGAAACTTGATTTCTTTTTCTTTTTGAAGTGTTTTATATTTTACTTCTAGTTCACGTATTTCCTTGTCTTTATCCAAGGTTCTAATAGAATCACTTACTTGGTCATATTTTTCGCGATAATCTAGAGCTTTTTTATAATCATTTTGGGCAACAGCTATTTCTTTTAATCTATAGTAAATTTTTTCTTGTTCATTTAGAAAACCTATTTTTATTGCAATTTCCAGCGCATTGAGTGTAATATCTTCTGCTTCTTGAGTTCGGTTCAGTTCGTTTAACAAACGTCCCTTTTCAACACCGCCAATGATTTGCATTCGATCAAAGTTGTTTGCTTTTGCAATTGCCAAAGCATTGTCAAAAGAAATTAACGCTTTCTCAGGATTGCCCAACTTTTTATAGGTTATACCTAGATTAACAGATATCGTTCCGATACAACTTTTTCTATCTGCTTTTATACATAGTTCTCTGGCCTGCTCTAAATATGATATGCTTTTATCATACTCTTCTTTATATCCGTAAATATTTGCCATATTTACAATAGAGCCAAATACCATTTCCTCATTTTTCTCGAATTGTTTACATTTTTCTAAAAGCTCCAAAGCCAGGTCATATTCGTGTGTAGCAATGTAAATATTCGCTAAGCCAAAAGAATTGATATAATACACTCGATTATCTTCGTATTTTGAGGAAATATCTATCCCTTTAAGGTACCATTTTTTGGATTTTTCATTTAAACCAGTAAAACTATTCGCTTGACCAAGGGTGAAGTAGGCAAGACCATGAATGTTGTTTGTAAGTGTATCGTTTCCGAATTCTTTTAGTTCTAAGATTTTTTTTGCGTAGTATTTGATAGAATCAATTTGAGAAATACTTCTAAAATATGAGCATAAAATTAAACTTAGATCAGCTTTAAATCTATTGCTTTTAACTTTAGGTTTTTTGAATTCTTGATGAGCTCTTATATAACTTTCTTTACGTTTTTCAGGAATATCAGCGAGGAATTTTAACTCATCAACAATTTCTCTTTCGTTTTTATTGGGGTATGGAAACCTTCGTTTGGTATCAACTTGACTTTGCAGGCCAAAACAAAATAATAAGAGAAGTATCGCAATACTATTTCTTACATTATCCAATATATTGTTACGAACAGATTTCATTTCTTACTCTAAAAATAACGCCATTATTTGATTTTAACAATTCAAGCCCAAGAGTAATCAAAGGTATTAATTTCGAAAGTCTTCAATATCCCTGAAAACAGGGGTCTTGATATCCGTATTTTGGGTTATTCATAAATAAGATATTGTGCTCTTATTTTTTTAAAAATCTCAAGATCTTTTATCCAGGTTTTTTTTATCTCACGTGCAGTATAGCCTTGTTGAATTTGTTCTTGTAGTTTTGTATTACCTGCATGGATAGTGAAAGATTTGGTATTAAAAAAACCTTCTTTGTTATTAGAGTTATTGTAGGCATCAATAAGCCATTGTAAGTTAATAGAGGCAAGGCGTTCTGTTTTTCTTAGATCTTTTCCATAGCATACTTCACCTTTATGTTTAGGGTATTTAGCTCCAAAATTAGGTTGAGGCGTATAAGCAAAATCATATTGATCAATAGGGAAATCTGGAGATCCAAAAATCTGAAATTGTATTTCTGTACCTCGTCCAGCATTAATCGTTGTTCCTTCAAAAAAACCGAGACTTGGATATAAGTTAATAGATCTGTCATTAGGTAAATTAGGAGATGGCCTGATAGCTAAGCTGTAATAAGTCTGATGTGTGTAATTTTTTACTGGAATAAAATTCACTTCACATTTTAAATCATTTCCTAACCATCCTTCTCCGTTTATCATTTTAGCATATTCTGCAATTGTCATTCCATGTACTAAAGGAATAGGATGAATACCAACAAAACTGCTATGTTCTGGTTTTAAAGTAGGTCCATCTATATAGTGACCATTAGGATTAGGTCGATCTAAGATTAAAACAGGAATATTACTCTCTGCACATGCTTGCATTACATAATGTAGCGTAGAAATATAGGTGTAAAAACGAGCTCCTACATCTTGAATATCAAATACAACAATGTCTACGTCTGCAAGTGATTCGGCCGATGGCTTTTTGTTTTTACCATGTAAAGAAATAATAGGTAATCCTGTTTTAATATCCTTTTCATCTGCAACTAATTCTCCTGCATCTGCTTTACCTCTAAAACCATGTTCTGGAGCGAAAACTTTTTGTATTTTAATATTTCGAGCTAATAAAGAATCGACTAGGTGGGTATATTGATTTAAAGAATTAGCTGCTATTTTTTCTGTTTGAAGCAGTGGTTTTAAATTTGGGAATTTAAAAATTACTGAAGTTTGATTCCCTACAATCGCAACTTTCTTATTTTGTAGTAAAGGCAGGTATAATTCTGTTTGATTCGCTCCAACGATTACCGGAGCTAATACATCTACAGAATCCTGGATTTGAGTCTCAGAAACGATATTTTTCTGATTTTGAATCGGCTGTTCATCATCCTGTAACGTCCGAGATGAGGTTTTTGTTCCGCTTACACAAGAAATAAAGAGTATAAAAAAGAATAAAAACGTATTTTTGAAAGCATTTCTTATAAAAACCATAAGTAACCTTGAATTTCGAATATTTTATTGCCAAACGCCTTATCAAAGGTAAGGAACATAAAAGTAGCATATCATCTACAATCATAAAAATTGCAATTTTTGCTATTGCTATTGGAATGATCATGATGTTAATAACCATTGCTACTGGTATAGGATTACAACGTAAAATAAGAGAAAAAGTTGCCGCATTTAATGGACATGTGATTATTACTAGTTATGATAATAACAGTAGCCTTGAATCCTTGATCCCTATTAAGAAAGATCAACATTTCTATCCGACCTTTACAGATGTAAAAGGAATTAAACATGTGCAGGGGTTTGCTACAAAAGGTGGTTTGATTAGAACAGAAAATGATTTCGAAGGTGTTGTTGTCAAAGGAATAGGAGAAGATTATGATTGGTCACATTTCAAAGAATATATAATAGAAGGAGTGATTCCTGATTTTACAGATCCTAGGAATAATCAAATTTTAATCTCTGCTCATACTGCATCTAGATTAGGATTGGGGCTTGGTGATAAAGCAAATACAGTTTTTTTAAAGAAAAATTCTAGTTCTAATATTCCTGCTAATATAAGAGCATTCGAGATTGTTGGAATTTATGATTCCGGTTTTCAAGAGTTTGATGAAAAATTTATCCTTGCTGATATTCGTCATATTCAAAAAATGAATAAGTGGAAAGAAGATGAAGTTGGAGGATTCGAGGTGTTTATAGATGATTTCAACGAGATCGATAAAAAAGGATTACAGATTTTTGAAAATATTCCTTCTGATTTAGAAGCAATAACCATAACACTGAAATACGGTAGTATTTTCGAGTGGTTAAAGTTATTTGATCTTAATATAATTGGTATTATTAGTATTATCATACTAGTGGCTGGTATTAATATGATCACTGCATTATTGGTGTTGATTTTGGAAAGAACCTCTATGATAGGGATATTAAAATCATTGGGTGCTAATGACTGGAGTATCAGAAAAGTGTTTTTGTATAATGCTGGTTATTTAATACTAGTAGGTCTCTTTTGGGGAAATCTTATAGGAATAGGTTTACTCTTTATACAAAAGCATTATGAAATTATTGGTCTAAATCCTGCAACATATTATGTTAGTACAGCTCCTGTGTATATAAGTATTGGTTATATCTTATTACTTAATATAGGGACTATGATTTTATGTCTAATTATGCTACTAATTCCTTCTTATGTAATTGCCAAAATATCTCCATCCAAGGCAATTCGTTTTCAGTAATAGGAATTCGTACATCTTACATTCACTTAATAGGTTTGTATTTGTATCTTTGCACCGCATAAAAAACAATAAAAGAAGACTTTATTAAAATAGTAAGCTTGTGAAGTACGCAAATAATATATTAGAAACCATTGGAGATACACCTTTGGTAAAAATGAATGCCCTAGTAAAGGATGTAGATGCTTTAGTATTAGCTAAATATGAAACCTTTAATCCAGGTAATTCTGTAAAAGATCGAATGGCATTGAAGATGATAGAAGATGCTGAGGCAGATGGAAGATTACAACCAGGTGGAACTATTATTGAAGGAACCTCTGGTAATACTGGTATGGGACTTGCGCTTGCTGCTATTGTAAAAGGATATAAACTTGTTTGTGTAATGGCAGATAAGCAGTCCAAAGAAAAGATGGATATCCTACGAGCAGTTGGAGCCAAAGTAATGGTATGTCCAACTAATGTAGAACCAGAAGATCCAAGATCTTATTATTCGGTTTCTAAAAGATTGGCAGAAGAAACACCAAACTCTTGGTATGTAAATCAGTATGATAATCCTTCTAATGCCAAAGCTCATTATGAAAGTACAGGGCCTGAAATTTGGGAACAAACAGATGGGAAAGTAACTCATTTTATTGTTGGTGTTGGAACTGGAGGTACAATTTCTGGTGTTGGAAAATATTTAAAAGAAAAGAATCCAAATGTAAAGGTTTGGGGAATTGATACCTACGGATCAGTTTTTAAAAAATATCACGAGACAGGTGTATTTGATGAAAATGAGATATACTCTTATATAACCGAAGGTATTGGAGAAGATATTTTACCAAAGAATGTAGATTTTTCCATTATTGATGGTTTTACTAAAGTTACCGATAAGGACGCAGCCGTATATACGCAAAGATTAGCAAAAGAGGAAGGTATGTTTCTTGGAAATAGTGCCGGAGCTGCTATCAAAGGTTTATTGCAATTAAAAGAACATTTCAAGAAAGATGATGTGGTAGTTGTGTTATTTCATGACCATGGAAGCAGATATGTTGGAAAAATGTTCAATGATGATTGGATGAGAGAACGTGGATTTTTGGAAGAAGAAGTTTCTACAGCAGTAGATTTGGTTAAAAACCATATAGATAAGCCATTAGTTACAGTAAAAACTGAAGAATTGGTTTCTCATGCGATCGAACGAATGCGAAAATTCCAAATTTCTCAGATACCTGTTATAGACAGCGAAGGTTTTGTTGGGTCAGTAGATGAAAGTGCTTTGTTTTCGGCATTTTTAGAAGATAAGAATACTGCGGATACACCTATTAAGGACATCATGAAAGATCCTTTTCCAATTGTGAATGCTGGAACTTCATTAGATGAAATATCAGGATTAATCAAAAATGGTAATCCTGCTGTATTGGTAGCTCTTGAAAATGGAAAGCATCATATTATCACTAAATATGATGTAATAAGCCATATAAAATAAATTATTTATATTTATATCATTAAAGGTTTCCCCTTTATTAGTTTACGGAACTAATATAGGGGTTGTTTTTATACTTTATTTTGATTTAAAGTTTCGTTTTACGCAACGTTATGCTAAAAATGTAATCTTTAGATTAAGGATTCGTATAAAATCGATGGGTTATGCAGAAATATTCATTTGACTTTGCTGATATAGATGTATTAAGAAGTTATTTTAGATCCCAATTGGAACCTAATGGGACTTCTGATAGAATTTGTTTTCCACCAGAAATTGGAGAGGGATATCTTAGTTATTATAAGATTTCGCCAGAAGTTTTTCTTTTTATCAATAATTACAAAGCACATGTTGATATTGAATATGTTAGAGAGCCTATAGATGAAAAGGATATTATTCTTCACTTCCGTAAATACTCATTGGATCATCAAATCAAAAAGAATGAAATTATAAGCTCTTACTCTGATGGTTATACTCCTGGTAATATGAGATGTATGAATTCACAACAAGGAGAAAGAGTTTATATTACAAAAGGTGCTGAAGTAAAATCAATCATGATCGTATTGAAAAGTAAGTATACTAAACCTTATTTCCTCAAGAATAATGATATGGCTGAGAAAATGGATCGATATATTAGACACTCTCATCAACATATCAATAAGTTTTATCTTTCCTATAAACAATCCGTTTTATTTGATCAAATAGTATCTCCTGACATAAGTAAGATAGAAAACTACTTGTTCTTTATAGCCAGAGGAATTCGATTACTGGAAACGTTCTGGAAGGATGTTTTGATGTGGGAAACTGAAAGTAATCCATTTAAAATTAACAGCACACAGGTAGGTAATATTTATAAAGTTAGTAGTTATTTAGAAAATAACTTACACGAACCATTTATAGGAGTAGATCATTTAGCTTCTATGGCGCATATGAGTCGAACAAATTTCTTTAATATGTTTAAAGAAATACATAATCAGACACCCTTAGAGTTTTTTAATAATAAGAAATTAGAAAGTTCCTACAATATGATCTTTACTGAAAGACTGTCTATTAAAGAAGTGATGGATAATCTCAATTATTCTAACTCTTCAAAATTTAAAAAAGCTTTCTTTAACAAGTTCGATATCTATCCTGATATTCAATTTTAGATATAAATTAGAAATCTATATAAAATAAAGATGGTTGTCATCTGACAACCATCTATAACCTAACACAAACTCAACTAAGCTTAGGATTTTGAAATCTTTATATATGTTTTTTGAATTTATCTTCCCTAATTCTTTAACAAATTAAAGAAATGATATTGTGCTAATAATTTCCATTAATACATAAAATCTTACCAATAGTACATTTTTAATGTTTTTAAGGCTTTTTTAAGAATAAAAGGGGGAAAATACTACTATTCTGGATAGAATATTACAGTTTTTGAGTCGATCATGTATGCTTCTTGTGTAAAATATTAAGTACATAGCAACAAATTTTGAGGCTTTTAATAATAGAATAGAATTTTTAGAGCATTTCTTAAAACCTTATAATAGATAAGAGGTAACAATCCGGTATGTGAAAACACAATAATATATAGCTAAGAGCTAATCGTGTTTTTATGATTGTTTAAATAGTTTACCTTTTATGAATGAAGATTTTCTCCATTATTTATGGAAATATAAAAAGATCAACTCCTCGAACCTAAAAACAACGGACGGACAAGATGTGGTAATTATAAGAGTTGGTGACCACAATGAAACAAAATCTGGTCCTGATTTTTTCAATACCCAATTGATTATTGATAATCAAAAATGGGCAGGAAATGTTGAAATCCATTTAAAGTCTAGTGATTGGTATCGACATCATCATGAAATAGATCCTGCATATGATAATGTAGTATTACATGTGGTTTGGGAAGATGATATGGATATCTTTAGAAAAGATAATTCGAAAATACCAACATTACAATTAAAGGAATATTTGAATAATAATCTACTTACTAAATATCAAAATCTATTTTGTAATCAGAATATGAAGTGGATACAATGTGAAAAACAACTTCCTACAGTTTCATCATTTACACTATTCAATTGGCAAGAAAGATTATATGTTGAAAGATTAGAACAAAAATCTCAGCTGATCATAGATTTGTTAGAAGGCTGTTCTTATGATTGGGAAGCTGTACTCTTTAAATTATTGGCAAAAGGTTTTGGACTGAATGTAAATAGTGATGCTTTTTTGAGTTTAGCTAACTCATTTGATTTTTCGATTCTAAGGAAATGCTGTGACGATTTAATGGAAGTAGAAGCATTATTGTTTGGTCAGGCTAATCTATTGGATAAAGATTTGGATATTACATATGTTCAGAAGTTAATAAAGCACTATGAATATTTAAAGCGTAAATATCATTTAGAAAACATAGGAGTGCTTAATGTTCATTTTTTTAGATTAAGACCTCCTAACTTTCCTACCATTCGCATATCTCAATTAGCAAACTTGTATGTTCAAAATAAACAACTTTTTAGTAGCATTATTAAAGCAAACGACCTAGATAAATTCTATGAATTATTTGATGTAAGCACTAGTGATTTTTGGAGAACTCACTATACATTTACAAAAGATTCATCTCCAAAGAGTAAGAAATTAACCAAACCATTTATAGATTTAATTATAATCAATACAATAATACCTCTCAAATTTATATATGCAAAAGTCATAGGAGTCGAGGTTGAAGAAGATATCTTTAGGTTAATGTCTCAATTACCATATGAGAGAAATTCTATTGTGGATAAATTTACAACACTTGGTGTCTGTATAGAAGATGCATTACATTCGCAGGCTATGATTCATTTAAAGATCAACTATTGCGATCGAAAAGCTTGTTTAAAATGTGCAATTGGTAATTATTTGTTGAATGAAGAAGGTAATTAGGGATAATATAATTATTTTGCATTATGCTTTACAATCTAAGACACTTTTTAGAGAGAAATGGATTTTATGTTTCTAGCAGGCTAGCAGATAGATTCGGAATGCGTGCTAAAAATGTACGTTTATTTTTTATTTACCTAACCTTTGCTACAGCAGGATTAGGTTTTGTAATATACCTTAACATGGCATTTTGGTTAAAATTAAAAGATTTAGTCTACACAAAAAGAACTTCAGTATTTGATTTATAAGTATGTTTAAGAGGTTTGGGTCTAAAATATATATAGCCTTAACACTATTAGTAACGGTTATAGCAGTTGGAGTTCTTGGTTTCCGTTTTTTTTCGGATTATTCTTGGACAGATGCTCTTTACATGACTGTGATAACAGTTTCTACCGTAGGTTTTGGAGAGGTGGAACCCCTAGATGATACTGCCAAATTATTTACTGTATTTTTAATCACTACCAGTGCATTAATATTAGGATATTCGTTATCTGTAATTACAGAATATATTGTAGGTAAGAGTGATCCCGAAAGAGTACAATATCGAAAACTGCAAAAAATGATTAATAAGTTAGAAAATCATATCATTATCGTTGGTTATGGACGTAATGGTAAACAAGCGGCTGATAAATTATCTGCATACAATAAGCCTTTTTTAATTATTGAAAATGATAAAACAGTTATTGAAAAATATCAAAGTGATGAGCGTTTCTTTCTAGAAGGAAATGCTACAGAAGATAGTGTGCTGATCGAAGCACAAATCAAAAAAGCATCTTGTCTAATATGTACTTTACCAGAAGACGCAGATAACCTATTCATCGTTTTATCTGCAAGGCAAATCAATAAGGATCTAAAAATTATTAGTAGAGCATCCCAAGATGCATCTTATAAAAAAATAAGATTAGCAGGAGCTGATAATGTTATCATGCCTGATAGAATAGGAGGTGATCATATGGCATCTCTAGTTGTGGTTCCTGATTTAATAGAGTTTTTGGATAATTTATCCATTGTAGGTAAAAAATCTATCAATATAGAAGAGGTTTCTTTTGAGGATTTATTTGATGATCTGCAAGAAAGAACTATTCGTGAAATTGCTATGAGATCTAGAACTGGTTGTACTATTATAGGATATAAGTCTCCAGAAGGCGAATATATTGTAAATCCGGAAGCAGATACCATCTTGAAACCAGGTTCCAAAGTAGTCGTTTTAGGAAGACCAGAACAAGTAAATCAACTAAATAAAGAGTTTAATATTTAAATGATTACTGAAGATTTAACCGTTAAATTATTGTAAACAAATGTTTTTTTTAGCATCTTGCTCACTTCTAAAAAAACTAAATTCAATTAACTCACACATTATGAAGAGAATTCTTCTTTCAATTTTAGCAATAACAATTCCATTTTTAACTTTTGCACAAGAGGAGGCAGAAAAAGGTTTGGATCAGAAGATAGATGAAGCATTTCAGCCAGTATCAGACTTTTTTTCCAAAGTAATTTTTTTCGAGGTCTTTTCAGGAGCACCTTTTGTAATTATATTATTAGTACTAAGTGCTATATTTTTCACTATTTATTTTGGATTCCCTAATATTAGATATTTTCCAAAAGCAATCAATGTAGTAAGAGGTAAATATGATGACTTAGAAAATCATAGTTTAGGTGATCCAAATGCAGGAGTGGATGGTGATATACCAGATACGATAAGAGATGAGAGTAAAGAAGGAGAAGTTTCACACTTTCAGGCATTAGCTACAGCAGTTTCTGGAACAGTAGGTAATGGTAATATTGCCGGTGTAGCTTTGGCGATCGCATTAGGCGGTCCAGGAGCAACGTTCTGGATGATAGTATGTGGATTATTAGGGATGTCTACAAAGTTTGTTGAATGTACACTTGGAGTTCAATATAGAGATGTTGGAGAAGATGGAACTGTATATGGAGGTCCAATGTACTATCTAAGTAAAGGATTAAAAGAAAAAGGCTTTGCTACTTTAGGTAAAATTGCTGCGGTAATTTTTGCTATTTTCTGTATCGGAGGATCATTCGGTGGAGGAAATGCTGCACAATCTAATCAGGCTACTATCGTACTAAAAGAGTTGATGGGATTAGAGAGTACTGGAGCAGGGACTGTAATCGGAGTTGTATTGGCAATACTAGTGGGGATTATCATAATTGGAGGTATCAAACGTATTGCTTCTGTTACTGAAAAGGTAGTTCCATTAATGGCAGTTATGTATATATTGGCTTGTCTATACATTATTTTTAGTAATTTTTCATTTATAGATGATGCAATTGGAATGATCGTAACTGAAGCTTTTAATCCAAAAGCTATTGGAGTAGGAGGACTTATTGGGGTTTTATTAGTAGGATTTAAAAGAGCAGCCTTTTCTAATGAAGCTGGAGCCGGATCGGCTTCAATTGCGCATTCTGCAGTAAAAACAAAGTATTCTGCATCTGAAGGACTTGTGGCTTTACTAGAACCTTTTATAGATACGGTGGTGATCTGTACGATGACCGCTCTGGTAATTATTATATTTAATTCTGGAGGAGCTTTTCAGTATGGAGGCGATGGTAGCGGATCAGTTTTAATTGATGGAATATCTTATGAGGGTGCTGGAATTACAGCACAAGCCTTTGCTAAGTATATACCGTATTCTAATATATTTTTAACGATAGCAGTAGTATTGTTTGCTGTATCAACAATGATATCATGGTCATATTATGGATTACAATCTTGGAAGTTCTTATTTGGAAGAGGTAAAACTGCGGATTTGGTATATAAATTATTGTTCTTAACATTTATTGTTATTGGAGCAGCAGCAAGTATGAATTCTATATGGGCGTTCTCTGATGCGATGATTTTTGCAATGGTGTTCCCAAATATGATAGGTTTATATTTCCTTTTCCCTGTTGTGAAGAAACAATTGATAAGGTATTTTGATGCAATAAAAGCATCTAAAGGATAAGAACTTTTTTTAAAACATGAAATAAGTCATTAGAATTAGGTTGATACATAACAGGAATGATTCTATGACGATTCCATCTGACCTTAAAATAGTATATATAAACAGATGAAACTAACAAAATCCCATTTCGAGATACACCTAAGGTTCCGGAATGGGATTTTACTTTTGTCATTATTAATTTTTAGTCTAATTTTAGTTTTATATTTTTTTCCAAATGGAGAAAATAATACAGATAATTTTGTTGAATTAGCCGAATATCAAACACAAATTGATGTTTTAAGAGTAGAAGCTAATAATAAAAAAAAGGCCTATAAATTAAAGCCTTTTAATCCGAATTTCATTACAGAATATAAAGCATATGTTTTAGGATTGTCGGTAAATGAGTTAAATAAACTACTAGAATATCGCAAAAAAGATAAATGGATAAATTCGAAACAAGATTTCAAGAAGGTTACAGGAGTTTCGGATTCTTTATTAACTGTTATTGCACCATTGTTCAAATTTCCTGATTGGGTAAATAGATCTAAAAATCAAACTTCTTATAGTAGAAAGAAGAAGTTTCCTGAAAAATCTTTTGCAGAGAAGGGAGATCTGAATATAGTGGCTGCAAAAGAATTACAAGAAACGATAGGTGTTCCGGATTTTATTGCAGAAAGAATTATAGCCCGTAGAGTTGAATTAAATGGTTTTGTCAGTGATATACAACTGAAGGATGTTAAGGGTTTATATAATAATAAGCACAATAAAATTCTATTATTATATACGGTAAAAACACCGTTACAGATAAATAAAATAAATATTAATAAAGCTTCAGTAAAGCAGCTAATGGAGGTTCCATATTTTGATTTTGAAACTGCTCTGGAGATAAAAGATTTCATTGAACAAAATAATGGTATATCTGACTTTGAAGAATTAGGAAAAATTGAAGGGTTTTCTTTAGAAAAAATCGATAGAATAGCATTATATTTGACATTAAATTAAAAATCGGAAAAAATTACTGTGAATTTTGACAATATGTGAATTTGTATTGAGTTTTAAATATCCTCTATTTACGGTAATTATGTTAGCTATATAAATCAAAGTTATCATTTAAACAACATGTATTTTACAGAAGAGCACGAATTATTTAGAGAAAGTCTTAAAGATTTTTTACAAAAAGAAGTAGTTCCACATATAGAAAAGTGGGAAAAAACAGGTGATATAGAACGCTTTATTTGGAAGAAATTTGGCGAAATGGGTTATTTTGGAATAGCATATCCAGAAGAGTATGGAGGTTTAGGACTAGACCTGTTTTATACAGTAATATTTTTAGAAGAATTACAAAAGATTAATTCTGGAGGTTTTGCTGCCGCAATGTGGGCTCATGTATATTTAGCAATGACACATGTGAATAAGGAAGGTGATGCCAGGATAAAAGAAGAATATTTAAGATCTAGTATATCTGGAGAGAAAATAGGGTGCCTTTGTATTTCTGAACCATTTGGAGGGTCTGATGTAGCTGGTATGAGAACAACCGCTGTAAAAGAAGGTGATTCTTACGTTATAAATGGTTCCAAAACATTTATCACTAATGGAGTTTATAGTGATTATCTTGTGGTTGCCGCTAAAACATCTCCAGAACTTGGTAATAAAGGTATAAGTATCTTCATTATGGATCGAGAAACTCCTGGTATTTCAGCTACCAAATTAGATAAATTAGGTTGGAGGGCTTCAGATACTGGTGAGATAGCTTTTGATAATGTAAAAATTCCTATAGCGAATTTAATGGGAGAAGAGGATAAAGGCTTTTCTTATATCATGCAACATTTCGCCCTTGAGAGATTGATTATGGGTATCAATGCGCACGCTAGGGCAGAGTTTGCTCTTGATTACGCAATCAAATACATGGGAGAGCGTGAAGCTTTCGGAAGAACAATAGATAAATTTCAGGCTTTAAGACATTCTGTTGCTGATATGGCTAGTGAGGTTGAGATGTGTAAAGAGTTTAATTACTCAATCGCAAAAAGGCTAAATGATGGTCAATATGTAGTGAAGGAAGCTAGTATGTCAAAATTATTGTCTACTAAAATTGCGGATGAAG